>CAZWYY010000038.1:0-40356 GCA_964638895.1 uncultured Spirochaetaceae bacterium | reverse complement strand
TTTCCTATTATATTCTTTTCCCGTATGTTTATTGCCGCTGTCAACCGCCTCGGAGCCCGGTTTGGCTTTTAATTCGTCCTTTTCAAGCAGATCAAACCAGATACCTTTGCAGTTTTTGCATCTTTCTATTTTAACGCCTTCATACTCCACCGTTTCCATTTTGGAATCGCATTTCGGGCAGCGCATTTCAGCCATTTTCTCATACATGATTACACACTCCTTTGGGCAGGACTTATTTTTCCTCTATTAAGTATATATAAAATACCAAAGAATACAATACTTCATGTACTCCATGCGGTGATGTATTATTTATCAACACCCCCGGCGAAGTCCTGAACGCAGTTGGTTCCGTACTCCGTATGCGGCCTGATGCCGATACCCACATAGCGGAACGCGGGATTAAGGATGTTTTTGCGGTGCCCGCGGTCCGGAACGCCGGCGTCAAGCAGCAGACCGACCACTATACTCTGCGCGGTATCATAGCCGTACGCGCAGTTTTCCCCGATTGTATATGACCATTTCCCGTGCCGGGCGATGCGGGCCGGCAGTGTTGAGCCGTCCGATCCGGTGTGTCCCTCGCGGCCGGCTTTCCCCGGTTCAGTTTTAACGGCGGCTCATACGCCTTCAAATTTTTCCGGGAAAGGAAAGAGCTGCTTAATATCAATGGGAAGGAATACGGCCCGTGCCAGGGGTGTACGGTACCAGAGTTTGACCCGCAGGGCGCGCATTTCGGATTCTGGTACAGGCTGGACGGGAATGAGTACGTGGTGATCGACGGCAAGGCTTCCGGTCCGTATGAAAAGACGAGCAGTCCGTTTTTTATGGGGAACAGCACGAATATGGGGTACATGTACCGGCAAGACGGAAAAAAGTATTACAATATGCACGGAAGTATCTGCGGACCTTATGACGAGGTCGATGCCCCCCATTTTAACGCCAAAGGGTCGGCCTGGGGCTTTATTTATAAAGCGGGTGGAAAGTATTATGTCAACATTAACGGAACCGGCTACGGAGGTTTGAGTCCGCGTTCCCGCTCGTATTCAGTGAGACCGGCAGCGGGTTCGCCTTTTATTATGCGAAGGACGGCAGGTATTTTTATAACATAAACAGCGAAGTTTCGGACGGTTATTCCCTGGCCTCCGCCCCGTCCCTGTATCCGGACGGTTCCGGGGCCGGCCTGACCTACTTTAAAGGCAATAAATGTTTCGTGGAAATAAAAGGCAGAACCTACGGTCCTTTTAGGGACGCCTTGTCCCCGGTGTTCGCCGTCGGCTTTTCACCCTCCATGAAAGGCGGCCCGGCCTTCGCCTTTATAAGCACAAAGCAAGATCTGCAGTACGTGAATGTGAACGGTACGTCTTACGGCGGGTATGAATATATCAGAATGGAGTTTTCGGAGAAGGGTACTCTGGTATATGCCTGCCTGAAAGGCAGGCAGGTCATGCTTGTGGAAACGGCCGATTGACGGATGTTGTCTTAAAGCGGCTTGACTTCGAATTTCAACTTGGTTATGTTGTAAATGATATTGATGCGGCTGTCGCCTTTTACACGGAGCAGTTGGGCTTCACGCTGGAGATGCATCCCGCCCCTCCGTTCGCCATGCTGTCCCGCGGCAACCTGCGGCTGGTCTTGAGCGCGCCCAACCCGGGGGCCGGGGGCGGGCAGAACATGCCTGAGGGAACAAGGCAGGAGCCGGGAGGTTGGAACAGGTTCGCGGTGGAGGTCAAGGAAATCGCGGCCGTGGCGGAAAGTCTGCGCGGGGCGAGGGCGCATTTTCGCAATGAGATTGTGACCGGCGTGGGCGGTAAACAAATCATCGTGGACGATCCCTCGGAGAATCCCGTTGAGTTGTTCCAGCCCATATTGTTCGAGGCCCGCTTTTAGGGATTTTATAGAGGCGCGGCGGCGGTAAACGGAGAAATGAATGAATTTTTTTGACGACAAGATAGCCGAGCGGCTGGGGGGAAGAAACTTCGGTAAGGCCACAGAAATTTATAAGTTTGAGCTGATCAAGCGGGCCAAATCAGCGGCCCGGCGTGAGCACCCCGACATACCACTGATCGATATGGGCGTGGGCGAGCCCGATTGGCCGGCCGATCCCCTGGTGGTGGCGTCCCTGGCCGCGGAGGCGGGCAGGCCCGAAAACCGCCGGTATGCGGACAACGGCATTCCTGAGTTTCAACAGGCGGCGGCCGGGTTCCTGCGGCGTGTGTTTGGTGTGGGCGGCCTTGATCCGGAGCGGCAGATCGTGCACGCCATTGGCTCAAAACCCGCCTTGGCCCTGCTGCCTATCTGTTTTATCAACCCCGGCGATGTGCTTTTGACCACCGTCCCCGGCTACCCGGTATCGGCTACCTATACCAAATACCTGGGCGGCGGCGTGTATAATCTGCCCCTGCTGGAATCCAACGGCTTTCTGCCCGACCTGGACGCGGTTCCCACGGACGTGTTGAAAAAGGCCAAGGCAATGTACATGAACTACCCCAACAATCCCACGGGCGCGGTTGCCTCACGGGAATTTTTTAAACGAGTTGTGGCGTTTGCGCGGAAAAACGGCATTGTCGTAATCCATGACGCGGCCTACGCGGCCTTGACCTATGACGGTTATACACCGTTAAGTTTTCTTTCCGTAGACGGCGCCATGGACGTGGGGGTGGAGGTGCATTCGCTGTCCAAGACCTTCAATATGACCGGTTGGCGGATCGGTTTTGTATGCGGTAATTCAAAGGCCGTGCGGGCTTACGCTGACGTAAAGGACAACACGGACTCCGGCCAGTTCAGGGCCATCCAAAAGGCGGCGATCACGGCCCTGGAACACGGGGAGATAACCGCTGTTACGGTTAAAAAGTATTCGCGCAGGTTCGACCTGCTGGTGGACGCGCTGAATAAGCTGGGGTTTAACGCCCGCAACCCCCGGGGATCTTTTTACTGCTACGTGAAGGCCCCGCGGGCCGCGGGTGACGGCACCGAGTTTCACTCAGCGGCGGAGTTTTCCGATTATCTGATCCGAAACTGCCTTATCTCTACGGTACCATGGGACGAGGCGGGGGCGTACGTACGTTTTTCCGTGACCTTTGAGGCGGACTCGGAACAGCAGGAGACCCAGACGGTGCGCGAGTTGCAAAGGCGCATGAGCGCGCTGGACCTAAGGTTTTAAGGCAATATGCCGGGCCGCGGCGTCGCAGACTTGCACGCAGGTGTTCGGCGCCGCGGATTTGAAAGGAGGCTTATATGAAACCACGGGGACCATTAATGATCGAGCACAGGCTGATAGAGAAGATGCTTGTCCTGGCCGGCAGGGAGCTTGATCTCATCACAAAATACAACAGGGTCGACGCGCTTATCATCGACACGTTTGTGGATTTTATCAGGAGCTACGCGGACCGGACCCACCACGGCAAGGAGGAGGACATCCTGTTCAAGGCCCTGGAAAATAAGAACCTGAACAGCCGGGACAGATTTATGATGAACGATCTTATAAACGAGCATATCAATGCCCGCAAGGTTGTGGGCAGGCTGGTTGAGGGCAAGGACCGCTTTATTGGTGGCGACGCGACGAGCCTGGATACGGTGGTGGAGACCATCTCGTTTTTGATTGACTTTTACCCCAAGCATATCAAGAAAGAGGACGATATATTTTTCCCCGAATCGGAAAAATATTTCTCAGAAGCCGAGTTGGACGTCATGCTGAGCGATTTTTGGGAGTTCGACCGTAAGATGATTCACGAGAAATATAACAAATTATACGCATCGCTGCGGGAGAAATACAGGTAGCGGGCGACAACGTACGGGTCACCGATACTACGCGGCCCGGACGGCCCATTGTTCCAGGAGCTATACATTGACAATTGGTATAACATTAGTTATACTTATGATATGAAAACAGCAGTGTCCCTCCCTGAAGAATTATTTAAACAGGCTGAAAAAACCGCCGCCAGGCTTGGCATCCCCCGCAGCCGTTTGTTCGCACAGGCTCTTGAGGAATTTATCGATCATCACAGAAGCGATTCGGTCACGCAAAGGTTGAATGAGATCTATTCACGGGAATCTTCGGAGATGGACAAGGCCTTGATCGCGCAACAGGAAAAGGTGTTGTCAGGCGGAGACGATATTGAATCGTGGTGAGATCTGGTGGGCGAATCTCGGAATGCCTGAAGGATCATCCCCTGGTTTCCGGCGGCCCGTTTTGATACTTCAGGCCGATTATTTTAATAGAAGCAGGATACATACGGTAATTTGCGCCGTCATAACCTCAAACGTTGGGCTGGCCGACGCGCCGGGAAATATCTTTCTCTCTAAAAAGGAATCCGGTCTGCCTAAAGACTCGGTTGTCAATATTTCACAGATTGTGACTTTGCATAAAGACTGTCTTACGGATATGGTGAGAAATTTGCGGCCCGTAGTAATAAAAAATATCGAAAGCGGCCTGAAACTGGTCCTTGAATTGAATTAAAGGCTTTGGGGCCGCCTGCGGCATTTTGCGGCCATAAAACGGCCTTGCCTCACCCCTACAGCAGAATCGTCTCGAGATTAAGCTGCGGCACGGACGCCAGGGCCTTTGACACCGGGCAGCCCTCCTTGGCCTGCCGGGCGATTTCTTTGAACTTGTCCTTGTTTAGGCCGGGTACCTCGGCCTCTACTGTCAGGGTGATCACCTTGATGGCGAACCCTCCGTCTTCCGGCTCAATAGAGACCTCGGCCTGGGTTTCGATCTTTGTGGGGGTAAAGCCGGCATTGCCCAGAAGCAGGGCCAGGGCCATGGAAAAACAGCCGGCGTGCGCGGCCGCGATCAGCTCCTCGGGGTTTGTGCCCAGGGCGTTTTCAAAGCGGGAGGCCACGCTGTAATCCCCCCGGATCGCTCCCTCGCCGGTTTCCATGTATCCCTTACCTTCTTTAAAGCCGCCCTGCCAAACGGCTCTTCCTTTTCGTACGGGCATAAAAGCATCTCCTTGTTTATATTTTAACCGAGCGGCTGCTGCTGATTCAAACTGTTTTTTCGCCTATTCTCTGACCATTTTCCGTAAATACCGCGGCGCGTGGGTTCGGTGCCGTGTCATTCGGCTTTTCATCGCGTTTTATGTGAAAACCGCTTGCTATAACCGGAAATACCGGCTATCATTGTAGTCTTGGTTTTTTTTGAAGTTTACTACCTTCAAACGAAGGAGGAATTACGGAATCCGGTAATATTTCAAAAAAAAGTAATGATAGTAAAAAGGCTTCCGCCGTCCGCGCCAAGAAAAACGATTTTTATATTGTGGGCATCGGCGGATCGGCCGGTTCCATAGAAGTGCTTGAGCAGTTTTTTTCCAGCCTGGCCCCCGATACGGGTATGGCCTTTGTCATCGTTCAGCATCTTGACCCCCGTCACAAGGACATCATGCCCGAGATCCTGCAGCGTATCACTTCCATGAAGGTCTGCCAGGCCAAAGACGCCATGCCGGTGCGGCCCAACCGCATCTACGTAATCCCGCCGAACAAGGACATGTCCCTGATGCACGGCAAGCTGCACCTGCTGACCCCCGTGACCGTCAAGGGTATCCGCATGCCCATCGATTTCTTTTTCAGGAGCCTGGCCCAGGACCGGGAGGAGCGGGCCATCGCCGTCATTCTTTCAGGCATGGGCACGGACGGCACTCTGGGCATCAAGGAAATCAAGGCCAGGCTGGGTATGGTCATGGTGCAGAGCCTTGAGTCGGCCAAGTATGACGGTATGCCCAGAAGCGCGCTGGATACCGGTCTGGTCGATTACGTGGCCGCGGCCGGGGAGCTGCCGGGCAAGCTGATCAATTATGCGCGCTATTTTACAAAGGTTCCCCGGGAGATGTCCGGTATCAGCAGGCACACCCACAACACCCTGCGGAAGATATTCCTGCTTTTACGCAATCAGACCGGGCATGATTTTTCTTTCTATAAGAAAAATACCGTGTACCGGCGCATTGAACGGCGTATGAACCTGCACCAACTGAACACGGTGGCCAAATACCTGCGCTACCTGCAGATAAACCCCCAGGAGTTGGAGCTTTTATTCAAGGAACTGCTTATCGGGGTAACAAATTTTTTTCGTGATCCCGAGGGGTTTGAGGCTTTGAAGGAAAAAGGTCTTCCTCTGCTCCTTAAGAACAGGCCCAAGGGAAGCACCATGCGGGCCTGGGTGATTGGCTGTTCTACGGGGGAGGAAGCCTATTCCCTGGCAATCATTTTACGGGAGTATCTTGAGGCCGCGAAACTGAGTTCCGATTACAGGTTCCAGATATTCGCCACTGATATAGACAAGGATTCGGTGGAAAAAGCGCGCGCAGGAATTTACCCGGCCAATATCTCGGCCGACGTGGCCGCGCCGCGCATGCATAAATATTTTACCAAGGAGGACGACCAGTACCGGGTGAAAAAAGACATAAGGGAGATGATAGTTTTCGCGCCGCAGGACCTTATAACCGATCCGCCCTTCACCAAACTGGACCTGATCCTTTGCCGCAACCTGTTGATCTACCTTACTTCGGAGCTGCAAAAAAAATTGCTGCCCCTGTTTCACTACGCGCTCAACCCGTCGGGGCTGCTGTTTCTGGGCAGTGCCGAAACCGTCGGGTCGCTGAACAACCTATTTGTAACGGTGGACGGCAAATGGAAAATATTCACGCGCACGAAACAGGCGAACACGGGCCCGGAAATGATTGAGTTTCCTTCAACCCTGCTTTCCGCCATGCATGATAAACAACCCGCTCCCGTGGAAGACGGAAAAAGAGGCGCGGCGAACATCTCGGACCTGGTCAATGAGAAGCTTTTGGAAATATTCGGCCACCCGGCGGTGTTTATCAATGATAATGGTGAGATCCTGTATATACATGGTCGTACGGGCAAATACCTGGAACCCGCAAGCGGCAGGGCGAATATGAATATCTTCGCCATGGCCAGGGAGGAGATTCGCTTTGATCTTACGAGCGCGGTACGTAAGGCGGTCGTAAAAAAAACGGACGTGACCATACACAACCTAAAGGTTGAAACAAACGGTGGATTCGAGCGAGTCAACATGATTGTAAAACCCTTCACCAAACCCGCGGACATGGAAGGCATAATCATGATCGCGTTTGAGGGTATTCAGGAGGACAAACAGGAGAACAAGCCCGGTCGTATAAACACCGCCCCATCCAAGCATAAATCCGGGGTGGCCGAACTGGAACAAGAGCTTCACTATACCAAAGAATATTTACATACCACGATCGAAGAGATGGAAACCTCCCAAGAGGAGTTAAAGTCCGCCAACGAGGAGCTGCAGTCCCTGAATGAGGAGATGGTGACGGTGAACGCCGAGCTGCAAAACAAGGTTGATGAGTTGACCCAGACAAATAATGATATGAAAAATCTGCTTAACTCCACCGAGCTGGCTACAATTTTCCTGGACAACAACCTGAATGTCAAGCGGTTTACGCCGGAGGCGACCAAGATTACCAATCTTATTCCCAGCGACGTGGGCAGGCCGATCGATCACATCGTTTCCAGGTTCAAGTACGACCGCATGAGAGAGGACGTGAACCAGGTGCTGGCGACCCTGATTTTCAGGGAGATCGAGATTGAGGCTGTGGATCACAGATGGTTCCTGATGCGTATTATTCCCTACCGAACCCTGGATAACGTGATTGACGGAGTGGTGATCACTTTCAGCGATATAAGCAGGCTGAAGGAACTGGAGACCGCGCTGGCGGAAGCACGGGAGCAGCTTGGGAAATCCGGCGGCAAACAGAAAAAGCGGGGGTGAGAGTAATCATATGGGGAAAGGCCGACCCATTTACAACACACACGATTTTGAATTAATGAAACTGCAACATGAGTTTGAGATCCTGCGGGTTGAGTTTGACGCTCGGGAAAGGGAACTGGAGGCGGCCAGGCGGGAGGCCCGTGAGACGTCGGGCAGATACACAGAGTTGTATGAGTTTTCCCCGGTGCCCATACTCACCCTGGACCCCCGGGGACGTATCCTGGAATGCAACCTGGCCGCGGCCGAGCTTTTAGACTATTCACGCGCGGGTCTGATCGGCAGGGACTTTGATGGTTTTATTAGACCAGGGTTCCGTTCGTCTTTCAAGGAATTTTTAAAAAGCATTCACTCTTCATATGCCAAGCATCAACTTGAACTGGAATGTTATACCAAAAAGAACAGTTCCATCTATGTCCAGGCGGTAGGCCTGTCAATGCGGGGTGAGCAGGGGTACGAGAAACGCTGCCGCGTGGCGCTTACTGATATCTCACAGCAAAAACGCAAGCAGGAGGAAATAAAGAAGCTTAACAAGGAGCTTATGCAGATTAATAAGGGACTCAAATTAGAGATCCTCCAGCGCAAAAACATTGAGGTTTCGCTGCAGATGGAGCGTAAGAAGCTGGAAACTATTTTAACGAACTCGCCGGTGGGCATAGCCGTCACAGATGTTGAGGGGTATACGATTCTTGCCAACAGGGTATTTGAAGAAATCTGGGGAAAGAATCGCCCGCCGGCAAAAACCCTGATGAATTACAAACAATATAAGGCATGGTGGGTCGATTCGGGCAGGGAGGTGCTGCCGGAGGAATGGGCCTCGGCCCTGGTCGTGGGTATCGGCAAGCCGGTATTTGACCAGGTGATGCGTATAAGATGTTTCGACGGTACCAAAAAGGTTATTAATAACAGCGCGGCCCCCATATTCGACGTGAACGGAAAAGTTGCCGGAAGCGTGGTGGCGGTTGTGGACATCACCGAGCGCAAGCGCCTTGAGGAGGAGCTGAAAAAAGCCAACGAGGAGCTGGAAGAGCGGGTGCGCAAACGAGCGTTCGATGTGGTGAGGGAACGCCAGCGCCTGTTCAGTGTGCTGGAAAGCCTGCCGGTGTACGTTGTGCTTCTCACCGAAGACTACCGCGTGCCCTTTGCCAATAAATATTTCATCGACCGCTTCGGAGATTCGCAAAGCAGGCGTTGTTATGAGTATCTTTTCAATAGAGACAAGTCCTGCGAGGACTGTGAAACCTATAAGGTCCTGGAAACCAAGCAGCCGCAGAACCGGGAGTGGACCGGGCCGGACGGGCGGATTTATGATATCTACGATTACCCGTTTCCCGAAGCGGACGGTACAACCATGATCCTGGAGATGGGCATTGACATCACCAAGCGGAAACAGGCCGAGGCCGAGCTGATAAAGCACCGGGAGCACCTGGAGGAACTGGTCAGGGAACGCAGCGCAGACCTGCGGGAAAGCGCGGCGCGCCTGCAGATAACCCAGGAGATCGCGCACCTGGGGAGCTGGGAGCTGGACCTGACACAAAACCGGCTTACCTGGTCCGCGGAAACCTACCGCATCTTCGGCGTCGATCCCCATGAGTTTACGGTTACCTACGAGGCTTTTCTGGAACTGGTGCACCCGAACGACCGCGTTTTCCTGGACAAAGTATTCAAGGAATCGGTACAAAACTCAAGAGAAGGCTACGAGATAGAGCACCGCCTGATTCGTAAATCGGACGGCGTGCTGCGCATTGTGCATGAAAAATGCATACATATCCGTGACGACGCGGGCAGCGTGGTCCGCTCACTGGGCATGGTGCATGACATCACCCAGCGCAAGGCCGCTGAGGACATTCTGGCCCGCGACAAGAAGACGCTAGAGACCATGGTGGAAGAGCGTACAAAGGAGCTTCTGGACGCGCGCCTGGAGTTGGAGAAGGCCAGGCGCCTTTCCGACATAGGCACCCTGGCCGCCACGGTAGCGCACGAGCTGCGTAACCCGCTGGCCACCATAAACATGGCAGCCTACAACATAGGGAAAAAGGCCCAAAATCCGCTGCTGGAAAAATATCTCGAGAACATCCGAAAAAAGGTGCAGGAAAGCGACCAGATCATCAACAACCTCCTGTTTTATTCGCGTATAAAAACCCCGCAGTACGAAGACATCCCACTCAACCCGGTTATCGAGGAATGCGTGCACCTGTGCCGAAGCCAGTTCGGGACAAAGAAGCGGTTGTCGATCAGGCAGAGAATCGGCCCTACCGAGCAGATGGTGATTCAGGCGGACCAACTGCAGTTAAAGGAACTGCTTTCCAATATACTTAATAATTCCTGCGACGCGCTTCCGCCGGACGGAGGGTGGATAGAGGTCTGCACGGAAAACAACAGTATACAGGTACGAATCGTAATCAGGGACAATGGAATGGGTATCGACAAACAGCATGTTGAGAAAATCTTTGATCCATTTTTTACCACCAAGGCCAAGGGTACGGGACTGGGACTTGCGGTCTGCCGGCAGATCGTCAACCTGCACGGGGGTGAGATCAAAATTGAAAGCGAGCGCGGCAAGGGTACCGCTTTTCATATCCTGCTTCCCGTACGCAGGGAAAGCGCCGGTGCATAAAAAAACCGCCTGTCTTGCATGCGGCTTTTTATATATAGAAGCTCGGGCCGCGGCGGCTGAGGCGGCCGCCGCGTGGCGCCGCCGCCACACGGCACGGGGGCCGCGGCCTGATTACTGCTGTTGGTGAATTTTAACGGCCACCGCCGAGCTTCCCGTACTGCGCGGGACAGCTGCCGGATTTACCGCGTGACTTGGCGGGCGGCCTAAACTATTTTCAGCGCTCCCTGCCCGCGGATCCGCAGAGGGATGACGCTCCCCCCGCCGAACACGGCCCCCATATAGTCCGTATACTCCTTGAACTTTTTTTCCGGAATATAGGCCTGGATGGTCCCGGCGAACCCTCCGCCGTGAACACGGCAGGCCCCGTCTCTCATAAGAAAAAGTCGGGTCATGGTCAAGGCCAGGGGGATGGGCTGACTGCGCGGGTTGGACGCAGTATGGCAGTTCTGCAGAAGCATCCAGGACGATGCGCCCGATTCATTGACCAGGTCCATGTATTGATTGATTTTTCCGGCCCTGAGCAGACCGGCCTGGATTTTAACCCTTTGGTTTTCAGCTAAAAAATGAAAAGCGCGCAGCAGCGCCCTGTCTCCCACCTGTTTACGCAACACCGGCAGCGCCGTTACCAACGACCTAGTTGAAAGCTCGGCGCAATATTTTTTTCCGAGGGCCCCGGCCACGGTGCGCATCTCCGCCGGAATGGAGGCATACTCGGCGGTAAGGTCCGCGTGGCTGCCGCCCGTATTCACCACCGTGAGAATGTACCCGTGTTCCCTGAACCCGGCGTGGATGGTGCGGATACGGGGCGCGGCGGGGTCGGCAAAATCCATGGCTTCTATGCCCCCGCCCGCGCAGGCCAGTTGATCCATCAGGCCGCAGGGTTTGCCGAAAAAATCATTCTCCGCGCGTTGGGCGATCCCGGCGGCCTCGATGACGGGTATCTTTCCCGCGTTATAGAGGTGGTCCAGGATGGTGACAAAGAGGATCTCCAGGGAGGCCGATGAACTCAACCCCCCGCCCATGGGTACGGCGCCGGAAATAACACCTTTGAAGCCCCCAATGGCGTAACCCTTCTTTTTGAGGCCGGAGGCCACGCCGCGTACAAGGGCCGCGGTGGTATTTTTTTCCTTTGCGCGCGGTTCAAGGGTGTCGAGTTTCAGTGTAATTTTGTCCGGGAAGCCTTCAGAGGTTAACTCAACCATATCATTGACGGCTTTGGCTGCGATTGCCAGGGTGTCCAGGTGCACGGCCGCGGCCAGCACTCGGCCGTGGTTATGGTCCGTATGATTCCCGCCCAGTTCGGTTCTGCCTGGTACGCTGAACACATGCATATCATCCACCGGGGAGGCAAGGGGGGCTATAAGATCGCACAACCGGAGCAAACGCCGCTTCTGTGCGGGTAGTTCCTCCTTACCGTAAAGGGCGGACAGTAGCCCCGATAATTTTTCCCCGTTCAACGCTTCGCGTACGCGTGCTAATGACGCCATGGGTTATTTCTCCTGCAAGTAGTGGATATCGGGCAGACCACGCAGCACCTCCGCGCTTTGCTCAGGGGTAATGTCCCGCTGCGGCATGGCCAGCATCTCATAGCCCACAAAGAATTTCGCCACCGTGGACGAACGCAGGAGGGGAGGAAAAAAATGAAAATGAAAATGCCAGGCCTCATCCGGTCCGCCGTCTATGGGAGACTGATGGATACCCATGGAGTAGGGGAAAGAGGTGTTAAAGAGGTTGTCGTAGCGGACGGTAGTTTTTTTCAGTATGGACGTCAACCCGCTAATCTGGTCCGGGGACAGACTGGTGATGTCCGGCTGATGTGACTTGGGCAGGATCATCACCTCGTAAGGCCACACCGCCCAGAAGGGCACCAGACAGACAAAATCCCGGTTTTCCAGGATAATGCGTTCTTTTTTTTCCAGTTCCACGGAAAGGTAATCGCAGAGCAGGCAGCCGCCCGTAGACCGCGCGTACTGTCCCTGCGCCTGGGTTTCTTTATACGGGAGCACGGGCACGGACTGGTTGGCCCAGATCTGTCCGTGCGGGTGCGGATTGGAGGCGCCCATACGCCTGCCCTTGTTCTCGAAGATCTGCACGTACGCGATGTCGGGCCGGCTGCCGAGTTCCTTATACTCCCTGATCCAGATTCGGATAATCTCGCGGATGGTGGGTTCGGACATAAGCGGCATGGTGAGATCGTGTCGCGGCGTGTAACAGATAACCTTGCAGATGCCTTTTTCGCTGTGGGCCGTAAGCAGGGGATGAGAACTCCCGGTTTCGGGCATATCCGGGTATAAAGCGGAAAAGTCATTGATGAAAACAAAGGTATTTTTGTACCGGGGGTTTTTTTGGCCGGAAGCACGCGTATTCCCCGGGCAGAGATAGCAGTCCGGATCATACTTTAGTGCGGTGGGACCGGAAGCTTCATCCACCTTTCCCTGCCAGGGTCTTTTGGTGCGATGGGGAGAAACCAGAACCCATTCACCAGTGAGAATATTGCGCCTGCGATGCGGATGCAGATTATATTCATTCATGGCAATGAACACGTGTTCATCAAGCAGTATAGGTTAAGGCCGGCCCTATGTAAAGGTACCGGCTGCAGCAAAAATTGCCGGTATATGCTGCTCCGGTAAGTAATTTTAAATTTGTCCGATAATATTTTTCTAAAATAAAAGACTTTTCTGTTTGGCTCGCTCTTACATGGTACAAATTTAACATTGCTGTGCCGGCTGGAAATATCGGCATAGACCGGGGGACCGAGGCGGGCCGACAAGAAGGCAAATTTTTCCGTTTTCATATAAAAGTATGATTAAAAAAAACTCCCCATATACGTATTATACCCATACAAAACATGTGGGCGCGACCTGCCCTAACTTTTAAGGAGGATTTTTATGAAATGTTTATTGTCGATAATAGCGGCGCTTGTGCTGCTGTGCGGTTGTAATATCGGTATGCTGAACCAGTTTAATGATAACGACGGCGTACAGGTTCCCGTGGACAAGGGTGTGGTGAGTATCACCTTGCCCGGGAACCAGAGCCGGGCGGCGACCCAGGCCGATGTGGGCTCATACGTGGTGGTGTTGACGGGGATTGACGTTCCTTATAACAACGGAATTACCGGCCTGCCCGGGGAAAGCCTGCGTTTTGAGAACCTGGTGCCGGGTAACTACACAGTAAGTGTTGACGCCTATGATGCCCCGGACCCGGAACTTCCGGAAAGCAATATGATATTCACCGGCAGCATCGATGTGACGGTTCTGGCCGGCCAGGTCACCACGGCCACGGTGCAGTTACAGTTTGTGAACGGTGACATAGAGGTTGAGATTGTATTCCCGGATCAGCCGGGCGACGGCAACACGGAACCGGACCCCACCGAGCAGCTTGACCAGGCGCAGACCGAGGTTCGTGATATTCATACCAATCAATATAATGATATCAGTGTGGTATTTACCGCGGGTAAGACAGGAGAACTCATCAAAATAGATTTATACCTGGCGGATGAATCTTCGGGAAATTACTTTGATAACCAAATTTACCTGGAGTTATATGACGGGGAGAGAAACTTTGATGCGCAACTCGGGCAATCAGGCGCGGTAGTTGTTCAGTCCGCTCATCCTGATGGTTGGTATACCTTCGAATTTTCCGGTGTGTATGTGACCTCGAGTAATAAGTATACCTTTCTGATTAAACATGATTACCCTCTGTGTCTTGGCGGGTATGAGAACGCGAGCGGAGAGGATATTTATCCAAATGGATATTCATCTTGGTTGGCGGCTCAACAGATATGGGATATAGCGTTCAGAAGCTATGTCCGGCAGTAGAACGTCCGGCAATAAATGATAATTAAAGGAGGAAAAGCCGCGGACCAAAATCCGCGGTTTTTTTCCCTCCTACGGACCTCCCACGGCTTTTTTTCGCCCGCGGGCCTTCCAGCCCGACGCCCGGCGAAAAGATGCCGGGATATTTATGCCGCTTTCACCCCCGGGCTTACCGGTCGGTTTTTTACGGTTTCTTTCCCGTCATCAGAAACAGCGGATAGCCGCCGTGTTTGTGATCACCCGTTCGTTTGACGGTGTAGACGGTTTTATAGGTTATGCCCGTAAACCCGGCCGCCGTAAGCTGCTTTTTTAAATACTCCTGGCTAAAACCATGAAGCCCCCCGAAACCCGGAACCTGCGCGTGAAACGATCCGTCTTCCCGCACCAGGTCCGCCACGCAGACATACCCGCCCGGCGCCAGCAGTGAGAAGAAAATGCCCAGGATTTTCGGGATATCATCGATATGATGCAGGCTCATCACGGCATAGATGAAATCATAGGTTGCGTGATGTGGGTTGGACAATAAGTCCAGCTTTAATACCAACATATTTCCTGTTTTTGTTTTTGCCAGTTTCTGCCGCGCGGCTTTTACCATCTCGGCGGAGGTGTCAATAAGGGTGATATGTGCCAGGCGGGATTTCAACATAAAACTCAACAGGCCGGTCCCGCTGCCGAACTCAAGCGCCGACCATGTTTTGGAAAGGGGAATGCTTTTCTTAATTTCCGCGGCTATTCTGCGCACCCGCCTTACGTGATCCGCATTTTTATCCCAGCCCGCCGCCGCGTCATCAAAATGATTCATGATAGGTCTAATATACTGCGGCGGAATGCGCCGTTCAAGGATAACACATATGCCCTAAAGATGTTACTTGACAAAAAAACAAAGTTATATATATAATTATAGATTAAAATAAAGTATTATAACGTATTTCGGAGGAAAATATGTTCTGCGAATACAAAGACTTTATAACCGCCGATGAGCTGGCTGAAATTCTCAGGCTTAACGTAAAGACAGTAATAAAGCTGGCCAAAGAGAAAACACTCCCGTCCATGAAAATCGCCAACCAGTTCCGTTTCAGCAAGGAGAAACTGATCGAATGGATCGAGTCGGAGATGAATGATTCCTCCGAGAATTTTCTGGCGGATCTGGAAAAGACCCTTGATGATTTCGAGGTGCAGGTCCACCGCATGCTCCCTCCCTCCCATATTGTATTGAACCTGAGAGCGGAAGAAAAGACCGCCGCCCTTAAAGAATTACTGGCCCCGGCCGCTTCCGAAGGTATCCTTAAAAACACGGACGCGCTGTTGAAAGATATTACGGCGCGCGAGGAATCCCATACCACGGCGGTGGGAAACGGGGTCGCCTTTCCCCATGCCCGTTCGGTATCCTATGATATCACCCCCCGACCCCTCCTTTTTTTGGGTTTGTCCCAAACCGGGATTGATTTCAGGGCTTACGACGGCCGGCCGGTCAGGATAATGGTTGCGGTGATTATTCCCCAATTGTCCGTCCACTTACACGTATTGGCAAGGCTGTCCCTAGTTCTCAGGGACAAGGGCGTAAGGAACAGTCTGCTTGAGGCCCGTTCCCCGGAAGCCGTGCTTGCCGTGATCAGGGACAAGGAACGCGAGCTGGACGCCCTTGAAGGCAACAACGGTAGATAAAAGCAATCAGCGGAATATCGGGTAAAACGAAAACAATCAGAAAAAAACGGAAACTCCTCCTTTTTGATAACTTTCGGGGCGGCTATTATTTATACAGGGTATTTTGCACGCGTCCGGTATGCGGGGCGCAAAAAGGAGGAGTTAAAAACATCTTCACGACCATTCAGCGCGTCAAAGAATTTTATCGTTACGGCCGCGGTCATGACCGCGAGCAGCCTGCTTATGGTGGGTAATTCCCTGCGCCTGAAGAAGATCCTTTGACTAGCTGTAACTGTGTAAACCCGACAAAAGAAAGTTTACCCCCAGGAATGTGAACAGCGTAAATAAAAATCCGATCACCGCTATCAGCACCGGAACCATCCCGGTTTTACGGCGGATGAACCGGAAATGCAGGTAAAGGGTGTACACCAGCCAGGTGACCAGGGCCCAGGTTTCCTTTGGGTCCCAGCCCCAGTAGCGGCCCCAGGCATACTGCGCCCAGACCGCACCGAAAATCAGCGCCCCAACCGTAAAAATCGGGTAGCCTACGGCGATGGTGGTGTAGATGATCCTGTCCAATGCCTTTTGTTTCTCCGCGTCAGAAGAAAACAGGTAGATAAGTGCGGCCACGAATGAGACCGAGAAGAAGGCCTCACCGATAAAGGCCAGGGTCACATGCAGTACCAGCCAGGCTGAGCGCAGGGCGGGGACCGGGGGCCTGACCGTACTCGGGGCCAGTGGCGAGGAGGCCAGCGCCAGCAGGAGGACAACGAACATACTGCCGCCGAACAATAAAAAGCAGTCGGACTGGACCGAAGCATGAGCCGTCGTGCGGACCGGGGCGCGGGCCCCGGTCTCCCTGTCCGATATTCGGACCAGGGTGCGCGAACCCAGGCGCAGACGGTAGAAGAACAGGATGGCCCCGGTTACCGCGGAAAAAAACACAAGGGATTCGAAGGTGTTAGTCACGGCCGGAAAGCCGATTAAAATACTGCGCTCGATAATCGCCGCAAAGAGTAAAAGCGACCCGGCCGGCAATAAGAAGAGGCTTAAGGGATCGGTCTTTTGCCGGAAAAGAGATACTGCCTGTATGACGGCGGACGCGGCGAAGCAAAAAAAACCAAGTTGTGAAATCATGTATTCTTCCCCCGGTGCAGCCGTTGGCAAAAAGTAATGCCCAGTCCTCCGGCTATTATTAAGAATGAAACCATCAGAGGAAAGAAGCCGGGGTCATATCCTATTTGAAACACGTTTATGGTTCTGGTGGCCGTTTGTTTCAGTAAAAGCCCCGGCAGTATCTCGTCTCCCGGCCTGAAGCTTTTCCGCACCGCGGCCGCGTTGCTTCCGGTCCGCAGCTCCATGACCACAAGGGGAGCCGGTGAGGACGATTCCTTTTCCAAACCCAAAAATATGGCGGTCTGATCACGGCCGGCGATTCTTTCCCGAGGAAGCAGGGTATACCGGTTGCCGCCGGTGTCTGAAAGAATCAGTTCCGGTAACCGCCAAAAGCTTATCAGATATAGTGAGAGATATCCGGCGGACACCGGGTGGTTGACACGAATGTCCTCAACCCGCTCCTTCCCGCCGGGATCGGTCAGGCGAACGTTGGAATGCCATTCCTTGACCGAACCGTCGGCATAACGATCCTCACTGAAATCAAGCAGGGTGATTTTGTATCCATTGGGGAGCGCGTTTGCTTCCCCCCTGGTCAGCACAAGTTGCCCCTCCTGCCTGCCGAAAAACGAGATCATCGCGCTTATAATTATAAACAAGATGCCCACGTGGATGATATCCGGTCCATAATGCCGCCAGTGGTTGCGTTTCAACTCTCCGCGTATGCGATGTACCGTGCAGGCCAGCAGGTTGAGGAAAAACACGAAGAGGGGAAGGATGAACCACACGGAAATAAAGAAATTGGTCAGTCCCAGCAGCGCAAGCAGTGAATCCGGGCCGGTTTCCCCGGCGGCGGAGGACATACCGGCGGGGCCCGGCGCTCCCCCGGTCTGGGGAATAAAGGTGGCGGCCGCAAGTGCTACGGCGAAATAAATGAGCAGCCCTACCGTGAGTCTGACCGACCTCAACAGACCGTATATATTGCTTAAACCGGTTTTTATATTCATCAGTTTTTGGCGTTTTTAATATATATGGGATTTAAAACTTTGTACACATTATAATAAGAGCCGGGACGGACTTTACACTGACCGCCCACCGGGCTATAATGAGCCATGGCTGGCGGCGGTATATTTAAGGGAATAATTTTGCTCTTTTTTATTTCTAGCCTTCTTGGGGGTTGCAAACAGATCCTCCTTGAAGGCCGCGTGACTAAAATAACCATCGAGGACCGGACACATGAATACATAGGGAGAGAAATCAATAAAAGGGAGATAACGGATCCGGAACAGATTCAGATGATTATGGATAGACTCAATAATTACCAAAAGGATACGGTGAAGTTTGCGGGCACGTATTATTTGATTATAGAATCCGAAAACAGGGAGAGGGTGGTATTGCGTACGGACGGAAAGAACTTTGAGGTCATCTCCGGACTGGAACAAAACGGTATCATGTATTTCAAAATAAAGTCAAATCTGAATCTGTTAACGTATTTCTGAATTGAGTACAATTTATTAGATGAAATATCTCAAGCCATCAAAGGAGGAAAACATGGACAGGCATCCATTGGAAACCATTAAAAAAATAGACCCGGGATTTTTTAATAAGGTGGCACAGGACAGGGACCATGCGTTCAAGCCGGGAGCGTTGCCCGTCAAGGTGAAATACCTGATTGGCATGGCGCTGGACGCCGGGCACGGCGCGGCCGGCGGGGTTGCTTCCCTGGCCAGGCAGGCCATGGAGCACGGGGCAAGCAAAGAAGAAATAATGGAGGCCCTGTATATCGCCGATTTCATCAGCGGGGTGGGAACCGTGTACGCGGCCTCGCAGGGGTTGAGCGAGGTATTTAAATAAAGGTAATCGTATGAAGAAGTGCCTGTGTATCACCTTCTTTATAATAGCCTTTGTATGTGTTTTATACGCAGAAGGTGAGAATACGTATGAAGACCTGCTTGAGTTTGTTTTACATAACAACGCTGATGTGGAAGACTACCGCAGATTGCGCTTTGCTTATACGGAAACCGAGTTTTATAATCCGTATAATTTGGACATTATAGATGAAATGCAAACCGCATACCAAAGCGGGGATTACAATAAGATCATCGAACTGGTGGAAGCGAACGGAAAAAGCAGCTTTGTGCTCATTGATCTGCATTTTTACGCAATGAAAGTTTACGAGGCGGCGGGAAACGAGGATCTTGCCCGCCGGCACGCCTCAATCGCGCTTGGGTTGATAAAATCAATCATACGGGGGGCTGACGGCCTCACACCTGAAACCGCGTATAACGTAATCAATGTCAGGGAAGAATATATAATCTTAGGATACCTGAAGCTTGAACACACAATGCAGTCATTTACCACTATAGACGGAACGGCATATGATGTTTTCAATGTAAAATCCGCCGATTCGCCGAATGAGTATAAGGTATACATCAATATACAGATACCGATGGTGTGGCTTGAGCATACTATGCAGGACCGGGAAGAATAACCCTGCGAATTAAAAACCGGAGGAGTATGACATGAAGATAAAGGTAAGCCCCGCGCCGCTGCTGTTCCCCCTGCCCGCCGTGCTGGTGGGATGCAGGCGCGGCAAAGACATCAGTTTTGCGGCCATTGCCTGGGCCGGGATCGTCAATTCCGAGCCGCCCATGCTCGGCGTGGGGATCCGCCGGTCGCGTTTTACCCACGAACTCATCTCCAAGGTGAAGGAATTTTCAGTGAACGTACCCTCCGCCGACCTGGCGGTAGAGACCGATTTCTGCGGCATCACCTCGGGCCGTGACACTGACAAGGCCGCGGTCTGCGGGTTTTCCCTGTTTTATGGTGAACTCGCCGGCGCGCCCCTGATTGAGGAGTGCCCGCTGAACCTCGGCTGTACCGTGGAACGCGTGGTGGGGCTGCCCTCGCACGATTATTTTATCGGCCGCATAACCGAGGCGCATATGAACGAGGAGTTTGTCGGCGGCGGCGCGCATGACTTTGAAAAACTCCGGCCACTGGCGTACATGAGAACACACTATGCCGCGGCGGAAGGAAACCTGGGCAGGACCTTTTCCATCGGCAGGCAACTGAAGGAATGAGGATATGGACATGCGGGTTGAAGCGTATACGGATAAGCATTTTAATGAATTTGTTACACTCTTTCAGGACTGGGACAAAGACCTGGAGGTGCACAGGGAAGCCCTCAGGGCCCAGATTAACGGGGCGCTGAAGCGCCCGGAAAACCGCATTCTTTTGGCAACCGAAGGGGATTCCGTGCTGGCCTATGTCCAGACCAGGGATTGTTTCGATATCGGGTTTGAACCGTATGTGGAGATCGTGCAGCTTTTGGTAAAAAAAACAGAGCGCAGCAAGGGCGTGGGCGCTCGGCTTTTGCGTGAGATAGAGAATACGGCGCGCGGCAGGGGCTTGTCCGTCGTGAAGCTCCACAGCAATATCATGCGCTCGCGCGCCCATGTGTTTTACGAGCGGGACGGGTATGCGTTCTATAAATGCTCCAAATTTTATGAGAAGAAACTCGGCGCATAGATTCAGGCCGCCTCAACATACGTACGCACGTCGCTCCTCCTTATAAAAATATCTTGACTAAGTATATAAAAATGCTTATCAATTAATTTACAAATGAAAACACAGGCACAAACGTCAGAAATCTGGTTTTTAACGGGAAGCCAACATCTTTACGGGGATGAGGTGTTGAAGCAGGTGGATGAAGACGCCGGGCAGGTAGCGGCGTATTTGGGGCAACATATAAACCTGCCTGTAAAGATTGTAAAGAAAAATGTACTTGTGTCGCCGGAGGCGATCACCAGAATTTGCCTTGAGGCCGATTCCGATACCGCCTGTATCGGGCTTATCACCTGGATGCACACCTTCTCTCCCGCCAAGATGTGGATCGCGGGGCTTGGTATGTTACACAAACCCTTTGTACATCTTCATACCCAGTATAACAGGGATATTCCCTGGCAGACCCTGGACATGAACTATATGAACATGCATCAGTCCGCCCACGGTGGAAGGGAATTCGGGTTTATCGCCGCCAGGATGCGGATAGCCAGAAAGGTTATCGTCGGTTACTGGAAGGATAGGACGACCCTGGAAAAACTGGAAACCTGGATACGTGCGGCCCTGGCCTGGGATGATTCCCATAAACTAAAAATAGCGCGCTTCGGTGATAATATGCGGGAGGTGGCGGTAACCGAAGGGGACAAGGTTGAGGCCCAGATTCGTTTCGGTTATTCGGTATACGGCTTCGGCGTGGGAGAGCTTGTACATGAAGTGGACGCGGCCCCGGAGGATGAGATAAAACAAAAAATCCGCGAGTACGGGGATTCATACCAGCTAGCAAAGGACGTTCTGGATAAAAAATACGGATCGATTTACCAGGCGGCCCGCATTGAGGTGGGGCTGCAGACCTTCCTGGAAAGGGGGGGATTCGCGGCCTTTACCACAACCTTTGAGGATTTACACGGGCTTGCGCAACTGCCCGGACTGGCGGTCCAGCGCTTGATGGCCCAGGGCTACGGCTTCGGGGCCGAGGGTGACTGGAAGACCGCCGCCCTGGTACGGAGCATGAAGGTGATGTCGCAGGGGTTGGAGGGCGGGACCTCGTTTATGGAGGATTACACCTACCATCTGCATCCGGAGGGCAACAAGGTGTTGGGCGCGCATATGCTCGAGGTCTGCCCGTCCATTGCTTCCGGGACTCCCCGGCTTGAAGTGCATCCGCTCGGAATCGGCGGCAAAGAAGATCCGGCCCGGCTTGTATTTGACACGGCGTCCGGGCGGGGTCTGAACGCCAGCCTGATCGATTTAGGCAACCGCTTCCGCCTACTGGTAAACGAGGTAGAGGTGGAAGAGGCCCCCGATCTGCCGCGGCTGCCCGTGGCCAGGGTGCTGTGGACCCCCAAACCGGAGCTCGAAACCGCGGCCGCGGCATGGATTCTTGGCGGCGGAGCGCATCACACCGGCTTTTCCAAGGCTGTCCGCAGGGAACATCTGGAGGATTTCGCCGAAATGGCAGGGGTGGAGTTTCTGGTAATAGACGAGACCACAAACATATCCGGGTTTAAAAAAGAACTTCGCTGGAATGAGGCCTATTTTTCAGGATATTTGCGTTAACGTTCCCTCTTGGGCCGGTCACGGATGATTTGACAAGACCGCGGATATTTATTAATATGAAATAAACATAGCGTTTACCTTAACGCATGATGGTAGGTTGAATATGATAACCATTAAAGATATTGCCAGAATGGCTGATGTATCGATCGGTACAGTGGACCGGGTAATTCACAATCGCGGCCGCTTTTCGGACAGCACCAGGAAAAAGGTGGAAAAAATTATCCGGGAAACCGGGTACAAAACCAATATTATCGCCAGCCAGCTGGTGAAGGCCAGGACCCACAATTTCGGGATCATCATGCCGTATGCTCATCAAAACGACAATTATTGGCGGATTTCAAAAAAAGGCATGGAACAGGCGAAAGAGGAGCTGGCGCATTTTAAGATAAACTTCAGGTTTTATTATTACGACCGCTACCTGGACAGCTCGTTTATCGATGAATATAAACGGGCGCTCGAGGATAAAAATGACGGTTTTTTAATCGCGCCGGTCCTGTCACGCCTGGTGGAAAAATACCTGAACGAATACCCGCCCCGGAACCCGTACGTACTTTTTAACGCCGATATTCCCAACTGCGGCAAACTGTCGTTTATCGGCCAGGACTCTTTCCTGGGCGGATTGACCTCCGGAAAGCTGATGTCCGTGTTAATCCAAAACAGGGGCAGTCTGGCCGTAATCGTGATTACGCCGCCCGATTACCATATCAACATTCGTGCCTCCGGGTTCCAGGCGTTTTTCAGGGACAACCCCCTGGTTTCCATCACACAATATTCCCTGCCCGATATCGAAGAGTTCAACGCCTTTGATATCCTTACCAAAAAAATCCTTGATGAAAACCATGCCCTGAGAGGAATTTTCGTGCCCAATGCGTCTACGCATTATTTCGCGGACGCGATAACCGCATTGGACCTGAATTGTAAGATCCATATTATCGGATATGATTTAATAAAGGAAAATATACGGTGTTTGAAAACAGGATCGGTGGATTTTATCATCAACCAGCAGCCATTGCGCCAGGGATACGAAGGAATTATGGCGCTTTACGCAAAGATTGTGCTTAGAACCGACGTGGAACAAAAGAAACTGCTTCCGATAGAGATTATTACAAAGGAAAATCTGGATTCGTATATACAACATTATAATTTTAGGGAAGAGGAAAATTGAAGGAGTAACTGAAGGGGTGTATGTGCGCTGGTTGTGATTTATGAATAGACGCGTTAACGTTAACACGCATAAAGGAGCGCAAATGCAAGGTGAAAAGTATGTAATTGGCGTTGATTACGGAACGGATTCCGTGCGTGCGCTGATTGTCGACACCGCCGGCGGCAGGGAAATCGCGGGAAGCGTTTGGGGGTATAAGCGTTGGGCGGACGGCATGTATTGCGATCCTGCGGCAAACCGGTTTCGTCAGCACCCGCTGGATTATATCGAGGGGTTGGAGTTTACGGTAAAGGACGCGCTGGCCCGGGCAGGAGGAGACATTGCGCGAAAGATTCAGGGCATATCCATAGACACGACGGGTTCTACACCGGTAGCCGTTGATGAAAACGGAATCCCGCTTTCACTGTTACCGGGCCTGGAGGAAAATCCCAATGCCATGTTTATTCTCTGGAAAGACCACACGGCGCTGAAGGAGGCGCGGGAGATAAATGAGTCGGCGCGGACATGGGAAGAACCTGATTACACAAAATATGTGGGAGGCATATATTCATCGGAATGGTTTTGGGCAAAGCTTCTGCATGTGTTGCGTGAGGACAAAGAGGTCGCAAAACGGGCTTTTTCATGGGTTGAGCATTGTGATTGGCTGCCCGGCCTGCTCTGTGGAAATACAAATCCCCTGGCCATAAAGCGCAGCCGCTGCGCGGCCGGGCATAAAGCCATGTGGCATGAGTCTTTTCAAGGCCTGCCGTCGGATGAGTTTTTGCACAGCCTGGACCCGTTGTTGGAGGGGTTGCGGCGGAGATTATACACGGAAACTTACACAAGCGATATAAAGGTGGGTAACCTTGCCGACGAATGGGCGCAGCGCCTGGGATTACACACCGGCGTGGCCGTGGGTGTGGGCACATTTGATGCGCATATGGGCGCGGTGGGCGGTGAGATAAAACCGTATATCTTGAGCAAGGTCATCGGCACCTCAACCTGCGATATGCTTATCATGCCTCATGACGCTGCGGCGGAAAGGATTGTACCCGGCCTCTGCGGCCAGGTAAACGGATCCATAGTGCCGGGTATGCTGGGCCTGGAAGCCGGACAGAGCGCGTTCGGGGATATCTATGCCTGGTTCAGGGAGACCCTGCTCTGGCCCGTAACTAATATACTTGATGAAAATCAAAAGCAAAACCTGCTTCCTCATTTGCAGCGGAGAATCATCCCGGAGCTCAGCGCCCAGGCCGAAAAGATTCCAGCCGGCGAATCGGGAATTGTGGCGCTGGACTGGCTTAACGGAAGGCGGACCCCGGACGCGGACCAGGCCTTGACGGCCGCCGCTTCTGCCCGGGTTTATAAAAGGTTATATCAAAAATATTCAGCGTTGGGGATGTTTGTGGAGAAACAGACCCACAAGAGGTAATAAGATGAGTATCTATAAAAATTTAAAACGTAAGGCTTTCGAATGCAACATGGAGCTTCCCAAAAGAGGGTTGGTGTTTTACACCTTTGGGAACGTAAGCTGTTTTGATCAGGAAATGGGGGTCTTTGCCATCAAACCAAGCGGCATACCCTATTCCGATTTAAAACCGGACGACATGGTCGTGATAGACCTGGAAAACAGGATTGTGGAAGGTGATTTCAAGCCGTCGTCCGATACCAAAACACACGTTGTGTTATACAGGCATTTCCCCAAAATCGGCGGTATCGTACACACACATTCCACCTACGCTGTGGCCTGGGCCCAGGCCATGCTGCCCATTCCCATTCTGGGTACAACCCACGCCGATCATCTGGCGGCGGATATCCCCTGCACGAATGTCATGAGTGACAGGGCCATAGAGGGGGATTACGAAACCGAAACCGGCAGGCTTATCGTTGAGACCTTCAAGGATCTTTCCTACGAGGAGATACCCATGGTGCTTGTCGCCTGTCATGGGCCGTTCACCTGGGGAGCAACCCCGGAAAAGGCCGTGTACCACAGTACGGTACTCGAGGAGCTGGCAAAAATGGCGTATCTCACAAAACAAATAAATAATAATGTCCATAGGCTGAAAGAAACCCTGATTAAGAAACATTATAATCGCAAACATGGGACGGACGCATATTACGGACAAAGCCGATTGTAAAGTGCGGAGGTAAAAGATGAACAATATGGCGCAAATAAAGCCCGGTATTGTGGCCGTGAGTAGGGATTGCTCTCCCATTGAACTTTCAGAAAGAAGATCGTAACAATCGGCTGACGGTCAGAAATGGACCATGGCCTTGATCACGCCGTCCCCGTAATCTTCAGCCAGCGTAAAGGCTTTTGTTACTTCGGCCAGAGGGAAATGGTGGGTCGCCATAAAAAGGGGAGCTACCTCGCCGGAGGCCACAAGGTCTATGGTAAGTTTTGTGCATTGGTTCTGGCGGCGCACGTTTTGCAGGGTAATTTCCCTGCGGCGCGCGGTGTCGGCCTGAAAACAATACGAGTTTGATTCGGGGATTCCTACAATCATTATTTTACCGCCGGGCTTAGTCAGCGACAAAGCCAGGTCAAGCGCTTCCTGTTTGCCGCAGCACTCAAACACGATGTCAAGAAAAGACGGCTCCCGCCGGGTGATTATTGCCGCGATATCTTCCCGCAGCGGGTTTCCCGCCCATGAGGCGCCGTTTTTGCGGGCCAGGTCACAGCGGTAATCGAGGATATCCGTCATATATACATCGGCGGCCAAATTTTGCCTGCAGGCAAGCATGACGCTTAATCCTATGGGGCCGCTGCCCAGGATACCCACCGCTTTTCCTTTAAGACCCGCTGGTTTAAGCTCCCCAGCTTGCAACGCGGCATAAAATCCGATGGCCAGCGGCTCGCAGAGTACACCCTCCTCAAGCGAGACATTGTCCGGAAGAGGGTAACAACAGTCCTCCGGCAACACGATGTATTCGGAAAGAGCCCCCTCCATCTGTCCGGGGCAGCCCAGAAATTTTTGGTTCAGGCAGGTGTTGTACCTGCCCGCTTTACACTGCGAGCAGGTATGACAGGCAACAAGGGGATCCACGGCGATCCGCCGGCCCGGGTGCAGATTTTTAACACGCGATCCTACCTCCATGATTGTTCCGGCCGTTTCGTGTCCCACTGTAAAAGGAAATTCGATAACCTGTGAACCGATTCTTCCCATTTTATAGTAATGAATGTCGGATCCGCAGATTCCCACCACACCAACCTTAATCAGGACCTCATGTTTCTTGGGCCCCGCCGGAGGCGGTACATTGAGTATCCGTAATTCATGTATGGCGAGAAGTTTTACGGATTTCATTATAAAATTACTCCGCTTTTTCATTGAAGAAGAACTGGGCCAGGAGGTCATTTTGTGAACGCGCTATCTGGTTTAACGTCTGGGCGACCTTGCTGTCTTCCCCTACCTGGTTGCTGATTTCGCGGATCGAGGTGGTGACCTCGGCAATAGCTTCGGTATTTTTTTTATTGATACGATCCAATATGGCCATGGCCGAGTGTACGGACTCGGACGCGGATTTCATTTTGTTGATTTCATCCACAATGTCCGTGATGCCGGCCTTATTTTCGGTAGATGCCGCCACGATGGTGTTCAGCATCTCTTGCGCGGTCTGAGCAAGCTGAGAGCTTTTATCTATATCATCCATTCCCTCTGAGATCATGCGTGTGGTTTCACGGATATTTGCGAGAATCGTATTGACGGTTGTTTGGATCTCCTCACTGTTATGGGCGGATTTATCCGCTAGGTTGATGATTTCTTGGGCCACAACGGTAAATTCCCTGCCTTGTTTTCCGGCCCTTGCGGCCAGGATGGAGGCGTTTATGGCGATCAGGTTTGTCCTCATGGCGATATCATTGATCAGACTCACAATATCCTGGATTCTGAGGGCGTTTTCACTCAGCCTGCTCATTTGTTCGGTGGCCATCCGTGTGGATTTCAATGTGTCGGCCATGACCTTGTTGCTGTTATCCACGATCTCCGCTCCCTTTCTGGCCGAAGCCTGGGTTTTATCCGCACTGTCGAAACTGAGGGAGGATTTTTTCGTTACATCGGCCACATAATTAAGCAACAGATTAATCTGCTGTTCGGTTTCACCGAGCTGTGCCACCTGGTTGGAGACACTGTTATTTATCAGGTTCATGGTCTCGCTGATTTTACCCGCGGCATATCCAAGTTGGGTTGTGGCCGCGGCCATATCCTCGCTGGCCCTGGATAGGTGCAGTGTATTGTTAAGCAGGCTGGAAAACATGCCCCGGAAACTTAACGGTTCGGAATTTAACGTGGCGAAAGCAATACCTTGTTCAGCGTGACTATTGATATGGGGGATCAACTCCTTATCGAAAAGGGGCAGGGCCACGGCCCGGTATTGGTCAGAAACCAGTTCATCGATTATATTCTTAAAAACTTTTTTAGTTGTCTCACCCGCTTGCACCTGCCCGGGAACAATAACCTTGACTTCGGTCGAATGTTTCTGAAGTTCGGCGGCCGCTTCCTGGGCGCCCTTATAAACCGGTTCCCAAAAACCATTTTTATCGGGCAGTATGATGGCGATCTTAAATCGTTCTTCCCTGATATTATCCAGAGGTTTGACCAGAAGCTGCCGAGCCCTTTCGGATAAAATTTCTCCGGAAACAGGGTCCCAATATTTTTGCAGATTTCCGCTGTTTACCTCTTCCAAATGGGTCAGTATGCGCGCCGTAGCCGGTGTTTCCTTCTTTACCAGGTAGTTATAAAGGTAGACGAGTGGATTATACCCCTGCATATAAGGATTCTGGGACACGGTTGCAGAAATAAGGCCCTGGTTCATATAACGGATTGTCTCCCTGGTAATATCATGGGCTACAATTTTTATGATTCCCTTCTTTCCCGACTCTTCCAGTGCCCTTGCGGCCATTGCGGGCGTTGTGCCTTCCGTGATATAAATACCCTTTAGATCGGGGTATTTTTTTACCAGCTCTTTTGTACAGGCATAGGTTTTATCATGGCTTTCGTTTTCTTCTATTGTTTCGACTATTTCGATTGACGGATATTTGTTGGTCAGGGCGCTGGTAAATCCTTTTTTGCGGATATTTTGGGCCGAGCGGGAATAACTATGCATTAAAACGGCGACCTTGCCTTCACCGTTTAATAATCCGCCCAGTATCTCGCCGCACATCTCGCCTTCTAAAAAGCTGTCCGCGCCTACGTAACAGATACGTCTGCAGGGCACGGAGGTGATGCTGTTAAAATCGTTGATGCATTCAGTGAGCGCGGCCGCCACCTCGTGGTACTGCCGCGCAAGCGTACCGATATATCCGCCGGTCCTGTTCTTCGGGAATGTCGCGGTGATGTGCTCCAGTTTGACGGTAAGGTTCCCCCTGGCCAGCTCGGAAATCGCTATATTGAAATCCTTAAGGTTGTTATGTATCAATGCGTGCTGGACGTCGCCCAGGGTTTTCACCGGTTCGGATATTTGTGAACGAAAAAGAACATAAACAGCGACTGAGGAGCAGAGCGCGAAAATAATTAACAATAAACACACCGCGACGGCAGGCTGAAGCGGAATGAATTGAACCTGGAACGCAAACCGGACCATGAATAAAATTAATGCGACACTGACAAGGATAATATCGATGAGAATTGCTATTTTTACAATGTCGACGTTAAACCGACGCATAATTATTCGCCTTTTGATTATACTCTATTAACCTATTGTTTACAATAATATAAATATCGGGTATTTAATATAGGTAACTTGACACAAGCACCATTTTTTCGGAATTTTATAGCCATGAATTATCAAAGCGCGTTTGAGCAATATTATGAGCAGGCAGCCCACGCGCCGCTTGAGGGCTGGGATTTCTCTTTTCTTGAAGGACGTTACACGGCCGAGGAGCTGCCGTGGGATTATCCTAAAACCGTTGAGCGATACCTTCGGCAATCCCAGAGCCTGCTGGATATGGAAACCGGCGGCGGGGAGCTGTTGTCAAGCTTTAAATCATTGCCTGACAAAGTATATGCCACCGAGAACTATGCTCCGAATGTGGCCGTGGCCGGGAAGCGACTAGGATCCCTGGGAGTACAGGTGGTGGAGTGTGATTCCCAGGGAAAGTTGCCCTTTGCGGACGGGACCTTTGATTTGATAATAAACCGTCACGGATCATTCAGAGTGAGTGAGCTGCTGCGTGTAATGCAAAAGCATGGCGTGTTTATCACCCAGCAGGTAGGTGCGCAGAACAACATCGAGTTAAACCATTTTTTTGGTGATAAGGGCCGTGATCGTCAGGAGTGGGACCTGCAAGAAGCGGTCGGCAGGTTTAAAAAGCATGGGATCCAACCGCTCCGGGCCCGGGAGTTTTTTCCCCGCACGGTATTCAGGGATATCGGCGCCGTAATATATTACCTCCGGGTGATTCAGTGGCAGATAGCGGATTTTGATATCGAAAAGAACAGGGAGGGCCTTAAAAGGCTGCATGAAAAGATAGTTCAAGATAACGGCTTTTTTACCAGGGAGCATAGGTTTTTTTTGGTGGTACGAAAACCATAGGGGGAGACGGAAATGAGGACGATGGCATATGCGCTGGTGTTGTTCTTTATTATAGCGTGCGGAGATACAACCACACAGGCGCGCGGGTATAAGAATTTGACGGTAATCGACGTTCACAACCATGATTCGTACAAGTATAAGCAGTCTTTATCGGTGTGGAATAAATATCATATCGATAAAATAGTATTGTTCGGCGCCATTTCCGAACCACGGGCCGTTGAAACAGACCGCATGGCCTGGGAGGCGTATACCGCGTACCCGGAACGGTTCTATCCGTTTTTTGCGGGTTTCGACGTGCATGACAAAAGCTGCCTGGAGACGGTAAAGAACAACTAAAGACACCATCTTTATCTTTTCCCACGCCAATGCCTACAACAACCCATCGAATATAGAGGCCCTCTTGAAAAAGCATAAAAACCCAGCTTGCCATGATAAGGGAACTGGCCCAAAGTAAGGGGATCGCGGTGGATACCGGGTCAATGAACAAACGGCGCGCCAATGAGTGGATTATTAAAAACAAATTGTAATTATCCGCCTTCTTTGTTATAGTATGTTCCAATATGAGTGAACCGGTTTTGGTGGGTCTACTGTTCGCGGACAAGATTATAATAGAAAATAACGGCAAACGGGGCATAATCGGTACCTTCAACAGGTTTTATTCCAAAAAGTTTCCCATCACCTTCCCGCACTGGGCCATATACGCGGCCGTTACCAACCTGGAGGGAAAACATGAGTTTGCCCTGACCCTTGTGCGTGAAGAAACGAACCAGGTGATCATGCCCTTAAACGGGCAGTTCGATGTAAGGGGCCGGAACGATGTGGTTGAGCTTACTCCGGCTATTTTGGGCGTTGTTTTCCCCCAGCCAGGAACCTATATACTTACCTTTTCCGTGGACGGCACCCAGATCGGCGCGCGCGTGCTGTTTGTAGACGAGGTAAAAGAGGGACAGGGAAAAAATAAATAATCACGTGTGCCGTCGGCAAGTAGACGGGATGTATAACGTCATGCAAAAGAACATCTACCATATCATAACAGTCGCCCTCAGTCTGGCAGGGATTATCATTTTTTTCCGATTTCCCGACCTGGATATTCCCCTATTTGGCATAGGGATGCACAGGTTTTTCCTGTTTCATTCCGTTATTAATCCGCTGTGTCTGCTGTTGGCCTTTGTCCTGTACAGGCAGGTGACGCGGATTATCGGACAAAAAACCGCGGGAGGATGGGAGTGAAAACCATATGTATCAATCTGGGTTCCAATACGGGAAACAACCGCTTGTATGTGGAGAACACAATCATATTGGCCAAAACACTGGTGTACAATGATTACCGGGTGGTGTACGGCGGGGCGGATATCGGCTTGATGGGAGTACTGGCCAATACCGTGATCAGGTATAAAGGGCAGATTATCGGTGTAATCCCGCGGGATATCGCGGACAAGGTGAAACATAACAACCTGACCCAATTAATTGTCGTGAACACGTTACATGAACGTAAACAGAAGATGTTTGAATTATCCGACGCGTTTATCGCCCTGCCCGGGGGTTACGGGACGCTTGAAGAGATATTTGAATTATTAACCTGGGCGCAGTTGGGGTATCACCGTAAACCAATGGGATTTTTTACTATAAATAATTACTATAAGAAGCTGGAGGAGTTTTTGGATAACGCGGTGGCCGAAGGATTCATAAAGCAGGAACACAGAAAAATGGTTGTGTTTGAGGAAGACGCCGATGAATTGATTAAAAAAATGAAGGAAATAAAGGTTCCGCTGGTAAGCAAGTGGATGGACCGGTCATGAGGATACTGTTTTTAAACGGCAGCCCCAGGAGGGACGGCAATACAAATCGTTTGATCGACCATATAATCGCCGGGATAGATAAAACCGTATTTGAAGCGGTGAAGGAGCAGATAGCGGATTATAACATTAATTTTTGCCTGGGCTGCGGCACGTGTAAAACAAGACACCGATGTATACAGGATGACGATTACCCGGCATTATACAGGCAGTTTTGCGCGGCCGACATAATATGCATTGCCACCCCGTCGTACTGGGGATACGTCACCGGCCAGTTGAAGGTATTCTTTGACCGAACCACCCCATACTGCAATACGAGTGATGGCGGCATTGCCTTCCCACGGGGTAAATACGGTGTGAGTATCTCTATCCGGGCAGGGAAATCGGAAGGCGAAAACAAGTATATTCTTGATGCGATCCGGCACTATTTTTCACATCTTGAGGTCGATATGCTGGAAGATTTTCATTTGGAACAGATACACGATCATGCTTGTATTGATGCAAATAGCGTGAAAATCAGCGCCTATGCGTCCTATTTAAATGACTGGGGACGGAGCCGGGAAGAATGAGGGCCATATGCCGAACGAATCAACTGAGTTAAAACGCTTGTTAAACACCGAACGGCCGCTGGTGGTTCCCGATGCCTCCTGAAAAAATGAATATAAAATCATTAAACCCCAAAGAGCGTTTTTCGAAGCGCACCGGCAATTACGTAAAATACAGGCCGGGATATCCGGACGGGGTAATCACCTACCTGGAAGCGAACGGATTCCTGCGAAAAAGCAGTGTAATCGCCGATATAGGCTCAGGGACCGGTAAGCTGTCCGAGCTATTCCTGAAGCACGGTTATGAAGTGCGCGCGGTTGAACCCAACCGGGAGATGCGGCGGGCCGCAGAAAACATATTCAAGACAAACAAGGGATTTATTTCCTTTGACGGTTCGGCTGAGGCAATTCCGCTCGCTGATCATTGGGTTGACCTGATAGTTGTGGGCCAGGCCTTTCATTGGTTTGAAGCGGAAAAAGCGGCCCTTGAGTTTAAACGGATTTTAAGGAAGGGCGGTTCCATTGTTTTGATCTGGAACAACCGGTACCTTTCAGGCTCCGGTTTTATGCGGGATTATGAAGGCCTATTACGGCAGTACGGAAATGATTACAAAAAGATCCTCAGTATCTACTACGGTACGCAGGAATTAAAAAACCTGTTCGGCGGCAGTGAGATCGAACAGGTTGTATTCGATTTTGAGCAGAGTTTTGATTTTAAGGGATTAAAGGGAAGGCTGGAGTCGACGTCATACTGTCCGCCGCCCGGAACCCCGCAACATAAGATGATAATGGAAAAACTGCGCGGGTTGTTCAATCAACACGCGCAGCATAATAACGTAAAAATGACCTATAAAACCGAAATGAACATATTCCGGTTATGAAAGATCGATGTAACAATGATCGCAGTCCGCGTATCCCTGCATTAAGGTCCTGGTACGCTCGAATTTTATTTTGTCGTTAAAGCCGGTTATAGCGGGCTCGTCCGTCAGGCAGAGCAGATGGTACATCCATTTTTCGGCGCCGAGTTTTTTTGCCAAGTCGTACATGGGGCATTTGGTTACCCTGAACTGCATGCGGTTGCCCTGTTTTTCAAACGAATATTCAAAACCTTCTTCTTTTAGGGGTTCCCAGAGGATTTTTATAAAGTTTTCCAGGGAATTATCCTTTTCCCTGCCCGCCTGCTCCCAGTCCAGTCTGCAGTTTTCCCATATGATCTTGTCGATCACCGCGAGCGTCCGTTCTTCACCATATTTTGCGTAGATATCCTTTATCAGTTCAAGCCGGTTTTCCCGCGGCCAGCGCTCCGCCAGCTCCCTCTGGATAACGGCCTGTTCTTTATTGGGGAAAAGTCCGGGATTTCGGGGATTGGTGAAGATCCCGTCCAGCCAACCGATCTGCTCGGCAATATAATCTTTTTCCATTGCAATTCTCCTTTTCAATAAAATGTACCATTAACCCACCGCCTGCCAGGGAGCTGTGATGAGTTTGCTTTGTTTGTGGGATAGAAGCTCATCCGAAAGTCCCCATTCCTCCAGAAATGTCGGATAGTATTCGCCCATCTGCTTGTCGGCCTTCAGGGCCTTGTCCGGACAGTCATACATGCAGCGCATACAATCGATGCACTTGATCGGATCGGACATGCCTGTACGGTGGTCTATGGCCTGCGTGGGGCAGTTGCGCTCGCAGGAGCCGCACATCGAGCATTCACCCGCGCGAATGGGGTTTGTCCATCTGCGTTCCGTTGTGGGTCGATTGTTTTGCAGATCTTCCAGGGCACGATCATACCCGAATGGTTTTTGCAGACACAATCCCTGTGTTACGGGAGTGGCGAATCGTTCCATGGCAAGAAGGGTAAACTCTCTTGCCATGCTGAAATCGCGCTCATTCGGCCGGTCGGGCAGCATGTTCCACCCTGTAACGTTAAATGTATGGCGTCCCAGGAATTCCGCTGAAAACTGCGCGTTGAATCCGGCCTGACGAAGCAGCGAGAGGGTGTGGTAATGAGCATAACCGGAGGTCCGGCCGCCGTAGGTAATAAAAAGCGCGCATGGTTTACCATTGCCTTTAAGCGTGGGAAGCCATGCATTGATTACGCTGGGTGCAAAATCCGCGTACACTGGGAAACCGAAGATAATACCGTCGAACGGCTCCACGGAAAAAGGTGTGCGGCGTGCGGAAAAAGGAGTAATGTCGAACAACTCCGCTGCACAGCCTTTTTTCGTCAGTTGGGTGTGTATGCTTTCGGCATAACTTTTCGTTACATATGTACCGGAAAAATACACCACCGCGATATTAGGCTTTTTCATGAAAGTAACTCCTTTCTCCTTTTAAAGATCTTTTTAATGCGAGATTCGACCCTGTTTTTGTATGTGTCAAAGTCCCATGAACTGTACATGTTTACGACCCCCACAACCTCGTACCCTGCGCTTTGCAGTACGGTTTTAATGGCCTGAACGGCCCCGTAGCTTTGAGAAATTTTTTTATACTGTTTTACCCCTGAGCCCGAAGTAACGGCGATAAATGCCTTCTTGCCGGTCATTTTGGGTTTTGGCGTACCGCCGGAAAAATCCTCAAAGGTCATCACATTTCTGTCAAACACCGATTTTAAGGGCGCCGTTATATTTCCCCAGTACGTGGGAGAGCCCACAACCAGCAGATCGGACTCTGTGATCTTTTTGCCCGTACGCTGGCCATCGTCTTGCGGTAACATACAGCTTTTGTCCGGCCTGCATTTAAAACAACCGATGCAGGGTTTTATCTGCAAGTCATAAGCATGAACCTGTTCGGTTTTGTGGGTTTGCGACAGCATATCGGCGATCATGGACAGTATCTTGGCTGTGGGCCCGTTTTTGTGCGGGCTTCCATTAATAATTAACGCTTTTTTCATGTTCTCTCCTTTCACAAAAACCGGTTTAGGTTTGGTAGCAAATACTATAGCGCCCGTGTTGCGTTTCTTTAATGCGGAACAGGTTTCCGGTATGAACGCCCAGGATCCCGGCGCCGGACTCCGCGAATATCTTGAAATAGCGATGCCGTTGCGCCTGATTTTCCAGCGGATCCGTATCAAAGTCGGCGGACGGCCACTCCGGATGGGTAACCTGGGCCGGATGATGAAGCATATCACCGATAAACCAAAGCCCGCAGCCTTCAGCCTCAAACAACAGAGATCCCGGTGTATGTCCCGGTGCTTCGTGAATCCTGATCCCGCCGACAAGTTCGTCGTGCCTTACAAAACGTGCGCGGCCCTCATTCACCACGGGAAACACGCTGTCCTCAATACAGGGATGTCTGAGCGGGTCTTTAGGGCCCAGCCCGTTCCAGTAATCCCACTCACGCCGGTTGAGAATATATGTGGCCCGGGGAAATGTCGGCTTCCAGTGATCATTGATCCGCGTGGTCGCCAGGCCCACGTGGTCCTTGTGAAGATGTGAAAAAAAGACATAATCCACATCCTCGGGCCTGATACTTAATGAGGCGAGGGTTTCCTTATATGGAAGGTTCTGGTGATTCCAATATGGTGCTTCCGGGCGTGATTTCCCGTTCCCGGTTCCCTGTTCTATCAGAACAACATTATCCGCCGCCTGCAGTACAAACAGCTGGGTACTGGTGATGATCATTCCGGTATCCGTAAGGCGTCCGTCATTCCCCGCGGGCAAAGAAGCTCGGAGTTCATCGACGGGAATACCGGGAAACAATAATGAATAAGGAAAGGACTCACCGTCCCATTCCACGATCTGGGTAACCTTCCAGGGACCAAAGGTATATGGTCCGCGTGTCTCTAAAAGTTCCATTTTATCTCCTCCTTTTTGCAACCGGTTGCAAAACAATTAAAAAAATAATTCAGGCCGACTGTCGTTTAATCAGTTCTATAGGTACGGTTACGTGTGTCACAACGCCCGTCTGTAAATACTGCAGCAAGTTTTGCGCCAAAAGCCTGCCTGCCAGGTATACGTTTTGACTGATTGTGGTAAGCGGTGGTGTGGATTGTTCGGCGATGGAGAGATTGTCGTAGCTTACCACGGCTACATCTTCCGGCACCCGTTTCCCCGACTGCTGCAGTATTTTTAAGGCCGTGATGGCCATTATATCGCTGTTTATAAAAACCGCGTCCAGGTCAGGGACACGCTTCAACAGTTTCCTCATTCCCTCGGCGCCTGCTTCACCTGAAAATTCGCCGTATTCCGCTAATGTGGGATTTGTGGAACCACCCGCAACCTTCAGTGCTGCAGAATATCCCTGATACCGAAGCCGTACCTCCGGTTCCGCCCTTGGCCCACCCAGAAAAGCGATCCGTGTTCGTCCCAGCTCGATCAGGTGCTGTGTGGCCAGGCGCCCGCCCTTGAAATTATCGCCCGTAACCGTGCAGTAATTGTATTTCGGATCGGGCACGCCCCAGGCGATGAACGGCGCCTCCATCTCCGTAAGCCTTTTAATGTGATCCTGTTTGCAGGCAGAGGTCATCAGGATAAACCCGTCGGCCTTCCCCGAATCAATGTGCTGAGAAGCCCATGATGTATCATTGGGATCCACCGTCACCAGCAGCAGATCATACCCGTTTTGGTGCAGCTCTGCGGTTAGACCGCTCATAATTTCCAATGTGAAAAGGTCAGCCACAGAAAACAGGCTACAGTGCGCATGGGTAATAAACGCGATCGTGTTGCTGCGCTTTGTACTCAGGCGGCGGGCCGGCATATGCACCTGAAAATTACGCTCCCTGGCGATGGCGCGGATACGCTCCTTTGTCTGCTCATTTAACAGGGGGCTATCGTTAAGGGCACGGGAAACCGTGGATTTGCTAACCCCGGCCAGACGCGCAATATCATCTATGGTCTGAAATTTTTTCTTTTCCATTGCAACCGGTTGCAATATATAAAAAATTGCCCTGTGTGTCAAGCAAAAAACAATTACAGCAATGTGGGGTGAGGGGTTTCTCTCTCTATCAGTCCCAAAGGCCGGAATATATGGCTGCTTCGATAATGCCTACCGGATTAATGCCTTTATCACGCTTTTACTCTCAAAGCAATCGTATAAAATGCATTAAGCAGGTTCGCCGCCTGCCCGCGATACCCGGAAGACAGGCGGGTCAGCGTGGACAACTGTATTTATGGAAAAAGGAAAATTCGATATTGGATTCACTGTAAATACTGCTTGAATCAGAAAAAATATTTTCGATTTTTACAATGATATTATCGCTTCCGGCGATATTTCCGGCGTTACAAATACGGCATTCGGTCGAGAACCGCACTACAGACCCCGCAGAGTTTCCAGCACCCGACGGCGCGAGTATATTCTCAACATCACGACCGCGGCAACCGTCGAGGCGAAGGCTGCGATACAGAGGATCGCGAGATACAGCCAGGGAATTGTGAGGGTTTCAGGAGGAGGATCGAAAATGCCCGTCAACATTTTCACCAACACCTGCGCAACGCCTAGTCCGAGGAGGCCGCCGATGACGATTCCCGGAACGAGCATGAACAGCGCTTCACTCCAGAGAAATGCGCCGAGTTGCCGGGTGTCGGCACCCAGCCCCTTGAGAATGGCGAACATTTTTTGCCTCTCCAACAGCCCCAAGCCCAGAATCAGTCCTGCGGCTCCCGCCGCCAGGAGTACGGCAAATGCCAATTCCAGCCGGGTCAACCCCTGAAGGCTGACCGCCGTCAGACTGGAACTGATCGCCCGCTGCACCGATCCCAGGTCCGTTACTTTAGCTCCCGGAATATCGGCCACGACGGCGCGCGCCCGCCGGGCTACGGCGTTCCGATCGCCCATCACGCGCATAAGTACCGTTTCCGCGGAATCGGTGGCCGTCTCACGCACCAGGTAGGACGAGTTGACGACCAGAAAAGAGTCTTTCGGCGCGGTGGGGAACTCGCGCACGACCCCCACGACGTGGAACTTCACCGTGTGATACTGAAGGTCTTTCGCCGACTGGAGGCGCAGGTTCAGCGGGTCGCCTGGGTTGAGCTGGTAGGTGACACGCGTTTCTTCAGATACCAATACCCCGTCGTCCATGCGCGTCAGGGCGGCCAGCGTCTCCCGCGCGTTTCCTCCCGCGAAAAAGGCGTTGGAAATTTTCGTCGCTTCCCCGATAGTGAGGGGATCAATGCCGAATAAATCCTGCAAATCGTTTCCCACGTAGGCGAAGCGGTGCTGCATAGGTTGGACGGCCGCGACGCCGGGAATCGAGCGCAGCTCGGCCAGTTTCGCGCTCGGCGGCGCGGTCGTTGTTCCGGTCACGGTTACGTCGGATCCATTGGTGAGCTCGGCGTCCACGCGCGACTGGGCGTTATAGGTCGCGTCGAAGACCGCCGTGGACGCGGCAAAGGCGACGGCCAGGGCGACCATGACGGTCCCCTGCGTCATCAGGCCTTTCCGGCGCGAGAGGGACCCGGCGACCGCTCCCGACAAAGATCGGGCGATGGGCGACAGCAGGCGCGACAATGCGCGCCGGCCGCGGCTCAGGCCTACTCCCAACAAGCGAGCGCTCAACAGCACGCCGCCGAGCCACAGGCAGACGGGGGCAATGAACGCCTCGTAATTCACTGAGCTTGCGGCTACTCCTTCCGGGGCCAGCACTACCGCGTAGTCCGTACTCGCCGTCCGCCAAAACTCTACGGCGCCGATCGCCAGAACAATCGCATCCAGCCACAATCGCCTCCACAGCGGAGTGGAGGAGGGCTTTACCATCCGGCGAGCCGATAGCACCGTGGAACGGCGCGACTCCCGCCAGGCAGGGATGACGACGGCCGCCGGCGAGAGAAGCAGCCCGACAATGGAAGCGAAGACGATCCAACCCGGCCCGTAACGCAACAGGTCCCGGACTCCGGTTCCCAGCCAGCGCGAGGCGGCCAGCGTGAGCGCGGCCCCGACGACCAGCCCGCCGATGCCCACAATGACTGCTTCGGAGGCTTGGATTCGCAGTACACGAGCGGTCGAGGCGCCTCGCGTGCGCAGGAGAGCTTGCTCGGCGGCACGTTGCCGGCCGCCGGAGGCGGCGCCGGCCAACGTCAGGACGACGGCCAGAATCAAGCCCGGCAGTCCGAGAAATAAGAAAAGCACTTGCACGTACATTGAATCGGCCCTGACGCCGAGAAGTCGGGTTCCCAAGTTATCGGCGACGATTCCGGCGCCGGCGATCCTCGCCTCCACTTTTTTCACTTCCCGGTTTACTGCGTCGTAGGCGGCCGTCGGATCGCCGGGGAGCGAAAGGCCCAAACGCAGGTGGAATTGGGTTTGCACCGAATCCGGATGGATGCCCTGCTGCGGATGGAACAGGGACTGCCAGAGGAATTCGGGCAGGATAATCACATTGTCCGGTGGGGCCTGCGGCTCGAGTCCCGCCGGGACGCCGACGGCCTGGAAGAAGGAATCGGCAAACGGCATGTCCACGATGCCGTCCACGTGAACCGACGCCGGGGGCAAACCCACGCGGAGGATCTCGAGCGTGTCCCCCACCGTCACGTGCAGATTGGCTGCCAATTGTTGGACGACCAGCACTCCATGCGTGGCGCCCAAAAGCGAACGCAGTTCCGCCGGGAAACTTCGAAAATAATGATCACCGATACCAACGGCCTCGCCCGTGCCCGTAGTCTGTTCCGTGCCGCCCGTCCGGGCGTGAAAGCCGTCCACGGAAGCGTAGGAGACCCGTTCCATGTTTCCCACCGCCGCCGTCGACTCGATCCGGGAATGGACGACCGCCGCGTCGGTACCGGGGGTGATTTGGACCTGCCAATCCACCGGCACGTCGCGAATCGCCCTGCGCGTCAGTTGGGCGTCGCTTGTCGTCATAAACGCGCCCAGGGAGGTGATGAAAGCGGCCGTCAACGCTACTCCCAAGGCCGCTCCCAGAACACGGCCGAATCGATGCAGCAGAGTTCCCTTCAACCACTCGGCGATCTGTCCCATCATATTGCCTCCAGGCGCCCGTGCGAAAGGCGCAATCGCACCGGCAGACGTTCCGCGATCGCCATATCATGGGTGGCGACCACCAGCGCGGTGTCGCCCGCCGCGAGCGCCCCCAGGACAATGTCGAAAAGGCGATGGGCAGTCGGGTGGTCCAGCCGCCCCGTCGGCTCGTCCGCCAGGATCAGCCGCGGGCGCGCCGCAAAGGCGCGGGCCACGGCCACGCGCTGCGCCTGTCCCCCCGACAATTCTTCCGGCAGCTTTCCCAGGATCGACTCCATGTCAAGCCGTTCCAAGACTTCCCGGGCGCGCGTGCGGGCCGCTGTCCGCGATTCGCCCGCCAGGAGGAGGGGCAGCTCCACGTTTTCCAAAACGGAGAGC
>CAZWYY010000037.1:40277-40415 GCA_964638895.1 uncultured Spirochaetaceae bacterium | reverse complement strand
CGAACAATGTCACCCAGTCCGCGGGCGGGGTGCTGGACCTGCAGCGCGGGACCATCGACCTGAACGGCCGCACATGGACGTTAGGAGCCGACCTGGATATGAGTTCCGCCAATGCTGCCACCATCGCCATCGGCACCG
>CAZWYY010000037.1:11587-40177 GCA_964638895.1 uncultured Spirochaetaceae bacterium | reverse complement strand
CTGTAACCATGAACTCAGACCTCACCCTGTCCGACCTGCTGACCATGAGCCGGGGTACGCTGGCTCTCAGCGGCAACATACTTACCCTGGGAGCCGACCTGGATATGAGTTCCGCCAATGCTGCCACCATCGCCATCGGCACCGGCACCCTGGACGGCGCTACCAATAACAGGACGGTCGCCCTGTCCAACGCCAACGCCGCCATCACACAGGGCACGGGAACCTTAAGCTGTGCGGGGCTGACCATGACCGCCGGCACTTACACCTGCACGGGCAACTCTGTAATCAACTCCAGCGGCAATGTCTCGGTAACAGGCGGCACCTTCACCTACGGCACCTCAACCCTGACCATGACAGGTGCGGGCACCACCATCCGGTTCGCAGGCCGCAGCCCTTACAACCTGGTCGTCAACTCACCGGGGGGCACGGTGTCCATCACCGCCTCAGGCCTGACGGTAATCGGAAACCTGACGGTCGATGACGGAGCGGCTACCACAACCAGATTCAACCTTGGGGGGCAAAACCTGACCGTGGGAAGCGCAGGGGGCGGGGGCACCATCACCGTAGGACTTAACGACATTCTGGAGACCACCGCGGCGGAGACGATCAACGCCTACGGCAACATCGACTTCTCGGCGGGGGGCGATAACTTCACCCAGACCAACAGCACCGTGATCCTGCTGGGCAACACCGGCACCACAATCGACTCACCAGAGGAAACCTTCTACAGGCTAACGATAAACAAAGGCGCGGGAGCCGCCACTGTAACCATGAACTCAGACCTCACCCTGTCCGACCTGCTGACCATGAGCCGGGGAACCCTAAACCAAACAACAACTTCCAGCAGTATCTCAGGCCAGGTTTATATTGACAATGGAGGAACATGGAATTGCAATGCTACCTCTGATATTAATATTAGCCTATCTGGATCACCCAACGCATTGACAATAGTAAATGGAGGCTTTTGGAATTGCATAACAAATAATAATATAACAGTATCTATCGGTGGTAGTGTAATCAATAACGGTACCATTGACTTTGACGGTGGGGGAGCAGGTGCAGGAGGAGCGGATACTATTAGTATCCGCTCTACAATAATAGGAACACAAAGAGACTGGAGCGGCAGCGGAACCTTTGAGATGGATGATGTAGACGTACGGGACCAGACCTGTATCACCGGCACACCAGCTTATATTCCCCAGATTTTAAACTCCGAGGGCACTGACAGCGGCAATAATATAAACTGGAATATAACATATATTGCTCCTGCTACTATAAGCGGTACTGTATACTCCGATGAAGGAACGACTCCTATCACTTCAGATAGAACAGTAAGGTTAGTTGTGTATTATACCTCAACTATAAAATCTTCATTTACTACTACTGCGGTTGCCGGGACCGGTGTTTATAATTTTACCCATATCGCGGTTACTAATGGTACTAGACTGCTTGTATATATTGACAATGATGCTTTATTTTTTGGCTCAACTGCCAATATCTCTGATGGGCCTACAGTATCAGCACTTGACATTTATCAAAATCATCTAATTATAAAACACGAGGCCGGCTTAAATATCTCCGATACCGACTTAAACAATCTGCTTTATCCCAGCTCTGCCGCTCCGGATGCAGACATAAAATATACTATTTCCGGAAGCGATCTAGCTGTTGATCCAAGCTTTGAAATCTATATAGCCAATGGAAGTACTTTTAGACCTGGTGGCTATATATCTTGCGGCTATTTGGAAGTAGTTGGAACGCTCGATGCCTCCCCTGCCGGCAGCGACATCGCCGTCCAGGGCGACTGGAATAACGGGGGCACCTTTTTATCCGGCAACAACACCGTCACCTTCAACGGCACGGCCGACCAGGACTTTACCCCCGGCGCGAGCAACTATTACAACATTACCGTGAACAAGACGGCGGGCAGCCTCACCGTCCTGACGAACAATGTCACCCAGTCCGCGGGTGGGGTGCTTGACCTACAGGACGGGACTATTGACTTAAACGGCCGCACATGGACCCTGGGCGCAAATCTCTCCCTGGGCAATGCCAACACCCCCCTGTTCGACCTGAACAATGGCACGCTCACGGACGGCGCCGCCACCTATGCGCTTACCGTGGGCCAGGCCACCCTGCTTGCCGACGGCACAAGCAACATCACCGTGGGCGACTTCACCGTAAACGCGAACGCCAATGTGGACGTAGGCACCGGCAACTTCACCGTGGGCGTCATGAGTGTCACGGGAGGCGATTTCACCCAAACCGGGGACGAGCTCGCCAACACCCATTCCGTCACCTCCTTGTCAGTAGCGGGCGGCGCATGCGCGTGGGATGCGGGCGACCTCGCCTTCGCGGGCCCCTTCTCCCACACGAACGGCGCCATGGACTTCGGCAACAAGACCGTCACCGGGGTCACCACCTTTGACGTCACCAATCCCGACGGCAACTGCGATCTGGGCGGCGCAACCATTACCGCCTCGGGCAACGTCACCATCAGCACCACCGGCGCGGGCGGCCTCATACCGGGTACCTCCCTTATCATCATGAACGGCGGTAACCTCTCAAGCGATTCCGCCCTCAACAACCTGCGCGTAAACGCGGCCTGCATCCTGCAGTCCAACATCACCTTAAATGGCTGGCTGGACATCACCGCCACGGGCGTCCTGGACGTAAACGACCCCTCTGACTTCTGGATAACGGTAGCCGGCAATTGGACGGACGCCGGTACATTTAACGAATACCAGGGACGCGTGATCTTTAACGGCGACGGCGATACGGTCGCCGAAACCTTTTACAATCTTGAGCTCGCAGGGGGAAACCGAACCTCTTCCGGTGACTGGACGGTGACGAACGGAATCACCTTAAGCGGCGGTCAGTTCATCCCGGGCGCCAACACCCACCAGATCGCCGGCTCTTGGGACGACAGCGCCATTGTCTTCCAGGCCGTCACGGGCACCATCATCCTGACAAGCACCAATCCCGATATAACCGAAGGGGCGGGTAATCATTTTTTCAACCTGACACTTACGGACGGCGCAAACATGGTTACGGCCATGGACTGCAATGGCACCCTGAATTTTAACGGCACCCTGGAAACGAACAACATGAATATTTTCGTAGGAGTTAATTGGAACAACAACGGCACCGGCGTCTTTAACGAAGGTACGGGCACCGTCACCTTCGACGGCAATGGTACCATTCAAACCGACGAAACCTTCTATGGTCTCGTGAAAGACGGCGCGGGAACAACCACAACCGTAGGGGCGGCTATTACCGTTCATAACACCCTTACGATAATCGCCGGAATCCTTGACGGTGGTTCGGTTGTTATTACCTTCAACGGCCATACCTGGCAGACACAAGCCGCCGGGACTTTCAACGGCAACGGCGGCGAGGTGGTCTTTGAAAATACCACAGCCACACCGGAAACGAGTATTTTGGGCAGCAATGATTTCTTTAATTTCACCTGTACGGACCCGGGAGCGATATTATTGTTTGAATTCGATCCGCCGCCCCATCCGCCACCCGGAACTGAGGTCGATGTTTCCACAACGGTCAACGGGCTTTGGCACATAGAGGGCGCGGCCGGCGCGGGCAATGAAATCACGCTTGACTCAACAAATCCTCCCAATCAATGGATCATCAGCGCAAACGGATCCGCCGTTATAATGTATACAGTGGTAAGAAACAGCAATGCGTTTCCCAACAGCATTACGCCGCACGGCAGTTGCTCAGACGGCGGGAACAACACCAATTGGTTTTTTACAATTCCGGTTGAAACCAGCAATACCTTGGATCTTGACCACAACGGAAAAATCGACGCTATTGACGCACAGGTTAATGCATCCATAGTGCTAAACAACCCATTTCCCGCGACTCCCGCTCAATTTGAAGTCACCATTGAGGGTTATGCAGTGGCGGGGTATACCAGAACCGGCGTGCCTGACAATACATTTAGAATTCTGTTAACTGAAAAACAGCAATTGGATACGGATGCCACGCCGGCATGGCACATTGTCACGAACACTGTTTTAACCAGCCAGCTTGGAGGAAGACTTGTAGTAACCCCAACGGAACAAACTCCGACCGACAACGCGGAGCCGGTTATCGGTTACACCCTGGCCGCGGCCGGAAGAAACCAGGTATTCGTCCATTTTTCGGAACCGGTCTTTGATACGGCCACACCTCCGGATCTTGATCCCCTGAACTTCGCATTCCCGGCCGGTACAAACCCTATCAGTGTAGAGCAAATAAACTCAAGAGAATATTTACTGACATTTGCAACTGCTATTACCGTTGATGACATTATTAACAGCGTGCAAATCCTGTTTAGTAATATTGAAGACCAGGTAAACCTGCCGTTATCCACCGCCACCAACCGTGTCTCCGATCTTGCCGTCGGCGTACCGGGAAGCGAACCGATACTTCCCAACCTGCTTTATGATGCCACACCAAGGGAACCGGGACCGGAAGGCATCGGATATATTACCATATTCGACGGCAACTGGTGGATTCAGGATTTTGATACCATTCAAGTACTGGAAGCCGACGTATTCGATACACTCGGCGTTTCTGATTTCACCATATATTGGGATACCAATGTCGGTTCCCAATATGTGGATAACCGCCTCTGGCTGCCTCCTTTCGAGGACGATTCAACGCAGAACGGTTTCAGCGGCCTTGTTCCTTATGAGAATCCGAACACGAGCAATATTCCGGAGAATGGTCCTTTTTCGGATCCGGCCCGTTTTAATATCGATACAAGTGATGCTGAAATGGTAGACGAAACCGTGGTGGAGTTTTTTATCCGCTTCAATGCGGTTACACCGGAGCTCTACTCAGCCCGGCTTGAGCGGCCCAATGCCTCCGACTGGTACCGCAGCGTACGTCCCTGGGCTTTCGGTATTCACAAGGCCGAGGGTAATCAAAAGGGCAAGGTGACCATATATAATAATGTCATCAATCCCAATGCGGGTGAGTTGGTGAAAATCCATTATATATTGAAAGGTTCGGGGTCGGTCACCATCCAGGTTTTTACCCTGGCCGGTGATATTGTGAGATTGCTGTTCAGGGGCAACCTGGGTGCGGGCGAGCATTCCACGGCCTGGGACGGGCGCAACACGGGAGGCCGTGTTGTGGCCAAGGGATTATACTTCATCCGGATTGTGGGTCCCGGTGTCGATGAAACGCGTAAAGTGCTCGTGGTGAAATGACCATATTCCCTTACACGGCATAAAGAAAAAACGGCTCCCCGTTTCAGAGAGCCGTTTTTTATAGTCCGTATTCTAATAAATCATGTTCAGATTTTAACTTCAACGTTTAAGTAATATTGTTTTTTAAATATTAATCACTTAGAACCAGAACCTTACGCCCAATTCTCCCACAAATCCGATAACCGGGAAATTAAGGCTCTCGCCACCGATGCCACCAACACCAATGGTTATTGAGGGCTCAAGAAATACTTCCAGTAAATTCTTCAAGGCGAAAAAATTTATACCGATAGGTATTCTTCCGCCGATCTCGAAATTGTCGCTGATAACCGTATAAGCGCCCAAACCGGCATACAAGCCAAAAGGACCACCCAAATGGCCCTGATATAACCACCAGTCTGCCTTGATGTAAAAATTCGTAACATCGCCCAAGGTACCGCCGAATCCCAACATCACGGGAATGGAGGGAAGCTTCAACAGAGCAATAACACCGGGAGAACCATCACCACCGCTGAAAGGCATGCTAAAGGTAGCAGCCAGACCAACCGCGGTGCCCTCAGCGAACACCGCACCGGAAAATAGCAGGGTGAAAAGCAGGACACACAGTAAAATTTTTTTCATATGACACTCCTTTTCGTGTTTTTACAGGTTTGGGGACATAATGTCCCCCACCCGACATCTCCTAGGGGAGTCGAACCCCTGCTGCCGGGATGAAAACCCGGTGTCCTAACCACTAGACGAAGGAGACAAAAAAACAATGAGCCGCGATGGATTCGAACCATCGACCCACGCCTTAAAAGGGCGTTGCTCTGCCAACTGAGCTAGCGGCCCCTAGTGCTAATATACACCTCTTTCAATAGTTTTCTCGCAAAAAATAATCCAAAATATTGTTTGGAATATAACAATTCTCTATTAATATGTCAATATGGCGATTTTCTTAATACACGAACTTGAGGCTGATCATCACGTTATACGCGGGCAGCAAGCCGGGCTCCAGGCCCTGTTCCGATCCGAACATGGACACATTAAGCTGAAAAATGGAAAGGTCTATACCCAGGCCCGCGCTGAAAAGTCCCTGGTAAAATCCCGCGCGTACGGACAATACTTCCAAAAAAGCGATCTCCACCCCCACGCCCACATGCAGAATGGGATTGGTGGCGGTTTCCGGGTGAACCGTAAAAGCCAGCATATCATCGTAATCCAGCATTATCTTTAAATCACTGATAAACCACGGGAAGTTCCCCAGCGGGGGCTGAAACATAACACCCACGCACAGATTTGTAAGCGAATAATCGAAGTCTGTTGAACCGCCGCCGGAAGAATTAAGATAATCCCCGATATTACCGTAAGTTGTCGTCCAGTACGCGGTAATTACGTCCCTGGCCACGATTCCGGCCTTGAACCAGCCGCCCAGATGAAAAAGTATTCCTATATCTCCGCTTATCCCCGTTTTCAGGTTAAAAGGGCTGGTAGCCAGAAATATATCCCCGGAGGTCAGGGTAGAATCGAAGAAAACAAGCGAATAGTCCGAATAATTGATCTCACCTGAAGCGAACCCCTTCAGCGAGGCGCCCACATCGAGCATGATCTTATTTTCTTCCGAAAATACAAAGCGATAGCCGTATCCTCCCACTAAAAGCAACGTATCGTAGGTATTAATGTCCAGCGTACCCATGGAAATTGTGCCCTGCTGGTCAAAGGCCATTCCGCCCCAGTTATAGATACCGAAACCGAAGCCATTGGTGGTAAAAGCAAAAGAAACGGGGCCGGATAAGTCTATGCCCGCCTTCAAATCATTGAGGGTCTCACCGGAGCTTCCGGATATCACATCGAGCACGTCGTCACCGGAATTGGCCACCTCTACCATCAGGTTGGTGATATCGAATACCGGTCCCCGGAGGTGCAATGCAACCTCGGCCACCTGCACTTGGGTCTCAAGACCGGCGAGTCCGGCGGGATTGGAAAGCAATGTATCTATATCGTCGGCCAGGGTGACGTGCGCGCCCCCCAGGGCGCTTTGGCGGGCGTTGGGCGGTGTCAGATCGGGTGCCTGGGAGAATAAAAACGCGGACGGCAACACGATAAACAGAATCGTCAGTAAGATTTCTCTCTTACGGTGATAACTCATGATCTCCTCCAAAATAATTTACGGAACCGGGACCAACACGCTTATGGCGTTTGTTATATATGTTTCCGCCGCTAAAATCATTGCCAGATCCTGGGACCCGAGCGGAAGCTGCGCTTGGTAGGCAAGAATACCTACACCTGTTGCTAATTGCTGTACGGCATTCAATGTGGCCGTAAGAGTATTTTCAGCATAATAATAACAGTTATTTGCCGCATCATATAAGAGATTCCTTTCAGCGGATGATAATCCTGATTGAATGTCATTCGCAAAAGTAATATAGTCCGCCGGATCCGGGAACTGGTTGCTATTATTAAACAGATAGTTCTGCAGGGCAATGGGCGCATGAGACAAGCGCCATTTTAAATCACCCAGCAATAAAAAAAGATCCGCGTTATTGGGATCACCCGGTATCAGTGTGTCTTCCACAAGATCAACTGCGGAACTCATTGCGTCATCGTCCCCGCTGCTTAGGGCCTGCCGCGCGTATAACAGTTGCTGGTCTTTGGAAAGTGTGGAGGGGTCTCGCTGCAGAATATCAAGCGGGCCGTAGGTGAAGATGTCCTGGCAGCCGCTTATACAAAAAACCAACAGCAATAGGCCGCTCACCGCATAAGAAATGGTTTTCATCCGCGTTTCCTCCCTCTATATAATACCATTAGCGCAAAAAGGCGCTTTTTTCCATAATTACGGTTATCATAGCTTAATCCGTGAGAAAAAATCAACATACCGGGGCGGTAAACACCGGTAGGTTCCGGTCCACGGCAAGAAAATCCGCCTTCAGCGCCGTATCCCCGTCCCGGCCGGCGACATGCGCAGTCACCAGTATGCCCTGCCCAAGCCGCGCGCCCGAGGTTCCGTACAAACGGCATTTCAGGGAATGTTCGCAGCTCCCCTGCCAACTCCCCCCCTTCATTCTCTGTTCCAGCACCACCGAAACCCGGCGGCCCGTACACGAGGCCAGGTACTTCTTATATAATGTCCGCGACAGCTCGAGCAGCCGACGGGACCGTTGTTTGATGATGTCCGACGGTACGCGCGGTTTCAAGGTATACGCCGCTGTGTCCGGCCTGGCGGAAAAGGGAAATACATGGAGCTTATGCAGACCCAGCGCGCCGATAAGGCGCTCCGTATCCTCAAAATCCTCGTCACTCTCCCCGGGAAAACCGGTGATGATATCCGCGGCCAGAAACGCGTCCGGTTTTACCTCGCGCAGCAGGGAAACCGCGCGCCGGATATCCGCCGCCCCGGAGCGCCGGCGCATGGCCGCCAGCACACGATTGGAACCCGACTGCAGGGGTAGGTGAAAATGGGGGCATATCCTTTCATGCGCGAACACGGCGCAAAGTGCAGGATCGATAATATCGGGCTCCAGGGAAGAGAGGCGAAAACGCACATGTGAAGTAGCGTCCAAAAGCTCGCCTACCAGGCGTTTCAGAGTATACCCGTCCGCCCGGTAGTCGCCGATATTCACTCCGGTGAGTACGATCTCCCGAAACCCGGCCTGCACCAGCTGCTCCACCCGCTCCAGCACCTGTTCAGGGGCCAAGCTCCGCGAACGCCCCCTGGCCATGGGCACGCGGCAGTAGGCGCAGGCGTTGCCGCACCCATCCTGGATTTTCAGAAAGGCCCGGCTGTGAAAATGATATGCGGGTGTATGGAAAGCAAACCGGTCTTGGGGGCCGGCGGCCGGGCCCGAATGGTCGTCGAACCGGCGGCGAAGCTCCTCATATTTTTGCGTACGGCCCATGGCGGCGAACGCCGGCCGACCGGCCAGGAACCCGGGTAGATCAAGCAACAGGTGTTTTTGTTCCTGGGGGATTACCAGGGCGTGATACGGTTTGGTAAAATTGTATAATAAATACCGGTATTCAACCTGGGCATAGCAGCCGGTAATGATGATCAGCGCGTCCTCGTAACGGGCCAAAAACCGCCGTATAACCCCGCGTGCCTTTTGCTCGCTTTTCGAGGTGACAGTGCAGGTGTTGATTACTATAATATCGGGTTGTTGTGCCGGCGGGGCAAGCCCGATTCCTTGTTTTATAAACGCGGACGCAATCGCCTCGGTCTCGACCTGGTTAAGCTTGCACCCCAGGGTATGGAAAAGGGCCTTCATGGCTGGTTCTGGTTTTTACTTACGCGATCCCTACCCTTTAGGGCCTCGGCATGATCGGGGTTGCGTTTCAAGGCCTCATCGTATGCCTCCAGCGCGGCCCGGGGATCGTTCGCGTTCTCACGCGCGAATCCCAGGCGCTCCCACCATCCGGCGTCATTGGCATAAAAATGCACGGCCGCGGAAAGCGCGATATCAGCGTTTACATATTCCTTGCGTGAAAGATAGATCATTCCCATATAATAATATATCAGGGCCAGTTTGCCGCCGCCGTACTTCACGTATTCACGGCACTTTACAAGCGCTTCATCGTATCTGCCCAGGGAATACAGGGCCTCGGCGGAGATCTGGATGATACGTTCGTCATTGGGCGCGAAACTCAGGCTCTTGTTCGCCCATTCAAGGGCTTCGGCCGGCCTGTGCAGCCTAAGCAGGCTCCACCCTAGGTAAATGATCGCGCTTACGCGTTGGGGATCTTCCTGCAGCTCCTGCTTGCACACCTCGGCCGCTTCTTCGAACTTTCCCTGCTCGTAAAGCTGGTCCGCGTGAGGTTTATCCTGCGCAGAAAGGACAAGCGGAAGAAACAGCAGGCAGAAGACAAGGCATGCCGCTTTAATTCGCATTTTTGTTCCTTGGTTCGCCGTTCATGGTACAATAACCGTCATACACCGCGCCGCTCTCTATTACCAGCTCGGGGCAGGTAATATCTCCGGTCACCCTGGCCGTGGAAGACAATTCGATGCGCTTCTTTGCCGAGATGTTCCCCTGAATCCTGCCTTTACTGGAGATCATGTCCGCCTCAATCGTGGCTTCTATCTCTGCGTTCTCGCCGATATACAGGGCGCTCGCGGCCTTGATCTGGCCGCTGAACCTTCCCTTGATCATCAGGGGTTCCTTGAATTTCAGCTCACCGGTAAAATCAATATCCTCGGCGAGGATGGTTTCGATTTCATCCTCGTCTATCTTTTTTCTCAGTACGTCACTCATGGGCGCATCGTATCACTCCTTTTTTTGCATGTCAAGAGAACCCTCTAAACGGCTGAAAATTCGCTCCAGGGAGCGGTGGAGCTTCCGGCGCATCTCCCCCGTATAGGGATTAAAACGCTGCAGATCGAGAAAAAGCTGCCAGGGATCGTTACAGGTCTGCTCCATAACCTCAAGAATTTTCTTGTACCCCAGTGTGGCGATCCTGGATTCCCCCAACCCCATATCGGCCAGGACCCTGCCTATGTAATGCGTAATACCCTGGGTGTACGCCGCCTCCCTGTCATGCTCATGGGGGTCCATGCGCAATACCTTAAGTCCCATCGAGGCAAAAAAATCATGCCAGCCCGTGAGCGCGGCCTCCCCGATCCGTACGGGACTTAAGACCAGGGGCAGATCCCGTATGCCGTTCACGGCGGAATCCGGCCCGAACATGGGATGCGTGCCCAGGATATCCGCGTGCCGCGGCAGAAGCTCGGTCATTTTCATGACCGGGTACACCTTTACCGAGCAGGTATCCATAACCAATGTTCCCGGAGTAAGCCGCCCCGCAATGGCGGCCAGCACCTCCTCCATTGCCGAGATGGAAACACAGAGAATAACAGTGGGCAGAGACAACAACTCACCCTCTTCCACCCAGGTAAGCCCGGCAGGCAGGTCAGTCCTTTTTGTGCGGGAATATACCTTGACGGTGTGATAGCGGGAAAGCTCGGCCGCCCAGAAGGCGCCGAATCTTCCTAAGCCGTAAATTCCTACTTCCATATTTCTTCTCCGATTGTGGAGCGATTTCCAAAAAAAATCAACTATTGATTTGACCAATAACGGCCGTTTAAGGCATAATAGGCATGATTACAGGAGACACCCATGAACTTCAGCCAGAGGATGCGCGAACGCGCAAAAAAAAATCCGAAAAAAATTGTATTCCCGGAAGGCACCGACATAAGAATCCTGCAGGCGGCGCGTATTATCAAGGATGACGGGCTGGCGGCCGGGGTCACGATCCTGGGGAACCCCGAACAGGTAAAGAACCTGGCCCGGCAAAACAATGTGAGCACGGAAGGTCTTACCATACTTGACATCCATGGCAGCATCGACCTTGAGCGCTTTGCCGAGGAATATTACGAGCTGCGGAAACACAAGGGCATGAACCCGGAGGAGGCCCGGGATGAAATCCGTGAGCCGCTGAAGTTCGGAGCCATGATGGTGCGTTTGGGGTTGGCGGACGCCATGGTAGGCGGGGCCGTTCACGCCACCGCCGATCTTTTACGGGCGGCCCTGACCATAATCAAGCCCGCTCCCGGAACAAAAACCGCGTCCTCCTGTTTTGTAATGTACCTGGCCGGAACGAACTGGGGCGCGGACGGGCATTTTATCTTTTCCGATTGCGGCACCAACCCGGACCCCACCGCGGACGAGCTTTCCGAAATCGCGATTTCCGCGGCCCAGTCCTGCCGTGACTTTCTGGATGCCGAACCCGTGGTGGCCATGCTCTCCTTTTCTTCATACGGCAGCGCGCAGCATGCTTTCGTGGACAAGGTAAAACAGGCACTGGAGCTGGCCCGCAGGAAGGAGCCGTCATTATTGATCGACGGTGAAATGCAGGCGGACGCCGCGCTGGTTCCCGAAGTAGCTCACGCCAAGGTTCCCGGGTCCAAGGTCGGCGGCAGGGCCAATGTATTGATCTTCCCCGATTTGAACGCGGGTAATATCGCGTATAAGCTTGTACAACGCCTGGCCGGCGCCGAAGCCTATGGGCCGCTGTTGCAGGGATTCGCCAAACCGGTAAGCGATCTTTCACGCGGGTGTGTGGTTGATGATATTGTCAACGCGGCCGCGGTAACCCTGGTTCAAGCGCAAAATACGAAATAATTTGTACGCAATACACTTGCACTAACCCCGTACTCTCTTTATTATCATACCTATGAAAGCAATTATTCTGGGATACGGGAAGATGGGCAGGGAGGTGGAAGCCGTACTTACCCAAAGAAAACATATCGTGAGCGCGCGCATAGACGCCATAATCGAGGAGGCGGACGCCACGGCATTGACCGCGGATCTGGCGGCAAACGCGGATGTGGTTATCGAGTTTGCCCTGGCCCCGGCCATAGAGGAACGGGTTGAGCTGTACACGCGCTATAACATCCCCGCTGTCATCGCCACAACCGGCTGGAACGACCGGCTTGACCGAATAAAACGGGGCGTGGAACAAAGCTCGATCGGCGTGGTGTACGGCTCCAACTTTTCCGTGGGCATGAACATCTTTTTCCAGCTTGTCAGCCGGGCCGCAGAAATAGCCGGCCGATTCCCTGAGTACGACATTCTGGGGTATGAAATACATCATAAACGCAAGCAGGATTCCCCGTCGGGAACGGCCAAGACCATCGGCTCACTCATCCTGAAACAATACCCGGGCAAGGACTCCCTGGTAACGGACAGGCTGGATCGCGCCATCGCCCCGAACGAGCTGCACTTTGCCTCGGTACGGGGGGGGTATGTTCCCGGCACTCACACGGTACTGCTGGACTCCGCCGCGGATACCATCGAGCTGACCCATAACGCCCGCAACCGCAGCGGTATGGCCCAGGGGGCTGTTATGGCCGCGGAATGGATTCTCGGCAAGCGGGGTTTTTTCGAGTTCAAAGACATCATAAATCAAATGCTGACGAGCGGGAGGTAGGTATGTTTACAGGAGTATTCACCGCTTTGGTGACGCCTTTCACCAAAACAGGCGAGATAGATGAACCGGCGCTGCGCCGGCTGGTTGATTTTCAAATTGAAAATCATGTCCAAGGTCTTGTACCTATGGGTACCACCGGTGAAAGTCCCACTGTTTCGCACGTGGAACACAATAAGATAATAGATATTGTCATAGATCAGGCAAAGGGGCGTGTGCCCATTATCGCGGGAGCCGGGTCCAACTCAACCGAAGAGGCCATCCATTTAAGCACGCACGCCAAAGAGGCGGGCGCAGCAGCCACGCTTCAGGTTGCCCCCTATTACAACAAGCCCACCCAGGAAGGCTTCTACGGCCATTTCACGGCCATCGCGGACGCGGTGGACCTGCCCCTGATCGTATATAATATTCCCGGGCGCAGCGCCAAGAACATTGAGAATTCAACAATGCTGAGGCTGGCGCGGCACAAAAACATCATCGGCGTCAAGGAGGCCAGCGGCGATATATCCCAGATCATGGACCTTATTCTGCGCAAACCGGAGGATTTTATCGTTCTCTCAGGTGACGACAACCTGGTTTTTCCCATCATGGCCCTGGGCGGAAGCGGCGTGGTCTCTGTGGCCAGCAACCTCATCCCGGCCGAAATGGCCGCTTTCGTGGAACACACGCTGCAGGGCCGGTGGGAGCAGGCCAAGGAAACGCATTACAAACTGCTTCCCCTGTTCAAGGCCATGTTCATCGAAACCAACCCCATCCCCATCAAGGCGGCCCTGGCCATGCGCGGCATGCTCGAGGAAACCTACCGCCTGCCCATGTGTCCCATGGAGTCCGCGAACAAGGATAAACTGAAGGCGGTTCTGCAAGAGCAGGGGTTGCTGTAAAACCTAACACCGCGCTCATCCGTCATTAACAATTTGGTAACACTTTATTAATCTTTTCCTCATATTACACTTGCGTCTTTGCCGTTTCTTCTGTATAAAGTGGTTGATGGACGGAGCACATACCTTTACGTACGAACACGCGTTTCTGATTATCGGTGGGTTGGGAATTTTCCTCTACGGCATTCACATGCTGACCAACTCGCTTAAAAACCTGTCCTCCGAAACCATCCGCAATATACTGCATAAGGCCACCTCCTTTCCCCTGCTGGGGACCCTGACCGGAGTTGCGGTCACGGCGCTTATCCAATCGTCCTCGGCCACCACGGTGCTTACGGTGGGCTTCGTAAACGCGGGGCTTATGTCTTTGAAGCAAGCGGTAAGTGTGGTGTTCGGCGCCAACATCGGAACAACCGTAACCGGCCAGTTGATGGCCTTTAAGGTAAGCCAGTATGCCCTCCCCTTCCTGTTCGTGGGTATCCTTATCTATATCTTCTCTAAAAAGGATTCGCTTAAGAGCCTGGGCGCCCTGATCATGGGGTTTGCCATGATCTTTTTCGGCATGGAGCTTATGTCCGAGGGGGTCATGCCGCTTAAACAATCAGAGATGGTAATGACCGCCTTTCATAATTTTTCGTACAACCCCTTCCTGGGGGTCCTTGCCGGTATGGTGATCACCATGATCCTGCAGTCCTCCTCGGCCACCGTCGGTCTTGTGCTTACCCTGGTGGGGGCCGGACTGATCAACCTTGACGGGGCCATACCCATAATTCTGGGAGACAACATCGGAACATGTATTACGGCCGCCCTGGCCTCCATCGGCACGAACCTTGCGGCCAAGCGCACGGCTGTGGCCCACTTCGGTTTCAATATCATCGGCACCATTATCGTGGTCGCGCTGCTCCCACTGTATAAGGTGCTTATCCTGATGACCAGTACGGATCCCGTGCGCCAAGCGGCCAATGCGCACACCATTTTCAATGTGCTGAATACCATGCTTTTTCTCCCCTTAACGGGCCTGTATACAAAATTCATAGAGCTGATCATCCCCGGCGTGGTAAAGATCAAACAGGAGCGCGCCATCTACCTGGATAAAAACCTGCTGCCCACCCCCCCCATTGCTTTTGAGGCCGTGCACAAGGAAATGGCACGGGCCTTGAAACTAAGTGACGAGGCATTGGCCGAGGTGGGAACTATTCTGGGTAGTAATGAATATAAAAGCATAGAGATTTTAAAGACAAACGAGGACATTATCGATAATATTCAGTTCGATATCACCAAATTCATGGTTGAGCTGAGCCGCAAGGAGCTGGCCAAGCACTATGCGGATTCCATTCCCAAAATACTGCATTCCATCAACGATATAGAGCGAATCGGGGACCACGGGGAAAGCATGTACTACATTCTCACCCGGAAACGAAAACTCAAAATTGATTTTGACGCCCCGTATGGGGACAACCTGCTGACCATGCTGCATGAGGTCAGAAATTTCCTTAATATGGTCATTACCATCGTGGAACAACAGACCGAGGTGAATTTAAAGAAGGCCTACGAATGCGAGAACAGGATCAATAAGCAGAAACGTGAGTTTCAGGAGGCCTATCTGGAAGAGTCCCAGACACAGGCGCAGCACGCCCTGAACGGCATGGTGTATTACGATATTCTGGTGAATTTCGAAAAGATCGGCGACCATTTAATCAATATAGCCGAGGCCTACAATGAAATCCAACATAAATAACTTAGCACATGTCAAGCTTTCCCCACACCTGATGGAAAAATAAATCAAAAAAGCCGTCTTATTCCTATTGACAAATACAGCCAAGAAGGATTAAAATTTTATGTAGATTAAGTGGTATACTTAATTGTCTTGAGGTCTGGATTGAGTGCATACGACAAAGCAAAGTCGTCACTATTCCAGTTCCATAAAGCCGGTAATCAGCCCGGCTTTTTTTATGCGTAGTCCGCCGTTAATATTTTGTTTTACTTATGATATTGGGAGTGTTTATCATGCGGGAAATAAGGCAAAAGGTTATGAAATTTCTTAAAAATCACGGGTTGTATTATGGGGATATCGATCCACATGAGGTGGTCCGGTGCCTATTGAAAGACATGGAAAACGGACTTGCGGGAAAACAGAGTTCGCTCAAAATGATTCCCACCTATATTCAGGCTGATGTGGATATCCCCCCGCGTACGCACGTTATCGTGATAGACGCGGGCGGCACCCACCTGCGCGTGGCGTGCGTTGAGTTTGATGAGTTCCTCACCCCTCATATCACGAATTTCAGGCAGCACCCTATGCCCGGCACACAGGGCAAGGTCGATAAAGCGGAGTTTTTCTCCCGCTTTGCCGGGCACATAGAAGATATTGCCGATACCAGCGGCCGCATCGGCTTTTGTTTCTCCTATCCCACGGAAATTCTGCCCTCAAAGGACGGCCGGCTGCTTTTTTTCAGCAAGGAGATCGATACCGAAGGGATCGTGGGCCGGCTTATCGGCCAAAACCTGCTGCAGGCCATGGGCGATAAGGGCAAGGACAACAAAAAACGTGTGGTGATCCTGAACGACACCGTGGCCACACTGCTCGCGGCCAGGGCCCAAAGCGGGCTGCGCCGCTACGGCGACTATATCGGGTTTATCCTGGGAACCGGGCTTAACTGCTGTTACAGTGAGAAAAACTCCAACATCACAAAAACCCCCGGCCTGGACCCCGCTCAAACCCAGATTATCAATACCGAGTGCGGCGCGTTCGATAAATGCCCGCGCGGTGATATCGACAGACAGATGGATGAGGCCACCGGCAACCCGGGCCTTGGTGTGCTGGAAAAAATGATTTCCGGGGCGTATTTCGGCGAGCTTTGCCTGCGGGTTGTCAAGGCCGCGGCGTCCGAGGGGCTGTTCTCCCGCGAAACGGGGGAACGGCTCCACACACTGCAAACCCTGGGTACAAAAGAGGTAAGCGAGTTTCTTATCTCTCCCCAGGCACCGGGCGCCCTGGCCGACCGTCTGGACCCCGGGCACAGCCCGGACGGCGCCGCGCTTTATTACCTGCTTGACGCCCTGGTGGAACGCTCGGCGACGCTGGTTTCCGTATTACTCTACGGCATGGTAATGAAAAATCCGCCCTCGCCCGACCCCCGCACCCCGGTCTGCATTTCGGCGGAGGGCTCGACCTTTTTCAAGCTTAAAGGATTAAAGGCCCGGGTGGAATGCAACCTGAGGCAGATATTGACGGAGGAATCCAACCGGTATTTCGAATTTGTTTCCATAGAAAACGCGCCCCTTATCGGCGCGGCCATAGCCGGATTGACCAATTAAAAAAAGCCCGGCCCCGGTTGTTCGGTTATGCCTCGGCTTTGATCCCGGGCAATGAGGAGCTACAATGCCGGCAGCAACGCCTTATATTTTTCCCCCCTCTTTTCTGTGGGGTACGGCCGCCTCGGCACACCAGGTTGAAGGAAATAACACAAATAACGACTGGTGGGAATGGGAACATCGGGGAAAGATAAACGACGGAAGCCGCTCAGGACCTGCCTGCGACCATTACAATCGCTTCGAAGAGGATTTTTCCGCCCTACGGAAACAACACCATAACACACACCGTTTTTCCATCGAATGGAGCAGGATCGAACCGGAAAAGGGCCGCTGGGACACAAGGGCCGTTGCCCACTATAAGCAGGTGATACGCTCCCTTAAGTCCAGGGGCCTTACCCCCATGCTCACCCTCCATCATTTCACCAACCCACTTTGGCTGGCAAGAATGGGGGGCTGGGAAAATCCCGCGGTTGTGGGTTTCTTTGAACGCTTTGCCCGTTTTGCCGCGCGTGAGTTGGGTAAGGATGTGGGTCTCTGGATTACCATCAACGAACCGATTGTCTATGCCTACGAGTGTTATATCAGCGGCATCGGACCGCCGGGGAAAAATGATTTCAGCGCGGCCATGCGGGTGATCAGGCACATGCTGCTGGCCCACGCCGCCGCCTATCACGCCCTCCATGAGGTTCTGGGCGAGTCCTGCCGCGTAAGCTTCGCCAAGCACTGCCGCGTGCTTGATCCGTACAGGGGCGGCTCCTTTTTCGACCGCGCGCTTTCAATGTGTTTTGATTTTATGTTCAACCGCCTGTTCACATCGGCATGTATTCATGGAGTGATCCCGCCCCCCGCGGCTTTTTTTCAACGTGCGCGGCGGCTGAAAAACACCATGGACTTCATCGCCGTCAACTACTATACGCGGGAGTTAATCAGGTTCGACATCGGCAAGGCGGACTCACTTTTTATGTCACTGGTTACCAGACCCGGCGCAAAGGTGAACTCCCTTAGATGGGAGTTCTATCCATACGGTCTGTTCCGTTTTTTAAAACGCTTCAGGAAATATCATAAGCCGGTGTACATTACCGAAAACGGGACCTGCACGCCGGATGACACGGAACGCTCGCGCTTCATGGTGGCGCATCTGAAGCAGGTTCACCGCGCCGTCTCTCGGGGTATAGACGTGCGCGGCTACTACTACTGGTCATGCATGGATAACTTCGAATGGGCCGAGGGGTTCACCCCGCGCTTCGGATTAATGGAAGTGGATTATAACACCCAGCGGCGCACCCTGCGTGAGAGCGGAAAACTGTACGCCGAGATTGCCGGGACAGGCATACTGACGCCTGAGATGATGAAACGGTTCGGCTGAGATACCGGCTGATGTGTATGGGGGTTTGCCCCGCAAAGCTTTTACAAAGACAGCTCACGGCAAAAAACATGAAAAGGAAGCACCCGTACGCTGTCACTCGCGCTGCCGTGATCCTTTTCCCCTAAATGAACCTGGTAAAATTTCGGTATATTCGTCCGCTGCCTGAAATAAAAGGCGGAAGGATTAATATTACGCTCCCCGCTTTTACATTCAACGGCGAATAGAGGGTTACCCTCCTTGAGCACAACAAAATCTATTTCGCGTTTGTCCGTATCGCGTATAAAACGCAGCTCCATTTTATAACCCCGGCTGTCTTCAAGAAAATCGCAGTATTTCAACAAATGGCAGGCGACAAAATATTCAAAGCGCGCGCCGGTTGCCGTAATTTGCGACCAATCGGTCAAATAGAGTTTTTTTTCTTTTTTCACCGCGCGTATCTTCGGCGCTCCGAAGGGCGCGATCCTGAAACAAAGATAAATCCTCTCTAATATTTCGATCCAACGTTCCACCGTATCATGGCTGACATTCAGAAGTTCTTTCAGATTCTTTATTGACAACGGGGAACCTACCCTGTTGTGCAGTTCTTCACTGAGCAATTCGAGGAGGCTGATTTCCCTTACCTGCTCAAGGTCCCTGATATCATCGTAAAGCACACGCGAGAGTCGTTCACGCTGCCACCTGCGCCAAAATCTCTCTTCAGCTTTTAGAAACGGTTCAGGGAAACCCCCAAAACGAAGGAGTGTTTCTACGTCATTTTTATTCGGATGTGTATCTATCTCATTCAGTGTAAATGGATGAAGCCTGTAATAATGATATCGCCCGACAAGAGAATCTCCGCCACGGCGGTAATAATCAAGACACGCGGATCCGGTAATGACAAAAGAAACCGATGATTTATACGTATCATAGAAACCTTTTACCAGATTCCGCCATCGCGCGTATTTATGAATTTCATCAAATATTACAAGTGGTTGCTGCGGAGGTATTTCACCCCACAGCACAGCGGTTCTGATTTTCGGATTATCCCAATTGAGGTATGCCGGATGATTTCGGTTGTAACGGGGTAAAAGAGATTGCGCGAATGTGGTCTTACCCACCTGCCGCGCTCCGCCGATAAAAACCATCTTCTCCTTCATGTCCTGCTGAATATTTTGGGTTAAGTATCTTTTTATATATTCTTTACTCAAGCAGCATTGACTGAAGTTTTTGATAAATTTCCGGTTCTTCCTTAAGCATACAGAGAGGTTTTAATTTATTAAATATATAGCGCTTATGAAGCGTATTGCCTTGCCTCATGATTATGTTTTCAACATCGGCCCAATCCCTGGGGCGATCGGCGAAAGCCTTGAGTACGATAATATCCTCGGCGGTCGCGGTGACAAGTTTACAATCTGGTGCGTAGGAGAATGAGGTGGCGCGATCTATCATTTCTTCTTCAAAAGGAAGACCGGAAAGAGATATGTCTATTGGAATTCCATTTGACGAGACTATAAGTAATATCCTGTTTCTTTCCGCAAAATCCAGGGCATCTTCTATTCTTGACTTAAACTTTTCCAATAGCCCTTTAATATAAAGACTCTCATTTCCCAGTCCACATAAAAGACATACGTCTAAATCCACCGTCATGCGAGGCTCGCCCCAGCGCAGCACGGCCAAACCACCGATAAAACAAAAAGGCCATCCCTGTGTATTAAAGAATTCCTGGATTTCCAGACCGGCCTCAAATAGTGAATTCATATCTCCGCTTATTTCACTTTGATCATATGACTGTTTTCTATAATAAATTTCTGTAATTCCTGTAAACCTGTGGTTTTTTTTACCTGAGTATGTTCGCATGCCCATTGGAGCATTTCATCCAAAACCTTCGATTGCGCCTGATAATCAAATTCTCTGAGAGTTTTCATTTTTTCGGTACGAAGAGATTTTTCAGCGCAAAACCAGGCTTTCAGCCATGCTTTAGGATCCATATCCACCATAATAAAGGCAACCGGATACGCGGTCAAGCAATGTTTCTACGAATTTTCATGAATACGATTGCTTAGAATTATATGCTTTGTTATCATAACATATCAAACCTCATGGGAGGATACGAATGGAGAAAATGATAATTATCATATGCGTTTCTATCGCGCTCTTTATGTCGTGTAAATCGGATGACAGCGCAAACGCGGGGAACAAATACCCGGCGCCGGACAAGCTGTGCGCCCTCACCTTTGACGACGGGCCGAATACGGAGCTCTCCCCGCTTGTGCTGGACAAGCTTAAGGCCCATGGGGTCGCGGCCACTTTTTTTGTGATCGGACAGCTGATTGATGAGGATACGGCGCCTGTTCTGAAGCGTGAGGTCAAGATGGGATGCGAGATCGGCAACCATTCCTGGGCCTGGGATTCGATGGATGAGATGACCGCCGAAGAAATCCGAAAATCCGTGGAGGACACCACGGCCAAGATTAAGGAGTTTACCGGGACAACGCCGCATTTTTTCCGCCCCCCGAACCTGGCCGCGAGCGACACCATGTACGAGACCATCGACATGCCGTTTGTCAGCGGGGTGCTGGGGTATGACTGGGCCGGATGCGATACCACGGCCGGGGAGCGCGCGCAGAACGTGCTGGACGGCATGCGGGACGGGGCCGTAATCCTGCTGCACGACGTGCAGCCGCCCCCCCATCCCACTCCGGAAGCCCTGGATATTCTCATTCCCGAACTGAAAAAACGAGGCTATGAGTTTGTAACCCTGAGTGAGCTCTTCGCCCGCAAAGGGGTGGCGCTCACCGCAAACCATGACACCATGTGGATATACGTGGAATAGACCGCCCCAAGTGCGCACAACGCGCCGCTGTCGCCCGCAAACCAGACCGGGGCCGCGGGCTTTTGCGTTTTTATCGTGATCCGTCGCGTCCGCTGCGCGGACCTACAGTATGTAACCATCGGATAAAAGCCATTCATAGCATGGCAGAACATAAATTGTCTTATTACCTATTGTAAGGTTTTCTTTCTCATTTTCCGTGATAATCAAGGCGTTATCCAGATTCAACTCATCACAAGCCCGGGCAAGCGCCGCAAGTTCCCTTTGCCTTGTGTTTTCTTCGCCAAACTCGGCGCACACCTGAATCAGGCGATACACATCAGTACCTTCTTTGACGAGAAAATCCAGTTCTTTTCCCTTTTTCGTAATATAATAGTAAATTTCTTTCCGGCTTCTTTTGAGCGCCATGAATACGGTATTCTCCAGAAAACTTCCCCTGTTCTTGGAGAAACTGAAGGCGATGGCTTCACATATCCCGTTATCGATACAATACACCTTTTTTGAGGCAATAAGCTGCTGTTTCACTGAGAAAGCGAATTTATTTGTTGCATTTGATCACCAAATACCCGCCTTGGGACCGGCTCTCCGGCGGCTGATGCACACGCCGCATCACCAGCTCGCGGGCCCCCTGTGAATTCCCCTTGACATTTCCACCCCCAAGCCGCTTCACCCGCCGTAGACCATCCCCTTCGACGACCGCCAACGCACACGCCTAATTCCCCCGCCACTTGTGATAATACGCGTTCAACAGCGGCAGGTACTCGGCGGTGGCCTTCCGGTTCCCCTCCACGGACGGATGATCATCACCGCTTGGATAATACAGCTCATCCCCCGAGGAAGGGCTGACAATATGCCGTATAGTACCGTTCGATACCCAATGGTGGTTGTCCGGGCCGGTCAGCACATTGTAAAAATCAAACACAAACACGTTTCCGCCGTAATATTCCCTCAACCACCCATTGTCGTAGTCGGAAAGCCAGTTCGCAAGCTGCCTGGTCAGCGGGGCGCTGTCAATATCTATTTCAGGCGGCGGCACTATCAGCACGAACATCTTGTCGATATGGGCCCCAAAGTATGGCAAAAGTGAATTATAGATATCCTGTTCATCGTTAATTGAATCACTCACCTCGCTGTTGGGAAAACAGGATTTAAACATGATGATACTGTTTTCCCCGCCCGGGTCCGCCATGGTATTATCGTTATACGCGTAATGCGCATTATTCGTATAAACATACGGCATTTTAGTATCATTGAACCAGTCCGGCCAGTCCTCGGTATCTGTACGGTTCCCCAAATTGTCATCGGGCTCGGCATCCCACTCATAAAACGTTTCGGTTACATAATAGTTATTCTTGTTTAAGGCGGACCCAAGCCCCCCGCTTGCCAGCCAGTTTGAGCCGCAGCTGTGGTGGATAAAAACAATCTTCATGGTTTCTACCGGGGGTGAGGTGTCCTCATTTCCACTCGATGAAAGCGCGCAACCCGTAACCATGGCCAGGAAAATAATAAAAGCAGAACCGGCGCATTTTCTACCACTATACATTTTTCCTCTCTCCTTATTAAAGCACTTCATACATAAATCTATATCACAAACATTTAAAAAAATTATAATTTTACGTGGGGTGTGTTCGGTTAAAGCCACAAGGTAATCTTAAGCATGGGGCCCATAAAAACAACTCCCGCGTAATAATTATAATTAAATCCGCCGCCGAAGCTGAAGTTGCCGAGCGCGTAGCTTAAGGAACAGGAAAAGGTGTGAAATCCCAGATCACCGTAAAAGGCATTCAGGCTGTAGATATCAAGGATGATGTCGGCCGGAAGAAAATAGGTGAACTCGGCGCCGAACGAAAAAAGCATATACGATATAATATCCATAAGATAAAATCCGGCAAAAAGGTGCAGCATGCCGTCGGCGATGGGAATGGTAAAACCCGCGTTACCTGAAAATACATTGAAATAGTCATCCGGTTCCATGACATTCTGATAAAACAAGGTAATGCGTAGAATGGTCAAATCCATGGAGGTCTTGGCATTCAGCCCATAGGTCTCCTTAAAGAGGTATGCCCCCTCAACATCGACCTGCAGAAACACAAATTTTTCATTCTCCGGGCAGGCATCCGCAGAGCCCACAAAATTATAGGGGCATTGGCCCGAATAGGGATGATCGGCGTAGCGCACCTTACCGAATATATCGAAGAACCCGATCATACAGCCGCTGGGCTCTGAGTAATCTCCGTCATAATTCTCCGAGCTATCCCCGGAATCATTACTGCTTGACGAACTACTGTCGTCATCATCATCTCTAAGTGAAAAAATGCTGAAAATACCCAGGCAACAGCCGCCGGATGAATCATCATCATCCTGCTTCTGCTTTTCCTTCTCCTCCTTTTCTTTTTCCTTTTCTATTTTATCCCGCATGTCGCCGATACGGCTGTCGGCAAAAATACGAGGTATACCATAGAAGAATGCGATTAATATAAATAATGCAGTAAAAAAAAAGATTTTCTTTATTATAACAAATTCCTCCTTACGCCTTTTCAATATTATTATATACCACATGACAGTAAAAACAAAAAAAATTCTACTTACTTGAAATTCCATGATTAAAAATATCTTTATGTATTCATTGAATTTCTTTTATAACACGATACACATGAGTACCCGGGTTGTTCGGCCATCTCGTATTTGGGCTTTGATCCATTGTTATTGCCCTTTGTGCTGCTATTTCAACTTTTCCTTCAAAAAATGCAATATCAAGGTTTGATTTATTATAGTTGCCTATTTTTTCCCGAAGAGCATTTTCAATATCCCTACTGGAAACCTCACCATTGTTCCATTCATCATGATGCAAATATAGCCATAATTCGAAGGAAGGGTTACTAATAGATAGATTAACTCTTTGTTTTCGTCCTTTCACGGCTTGAGAACATACATGCGAAAGCAGGCTCTCAGGCCAACGGTCCCTATCCACCATAAGACAAAATTGATCTGTTGGTTGGAGATCAACTTCTTTCGCAAACGCTTTTAACCTTTTTAAAACATGGTTTGGGGACGAATGTCCGGATACTGTTTCAAGAACCTTCACCTGTATACGACGACTCTGGAAAATTTGTGATTCGAAGTATAATTTTTCCGTTTTTTCTCCTTCGGATGCAATAACTATCAAAGTCGTATCTCTAAAAGAAGGTATATTTCTATTAAGAGGACGTTTTTTCCTTGATGTTATTGACATTATTCAACTCTCATTTCAATAATTCTGCAATATTCCCTATAAACGGAATTGCCCCAAATCGTCCATTCAAATAACCGTTTTCATAGTTCAATCCTTCGGATATTTTATATTCCGCCAAACTTGTCAGGTGGCTTGCTCCATAACTATCTTTTTCCATAAATAAAATCTCATCCCTACGCAAAAGTGTTCTATCAAGCAGATTAGTATCATGAGTGGTCATAATAAACTGCCCTCTTGCGTGCCTTTGTATAACTCCTTCAAGACAAGTTTCAATGAAAAGTCTTGCGATATGCGTATGCAAACTGCGATCGAGCTCATCTATTATGAATACTCTATCCCGTTCCCAAATATCCAACAACATCGGAGCAAGATCCATAAGACGTCTAGTTCCATCAGATTCAAGTGACGTTTCAAATAATGTAGTATTACCATCTGTGCGAATATGTTCAGTTTTTAGTTGAAGATAAGTAAATATCTTCTTTCCATTTTTTTCTTCTTTACAGATTGTTATTGTTGATTTTGGAGTTTGAATTAATAATTGTTTTTCATTTCCTAAACTTAAAGCTTCCCTAACCCTTTCACGAAAATCTTCAGGTAAGTCCATCAAATGTTTACTTGGATCATATTCCTCACTCTTACACTTAATACTATTTATTCCTGTATCTGCTATATGTAAAAAATCTGAAAGATAATTAATAAAAGAGTGTTCTTTATGCGCTCTCAGAGTCAACAAACTATACTTTGAATGAGGTCGAATTATGTGTAAATGTTCTCTAAACCAATGAATAACAGGTTTTATAAGATTTATATTTTTTTCGTTTGCTTCAGTTAAAAAAAGCTGATTTGGTCTAGTCCCTTGGGCAATAAAACTAATAAAATCTGCTTTCTCGACATCAGCAATGAGTCTGGTTCCGGGTTCTACTCTTGTTTTATTATTTGTAATTCTTTCAAAGATTTTTGATTCTTGTGATGTAAAATAACCAAAAAGCCATTCTTCATGTACCATTTTCCCCGATACAATAAATCCATAAGTATATACCACATGATCATGTTTGAATATAATCTCAAATTTACTTGGTTCAAATTCTGTATTCAGATCCAAAAGATGGGGAACAACATCAATCGCTCTATCCGGGCGGGTACCTTTAAGTACAATATCCTGCATAAATTCAAGCGCATTAACAAGATTGGTCTTTCCACTTGCATTCGCCCCATAAATATTAACAATAGGAAGTACTTTAACCGGCTTACCGTTTTTATCCTCTATGATATGTTCTTTCATGTTTCTACTTTTTGCAGGTATCATTGTCAGCGTTATTTCATCTTTAAATGAACTGAAATTAGAAACTGAAAATTGAAGAAGCATTTTATTTCCTCCAATTTAATGCGTATTTTGCTTGTTATATAGTCAATTATATGCCATAATAAAATAATGTCAATTATTTTACACGCAATTCCATTTTTTTTCTTTGTTCATTCATCAGTGTTATGATCCATAAGAAGTTAGTGAAAAATTAGATTCACCTTGACGAGTGCCATGATTCAACTTATCATAAAAAGCGTTAATCAGGGGGTACTGTCATGAAAAAAAAGTTTTTTTCTTACGCTAAAACAGGAGGAGTGTTATTTCTGCTGCTGTTATGTCTGCAGCCCTTCACACTTACCGCGGAGGGGGGAGACTCTCCGGCGGAAAGGCAGCTTGTCTGGGGTAAGGCTTATGATGATATCGGGACCTTTGACGGGTGGTCGTTCTGGGTGGGGTTTGAGGCCTCGTTCTCGGAAAGCTACGCCCCGGAAAGCGAGAGTTACGCCTGGGTTATCCACTTCGCACCCGAAGGAATCTACCTCTCCCTGCAAAAGGGCAAGGCGGTATATTCGGGGGTGGATGTAAACGCGGGCTTCGCTTTTTTCTACGGCATGGTCCGGTCGCCGTCAAAAGAGCGCATTACCAGGGATTTTTTTAATTCCATGAGCGGGGTCACCTTTTCCGTGAGTAGTTTCGGCGTCAATGCGGCCGGTGTGGGCCCGCTTTCCAACCTGTCCATGGGCATCTCGTCCTCAAACACCTTTTTCCGTAAAGGGAAAAGCGATACCTTCCTGCGTGCCGTGCAGTATGGAACGGGATTCAGCGTGGCGTACGCGCTTGTCGCCAATCCCTTCCCCTTCAGCGTGTCGCTGGGCACGGAATCCGGCATGGAGGCCGGTTTTTACCCCGTCAGCGCCTGGGACCCGGGCGGGGAGCGGGACCCTTTGCAGGCCTTAATGCGCGGCCTTAACTCCGTTAGTAAAAGTACGGGCCGCAGTTTCATCGACGTGAACCTTACCTATATGGCCACGCAAATACTTGCGTTTTTGAAGAACTTTCCACTGGCAGGCGCGGTGAGGGAGTTTATCGCCTCATCGGACGGAAACTCACGGATTGACGGGCTTATCAAAGAGGTGGAGCAGTGGAAGCAAAGCGGGGACACCAAAAATCTGCCGCAAAAGCTGCGCCCAAACATCCCCCCAAAAGAGATCTACCCGCTGATGAAATCCCTACAGTCGGCCACTAACGCCGGTTTTGAGGCGGGGTACAAAAGAGGATATGACGCCAAAGGCCGCACGGACACGGTCTACGCGGACTGCCTGCGCGATATAAAAGCGCACGCCGGCCATAAAATAGCGGTCGAAGTGACGGCTGAGGAGATCGCCGGGCTTGTACCCGGTATAGATCCGGCCAAACTCGAGGGGCTGCAGGTGATCTTCGACAATCCTCCGGACTCCTATTTGTCATCCAAGAAAACCGAGACCAAGGTGCGCATAAACAAGGGCAGGGCCGTATTTGAGTTTTACACCAGCACATCCACCCCCATACTCATGGGTATCCGTGTGTCCCGCTCGTCAAAAACAAAGAACAAATCGCTGGAGCTGTGCAGACGGCTTATTACATTTGAAGATTAGGCGGCCCGGGCAGGGTCAGGCAGCCACGGCAGGATGTGCGCGCGGCCGCACACAATATCAGAAAGGAATTACAGCCTATGCTTTCGATTCTATTGGGGTTTCTGGGTTATTCAATCCTTAACATCTCCCAGGCTACGCAGAAGATCGGCCTGCGCCTGGCAAAACAGGAAAAGCTGAAGGGCCGGCTGCTGTGGACGGCGGCCACACTGGGCACATCCGTGTCCGTATTCGTGGTGCTCTGGGCCGTGTCCCTGGGGAACGCCTCCCTGGTGGGGGCCATGGCCGGAACCGGGCTGGCCGCACTGGCCGTATTCGCCCATTTTGTGATGAAAGAACGCGTGGGGAAAAAAGAGTCGGCCGGTATCGTGATCATCATCAGCGGCGCGGCCCTGATTGGGTACCTGGCCGAGGAGAACAAGGTCGGTGTCATTCTGCTTGACCGGCTTTTCATTTTGCTGGGTATCGTGATCCTGCTGTACGTGTTCCTCTGGATCGCACTTGCCCGAAAGGACGGTGTGGTCGGGATTATCATCGGCGGCTTTGCCGGCGCCCTGGGCGGGTTCATCCCCCTGTTTCAGAAGGTTTCAACCTCCGCGCTGGGTAAGGCCGGCGCCTTTTTCCCTTCTTCCCCGTCCGGTGAGCAGACACTCTGGGGAGGCCTGCTTTCCATCTTCGCCAATCCCTACGCCCTGATCTGGATCGGTCTTTCCCTGGTTTCCATCGTGGTGTTACAGTTTTCCTACAAACGCGACACGGCCATCCGCATCATCCCCAGTTTCTCGGCCAACTGCCTGCTCATCCCCTTGATCGGAGGGGTCGCCTGTTTCCTGGAACAGCTTCATATCCTGCAGTGGCTGGGCGTGGTGCTGATCTTGGGCGGCCTGTTTCTGCTTACCGTAAAAACGGGAGGTCGAGTACATGGAGCGGAAACATGAAATCCG
>CAZWYY010000037.1:0-11577 GCA_964638895.1 uncultured Spirochaetaceae bacterium | reverse complement strand
CCGCCGGGTGTAACATCAAAAACTAGCGGCGGCGCCTGTTTTTTATATCAACCAGGTAGGTCAACCCCGTTGCTTCTTTTGTAATGGATACGCACTTTTCATCTATATCGGCCGCGGCGAAAATAGCCTCCAGATCGGTTAGGGAGCGCCCTCTTAATTTCCAGTTGCCGAAATACTCCATCCAGGCCCTGTAAGGATTTGTTTCGGAGATATTTGAAAAAAATATTTCGCCGCCGGGACTCAGCATCTTATGGAAAAAATGTTTAAGCGCGAAAACAACCAGCTTGTCAGGGAAATAGTCGAATACTCCACCGAATACAATCAGATCAAACGGGCCTTGTGCCGACACGTTCTTTAATGAGGCCAAAAAATTCCCATGGACAAAAATGCAGTTTTTACTGATTACCGACAGTTTGTTTTGAGCGAAGCGGATTGCTTCTTCATCCACGTCATTAAGTACAAGCGTAAAATTTTTACCGCTGATATAATCGAGTATCGAGCGGATATCATAATTATTACTGCATGAAACGGACAACACTTTAGGCGCCTTACGTTTTTTTAAGATTGTTTTCAGGATTTTATTAGCTTGGTATTTTATTTTATTCCTATGCTGCCCGGACGCGGGGCATTTCAGTGCATATTCCTCACAGTAGTACTCAACCGTATTTGCAGCTGATTTATTTTGGGCGGCGCAGATATACTCAATTGTTTCATAATCACCGGGGTAGCCCCTGGGCCAGGTCTGCAACCTGTTTATTAAAGGTGAACGGCCGTGGATGGCCACCGCCGGAGAAATTATTTTCTGGATATCATCCCTGTCGATCCGCTCGTGTTCACAACTGATAACGCCGCGCGCAATAGTGTGAATGTGGGAGATGAATATATTGAAAAACAATTCATTCTGTACCTGCCGGCTGTCCTGCTTAAGTAACTCCGCCAGGGCGCAAAATGATTCTATGTGATTCTGCAGTTCCATGGTGCAGGTCCAGGTGTGGTTTTTTACGGCAACAGCGTTCATTTGCGAGGAATTTTATATGTTGGCCGGGGATGAATCAATAATGATTTTTAGCGGTTTTAAACACGATATTTCGCTAATGAAATTACGCCATTATTTTAGCGCGGGCAGAATAATACTGAAGGTACTGCCTTTACGGGGAGCGCTTTCCACACGTATATCTCCGCCGCATGATTTTATCAGCTCTTTACTCAGGATTAAACCGATTCCGCTCCCCTTATCCGCGCCGGGGTTGATCTTGGAAACATCGGTGTCTATTTTAAACAGTAATGCCTGATCCGCCTTGGAGATGCCGCTTCCCCTGTCGATTACGGACACAATAACCCGGTTATTCTCTTTATTCAGCGTTATTATTACGGCTTCATGAGGCGGGCTGAATTTAACGGCATTGACTATTAAATTCCGCAATACGGTCAACAGAGCGTTTTCATCACTTAAAACAATCGGTTCGGCGGAATAGTATGTTTCCAGTTGTATGAACTTGCTTTCGGCAAGGGGTTTCAACAAGCGGACCGCTTTATCTATGGTTCCGGACAAGGAAACCTTTGTTTTTATGCCCTCCGTCTTCCCGGAATAGCTTTTAGACCAAAGCAATAAATTCTCAATCAGTTCATAGCAGGAGGCTATTGAGTTTTTTATGGTAGCCGCAATCGTATGTTTGTATGCCTCATCCAGTGTATAATACTTGTCCGCAAGTAGATGGGATAAAGAGAAAAGAATGCTGAAGGGATTTTTTAAATCATGAGCGACTATGGAGAAAAATTTATCTTTTGCGTTGTTTACGCGTTTTAGTTCCCGTTCCGATTTCAGCAGTTTTAGGTTATTGGATTTAATATGTTCAATTAATTCCTCGAATCGCTTTTTATTGTTATACAGAAAAATAAAAATCAGTAAAAAGGCCACGCCGGAGTTCAGGTAATATACGGTCTGGCCGAAAGGATGGCTTAAAAACGGCTCAAAAAAATGAAAACTGACCTTGGCTGAAAAGAAAAAAAGAATATTGGTCAAAAAAAGAATGATCACGGTTCTGGAACCGTCATGGATGAAAATGGTAATGATGGAAGTAAAGATTATATAATGTTCGATTCCGACCTCGTCTCCCCAGAGGATAGCCGTAATCATGAGAAAACAGGGTATGACAATTGAAGCGTAAAACCGTGCCGCTTTGGGCCGTTTTAACAGGTGGAACAGATAAATTATAAACACAACCGGAATCCCAATACTATTGGGAATCCAGACATCCGGTATGTCGCGGATAAAATAATAAACCGTGAACAGGAAGTAGACAATTGTGCCGAACAGGCAGACCAGATTCAGGGTGATTATCCTGTTTTTTTCCATATCCGAAAGCGCAGGATTATATCCCCTGATTATAATTTTATTGAGCAGGTTGCGTATTCCGTTGAACATAGAGCCGCCTTTAAATATCAATGAGTTTATTTTTTATGGCGTATTTTACCAGGTCAATTATGGTTTTTAAACCGAGTTTCTTCAGTATTTTAATCTTGTGCGATTCCACGATATGGACGCTGATCGAAAGCTTGAAGGCAATCTCTTTGTACGTATAACCTTCGGCGAACAGGGACACGATTTCCTTTTCCCTGGCGGTCAAAATATCGGGAACCGTTTTTTTGCCTTCCGCGTTTTTACCGGACTTGTTGATAAGGGCCTTTATCAGGGAATGGATAATCTTCTCCCCGAAATACTCCTCTCCGTTGTAGGTCTTGTGGATTGATTCGATCAGTTCGTCCTGGGTGGAATTCTTGGGAATAACTCCCAAAGCCCCGGCCTCAAGGGCTTCGATGATCATGTCTTCGGGAGTATTGCCCGTAAAAATAATAATTTTAAGCTGTGGGTACTCCTTTTTTAATCTTTTGGTGATCTCAATCCCGGAAACCCGCGGGAGAATCAGATCCAATAAAATGATATCCGGCGTAATACCCTTTAATAAGGCAAACAACTGCTCGGCGTTGTGCGCCGTGCCCATGACCTCGATATGTTCTGAAGGAAGAAGCAGGACCTTCAGGCCGTTAATAACCACATGGTGATCGTCTACGATGACAATCCCTATTTTCGACTCAGCCATAGGTTTTTCACTGTACCGGTATTCATCGGGTTCGTCAATTCCAGACACCGGCAGCTCCCACTTGCCCCGGATATTTCACGCGACCGGCGGATCAAAGCCGGATAAATGTCTCTCCAGGATATCGTTATGTTAAAAAATCCTGCGCAGCATCCAGCGCAAGAACCTGAAGGGCATCATTCTTCGTATAAAAAGCACGGCCTTAGCGTCCGCGCCCACACTGTAGCGCATACGCCGGCCTTTTGATTTGGCCGCCTTATAAATTTTCTTTGCCACTTTGTCCGGTGCAATCCCGCCTTTTTCCATGGCCATAAGTTTTTTCTGCGTGCGCTCGACATAGGCGTCATAGTCAGCCAGGCCCGGTGTGTGGGTACGCGCCATGGAACGCCCGTAGAAATCGGTTTTAATCACCCCGGGCTCGATAATCTTGACGCGGATTCCCAAGGGGGAAAGCTCATGCTGCACCGCCTCGGAAAAACCCTCAACCGCGAACTTGGTGCTGTTATATAGGGAATAGAGGGGAAAGCCCACGCGGCCGCCGATGGAGGAGATGTTGATAATGGTCCCGCCCCTGTTCTTCCTGAAATGGGGAAGGATCTCCCGCACTACGTTCATGAGACCGAACACGTTCGTGCTGTATTGTCGCTCGATCTCGGCGGGAGGGGTGGTTTCAAAAGGGCCCAGCAGGCTGAAGCCCGCGTTGTTCACCACCACATCAATGCGTCCGAAGGCCTTTATGGCCTGGGAAAAAGCGGATCTTATGGTCTGGGGTCGCGTTACGTCAAGCTCAAAGCATTTAACCCCCGACAGGCCGGTCAAGCCTGCTTCCTTCCGCGGTGAACGCATGGTGGCGGCCACGTTCCAACCCTTTTTCTGCATGTAAACCGCCGTGGCCCTGCCGATGCCCGAAGAGGCGCCGGTGATCAGAATAGTCTTCATTATCACTCCTCATTGTGTGCTTTAGGTTTTGATTATTATAAAAAGGATTTATTTGTTCAAGTCCAAAAAAAAATTCCCCGCAGCTTCCCCTTTACTTTTACCTGAAAGTGTTGCTAAATTCCATATAATGAGGGCATATAAAAAACGTTTTTTAACAAGCCCGGGCCGGCTGTTTTCACTATTGAGGTCCATACCCAATCATACAAATAAACTGCATACAATAACCCCGGCTTTGGCCGAAAAGGTGCGGCTTGCGGTTTCCGGGGTCACTAACTGCGTGAACTGTTCCTACCTGCACACAAAATTCGCCCTAGAGAAAGGGGTAAGCGGTGGTGAGGTGATCCGCCTATTGAAGGGTGAGCTGGGAGATTTCCCGGAGTATGAGTATGTGGCGCTATTATACGGCCAGCATTGGGCACAGACCGCAGGACGTCCCGGCGGCGGTATAAGGGCCCGCGTGGTTGCCTATTACGGGGAAGAAAAAACAAAACATCTGGAAACAATTATCCGTATATTGTATGCGGGTAATATGATCAGCAATACGGTGGAGGCGCGCCAACGCGGGGTGCGGCCAAAGGGGCACAGCCTGCGTTTTCTCCTGGTCTACCTGTTATGTTTACCAATGGCATTTTTTATCCGCGTTTCGGGTGCCAGGGGAAGGGATTTTTTAAAGGATAAAAAAATCGGTTTTTTATCCTAAGCAGCGCCCTCGGCCGACCCTTAATCGGGGCCTACGCCGTTAAAAGCCACAACCCGGTTCCGCCCGTTTATTATCTCCGTTCCACCGCAGCGCGGACACCGGGAGTTGTTCCATTGTGACTGTTTTGCGGAAGCATAACCACACGCGCGGCAGCTCGTCTGTTTGGCCGCATACAACGCCTTATCTGCCATTTTAATAAGCAGATCGGCAATTTTCAATTTATACGTCTCAATTTTCTTCCAGTCCGCCTGTTTTGTCTCCCGAACCTCGAAAATGTCCTTTAAATTCCCCAGGCCCAGGGTTTCCTGCAAGAATCCGGCGTTATCCCGTAGTGACGACACACCCAGGCTGGTGGTAACACTGAACGCCCCGCCGCCATATTCAACCCTCCTGGAACTGAGTTTTTCACGCAGCCCCTGCGCCACGTTCATCGCGTTTTTAAGACTGGTTTCGGGAAGAATAACAACAAACTCATCACCGCCGTAGCGTCCGGCGATATCATAGTTGCGCAGGGAGGTCTTGAGCAGTTTCCCCGTCGCTCCCAGAATGGTATCCCCCGCCGGATGCCCGTGGGTGTCGTTTATCAGCTTGAAATGATCCAGATCCATAAACATAACGGAGAGGTCCCTGTAACGGCGGATAAATAATTCATGCGTCAACTCTTTGTACACGGCGCGTTTGTTTTGCAAACCGGTCAGCTCATCTATAGTGGCCAGGCGTACGGTTTCCAGGTATTCGAAATACTTTTGCAGATGCTGATCAACGGTCAGCAGGAAGTCCTTTTCATCGATAGGCTTTTTTAAATAGGCGCCCGCGCCTTTCCGCCTTCTTTCCGTAATAATTTTATCGTCGGCAATAGCGGATAAAAAAATACAGGGGATATGTTTGAAATTCGGGTTGGCCAGAATGGTGTCGTGGAATACGTCCCCTTTCATCTCCGGCATGTTATAATCACAGATAATCATGTCGGGATGGTATTCATATACCGCCTCCAGTCCTTGTTTCCCATTGGCGGCCTGAATAAAGTTTTTATATGAGTCGCAAAGCAGGTACTGGGCGATAACTTTGCGTATATTGATATCATCTTCGATTATTAGGATCTTTCCTTTCCGGTAATCGAACTCGCCCTCCTTGTTCAGATCCTCGAGGTGCGCAAAGATCTCCTGGCGTTCCATTCTGCTTTTTAAATCCGCCTGAATCAGGATTTTATCGTCATTGTATTTTCTGGCAGATATTTCCCCGTTATAAAAATCATTTTCATTGAAGATCTCTCTGCCTTTTTTAAACTCCACAATAAAACGTGAGCCCATGCCCAGGCCCGCGGATTCCACGCCTATCTCACCCTTCATGTAGGCTACCAGTTGTTTGGCAAAGGCCAGGCCGATTCCTGTTCCCCTGTAGAAACTGTTCTTCTCTTTATGCGCCTGCTCGAACCTGTTAAAAATGACGCCAAGTTTTTCCTGTGGAATACCTATTCCGTTATCCTCCACAATTATTCTTAACTTGTCCTTTTTGTCTTCAAGTGAAATATTGATGATTCCGCTTTCGGGATCAACGAACTTAACCGCATTGGACATAAGGTTGTTGATCACCTCCTCGAACTTCTCAGGATCGGTATAAAAGTTATCAATTTCATGGTCAGGCAGTTTTTTTATAATCTTGATTCCGCTACCGATAACCGAGGAAGAATAAAAATCGATGATGCTTTTCAGCATGGCTACAACATCAACCTTGCTGATCCGCAGCGTGATGCCCTGGGCGTCCATTCTTGCGAGTTCCAGCAGTCTATCGATTGTTTTTTTCAGTTTTACGGAGGCGTCATAGATTATCTGAAAATCCTCTTCTATTCTCTTTGCATCCGTTTGCTTGGTTTTTAACGCCAGATCGGCGATATTCAACACGGCGGTAAGAGGTGACCTGAAATCATGGGTAATATTGGCAATAAAGTCACTCTTTACGGAATCGAGTTCTTTCAGCTTCCGGTTGGCTTCTTCCAGTTCTTTGGTTCGTTCCTGAACTTTTTGTTTCAGGGTATGGGTGTACTCATTAATCTCTTTGGTCAGCATGGCTCCTTTGATCGCACTGCTGATTTGGGTGGCCAACGTCTCGTAAATGGAACCGTTGGGCGTGCTTATCTCGAACAGGATATACCCGAAATGCTCCCTTTTAAAATAAAGGGCCATAACCATATATTCAAAGCCCGGCTTGGGATCAAGCCGCGTCGGCAGCAGGTGATGGGAAGGAAACGTATCCCGCTTTAATTTCTTCTTTTTCCCGTCCAGGCTGTATTGCAGAAACAACCTGGAGGTGTCCCTGGTTTGATTGTCATACAGGCATAGATACAGACTCCTGATAGGGAGCTTGGGCAGTTGTGAAAGAATTATTTTTTTAAGCTGCGAAAGATCGAAGGTATTTATGAACTCCTCATTTATTCGAAACACAACCTCCTCTTCTTTGCGAAGCTCCACCCTCCGGCCGGAATGGTAATTATTGTTAATGATGCCCGCCAACACCAGAATGTCCGGCCATACCGCGGATATCTTTTGTACCTTCTGTTTATAATTCAGATTTTCCAACACCGCATTGAAAAGGAGCAGGGAAAACCGGTACACGTCATCAAGCTCGATTCCCTGTTCAAAAAGCCGGATAAACAGCTGTTTGAAAAATACAAGCAGGCTGTTTTTACTGAGATTATGCTTCAACAACACGGCCAGTTCCTCGCGCGGATCGATAATTCCGGCCAGGTTGGGAAGTTCCTCTTGTACCAGGGCCGTAACCCGTTCCGGGCCTTTCACAGGTACGGGTTTGCGGGTCTGCGCGGAACCGAAGCGCATAATGTCGCCCAGAATTTCCAGCTCGGAGCAACCGCATGATTCCCTTACGATCAGTTTACTGGGCAGAACAATATTCTTCGGCACATATTCCGCCCGCAGCATGGAGAGAATTGTCTCGACACTTACCCTGCCGATGTCAAAAAAGGATTGTTTCACGGTAGTAAGACGCGGTTTTACGGCCAGGCACATGCCGATATCGTCGAACCCGGTCACTACCACATCCTCAGGCACGCGAAAACCGCGTTTTTGCAGCTCATGCATGGCATAAATGGCCATGGCGTCGTTCGCGCTGACCAGGGCGTTGGGGGTCACGTTTCTTTTATCCAGGAGAATTTTAACGGCTTCTATCCCATAAAAATAATCGAAGTTGCCGTCCACAATCAGGTCGTTATCAAGTGGAATATTATAACGGGCTAAAACCCGCTTATAGGATTCGAACCTCCTGATGGCGTCATAATTGTTAAAGGCTCCCTTGATAAAGGCCAGCCGGCGGCGGTTGTGTGTTTCAATGAGGTGGGAAAGCAGGGACTCCATTCCGCTGTTGTTGTCAATTATTACATTGGTGACGTTTTTCATGCCGCTGATCGAGAGGCCGATGCTTACAATCGGAATACCGGTGTATGTGCCAAGCAGCGTTTTTACCCGATTTTGCGACACAAAATTGCCGAATACTCCCGTAAGCGCGATAATCCCATCCAAGGTATGTTTTCCGGCCAGATCAAAGATGACGTTTTTCTGGTCCCTGTATTTATAGGCCGATGCCTTGAGTGTTCCCCCGCCGAATCCGATAAAATTGAGGTCATGCTCCCGGCATGTTTTTAAGATATTGTTGAAAATCTGGTTTGTGTAGTCTTCATACAGATAATCGAACAAGAAGCCAATGGTATATTTTTTTTTATCTGTTCCCATACCATCTCACTCCCACAAATCGGGGGCACCGTTAGATTGTATCCCTGGTCTGCGTAGTTTTCAGGTACATTTTGAATATTTTTATGAAATGGAATGATGATTTAATTACTATGATACTGCAAATCCGCAAGTATGAAAAGACCTTACGGGAATATTTTATTACGACCTCCGGCGAGACCGGATAATTATTTTTAAAATTTATCTTGACATTTTTATTTCTATTTTATATATTTTCATTTATGATAGTTTTAAATAATAATTTTTCATATGAAATTGCCTGGGAGAAACTGAAGACAATCAGCGAGCCGGCCATGTTGATAGTGGCCATCATTCATCTGGGCAGACTACTGTTCGAGACGGGAGAAAAGCGGGTGTTCGGACCCCTTGGTATGGGAGTGCATGAGTTTGAGACGCTTTTCAGTATTGCTCACCACGTGAAGGCCACACCCACGATTCTGGCGGCCTCATCCCTGATGCCGCCGGCAAAAATCACCAGGGTGCTGGACAGGCTGGAAAAGCAGGAGGCCATTACCCGGCATCCGGACAAGGGAGACAGGCGCTCTTACAGCCTCGCGATCACGGAAAAAGGCGGGGAGCTTCTGGCGCGGGCCATCGCAAGCTTTAAACAATCATGCGTAAGACTTGAGAGTGAACTCGGCACTGAAAATCTCAAACTCATGAGCCGGTTCGTAGTCGGCATGATCGAGAACATTGGAGGGAAAACAAAATGAACGCATTAATATTACTAGGCAGCCCACGGGGACGGAGGTCTTCATCCTACCATGTGGCCCAACACTTTATAAACGGTCTGGCGCTGGCCGGATGCACAACCGATGAGGTTCTGGTCCGGGATTGTGCTATAAATCCCTGCCGCGGTTGTTTTACCTGCTGGCTTAAAACCCCGGGACGCTGTGTGCACAGGGATGACATGGACATGATCCTTCCCAAAATTGAGAAGGCCGATCTGATTGTGTACGCCTTCCCCCTGTACTACTTCAGTATGCCGGGAATTGTAAAAAACCTTATCGACAGACAGCTTCCCCTGGTCCGGCCGGAACTTATTGAACGGAACGGCCGAACCGGACACCCCTCCCGCAACCCCGACAGGAAAAGCAGGGTATTCCTGATCGCAACGGCCGGTTTTCCGGAGCGGTCTCATTTTGACGCGCTTGTAAGCACGTTCGAGAAAAGCTTCGGCTCCGAACAGGCCAAATTCACGGGCAGCATTCTTATCGGCGGCGCCGAACCCATGCACAGGGAAGAGATGCAGGCGGCCTACACGGATCTTTATACGCTTGTGGAAAAAGCAGGTTATGAAGTTGGGCAAAAAGGGAATATTAGCGAACAAACCAACCGTGACATAATCAGGCGCACCACGTTTTCCGCGGCCGCCTTAACCCAGTTCCATAAAATAGGCAACAGCTACTGGAAATCCTTTGCGCCGCAGGAAAATAAAAAAATACAAATCCCGGCCTCGGCAAAAATACTGAAACTGAGTGACGGGGGCGTAAAATCCTTTTTGGCCGGTATGGCTTTGAGGTACAATCCGGGGGCCGTCCCCGGTTTGGAGGCCGGCATGCAGTTTCTGCTGGACGGTTCCCCCTATTTTCTGGCCGTAAAAGACGGTGAGTGCCGGGCGTACGCGGGCCGCGTAGAAAACCCCACGCTTACCCTCACCACCGACGGACAAACCTGGATAGATATCGGAACACGTAAGCTTAACGGGCAGCAGGCGGTGATGGAGGGAAAAATGAAAGTGGACGGCGAGCTTGCCTTGCTGATGAAGATGGGGGAACTATTCGGGGGGAAGAAACCCGCCGCGCAAAAACCCATGGAGGACGCAAACGGCCGGCGCGGCCCCCTTAATATTCCGGGAATGCTTTGGATGAATATCATATTCATCCCCTGGATGGTAAAATGGATCTGGGGCAGCCTTACGGCAACCTCTGAAGCCTTTGCGGCGGCGGCGGGCATCGCGAGTCTGATCTTTTTCTACCACCTTCTAACCAACAGGCCCACCCTCTTCGAAACCGGCTCGGCCATATATCTAATAATCGCTGCGGGGCTGAAAATCGGCGGTATCGCCCTCTATACGCAAAACACGATCTTCTTCGACAACCTGTACCTGGGCGCGCTCTGGCTGGGCTCATTGATGACGACCTTCACGCTCACAGGCGAGTACTCGCGCTCCAACCTGCCCAAGGAACTTTGGCACACACCGGTTTTCCTGAAAACCAATCAAATTATCTGCGGGGTGTGGGGGCTTTACTTCCTGCTCTGCGCGCTTTTTAGTTTCCTGTCCGTAAACGGATTGGGAGAGGAACTGTACTGGCGTATCGGGGGATACATCCTGCTGGTACCCATGTTTGTGTTCACCGCGGTATTCCAGAACTGGTATCCAAAAAGGCTGATGACGCAGGGGTCTTAAATGAATTTCCTGCATAATGTATTTTTATTTTTTTTAAATTCGTTTATGGTAAGCCATGAACCGACGGATATCCCGCCACAAATGCATTACCGCAGCCCGGCAATCTGAAATCGGCACTATAACCGTTTGTCATTTTAAAGGCTCCGCCTATGAAATGGGGTATCAACACGGGGCCTTGTTAAAACAAAAGGTCATTAAAGGCGTTCTCCCCTTTTACGCCAATCCCATCAATGGCAGGCGGAAAAACAGGTCGTTGGCGGACAGGCTGTTTTCATTATACCTGAACATCGTGATCTACCGGCCGGCCAAAAAATCACAACCCCGGGAGATGCTCGAACATATCAGGGGCATTGCGGACGGCAGCGGACTGGGGTTTAGAACCGTGTTCCGGGCCTACCATCATCCTATTGTGGGATTGGTACTAATTCCCAGGCTCATTAAAAAAATGGTCGGACGGTTCGCAAAAACAGGTATTTCTTTGGGCGCGTGCAGCTCCTTTGCCGTAAGAAACAGCCTTACCGTGGGCGGTGAACTGCTAATAGGTAGAAATCTTGATTACGAAGGCATTGAGAGTTTCCCCGCCAACCGGGCCGTATGCTTTTATAACCCGGACACGGGATATAAATACGTCGAGATAACAACGGCCGGCCTCTGCGCGCCTACGGGTTT
>CAZWYY010000036.1:8716-40720 GCA_964638895.1 uncultured Spirochaetaceae bacterium | reverse complement strand
CCCAGGTCGATCCAGCTTTGGGAGTAGGATTTGTTCAGTTCATTCATATCAAGCAGCGCGCTCATGTCCTGCAGGTGGTTTTCCTTGGCCATGTCGACCAGCAGGGAAAGCTGGGGTAGGATGGCGATATCCGGCGGATTGCCGGCCTGGATGCGGGACACCAGAATGGTGTTGATATCCCGTGTGGCCTCAAACTCCACCTTGATCCCCGTCTTGTCCTGGAAGGCGCTGATGATCTGGTTGAATACATCAAGCTCCGACCCTCCCCACACGCCAAGTACGGTTACTTTCTGCTCCGCCGGCTGGCAGCCGGTGAAAATCGAGAAAAAACCAATTCCCACTGTAAGGATTACAAAAAAGAGTTTTTGCATTGGATGCCTCCATTTTAAATAGTATTTTTTAACTCCGTATTTAATGTAATGCGTAAATAAAAGATCGTAAAGAATATTTTTTAAGAGGCGGATGGCCCGGAATCCGGGACGGACCAGGAATTAAACATCACCACCCGGTCCCGGGGAAGCCGCACACGTTCCGCGTTCTCGGCCTTACGGTGTTTTTCACTGAGGTGGGTCGTATCTCCGGGGAACCCCACGATGATCAGGGTGATGACCGTCACATCATCCGGGATCCCACACGTTCGCCGGACCGTATCCGGGGTGAATCCGGCTATGGGGTGTGCGATCAGTCCTTCCCTTCCTGCCTGGAGAATACAATTCCCGGCGGCCAGCCCGGTGTCAAACAGGGCGTACTTCCTGCCGTCGGCCGGCCTGCAGTCCAAGTCTTCCCGTGTGCACACCACTATGATCAAGGGGGCCTTCCCGGCCCAGTAATTGCCTTCCGAAAGCGCGGTTTTGACCTGCGACAAATACGGTTCACTGTGGACCACCACGAAACGCCAGGGTTGGTTATTGGCGCATGAGGGCGCCAACACGGCCGCGTCCATTATGCGTTCGATTGTTTCCGGGGGAATGGCCTGGGTGGAGAGGGCGCGCCTGGCCCTTCGTTTTTCTATTTCGGGAACAATACCCGCCATGGGTCGTATTGTAGCATACGGAGCACTTTGCTTCAATTAAAATTTGCATACTCGGTCTTGACCGCGTACGGTTTGCGGATTATGCTTCTCGTGACGGGCTTTATGAAAAAGATACTACCTGGTTTTTTCCTATTATTTCTTCTTGCGTTTATTTTTCCGGAGGGTGTAGGGCCTCAGGACGGGTATGTCCTTATTGAACGCCGGCCCGCGGGCGCCACCACGGTTGCTTCCGGAATTGGCGACATCAGTTTTGAAGGCGACAGCTTCAGCCTGGAGCTTCATTCAAAAAAACAGGTGTTTTCCTGTAAAAAAATAACGAATTCCGGCCTTACCTATCTTCAGTTTGGTCAAAAGCCACCCGCCATCTGGCTGGTGCTGTATTCCCCAGACTATATCCTGATTTATGAAGATACCGGTCGGCTTTTGTACCAGGGGCTGCGTCAGTTTACCCCGCAGGACTCGTTTGAGCTTGTACCCCTTGAGTACGAGGCTACAAGCTTTCTGACCGAAAACGGAACCAGCTACGCACCCTCAAATCTGGGCGTGTATACGGAAACCGACAACCCCTGGGCCAATGCCGGCGGCAACTATGCGGTGGGTGAGGCAATCACGCTTACTGCTGAACATGATTTCAACAAGCTAATCATCTCAAACGGGTATATCAGTTTCGCCAAACCGGAGTTGTATCATAAAAACTCAAGGGCAAAGGACATCACGGTGTCTGACGCGGCCCGGAACCGTAAGCTTCTTGATGTCACTCTCAAGGACACACCGCTTCTCCAGGAAATCGACCTGGGCGCTGAGGTTCGGCAGGTAAGTATCAAAATAACCGGCATCTATAGAGGCACCCGTTACAAGGACACCTGCATAAACTTCATCCTGGCCGAATACCGGGACCCCAACCCCTATTTGGGTCCGCAGGGTAGTGATGTGGGGCAATAGGCCGGGCTTATATCAACAGCCGCGGCTCCGGCCGCAACGTGATTAAAACACCGCAAGCAGAATGATTCCCAGAAGAGTCACCGCCGCCCCGATCACGGTGGAGTAAAGCATAACCTGCAGGGATCTCTTCCTGTCCAGGCTTCTGCCGGCCGCCTGCTCCACCTTTTGGGTTTTACCCACGGTGTCGCCGAAATTAAACACACCGCGCATGCCGAAACCCGCGCAGAACCTCAACGCTGCCTGCAGGAATCCGGTGGCGCCGACCCCCGCGGGGATAACCAGGAGCAGCCCCCATAACGGCGGCGCGGATATCACCAGGAGCAGAACCCACAAGGCCAGGGTCACGGCCAACCCGCTCCATCCCACACCGCGGCGCGCCCTGATCTCCGCCGGGCCGATATTGCAGACTCCCGAAACATACTTATTGCTTACATTTTCCATAAGAAAAAATTACTTCTTATTTTGTAAATGGTCAATAACTCAATGTAAAGTTTACTTTACTTCAGGGTTTTATCTGGGTATTTTTAGATGAGAGACGGATTTTCCTACAAAAATGAATATAGGTCCGCCGCTTCCTAAACAAGTGTGTAAGGAGGTTATGTATGTTTAAACGTGTAATCGGAATAGTTTCCGTTATAGCAATAATGGTAGTGATCGTTTTCGCCGGTATGTTCCGTCCCATACCGGTGCAGGCATCCGGTGTGTTTCCCGATCCGCCCGTGCACAACCTGAAGACGCCGGGCGGCACGGAGACCACGGTGCTGGCAGGCGGCTGTTTCTGGGGCATGGAAGGCGTGTTCGAGCGGCTTAAGGGTGTAAACAATGTGGTCTCCGGGTATTCCGGGGGAGACAAGTCTACGGCCATGTATGATATAGTCAGTACCGGCCGCACGGGTCACGCCGAATCCGTGCGGATCACGTTTGATCCCTCAAAGATCAGCTTCGGCACCCTGCTCAAGGTGTTTTTTTCCGTTGCGCATGATCCCACGGAGCTTAATTACCAGGGACCGGATCACGGCACCCAGTACCGCTCCATGATTTTTTATGCGAATGAGGAACAGAAAAAAATCGCCACGGAATATATCGGGATTCTTAATAAGGCCGGCGTGTTCAAAGATCCAATCGTCACACAGGTTGTGCCCCTCAAGGACTTTTACCCGGCTGAGAGTTATCACCAGGATTTTATGGATAAAAATCCCAATAATCCGTATATCATATATTGGGATTTACCCAAGATCGCGCTGCTTAAGGAAAGGTTTCCTGAACTCATCGCGCGTCCGTAGTCCATGTAATAAGGATGAATCAACTCAACCGTCGGCCCCCTTACACTTGATTTGACTATGGGTGTAAGGGGACTTATAATCAAAGTATAGCCGGTCATACGGGCCGGTAACACGAAAGAGCATTGCATGGGCGGTAAAATAATATCCAGGTTGACGGTAGGCATAATCGCATTGGGGATTCTGCTGATCGGAATGATATTATACTGGTCGATTGCGGAGATCTTCCGTTTAACGGATACCACCATAAACGGTGTTGAGCTGATTGCCGGTCTTCGGAAGATGAACGGGCTTACCAACAAACTTCTCACCACAGATAATCTGCACATTACCTATTTCTGGTGGGAAAAGGCTTCCGAGGAGTTTTCGGCCGCGTATTATGCCTTTATAACCTCACCGGGTCTGCGGATTTTACTCGATGATCAGGGCCTCCTCTACCACTATAAGGCCTTCAAAATACTCAGCCGACGGGCGTTAAACAGCACCATGCAAATCAAAAAGGACTACAGGATACTTGAAGGCATGCCAAAACACACCAACCGGGGCGTATTACTCCAGCCCATGTTTGAACACAATAAAACCATGACCGGGATCGCGCTTTCAATCCGTGAAATAGGCGATTATTTTTCATCCTCCTACGAGAATACCATCACGCCGCTTGTGGCCTCACTGCAGAATAAAAGCAGGCAGAATCAGATACGGATATTGATAGTGAGCGGCATTCTGGCGATCGGTATACTCTCTGTCGTCATCGTTGTTTACATTGTTTTAAAGCGCAAAGAAGATGAGCGCATGGCGAAAATTCTGGAGATTGAAAACGACAAAAACAAACTGGAATCGATAGGGCTTTTCGCCAGCGGAATCGCCCATGATTTTAATAATTTCCTGGCCTCCATAATCGGGAATATCAGCATCGCTAAAAGTTACGTATCCCCGCAAAGTGAGCTGGCCGAGATTCTGGATAACGCGGAAAAGGCCTCGCGCCAGGCTACGGGTCTTACCGAGCAGTTTCTCACGTTCGCCACCGGCGGCTCGCCCATAAAGGAACTCAGGGCCATTCAGGGTATCATCAGGGAAACATGTGCCTTCATGTTGCGGGGCAGTAATGTTCGCTGTGAACATGACCTGCCCGACGATTTATGGAACGCGGAAATAGACAAGGGTAAAATATGCGAGGTTCTAAACAATATCATACTCAACGGCATGCAGGCCATGCCGGAAGGAGGGGTGATCAGCATCCGCGCGCGGAATATATTGCTTCCGCGCAGAAATAAAATGCAGTTTGCCCCCGGTCATTACCTGCATATCAGCATTGCCGATACGGGCGGCGGAATTCCGGAAAAGATAGGGAAAAAAATTTTTAATCCATACTTCACCACCAAGTCCGGGGGATCGGGCCTGGGGCTTGCCGTGTCTTATTCAATTATAAAAAAACACCATGGGTATATCGATTTCGAGTCAAAACAGGGTGTGGGCACCACCTTCCATATCTACTTGCGGGCAAGCCTGAAAAAAGTAAAAGAGGAGAAATCCATGGAGGACACGGGCGAACACGGCCAGGGGCGCATTCTATTGATGGATGACGAAGAAAGCATCAGAACGACGGTGGGGCGCATGCTGCGGATGCTGGGCTATGAACCCGTTGTTGCCCAAAACGGCCGGGAGGCCATAGCCCTGTTTCGGGAGGCGTTCGAAAATAACCACAGGTTTTCGGCCGTTATTCTGGATCTTACCATTCGCGGCGGCATGAACGGCGAACAGGTACTGGCCCGGCTCAAGGAGATTAATCCTGAGGTAAAGGCGATCGTATCAAGCGGCTACTCCCACGATGACATCATGTCCAAATACAAGGATCATGGTTTTGCGGGAATCCTGAAAAAGCCGTATACTGTACGGGACTTATCGCGCACCATGGCCGAGGTTTGCGGAAAAACCCGGCAAGCGGAATAACTCACGGTTGAGAGAGAATTGTAACGGCCTGTTCTATCTCATCCCAGGTAAAATATTTCTGGTCGACATAATACTGCCAGACCGGCCTGACCGCTTTTTTAAATTCGTCTATGGCCCGGGGCTGCGCGTAATTTACCTCGAGTTTGGTTTTAAGAATATCCAGAAACTCGTTTTCCGATTCCAGCCAGATCCCGTTGCTGTATTCCATTGTCTTACGCGCCGCCTCATCAAAAGCGTTTTTCAAATCCCGGGGTAGGCTCATATACCACGCGGGGTTCACGTAAAACGGATCCGGGTGCATCTGCCAGTTAATAATCGAAAGGTATTTTTGGACCTCATAAAATTTCATATCCACAATATTGGAATAGGGGTTTTCCTGCGCGTCCACGATTCCCCTGGCCAGGGCCACATACGTCTCCGCATAGGGGATCTGTTCGGGAACCGCCCCAAGCAGGGCAAAGGTTCTGATGGTGATGTCAATGGGGGGCGTACGTATGCGAAGGCCCTTAAGGTCAGCGGGAACGCGGATGGGTGATTTGTTGCTGGTAATGTTCCGAAACCCGCCCGCGATCCCGCAGGCCGGTATATAATATCCGTTGCGCAAAGCCTGCCGGTTGATCTGCCGGCCGAAATCGCTTTGCATCAGGCGAATCACCTGTCCCGGCTCCGTAAACAGGAAGGGCAGGGTGTATAGAATGTACTTCTTGTTCGCCCGGTCGAACAGGCCTCCGCGGCAGCCCTGGATGATATTGTCCTTCACCATCTCAAGCACTTCGGATTCCTTTCCCAAAATGCCTGAAAAATAAAGTTCAACCTGTATTTTGCCCCGTGTAATCTGTTCCAAAAATTGTTTGAAAAAAAGCATGGACTTACTGCGCGGGTGCTCCTCACTCTGGGCATGGGCGTATTTAAAGATGTACACCCGCGGCGTCTCGGAAGCGGACTGCGGCGCGCTTTTCTGGCAGCCCTGCATGACTGCCAGCGCACACAATCCCGCAGCCAGCAGCGTATATACTATATCCGGCCGCTTTTTTACAGACATACTTAATACTATAAAAAAGTTATGCCGCTAATTCCAGACAAGTTAACTTTTTTCTTGCTTGACACGCAAGGGTAAAACGCTTAACTATAAAAATCGCCATGCAGTCGGTAATCATAATCGGTGCCGGGCCGGTCGGCCTGCTCCTGGCCAACCTGTTGGGCAGGCTAAAGATCGATACGCTTGTTTTAGAGAAAGATACGTCTCCTTCCAGGGACTCCCGCGCCATAGGCATTATGCCGCCGTCTCTCTCGATCCTGCATACACTCGGCCTGGATTCCGCGTTTATGCAAAAGGGGGTGTGGATCAGCAATGCCTTCGTGCACGGCAGTAAAAAACTGCTCGGGTTCGTGCGTTTTACCGCCCTGCCTTCCGAGTACGCGGGCGTACTGTCCCTGCCCCAGTACGAGACACAGGCCCTGTTGGGCGCGAATCTTAAAAAATATTCCGGTGTCCGGCTTTTACGGGGCAAGACCTTCTCAGGACTTGAGGCGGGGTCCGACCGGGTAACGGTGGAGGTGCGCGACCGGGCAAGCGGACACATGGAGTATTACTCCTGCGCTTTCCTCTGCGCCTGTGACGGCAGATACAGTGCGGTCAGGCGGCATTTGAAAATCCCGTTTTACGGAAGAAGATATAATGACACCTTCCTGATGGGGGACTTCAGGGATGCCACCGGTTTCGGCCGGGATGCGCACCTGTTCTTTACCGCGCGCGGGGCGGTGGAATCCTTCCCCCTGTCGCGGGGCCAAAGAAGATGGATCGTGCAGACCGAACGCCTGGAAAAGGATGCCGCAAAGGATTTTATCGGGAATGCGGTGCTGAAGCGGACCGGGATCGATATCTCATCCTCGCCCGCGCGGGGACAAAGCGCGTTCAGCGTCGAACATTTCCGCATCAAGTCATACAGCCATCTGCAGAGGGTTTTTTTCTGCGGAGACTCCGCGCACACCATGTCCCCGGTAGGGGGGCAGGGAATGAATACCGGCTTCGCGGACGCCCGGTTGTTGAGCGATCTGCTTGATAACCTGGTCAACGGCGGGGGACAAAACGGGTGGCTTATCTCCCTATATCACCGCTACCGGAAAAAAGCGGCCGGGCACGCGGCCAGGCGGGCCTGGCTTTCCATGCGGATCGGGACCCTGCGCGGCCGGCCGCTGTCCGCGCTGCGCAGCATGCTGATCGTTCTCTTTATTAAACTGTTTAAAAAGAGGATTCCGCCGTATTTTGCCATGCTTACCATTCCCAACCGCGGGTTTTAAGCTTTATTTTTTACACATGATCAGACTCATCATGCCCAGGAACAGCGAAATGATTTTAATGCGTTCAAAACCGTGTGCGCTAAGCAGATACCGCAGCCGTTGTTTGTGGGGAAAAACCTTAAGGGAACCGGCTATGTACCCGTAAATATCGGGATTACCGTGCAGCAGCCGGCCCCACAGCCCCCCCCAAAGCCCGAGGAGCGTAAGCTGCGCCAGGCTTACATACCGGTACCCGCTTCTTGCAAACTCCAGGAAAAACGCGCTGCCCCCCGGCTTAAGCAGGGTATACACACGATGTAATACCCTGTCCAGGTCCGGCGCGTTGCGCAGCGCATATCCGCCGGTGATAACGTCGAACGCGCCGGCCTCAAGCCCGTTCCCGCACATATCGGCCAGCACAAAACGAATGTTCTTGTATGTGTTGGCCGCGCGCGCGCGCCCCAGCATTTCCGCGCTCAGGTCCAGGGCGGTTATCCTGCCGTCGGTATAGCGGCGGGCCAGAAGAAAGCTGATGTCACCCGTGCCGCAGGCCAGGTCCAGACACTCGGCCCCCCGCAGTACAGGCAGCCTGCGCGCCAGCATGGCCTTCCAGACCTTGTCCCTGTTAAAGGAAAGAATCCGGGTAATCCGGTTGTACTTGGGCGCCACCTCCCTGAAAATGGCTTGGTTACACGCTTTTTTGTCCCGCGCGTCCGCAAGATTATAATCCTTAAGCCTGACTATCGGTTTATTTTTCTTCATCTTCCGGCCATCTTAATAGTATAATATATATATTGCCGGGAGGGAATGTCATGGAAAAAGTATTTCTGCATACCATCGCAACCTGCGTACCGGAACATTCATATACGCAGGAGTTCGCGATAGAGTTCCTGAAAAAACTCATGGGCCCGAACGAGAAAAGGACGCGCCTTCTGACCTGGATATACCAGGATTCGGCCATCGGCAAACGGCATACGGTGATCGACGACTACGGCAAAGACCCCAGCGAGTATACCTTCTATCCTCCGAACGACCGCCTTGAACCGGAAAGAAGCACCTGCTTCAGGAACGACGTGTTCATCCGGGAAGCGGACCGTCTCTCCCTGCGGGCCGTACGGGCGCTGCTGGCCAAACTGGCCCCGGGGATTAAAGATAAAATCACGCACATCATCAGCGTAAGCTGCACCGGGTTTTCCGCTCCCGGCTTCGATTTCCACCTGGCAAAGGAGTTGGGGCTGGCCCCGGACGTAGATCGTTTTCACCTGGGATTCATGGGGTGCTACGCCGCCTTTCCCGCTTTAAAGCTGGCCCGCAGCATCTGTCTGGCGGAAAAGAACGCCAGGGTGCTTGTGGTAAACGTGGAGTTGTGCTCCCTGCATTTCCAGAAAAAGTACGAGACGGACCTCATGATCGCCCATTCACTGTTCGCGGACGGCATCTCCGCGGCCCTGGTCTCAAGGCATGAACAGGACTCCGGGGGCGACAAAATGCTGCTTCACACCTTTCATTCCCGCTATATTGCGGACAGTGAAGAGAAGATGGCCTGGAAAATAGGCGACCTGGGCTTTGAGATGAAGCTTTCGCACTATGTGCCTAAATTCCTCGAGGCCAACATCCTGCCCATTATGGAGGGGCTGTTCGGGAAAAACGGCCTGACCATCAATGACATCGATATCTGGGCAGTGCACCCCGGGGGCAGGGCAATTCTGGAAAAACTTGAAACCGCCCTGGGACTTTCCAGGGAAGACCTCCACCATTCCTATGAGGTGTTGTGGGAATACGGAAATATGAGCTCCAGCACCATCATGTTCGTGCTGGATAAAATCATGAACTCCCCGGAATACGGCAACATATTCGCCTGTGCCTTCGGGCCCGGCCTTACCGTGGAAACCGCCTGCCTGGAAAAAATCAGATGTTAGACGCGTTCTGGCCGGACATGTCGCGCCGCCCGGAAGGCCAAGAGCTGTTGAACCATCCGCAGGCCGATGCGCATAAGCGCAGGCTCACCCTGAAACAGTTTTCCCTTTTAAACAGGCTGTTCAGCCCGGCCGGGCGCCTGCTGAAAAACATAATCATCCGCGACATGCAAAAATCCCCGCAAAGGACATACAGCATTCTGGATATCGGCACGGGCGGGTGTGATCTGCCTATCTGGTTGGCCCGAAGGTGTAAGCGCCTGGGGCTGTCGGTGAATATCACGGCCATGGACAAAGACCGGCGGATCGCGGAATACGCCCGGGGCAGATGCAGGGCCGTTCCCAACATTACCGTTGTCTGCGACGACGCCTTTCACCTGGAATCCCACCCGGTCTATGATTATATTTTTGCGAGTAATGTGCTCCATCATCTGCGGGAAACCGGACTGCCCGGTTTTCTACGCCTTGTGCATGAGCACACCGGGCGCAGGTTTTTACTCAAAGATTTGTATCGCTCCCGCCCGGCGTTTCTGGGATTCAGCCTGTTTGCCGCCGTGTTCCTGCGCACCGGGTTTCACTTCAACGACGGCCGGATCTCCATCCGCAGGGGGTTCAAGGCCCCCGACCTGGTGCGGATTATCAGGCTGACCGGCTTGGACGGAGCCATAAAGGCGCGCAGGACCTTCCCGGCCGCGGTCTATTTCTACGGACGGGGCGGGGCCCATCACAATCGGGATTGATGCGCACAAGGCGGGGCCGCCCCGGTAAGAGTAAATCTTCGCCCGGAGGGGCCGCAAACAAAAAAGGGCGCCCCTATACAATGGACGCCCCTCCGGTGAAATGATTCGTTTAGATGGAACCTTAGCTATTTTGCCGTTGCGATATAATAATCAAAGCTCAATGTATATCCGCCCGCGGAAAAATCCCAGGAATCGCTGCCGGTATCCGGATCTTTGGGAAGATTCCATTGGGTTTCCACGCTGTTATACCCGTAAAGATTGGCGGACTTGGCATGCAGCAGAAAGCATTTCTCCCCGTTTAACGTAACGACCTTGCCGTAGTCGGCCAGTTTTTTACCCTGGGAAAGATACGGACCGTGGTTCTCGCCGTCATTGAAATCCAAATTCAATAAAACCTTTCCCGCCTTGTTCTTTATCACCACATTATCAATATAAATGGCAATCTCCTCGTTGGGAGAGGCGGTATTGGACTTTATCCGTAACAGGGAATACCCCTTTCGACTTCCCGCCATTCCGTCGTACCCGACGGTTTTAATAATATCCACGGAATAATTCACCCACTTGTCGGTTACCGGTGGTCCGCTTAATTCATCGCTTCCCTTCAAGTAAATGCATTTGTACGCCTTGGTGTAAAACGCGCCCTGTATGCCTTGCGGGGTAATGCCGCTGTATGCCCCGTCTCCGAAACAGAGAAATAAAGCGGAACCAATGATAAAGAGTACCGCCGCCGCCTTAATAAGTTTTTTCATAAAAAACCTCCTGTTTATACCGGCCAGGCAACTGCAACCATGGCCTTGATTTCACTATTATGACATTCTGTTCTGATCTGTTCTGGTTCTTTACAGTATCAGGGACACACGTAAATTGTCAAGGGGGAAGATTATATAATTTTAATAAAAGGTCGCCCTGATCTGTAACGAGGTTGGAATACGGAATGCTTCCCGCTGTTTGTTTCTCATCATCTGTACCGCCTGGTTTCCCATGGCGTAAAAATCCGTTGAAATCCTGGTTATACCGCCCGCGACATACTCAAAGAAGGGGTTGTCATTCACGGCGATGAGTCCGAAATCCCTGCCGGGAACAAGTCTTTCTATTCCGGCCTGCTTAAGGCATTCAACCAGTAGGAGATCATCCAGGATGATATCTACCACACCTTGTTCCGGTACCACCTTGCCGGCGATATCCCTCTCCGTAAAAAGCGTAAGCCGGTGCTCAAAAGGCAATTTTTCCTCCCTGGCAAACCTTTTCAGCCCTTCTTTCATATCCTCAATAATAGGATCCGTGGAATGCTTGGTAAAAAAAACAAGCTTACCGTAATTCTTAAAGCGTGATTTCTCCTGCTTCAGCGCCGTATAAAAACCATGTTTGAAATCCTGGTAGACCGCGGGGAAATTTATCCCCTGCACCGTACGATCAAGAAAAATGATGTTATTGGCGTTTACGTATTTAAAATAGTCCGCGTCATAGTTCTGCGCTGTTGTGGGAATAATCAAAATATACTCATAGATGCCCTGTGCGCGCGCCTTTTCATAAATAAAACGCAAGAGGTCGAAGTTATCGTAATGGGCCATAACATCCACATAGTAATCCTTACCCAGATTGTCCAGAAGGCCGAAATATATCTTTTCCTTATAAGGTGTAAAATGATCGGAAAGGAAAAGTATCTTTTTTTTGTACTCCACAAAATCGCTGGACACAAAATACGCCTTGTTCGGTTTTGCCTCAATTATTCCCAAACGTTTAAGCTCCGTATACGCTTTCACCGCGGTATCTCTTGATACCGAAAACTCCCGAATAATGTTATTAATCGACGGGACCTTATCTCCCAATTTCAGCGTCTTGTTCTGGATAAGCTCTATAATCCTGTCCGCAATCTGCTTAAATTTCGGGGTGGCTGAATTTTCATTTATGATACCTATGTCCATACCTGTCCCCTGATTATAGCATTATAACATCTTTAATGAAAATTATTTTTTTTACTTTGAATCCCCGCCGCGTATTGATATATTTAGTGTATTAAAAAATGAGGGTAACACCGTTATGAAAAATTTGGTGCGTTGTAAAACCTGCGGCTACATCATTGAAGAAGACAAGCTCGGTGATGTGTGCCCGGCCTGCGGGGTGCCCCGCAAAATGTTCGAACCCTATAAAAGCCGGATCTCCGAAAAGCGTGCCAGGATACTGAACCTGGACCTGCATCCCCTTATTGTGCACGCCCCCCAGTCCTTCGTGTTTTTCAGTTTATTGTTTACCCTGTTCTTCTTAATTATCCCCGGTGTATGGAGCGGTGAGATTTATACGGGTCTTAAGGTACTCGGCGCCCTGCTTCCCTTTGTGGTGATCGGCGCGTTTTTGGCCGGATTGCTTGACGGCAAAACCCGCTTTAAGAAGCTTTCCACCCCCATCCTGAAAAAAAAGATAGTGTTGGGCCTGATTTTCTTTGCCTGCTCGCTCGGCATGTTTTTTATCATCCTTTTTACCGGGTTTGATTCGTTCGCGCTGCGCCTGATTTTTACGGGTTCCAACCTTATCGGCTTCGGGGCAAGCGTCTGGCTGGGACTCCTGGGTACGAGTATCCTGCGCTCGGAGTTCCCGGGTTAGCCGCTTACTGAAAAAAAGGAGGAGTTATGCCGGGATTATTTTATGCCATTCTGAAGGCCCTGGGGTACACCCACCCCTTTCACCCCGTACTCACCCACCTGGTGATCGGTCCCGTGATCGCGGCCCTGTTATTCGCCCTGATCGGCTGGATCTTCTCCAAACCCGTTCTGTATAAGACCGCCCACCAGCTTACCTGGTTCGCTTTCGTATTTTGGTTTTTCACGGTGATTGTCGGTATATTCGACTGGCTGCAGTTTTACAACGGGCAACTGCTGTTCGCCATCCAGATGAAGATGATCTTCGCCGGAGTGCTCTTCTTTCTGCTGTTGGGCGCGATTCTCATCAAACGCCGGCTGCCGGATGGGTCTAAAATCCCCATCATCTTCTACGGGGCATCGGTGCTTGATGTGCTTGTAATCGGGTTCTTCGGCGGAAACCTGGTGTTCGGTTGACTGACAAATAACACCCTGCTTTTACATCAAAGTTTACGCAACATACTTCAATGATTTCAATACACGCCCGCGCGCGTAATTACCAAACAGGCTTTTCTCCAACTGCGTAAACCCCCGGTCAAACAAAAGGGCCAGAAGCGCGGCGCACAGCGCGCCTTCCAAAACATACGCGGGATTTTCCCTGACCAACCCGGCTATAATGGGCGTACCCAAACCACCGGCCCCAACCACCGCTCCCAGGGTGGCGGTCCCGATGTTGATAACAACCGCGATACGTATTCCGGCCATAACAAGCGGCAGGGCCAGCGGCAGCTCAATCTTTAAAAGCAGCTGCAGGCGGGTCATGCCCATGCCCAGGGCCGCCTGTTTTACATCACGCCCCACGGTCTCCAGGCCCGTGATCGTGTTGCGCACCAGGGGAAGGATGCTGTAAAGGAAAAGGGCCACCACCGTGGGTTTTACCCCGAATCCGGCAAGGGGCACGGCCAGGGCCAACACAGCCACCGGGGGTATGGTCTGGCTTAATGAGCTGATATCACCCACGATATCCAGAAAAGCCCTGCCCGCCCTCCGGGTGACGAATATTCCGAGCAATATCCCGGTTATGACCGCGGCCCCCGAGGAAAGCCCCACCAGCACCAGATGCTCCCCCACCAGCTCGGCCAGGCCCGCCCGCGGGTACACCACGTCTTTAAGGTCCGGAAAAATCAGTGAAAGCAGCGTATTCCATAAGGACATATCATATATAACGAACACGAATAAAAGCACAAAGATGAGGGTAATGATCCAGCCGCGAATCAAGCCTGCCATGCTATTTCACCTCCCCCGTGGCTTTTTCAATCCGGGAAAGCCCTATTTCCCCCACCAGCCGGCCGTCGGCATCAACGACGGCGATGGTCCGTACATTCCGGGACAATATGCGGGAAAGCGCTTCGCGCAGGGTGGCCCCGCGGCTAAGCGCGTCGGTTTTCGGATCGATCCTGGTCATCACGCTTTCCACCGGGTGCCGTCCGTCCAGGCTGCGCGTGTCCACCCACCCCAGGAGGCGTCCGTCCTCCCCGGTTACCCAAAAAAAATTCCTGCCGCGCCCCGGTCTGTGCTCTGTGCTTTTGCCCCCGGCGCGCAGCGTAATACGCCGTGCGGCCAGCATATAACGGTCCACCGGGATCCGGGACAAGCGTTTTAACACACGGTCCGTGCCCACAAAATCCCTCACAAACCTGTTGCGGGGCCGGGAAAGAATGCGCTCGGGCGAGTCACTCTGCACAATTTCACCCGAACGCATCAGAATGATCCTGTCCGCCAGCCTGATGGCCTCATCCAGGTCATGCGTCACAAACACCACGGTTTTTTTCAGTTCCCGCTGGATCTTTATAAACTCCTGCTGCAGCGCCTCCCTGGTCAGGGGGTCCACCGCGCCGAACGGCTCATCCATCAGCAGCAGGGGCGGGTCCGCGGCCAGGGCGCGGGCGACCCCGATGCGCTGCGCCTCCCCGCCCGAAAGCTCGGCCGGGTATTTGGAGCGGTACTGTTGTTTATCAAGCCCCACCAACTCCAGCAGTTCATCCACCCTGCGGGTTATACGCTCTTTTTCCCAGGAAAGCAGGCGCGGCACCACGGCAATGTTCTCGGCCACTGTCATATGGGGAAACAGGCCGATACTTTGGATCACATAGCCTATGTTCCGCCGCAGCAGTTCCGGGCGGAACTCCTTGATGTTCCTGTCCGCCACAAAAATTTCCCCTGAATCCGCGGAAAGCAGTCGGTTTATCAGTTTCAGGGTGGTGGACTTGCCGCAGCCGGACGGCCCGATCAGCACGCACACCTCCCCCTTATCCACACGGAAACTTATGTCCCTGACGGCCTGTACATCACCGTAACGTTTGCTTACCCCCTCCATTCTGATCATGCGGCCTCCTCGCCCAGGCGCAGCCCGCGCGGCACGATCAGTCCGATAAGAAAACCAAGCAGGCGGTCCGCAGTGACGGCCAGCACAATCACGGGCAGGGCGCCCAAAAGAATCAGGTCAGGCACGGCCTGGCCGAATCCCTGGAACACAAACACACCGAACCCGCCCGCCCCGATCAACGCGGCCACGGTGGTGTTACCGATGGCCTGCACAAACGAGATGCGCACTCCGGCCAGAATCACGGGCAGGGCCAGGGGCAGCTCAACATGTATAAGCAGCTGCACAGCGCCAAACCCCGTTCCCCGCCCGGCCTCCCTGAGCGACGGATCGATCAAACCCAAGCCCTCATAGGTGTTGCGCGTAATGGGCAGCAGGGCATAAACGGTCAAAGCCAGAACCGCGGGCGCCCAGCCGATACCCTGCACGCCCAGCTGCCGTAAGAAGGGAATCTCACGCGAAAGCAGGGCGAGGGGGGCGATGAGCAGGCCGAACAGGGCCAGGCTGGGGATGGTCTGCACCAGGTTGACCGCCGGAAGGATTATCTTCCGTAAGGGTTTTACCCGGAAGGCAAGCATACCGAGGGGAACACCCAGGATCACCGCAGCGCCCACGGCGCCCCCGGCCAGGCCCAGGTGATTCCACAGTTCTCCCCAGAAACGGTCCTGCCTGCCGTAAAACTCCCGCAGCAGCGAGAGGTTGTCAAGCTGTCCCGCCAGCGCCAGGACCGTAATCCCCGCCAGTGCGCCGCCCGCGAACGACAAAGTCCAAATGCGCCGCGCCGGCATGCTTTCCCTCGCCGGCAGACTCTCCCTCGCCGGCAGACTCTCCCCCGCCGGCAGACTCTCCCCCGCCGGCGGGTGTTTTGGCGCGGATACGCTTTTTTGCGCCGGAAGGTTTTTGATGGCGGAGACGATCAGGATGTACGCGGCCAGAAGCATGAGCCATGATCCGCCGGCCAGGGAAACCCGGGCAAACTCTCCCGCTTCGGCGGCCAGGCGCGCGGCCGCCGTTCCGCCTGCAAAAAAAACCAGGAACCCCAGTATGTTCCCCAAAAGACCCTGGATGACAGCCGGCCGCGGCCCACGCCTCACTATAAACGGTAGAAACAGAAAAAAGAAAAACACCGCCGCGCCCCCTACAAGCACAGTCGGGGGAACGATCCGCCACCACATGACCGGTGCTCCGCTGCTGATGCGGCTGGGCCGCAGGAGGAGAAACGGTAAAAACAACGAACAGAGGGCAAGAATGCCCGCGACTGCTGAAACCGCGTTCTCCCGCCCTCTGTTCAGAAACATTTATTTGATAAATCCTTTGGATTTAATATAATCGGCGGCCACATCCCTGGCCAGCCTGCCCTGGGCCACAATCTCACCATTGAGTTTCTGCAGGGTTTCCAGGTTCAGGGAGGTAAAGACCGGATCTAAAAGAGCTGCAAGCTCAGGGTATTTGTCAAATACCTCACCCCGTACAATAGGGGCCGGCTCATATACCGGCTGCACACCCAGGGTGTCGGCCAGTACATGCAGGCCCAGTACGGAGAGTGCCCCGTCCGTGCCGTAAGCCATGGCGAAATTCACTCCGTCCGTACCGTCCGCCGCCGCCTTCTCGGTTTGTGCCGTATTGCCTCCGGACAGAATAACCAGTTGGGCCTTGTCCAGGTGAAACCCGTACGCCTTCTCAAACGCGGGCAGAGAATCCGGCCTGCCGACAAACTCTTCGGAACAGGCCAACTTGACGGCGCCCCCGCCGTTTACATAAGCGGCGAAATCTTCCAGGGTGTTAAGGCCGCGTTCCCGGCCCAGATCCCCCCGTACGGCGATGGCCCAGGTATTGTTGGCCACGGCGGGTTTGAGCCAGACAAGGTTATGCCGCTGTTTATCCAGCTCTTTGACCTTGAGATAACCCTGCGCGGCGTTTTTCCAGATGCCGCTGTCCGTATCAGGGTAAAAAAATCCGCCGTTCCCGGTGTATTCGGGGTAGATGTCGATCTCCCCGCTTATAATCGCCTTGCGGATAACGTCCGTTGTTCCAAACTGGGTTTTATCGATTGTCTTGAAATTATGGTCGTTCAATACCAGGATGATCATCTGTCCCAGGAGCGATCCTTCGGTATCGATCTTTGAGGCCACCGTGATGGGGCCTTTTTCCCCGCCCGCGCTTCCGCTGCAGCCGTTCCAGGCCGCGGCAGCCAGGAAGATCAGTATCGCGACAATCAAAAAATATACAACTTTATTAACTGGCATGTTTGCCCTCCTTTTATAAAAAACATACGCAATTTTACTACATGGCGTCAAGGATCGGCGGTTTTGACGGCCGCTCCCGACGGCAGGTGGGACGGAACATCCCGCCGGGCGCGGTTATAGCCCGGACCCGGCGCGGCACAAGGACCACAGCACCCGGACCCGGTACGGCACAGGCGTCCGGCCCGAACCCGGAGACAGCCCCCAAAAATCCGGAACACCGGCGCTGTTTTTTTGTATATTTGAGATGGAGGTAAAAAAGTATGACCATTAATATCATGGCGGCGACAAGCCAATTGGGACGCAGGGTCATGGCCGACATCATACGCGGGCGGGATAAAACAACGCGGCTTATAGCCAGTGTCCGCTCTCCGGATAAGGCCTCGCATTTGGGGTGGGATAAGGTGGAAATCCGTTACGCGGATTATAATAAGCCGGCAAGCCTCGCAAAGGCGTTTTCCGGCACGGACGTACTTCTGCTCATCCCCAGTTTCGAGTTCGTGGAGCCCCGGATCGTGCAGCACCACAACGCGCTTGAAGCGGCCGGGCAAAGCAAGGTTGGCAGGGTAATAGATATCGGTTTTGCCGGTACGGGCCCGGAATCCAAATTCCTGATGAACCCCTACTATTTGTACGCCGAATCAAAAATCAGGTTATCCGGCCTGGACTGGACAATCGTGCGCGACGGCATGTACCTGGACCCCGTGGCCGATTGGGTCCCGTCCCTGCTTCCCAAGGGGGAGCTCCCGTATCCCGTCCGCAGCGGCAGGATCGCCTATATCAGCCGGGACGACATAGCGCGCGCACTGGCCGCGGTGTGCCTGACAACCGGCCACTCACAAAAGGTGTACACATTGACCGGATCCAAAGCGGTATCCATGCCCGAGCTGGCGGCCGCCGTGGCCAAGGCCGCGGGCAGGCCTTTCAGGTTCAGAGAGGTTTCGGAAGATGAGTTCGCGGAGATCTGCCGGGCCGACGGGTCACCGGACCAGGTAATCGAACTGTTCAACTCCATGTACCGCGCGGTCGACGCGGGCGAGTTTGAGACCGTGACCGATCACGTGGAACTTCTTACCGGCAGGCCGGCCCAAAGTGTTGAAGACTATATGAAGCTGAGGCTGGGAACACGGCGTCCGGTTTCGCGCGGGTAGGCTGAGAGGAAAAGGCATCACCCGGTTTTATCGTCCGGCGGTACGACCCGGCTGGATCCATGGAAAGTGGTGCTTAATTCGTTTTTTTTTATTCTACAGCCTCATAGTCCCGCAGGCTATATCCGAGTTTTTTGAGATCTGTGTGGTACACCCGCACATAATCGATTACCATTTGAACGGGAAAAACGGATTCATCGACGCCCCGCGCTCCACCCTGTGAATCACTGATTGCCAGGCAGATAATCAGATAAAAATTTCTATAGAACGGCCAGGTTTTCCAATCACGCATCTCATTCTTATAGGTAAAAAACTTATTATCGTCCACATAAAAATCAAGCCTGTCCGGGTACCATTCCACGGCATAAATGTGGAATTCATTGAAAGGATCGTCAACATACAGTTCACCTGATTCATAGTTCCCCTTGGAAACATTATTTTCATAACATTCCACGGCGGCCCATATCCTTCCGGGATTATGACCCTCATGTTCCATAATTTCTATTCCACCTGATGCCGGCCAGCCGTACCCGTTTTTTATGTCTTCGGAGGCCGTCATAAAAATCGCGGGCCATGTTCCCCTGCCCCGGGGAAGCCTGGCCTTGACCTCGATGCGCCCGTAGGTCCATTTGCCCGATAAATACGTATCAAGCCGTCCCGATGTATACCAGTTGCCGCCTTTGTTATGCGCCTGGATTATGAGGGTTCCGTTTTCAACCCGCACATTCTCCCTTTTATCTTCATATGACTGCTTTTCCTGACTGCTTAAGAGCTCATGCTTTTGCACGATCGTCCATTTTCCCGGATCGGGTTCTCCTTCATAATCAAACTCATCCGACCAGACCAGACGCCAGATTCCGGAATCACTACAGGAGAAGGCGCAAAAAAGAAAAAACAAGACAATAAATAATGCTACAGCGCCGCAGATTTTCATCTCTGCTCTTTATTATAATAATGCGTAATATCAGTCAAGCGGATTTTTTTACCTTGCACATAAGCTCGACATGCCATATCATGGGTTATTGCCCGATGCGCGCGTCGTACGCGGGCAAATAAAATTAAAAACGGAAGGAGTAGCATATGGAAAACAATTTTAATGACCTGCCCGAAATCATAAAGACCCACCTGGAAAGTGTCACCAAAACATCGGGGCTGCCCTATAATCAGGAGTCGGTAAATCTGATTACAGCCAACTGGCTGGAGAAGAAAAAGATGTTTGAAGAACAGACCGGCTCTTTGGACATGATAGAAACACAAGTATTCAATAAGGGTGACGCGCGCGGCGCGCTGCTGCTTACTTATTCCGGCTCGCTTATAAGCGTAGGGCCGTTAAAAAACGGGGGGCGGCATGTGGAATATTCAAGCATTAAACTGCGCCAGGACGTACCGGATATAGTGATTCTGGAAAACACCGATCTTGCCGCGGATATTGCCGTGGATAAAATCGCGGCCTTCACGGGAGGAAAGATAAAAAGCACATCCAATCTGTTAAAAATTGTGGTCTGCAAAGAAGACGTGAGTCTTGAGGAGCAGGAGAAACGCATTCGCGAGGCCACCATCTTCTTAACAAACGGTTTTGTGATTTTGAACAGGACCCTCTCTTTCGACAGCAGTGCCGTGCCCGACCATTTTACACTGGCCGCCATGGTGAAATATATCGCCGCCAAGAACGGCATCACGCAGGTGCTGGCCAAACAGGTGCTGGAAGATTTTTTGTACATGGTCGAGTGCGGTGTACTGTTGGGGCAACGAGTTTCATTGGGCAGACTGGGCAACATGATATTAAAAAAACGGGCCGCACAGAAGGCGCGCATAGGTATAAATCCCGCTACCGGAGAGGAAATAACCATCAAGGCAAAACCCGAGATGTATGTGCCCAAGATCAGCTTCAGCAAGGCGTTGAAGGAAAAAGCGGCGCAGGTTAAAATACAGGGCATTGCCGAAGAGGGCGAGGAAGATCAGGAAGATTGAGTTTCTTCGATTGAACCCGTCGTCCACGCACAGTTGAACCCGCCAGGCTGTTTATTTAAATTGGCATTGAGGATATGGAATACCATGCCGGCAAAAATTAAAATTCAGATCGATGATATTGCTTTGGACTCCGAATTGAACGATGGGGAATGCGCAAAAGAAATCGCGCGGGCGCTGCCCCTTGAAATCGAGATGTCGCGTTGGGGCGACGAGTATTACGGGAACTGCGGGGTGAGGCTGAAAATGGCCGGGCCCGAGTAAGTATGAGCGAATATATCATCACCGTAGATAAAAAAAACTGCACCAGATGCGGGGTATGCCTCAAGGAATTCGAGGGATTTTGCATGTCGAGTGACGATGGTTTTCCCGTCATCGATCACCGTATCTGCAACCTGTGCCAGAAATGCGTGGCCGTCTGCCCGCGGCAGGCCCTTCGCGTCAACAATGTAAAACCTCAAAAAATAAAGAGTGAACCGCCCGTATCAGCGGCGGCGCTGGAAGAACTACTGGCCCAAAGACGCTCCATAAAACGCTTTACAGACAAGCCCATTCCGCAGACGCTCTTGGGCCGGATCGCTCAAGCCGGCAGGTATGCCCCCAATCAGCAGAAAAATATCGACCTCATAATCGTAAACGATAAAGCTGTTTTACGGGAAATAGACAAGACCGCCCTGCGTTTTTATCATACGTGGTATAACATCTTATTCGGCCTCAAACCGCTTACCTTTTTCATCTCGCTGTTTACACGTGAGCTCGATGTCATAAAGAAAAAAATGGAGCGGGATCTTAAGAAAAAAAAACGTATTATAAAAAAGGGCGCCCAGGCATTGATTATTCTCAAGGGTAATCCCCGTGTTTCGGAAACAAAAAACAGCGCCCACTACCTGCTTGCAAGCATCATTATGTACTGCGAAACCCTGCGCATCGGTTCCTGCCTGATGGATTCGCTGCGCCTGGTACTGAATACCGCAAGAATGAGGCGGAAGCTGCGCATCCCCAGGAAAGAAAGGGTATTGGGCATCTTATGCCTGGGGAATGCGGCTGAAAAAATCGTCAATATACCACGAGGGTACAATCTGAACATACAATGGAATTCCTGGAAATAACCTTGCCGCAAACCCGGCCGGCGGCAAGGTTGAATCATTCACTTGGCGCGCGGTTATAAAGCGCGGGCAGGGCGCCTATTTGGAATCAAGAACCGTGATTCCCTTCCAGCCCGCTGGCGCTCCGTATTTCAGAAACCGCTCACAGCGCTGGACATATAATGGGTAAAGCTTGTCTTCCGGCCGCTCCTGCCGCAAGTGCCTAAACAGCGGAAGCGCCCGGTCGAAATTCCCTGCTGCGTACTCCCGCACCGCATCCGGATATTTTTTCATGCCGTTTTTTTTTGCCTGCCTGTCGGCCGGGCTGTCGGCGTTATATATTTCGTAGATGGTAACCGGTTTTGTTTTACCCTTTACCCGCACCCTGTCGATAAAACGGATGTCATACGCGGTTTTATCCTCCAAAAGCGCGAGCGCATCGCCGCTGACCACGATGCCCGTTCCGTAGAGTTTGGTCAGGCTTTCCAGGCGTGAGGCCAGGTTGACCGCGTCTGCGATCACCGTGCCGTCCATCCGCTCGTGCTCACCCACGGTCCCCAGCATGAATCTGCCGGTGTGAATCCCGATGCCGATACGCAGCGCGGAATTTTTTCCATCCGAACGCCGCTCATTATATTCCTTCAACCGCTCAAACATACTTACGGCCGCCTTCAATGCGTACTCGGGCTCTCCCGGGAACAGGGCCATGATGGCGTCGCCGATATATTTGTCAATGAACCCCTTGTTCGAACGGATCTCCGGCCCCATGCGTTCCAAAAATGAATTAATGAAGGTAAAATTTTCCTCCGGGCTCATGGATTCGGATAAGGTGGTGAAGGAGCGGATGTCCGAAAACATGACGGTCATGTTCTGCTGTACATGATCACCCAGGTGAACATCGATAATACTCTCCTTGTTTAATAATTGCAGAAAATCATGCGGCACAAAGCGCCCATATGCCTGCAGCAGTTGTTCCAGGTGCGCGCTGTAGTTCTCTATGGTCTGCGCCATGTGGTTGAAGGAAAATCCCAGCCTGCCCACCTTGAACACAGTGGATATGCGTTGATCGTCCATTGTGTCTCCCGTACTAATTCTAATTTCTGACGCCGCGCTTCGCAAGAAAAAAGTGACGGCCGTCGATATAAAAAACGGGAATCGACGCGTGGGCCCGGAAACATTGGAAATATAAACATCAGGCCGGGTCCGGATGGTTATTGTAATTTTTGGGCCGAAACGGTAGAATATGTCATGAGAAGAATCGGTTTGAAGGCGCGGCTGCGCCTTGTGTGCGGTGCGGCCTGTTTGCTGGCGCTCTGGAGCGCTTCGCCCTCCCCGGCGGCCGGCGATGATACGGACCCCGCCCGACTGGTATTCAAGGATCCCAATCTTGAGGCCGCGGTCAGGAAGGCGGCGCCCTCGGTAGACCTGACCCCGGAGGCCGTGAAGTCAATAAAAATGCTCGATTGCGTGTCCGCGAATATTACGGACCTGTCCGGCATTGAACAGCTGACATCACTGCGCACCCTGCGCCTGTCTGAAAACAGAATCACCGATCTCCGCCCGCTTTCCTCATTGAAATCCCTGGCGTTTCTCTACCTTGAAAACAACGAAATTACGGATGTGGGTCCGCTGGCCGGTCTTGGCGCCCTGGAGTACCTGCATCTTGACGGGAACCGAATCAGTGATGTTGCCCCGCTGGCGGCGCTTCGCTCGCTCAGTGAGCTTACCCTGGACGGGAACAGAATAGGCGATATACGCGCTTTAAAAAACCTGACGGCGCTTCGCTATCTGGTGCTTTCCAACAACACAATCCGGGATCTTGCCCCACTTTCCGCGCTGACCTCCTTGAAGCAGCTTTACCTGTTCAAAAATAAGATCAGCGACATAAACGCGCTGGGCGCTCTTACCGCATTGGAGCGTCTTTCCCTTTGGGGCAACCGGATCGAGGATCTTGCCCCGCTGAGGAATTTGACCTCCCTCACGCACTGCGTACTCTCCGGCAACCGTATCAGCAACCTGGACCCGCTCGCGGGCCTGCCCGGCCTTAAACAGCTGGAACTGACGGACAACAAGATCAGAGACATCGGTCCGCTTGCAGTCAACAACGGCCTGGACAGGGGTGATACGGTAAAACTTTCCGGTAATCCATTGAGCGACCTGTCAAAAAAAACCTATATCCCGCAGCTCAAGGCGCGCGGAGTTACGGTAATTTTTTAAACAGCCCATGTAAGGCCACGGCAGTGTTTACAAGCGTCCGCAGGTTTACGATCCCGGGTCTGTCTTCGGGCGAATGCGTAATGGTATTCCCATGCCTAAGAAAAAAATCCGATGTCAGGGCCACGGCCGGGCGTCCGTTCATGGCAAAGACCATATGATCGCTTTGCGGCCAGGCGTCGCCCTGTACTAATCCCGGGAAACCCGTGAAGGCCTGTTGCACCGAGAGCCTCAGTTGTTCGGGGCATTCATAAAAGGAGTATGCCGTCGGACTGTCTTCAAACCCCACACCGTCCAGATTGACCGCCAGCATAATTTGCTTCAGGGTCGAACCTTCCTTTTCCAGGTAGCGGAGAGCACCGGGGATCTAATAATATTCATGACCGTTAAGTGTGGCAATTTCAACCTGAGGACCTTCCTTGTACGCTTTCAACAACTCAGCCGGAAGCATAAGTATCACCACTCCGCCCGCGTTGTCCAGGGCCCCGGGGGATCCCCATTTTGAATCTATATGGGCGCAGAACACGACCCGGTGCCGGTGATCATCACCCTTTATTCCGCTTACGTTAAAACCGTCAGACGGGTTTCGGCGCGAGTCTATGGCGATTTTTACCGGTTCACGCGCACAGCTTAAGAGCGCGGCCCCCTGTTCAGCGGTCGTATAGACAGAAGGAATATGAAAATCTCCGTCCTCAATCAGCAGAAAGGTTGCCCGTAATGGAACAAAATTTGGGTGTCTCCGATAGGTATGACCCTTTGTTCTTCACGGCCGTTGTTTTCATAGACCCGGTAATATTTCACAAACGCGGCTAATATTTTTTGAGGATACACAATACGATAACTCATCTGCTGAACGCGCACACTATATCCTGATTCTTGGTTTTTATTCAAGGCGATATAACAGGTTTCACACAACGATCGTGATTTCAATTGCGAAAATGAGATATACTATATATCATATAATTATGCGCTCACGAATCCGGCTGATTATATACGCGCAGGCGGTTGCCGCCCTGCTTTTACTGAACAGCGGCACCATGTGCGGCACCGGCCCCATCATCATGTATCCGGAAGCCGCGTACGCACAGAGCGGTGATCCGGACCCGGACGGAGGGGGCTCCGTTCTGCGCTCCCTGTTCCATAAACCGGCCGCAGAGATCATGAAGGCATTTAAACGCGCCTACCCGGACCGGGTGTCCGAGGTGGCAAGGCGCAAAAACGATTGGGCGTTGAGGATAGACAATACCTGGTTTTACTGGGCCGACGGTCGGCTGCTGCCGGAGGACAGTCTCTCCCTCAGCGATGAGTACACCCCATACCCGTTCTATTTCTACCCCAGGGAGCTGCCGCCGCTTCCGGTATACACGGCGGAACAGAAACAGGAGATATACAAGCGGATCAACCGACGCGAGGATAAGCCGCCGCACAGGCATCCCGGAATCTATAACGCGCTCTGGCGCATCAGTGACCGGGCCACAAGCTGGGAACGGGTAAAAGACATCTATTTCCTGGGGAAAAAAACTCAGGTACACCGTGACCTTCTGGAGGAGCTGGCCGCGGTAGAGGAAGAGATCCTGGAACTGGCGAAAACCGATCCCGGGTTGCAGCGGTTCATTGCGAGCCTGACCAGTGTCGCTGGTTATACCTGGCGGCCGATCGCCGGCACAAACAGCTTAAGCGCGCATTCCTACGGCATCGCCATAGACATCATCCCCAAAAACATGCGTAAAAAAATAACCTATTGGCGCTGGCAGATGCCCTATGAAAAGGACTGGTTTCTGATTCCTTATGAAAAGCGCTTCATGCCCCCGGAAGCCTTTATCCGCGCCTTCGAAAATCATGGGTTTGTCTGGGGCGGCAAGTGGTTCTACTTTGATACCATCCATTTTGAGTACAGGCCGGAGATCCTGATCCTGAACGGCTGGGAACTTAAGTAAGAAAGCCTTGGGATTCCGTGTCATTTTCCGCCTGTAAGCGCTTCCCGCCGCCGGGCAGGTTCCGCCCTGCGCCTGTTTTCGCGCTGAGTCATCTTCATGAATTTATTGAACAAGGCATAAAAGGCCGACTTCGAATTGAATCCGGCAACCAAGGCGTGTCCCGGAATGGTGAACCGGCCGGCGTCGGGAGCGTCCATTAGTTTACCGGTTCTTTCATCGGTACCAAGGGTATGAACGCGATGGGGCTGTTTTTTCCAGCTTGTCCTGACGGGGCGGCCGTATTATAATGAAGAGGTTTCATGGTGCGCAAGCCGCAGTGCGCGGCGTGGACGAAACAGATCATAAACGGTATTCGTGATCGTCGGCGCCTGTCAGTCCGATGACGGAGGCATACACGTGATTCCGGTCATTTTTACGGTAACCAATCCAGGCATGCACTGCATTCAGACTAATTACTCGGGTTTCCTTACCACCTCGGCGGACAATGCCCCGCCCGTGGCTTTGACCGGCGAGGCGAATCATATCAAAGACTGTTCGGTGTCCCATTCAGGACACGGTACGATCCATCGACAGCAGGAGTGACGATATGACCAGACGTGAAAAAACCGGCTTCAGCGCCGTTTCGATCCGGACGCGCGCAGATATCCCGCGTCTCTTTCAGGAGCACTTCCGGAACCTCGTGGAAGACGACGAACCGTTTCCCCGGACGGTGTTACTCTACCCGGATAAAAACGCGTTCGGCAAAACCAACGCGACGCTCGTCTTCGCGCACGCACACGGGGTCGCCGTGTGTGAAAAAGAAAAAACGCGACCCGTGTGGGGTCGTTCGCCTACAACGACATCCATGACGTGGAACGGGGGATGATCCTGCTCTGTTCCTGGTTCACTATCAGCGGGACCATCGACGGCTCACCCGCTCGGGCCACGGTGGAATTCAATACGGTCGACGAGTGGCGTTTTTCGCCTATCCTGGAGACGATCCGGCGCGAGATCAACCGCATGGACCCGGGCGGCGATGAGCCCCCACTTCCGGGTGAATGGGCGAAGTTCGACGGCCTGGCCATGACCAATTACAAGTACATGATGTACGGAAAAAAGAGCCTGCTTTCGGGTGAGACCGTGCGCCGCTTCGTCTATCAGCCCCGCGTTTCGTCGCGGGTATTGAAATTCTTCCCGCGCCTGTTGACCCCGGCGCACATGGCGATTTTGACGGACAAGGAAATGATTCTGATGAGGGACGACCGAAAGATCAATTACGGCGGCATCTGGAATTTCCTGCCGCTTGGGAAAATCAACAAAATGACGACCGAAACCGATCCAAAGACCGGGCTGACCTCCTTTTGCTTGCGGATGGACGACGGCCAGAGTTTCATTTCAGTATTCGAACCCTCGCGGCGAGGCGAGCTGGAACTGCTGACCGCGACGACCGGCTGACAACCCGCTAGGGCGACGGGAACGGTCGGTCCGCCGTGGCGGAACAGCAGGCCCGAGTATCACAGTCCACTTGCGTAAACCTTGACAAGTGACGTTTACAGCCTATACTTTTTACTAGAATACCATGAACACAAAAGAACTGCTGGGGTATTACCTGCGTTCCAAACTCAATATCCTTTTATCGGTCCTGTTCGGTGCGGCACTCATCATCACAGCGCTGCTGCTGCGGGGGTTGCCGCGCCTGTTGGTTCCTCTTGCCTGCGCGGCCGCTTACCTGACAACCGGCGCCGTGATGCTGTTCTCCGGACACGGGGCCCGCGAGATAGTGAACGTAAGGGATGAAGACCGCTCCCGCCGAATTATCCGAACCATCAAGCACTACAGCGAAGTGCGCGAGCATATCTCATACCTGCGCCTGGGCGATCGGGACATACGCAAAGCCGTTGAATATTTTCTGCTGGTTTCCGGGACGTACCTGGAAAAATGCAGGGAGCTGTCCACCTATTCCCCCCAGGCCAACAGCGGCATCGATGAGGCGCTGACGGTTTGCCAGCTTTACCTGGAAGAGCTGGACGAGTCATCGACCGAAAAACGCTATAGTATCGAGGATAAAGATGAGTTTACCGGTTTTAAGCAAAAAACATTGGAGCACATTATGTCACTCGCCCGTACCATCAAAGAAAAAACCACCGAGGACCTTGAGGGCCTGTCCCGGCAAGACCGTTTTAATGTTATGGAAGAGTTGAACAAATGAAAAAAACAATCCTCTGCCTGTTCTTCGGGCTGCTGTTTTTTTCCCCGTTATTTGCGCTTGATGTCAGCCTCAACTCGGTTGAGGTGGACGTCACGGTGTTCCCCAACGGCAAGGCGGCCGTCTATTACAGTGTGCAGTGGACCGTGCACAGCGGGGAGATGAGCGGGTTCTACTTCCAGGACCGCGAGGCACAGCCCAGTTTTAATCAGAAATTTTGTTTTGCCGACCTTTCCGACGGCACCCGGGTGCCGCTTTCCATAACGGCGCTGGGAGACAATAAGTATAATATTGTGCTTGCGGGCGGAAAGAAATTTTCAGGCACGGCCATGTACTTTTTTAACTACGGTCTGGATTTTGCAAAACAGGGGTACATCGGTAATACCGAATCACCCGAGCTGGGCACACTGTTCTATTTCGACTGGGCCCCCGCGGAATGGGGGTATGCCATGGAGCACCGCACCGTCAGGATTGTGCTGCCGGTCATTGTAGAAGGCTCCAAAGTAACCCCGGAATTCCTGAAATCAATCGATTTTCGCACTGAAAAGTACGTGAATGCACAGAACAAGATAGATTATTACACCACAAAGGGTGATGACGGGCGTTATTACTTCAGCGTCCTGTTTCACCAGCAGAACGTATCCGTAAAACAAAAACAGCGGCTCCAGTTTTACCTGCGCCGGGACGCCATAGACATGGGCAAGGCCGGGCTTGAAACCCGGCGGCCGCCGCTGATACAGGATGATCGCGTCTGGATCCTGGTCGTATTCGGCGGCCTCGTCATGCTTACCGTTTTGGTGCTCTTCATAAAAAACAAGCGATTTCCCGATCTGGTGGGTGATGTGGAAAAAATCAGCTGGGCCGGGGACGATTGGATACCGCCCAAACTGGTCATCGGCAGCTATGCCAAGAAGGGAAAGATTGTAAAAGACCTCCATCCCGTGGAAGCGGCCCTCCTGCTGGACCTTCCGCTCCCGCGGGTGGTTGCCATTATGCTGGACGGACTGACACGGCAGGAAATCATCAAGGTAACCTCGGAGAACCCGCTGCAAATTCAGATCATCTCAAGGGCTAAGGCTGCCCATGAGTATGAAGAGCTGTTCCTGCGCGCCTTTGACACCAAAGGCAGGGTTTTGTCCGGTTTATTATGCGATTTTTTCGAAAAGGTACTGTCCAACCTGCAGCAGAAAACCTGGGACTGTGATCCCGAGGCCACCAAGGCCTACTACCGCGCAAAACTGGAACAGGAACCTGAGGCGTCACAGGCACACGCGGTGTACTGGGCCTCGTATCATACCGTTTTTTACCAGAGTAATTTCTATGCCGGCCTTGTCCTGCCGGGTGAACTCTCCACCGGGTACCGGGATTTTATGTCCTCGTCCTCCTGCTTCGAAGGCTGCTTCAGTCCCTCCGCTTTTTCTTCCGGCGTGGACGCCTGTTATTCGGCCTGCCACAACGCCTGCCACTCGGCTTGTCACTCGGCCTGCCATTCCGCGTGCCACTCGGCCTGCCATTCGGCCTGCCACTCCGCCTGCGTTTCGGGGGGTGCTCATTGACCATACATGAGCTTGCCTGGATAAACGGTTTTGTGGCCGGCATTAAAAAGTATATTCATATCCGCACCTTTGACCGGGTGCTGATCCTGCCGCCCAACAAGGTCTACAAACTGAACACCACGGGCATGGCCCTGCTGGAGGCCTTGCTTAAGGGAAAACGGATAAAAAGCTTCCGGTTCCTCCGTGATCCTGAAAAAGCCCGCCGGGTGCATGAGTTCTTCTGCGACCTGCGCGCCTTTTTCCAGGGCTGCCCTGAGGCGCCGGGTGAGCGTCGTGCCGTGGAGACCACGCCCTTCGATTTTGATTACACGCGCCTGCCCGTGCTCGGCGAGATCGCCCTTACCTACCGCTGCAACAACCGCTGCTCGTTTTGTTATATCGGAGAGACATTGACCGAAACACGAAAGCAACACGGGTCCCGTCCGGCAGCACGGCCGGAGTGTAACCGGTCACCGGCCGGTAGCGGTGAAGCGTGGGGACAGCAGGCACGCGGCAGGGAACTTACCGCCACCCAAGTAAAAAAAATAATCCGCGTCTTTAAATACAAGGCCGGGATCCCCTTTTTTTCCTTTACCGGTGGGGAGCCGCTGCTGCGCCCGGACCTGGAATCACTTGTCCGCTACGCCGTACGTTTGGGATTACGGGTGAACCTGATCAGCAACGGCACGCTTATTGACAAAAAACGCGCGTATGCTTTGCGCAGAAGCGGGTTGACCACGGCCCAGATAAGCATTGAAAGCGCCCTGCCTGAGGTCCACGATACCCTCACCGGCATGCCGGGTTCGTTTGAGAAAACCCTGGAAGGAATAAAAAACCTGAAAGCGGCGGGAATCGCCGTACAAACCAATACCACACTCAACAATGTGAACGTGGGATCAATAGTCAGGCTGCCTGAATTTCTTAAAGGGCAGGGGATACGGCGTTTTTCCATGAACCTCTATATTCCCACCGGGAAACAGCAGGCACGCGGCGAGTTATTTTTTCCCTATACGGATGTGGGAGAAATCATCGATATGATAAAAAAGCAGGCCCGCATGCTGGGTCTGACCTTTTACTGGTACTCCCCGGTCCCGCACTGTTATTACAATCCCCTGGCCGCGGGCCTGGGCAATAAATCATGCGCGGCCATGGACGGGCTGCTTTCGGTTTCTCCAAACGGAGACGTGCTGCCCTGCTCATCATACAAGCTGCCCCTCGGCAACCTGCTGCGGCAGAAGTTCTCACGGATCTGGTTTTCGGAGCGGGCGGCATATTTTAAGAACAAACGCTTTGCGCCGGCACAGTGCAGCGGCTGCCCCGATTTCAACGCCTGCCAGTCCGCCTGCCCCCTGTACTGGGATTACGCGGGCACGGCCGAGCTGCAGTCAAAGGCGATCTGCAATGCACAGTAAGGAGTAACGATGAAGATCCGTTTTGTCATACCCGGAATACCCCTGGTCCTGCGGGCCGTATTGTTTACCGCCTGTGAGTTGGGTGGACTGTATTACCAGTTTTATATCGGCACGGAAGCGTTTTCAGGGGCGTTTTTTTTAAGCCTGTTGATAATGTTCTGCGGTGTTCTGCCCCTGCTGGCAAAAAATTACCGCAACAAACCCGCAGACCTGGGATTTGAAGACTGGCAGCCGGTAACGCGAAACGAGTATACCCGTATCAAAGACAATCTGCTGGCTACCCGCGAAATGCGGATGCCCTTTTATTTTAAACGATCTGCGGGAAGTCTTTTTGTTATCGGTATTGTGATTACATTGTTTATCTGTACGATTACCGAGGCCTTTGTCGTCATTCCTTATATCATCGATGCCGGGATAATTCTTATCCCCGTATTTTTTTCCGGGCTGGTGGCACTCTGGACTCCGTCCGTGATCCGCTTGAAAATTCCCGCTTTCGATGCGATTTTCTCCCGGGTGGCACCCGATGAAAAAAACCTTATTCTGACCCCTTACCTGCGCTTTGACAAGGACAAGCAGGGCAAGAAAATCCCCGAAGACCTGCGTTTTATGCTGGAGCCCAGGAGAAAACCGGAAGACTTTATGGGGGTTCAGATACAGGCCGCGATCAACAACGGCCCCAATGGGGCGGTACCCTATCTGTACGCGGTGTTCCTGTGCAAGGGACAGGGTAAGACCTTTGCCCTGCTGAAAAAGCAGAAATACGGACGATTTATCAATGAGCCGGGCGGGGATGACCAATACGGTTTTATGGTAGTCCGCCAGGAGACCTCGGGCGGCGGCTACCATACAAAACCACAAGAGTGCGTGGCTCTTTATAAACAAATAATACAGATACTGACAGGATTTTTGTCCGCCTGAAAAACGATACAACCGGGTTTTAAGCGGTGCTTCCCGGAGGAGCCTGGTTTTTTAATATTTCATGTATAGTCTTTGATTGAAGGTAAGCAGGGCCTGCAGCGGATTAATGTAGGTTGAATCTGTTTTCAGGGCGAAATCGATGTATTTTTTGTATGGCGAACCGGTATAAGAGTAATTATAATCATTTTTATTCTTGGAAAAATACCCGATAAGATCTCCCTGGCATACCCTGTCCCCGACCTTAATAATTGTGCAGGGA
>CAZWYY010000036.1:0-8706 GCA_964638895.1 uncultured Spirochaetaceae bacterium | reverse complement strand
AACAAATGAGTAAATGGAATAAATGGCGTTCTTATGCTCGATGATTATCTCATAGTTGTTATTGAAGCTGCTCCGGATCTCTTTTACCACTCCATCGGCGACCGCCACAACTACCCCGTAATCCCACCTTCCCACTTCAATACGCATGCTCTGATTGTTATCGATAAACTTCCCCGCCTCGGCCTGCCCCAACCCTTCAAGCACGGGCCATACCACGGGAAAGGCCTTGAGATCACTTTTTACCTCATAGGGCAGCTTACGAATGTCCATGGATGATTCAAGGCTGACCGTATTTTTAAGCTCCGCCAGGATATCGATATCCGACTCGATTACAATGGGATTGACAACCGAGAAAGGCACCATCAGCACCAGAGCACACATACACAGTACCGGCAACAGTCTGCCGGTGGCGGCGGTGTTAAGGAGATTCCTCATTTTAAGAATGAACTCGATCCGGCTTTTTAAAAGATTGCCGCCTACCATGGGAATGAACGCGTGGGTAAAAACGCGCTCGAGTACATTCTGTTTTGCCAGGTGCAAAAGCTGCTCCGCGTAGTCCACAGGCCTGGCACCGTACAAAATCACGTTTTGATCGCATATCTTTTCCTGTTCATCCTTGAGTCTGGCATATACGATCCAGGTAAAGGGCATAAACCAAAACAGAACGCATATAAACCTCGCCAGGTCCCTGGTGAGACAGTCCCACTGTTTGATATGGCTGAGTTCATGGGTAAATACCGCCTCAAGTTGTTTTTCCGGCCATGATCCGGCCTGCACCGGCAGGAGAATAACCGGTTTTAACCAGGAGAAGGCGGCCGGTTGTGAGTACGAACGACTTATCGATAAGCGTATGCGGCGCGTAATCCCCATCTTCCGTTTGATCCGCTCCATAAAATGCGTAAGCTCCGGATCATCAAAAGCCGAGGTTCGGTTCAGATGCCACAGGTTGATCTTTCCTACAAAAATGCGTCCCAGACCCCCTGCGGCCCCTATGGCCCAGATCAACATCACCCAGATACTCCAATGCGGCGCACCCGCCGTCTGCCCCGACGGCTGCAAAAGGGCGGTTACATCCACCTGGCGCGGAAGCTCGATAAACCCCCGTTTCATGGTATCCAGCACGGGGGCGGCGAACACGTTCACGGAGTCCGCCATATGATCCGTGGTGATAAAAATCAGTATGCCGTTGACAACCCAGGAAACCATCGGAATGAGCATAAAGCTGGCTGCGCCCAAAAGCAATATCGCATGCCTGAACCTGGGAGAAAATCCCCTGGCCAGAGCGTACGCCGCAAGACAGATAATGATAAACAGGCCGCCCTTAAGGGAGATATTCAGCAGGAAGGAAATAACTGTAATGCCCTTGTCCAACATCATAGCCGTCTATGAATGCTCGTGGCTCCTCGCCTTCTCGATTAATGCCTGCAAGCGGTCGAAATCCTGTTTATCAAGGCTGCCTTTGTTCACATTTATCAAAGCCGCCACCGCTTTTTCCATGGAGTTGTCGAAGTAGGTTTTTAAAAGCCTTTTAACCTCACCTTTGACGGCCTTTTGAGAAGCGACCACCGGGAAATACACATATTTCAGGCCTATCTTCCTGTATTTTATATATCCTTTGTTCGCCATGATGTTCATAAGCGCGCGTATGGAGGAATAACTGGGAGGATCGGCGATATCCTGCAGCACGTCGGCCACACTGCCCTCTTTCCGGCGACGGAGAATGTCCATTATCTGGCGTTCACGCTTGCTCAGCGCGTCATATTCGGTACTTTTCACGATCCTACTCCTTATATATGTTAATATATTAGCAATTATCGATTGAAATGTCAATAGTATTATAGTATCTCGCTTGCCGCAATTATTCTTTGAATTTTCCTTACTCCAGGTATGGTCCCGGGACTACTATGTCCGCCAGGGGGCTGAAGGCACGGGCACAAAACAAAGCCCGTACGGTGAATTAGGGCGCGCCCTGGAACGGGCATTGCGAGGTGATGTCATCCATGTGACGGAGGGGACGTACACCGGCAAAGGGGGGTCCGGCAGTTTTATTGTCCGTGTTCCGAACCTAACGATCGCCGGCGGGTATTCAGCCGACTTTTCTGCCCGCGATCTCTTTGCGCATAAAACCATTCTCCAAAGGGCCCAAGACTACAAGGGCGACCTGGCGGGACTGCCGCGCGCCATCCTTGAAGGGAAGGACGGGACCGATCATTCCGGATTGATTGTCGACGGTCTTGTACTCAACGGGAAAACACGCAATGCGTATTACCCTTCAGGCGATCCGAGCATCCGCGGTTCCTGGGACGGCGTACTCTTTGCCACATCAAGCCCTGACATTATTGTCCGCAACACTGTTTTTATCAATCCTTTCGGGGGAGGAATTTACCAATACCTGGAAAGTGAGGGACGAAATCTCCTGGTTTGGAAACCGAATGATCTTGAAGACCTGAATAACACTCCCGACGAATATTCACTGAGGGAGAGCGGGGATAATACCATAAAGAACCCGAATCCCAAACCCGACAAAGATTATTTTTCCGGGTGCGCAAATAAAATGCTTGCCGACCCGGTACTCTTTGACACCGATTCCATGACGGCTGTGTGGACGGCCGCCGGGCTTGCGGGTGCGCCGAGTGCGTCCGCAAAGCAAAGCTGGGGACACGCCTACCCCGTTGAGGATCTATCCGGAATGGATGTGCGGACCCAGGCCGGGGCGCACGGCCAAAAAACCTACCCGGCATATCAGTCCAAAGAAGCGCCCGCCATGGCCGATTCATATAAGGAGGTGGAGTTCAGCGTATTCAGCGCGGAAAACGCCGAAGTGAAAAAAATGGACAACCTGCCAGTGGAATTCTTTGCCGCCATGGGCCCCGGCCAAAAGGTCTTTTTTGATCATATAGGCTCGGAAAAGGATTATCGCTGTGTGTACCTGAACATGCCCGGAGAAAAATATTACACACGCAAGTGCGTGTATGGGTACCTGTTAAAGGGTTCGGCCGCTGACAAATTATGGAATAAGCTTTCAAAAAAACGGGAGCGCTACAATGAAAAGGGTTTGAAGATCAAAGGACGCGCCTTCAATTTGAAATCGGATCCATACCCGTATCCGGTGGGAATCGTTATCGACGAGATCTCGGTGCCCTGATACCCGTTCGGCGATCAATTATAGATGGTCTTGAGTCTATTTTATTTCAGCGGTTTCCAGGTGTAATTCCACCAACGGCGCGTTAAGGTCCTTGATATTGCTGCGCGCCTCATCCGCTTTAATCCACTTTTTACCTACCAAAAGAATTATTCCTGATCTTCTGTAATCGCGATATTTTGCCAATAGCCTGGCTATAATTATTATACCCCTTTTTGATTCACATGTTATTTGTATCTGCTTATCTCTTATTTCGCACCTATCAGCTCCCTTGTTAAATGTTACGGTATACGGAAGGGAAACATATTTAAAATCAACAGGTTCCTTGCCTTTTAAGTCTTGTAATATCAAAGCATCGTGGAATGAATTGATGGAAGCATCGCCAATGTCAAAATTGGTTATCTTATTGCGGCCATAGAAGACCTGATTACTATTACTATATCTAAACCCAATCCTCATTTCAATGAGGGTTTTAAAACCTTTATATAGATTATCATCAGTATAAGGTCCGATATCAAAGAAAAGACTATTATTCTCAAATCTAATCCGATATATCGATAAATGATGATCCAATGGATTTACTTGTACCAAATTTTTAAAATTTGCAAGCAATTGTTTTTTACTTTCCAGCATACATTTGCCATATAAACGGTCATCCTCATTAATCTTTAAGGTATTAATTTTTATATCTTTATCAAAAATAATCTCTGAATAATTAAGTCTACTGTTTTTATTTTCTGCGGGGCTGTATTGTTCAAGGTCTTTTTTAATGCTTTCAGGTAATTCATAAATAAGATGACAGGCAATAAATGCCCAACTACTCTTGGCGGCACTACCACCGATGATGTCATAATTCTGAATGGTGTTCTGTAATGGAACAGGACCTTTTTCTATGGTCAATAAAGATCGTACATATCCCTCGGTACCGATTGTATACCAAATTATAGGACCATTGAGATTATATCCGCACGAAATTAAAAGAACCGAAAATAATAATAATAAAACAACCCGGCTGACATAATTCTTTTTCATTACAGTTTATTATAACACAGCAGATATTAATTTCAGTTGAAATACCGGGGCCCGGTTTAATTCCCCAACAGCCCGTGGATCAATGGCCCGTATTTGGCCCTTTTGCTGCCCGCGGCGATGGTAAGAGAAATGGCCAGGGCCTCCCTGATCTGGTCGTCTTCCGCTCCGGCCTGTTTGGCTTTATTCAGGTGGTACTCGATACAGGGCACACAGTCCGCCATCACCGAGCAGGACAAGGCGATCAACTCCTTGGTTTTGGCGTCCAGGGTACCGGGACCGTACACCTTGTCCGCGAAATTGTCGTATAATTCATTAACCTCTTTTAACAGCATACACACTCCTCCTTAGCTTATGTATTGAAAAATAGCAGATTTATATATATAATTCAAATGAATTGTTATTATCATTTACATAATTATGAATTATACTAAAATAAACTTGAACCTTTTAAAAATCTTTCACGCGGCGGCGACGGAAAACAGCTTCACGGGAGCCGCGGACAGACTTTTTCTGACCCAACCGGGAATAAGCAAACACATCAGTGAACTTGAGGAGTATTATCATATCCGCCTGTTTGAACGGCTGGGCAGGAAAATACGACTTACCTCCGCGGGAGAGATACTGTTTAAATGCACACAACTACTTTTCCAGCACATCGAGGATACGGATAGAAAAATAAAAGACATCACGGGTAAAAACCTTGGTACGCTGAAAATCAACAGCTGTTTTTCCGCCGGGGTCTACATCCTTCCCACCGTAATCAAGGAATTCATAAAAAGGTATCCCGCGGTAAACATCGAATTCGATATCTCAACGAGTCAGACCATCATCAACAAAATCCTTGAGCATACCATAGATCTGGGGATTATCACCCTGGAAACGGAGCATCCCCGGATTGTGTCGCACCTGCTGTTTGAGGACGAACTTGTGCTTATCCTGCCCGGTGATCACAAATGGAAGGACAAAGAATATATCTTACCTGAAGACCTGAGCCGGGAAACACTCCTGCTGTCCAAACCCGGATCGGGAACCAGGGAGCTTGTAGGGAGGGAGTTCGCCAGACACGGAGTCAGGCCTAAGAAAATCATGTCAATGGCCAACCCCCTGGCCATAAAAAAGGCCGTGGAGTCCGGCCTGGGATTGTCCATAATGTCGGCCTGGGCCCATTATACGGAGGTGAGTTCAAGCCTGTTAATCACCAGGAAAATCCGGGGAATGAGCCTAAAGCGAAACTATAATATCGTACACCTGAAAGGAAAATACTTTCCGGATTGGATGAAGGAGTTTATATCCATTTTGAATGCCTTCAGGTCTCAAGCCGCGTCTGAAGGTTAAGATGTTTTCTCAACCCCCGTAACATTCCCTTTTTCGTCAGTGGCGTAGGTTCCCTTGGAAAGGTCAAGAATAACATAGAGGTTTTTCCACGGGTCCTCGACAACCGCGGCCTTGCCCACGTCGATATCGAAGGGGCCGTATAAAATCTTTCCACCCGCCTCTTTGATTTTCCGTACCTCGGCGTAAACGTCGTCAACCAAAATGTCAATTTCCTGTTCCCGGTCCTGGGTCTGGATTACCAGTTCGGCCGTTTCTCCCAGGGCGAAACCGGCTGCGGCCTGCTTTTTCCATTTGAGGGTAAGCCCCATCTTGTCACGGTAATAGGTAATCCCCTTTTCTATGCTTTCGACGTATAACCGAACGCAATCTATGCCTTTGAACATATCTGGTTTTATACCTCCCCTTTTTTTCCGCCCGCCGGGTCAACCGCGGCATCCGGCAGGATCAGCCGTACAAACTGAAATAGAATGCCTTCCACACTATATGCTATAATCTTCCTGTTTCTGTTTTCCACAATATACATTTGCTGCGCCGTTCTGTCACCCACCGGAACTACAAGCCTTCCCCTGTGGATGGAAAGCTGCCCTATAAGGTCGGTAAGCGGCTTTAAATAGGAAAGAGAGGCGGCGATAATAATGGCCTTAAACGGCGCATATTCCGGCAGACCCCGGGTGCCGTTTCCATAAAACAGTCTGATATCACCCCTACCCGGAAAGCGGGTTTTCACCAGATTATAGCGCCGCTGTATGTGTTTATTCCCAATATCAGGCTTATACCCTAAATTGACAAGAATCGTATTCGCGGTGCGGACCAGCCCTTTGTCTATCTCAATAGAAAAAACATGCATCCCCATCTCCGCCAGCACAGCGGCCTGGTAGCCGGTTCCGGTGCCGATTTCCAGGACCCTGTCGCCCCTTTTTGCGCCACTGTAATAGATTATTTTGGCGATTACCGACGGCGCCGAGGTGGTAAGCCCGTGGGACGTGGGAAAAGCATTGTCCGTATAGGCGAGTTTCTTATAGCCCTGATGCACAAAAAAATGCCGCGGTACATTACGAACGGCGGACACAATGCCCGGATCTGTTTGTCCTTCACTGAACTTCTGCATCACCTGGTCTTCAAGCAGGGAAATGTTCTCTTTATAGAAGCGGTAATCATCTTCCGGGAGTATATCTTGCCAGGGCATCTTTTTAATAATTCTTTAGTATATCTTATTTTTAATAAAAAGACGATATCCACCCGGCCCAATATTTCAGTTAAAAACCTTGGCAATAAACTAAGTATAATATATATTAAGTTTATTAAATGAGTTATTCATTAGCTTTCACACAGGCAATCGCACTTATGATCAGCATAGGGGCCCAAAACCGGATCAAACAAATCGAATGGGTCTCAGCGGCAAATCTTGCGGAATTGCTTTCCATTCCACGGCCCACAGTGGTGAACATTATCACCCGGCTCTTGGCTTCCGGACTGCTTGAAAGCAAGGAAGGGAACAAGGGTGGAGTCCGCCTGGCCAAAGCGGCCGCTGACGTGACCTTGTTGGATATTTTCGAGGCCATCGAAAGAAAGCGCCCCCTGTTTCGCACCGATTTGGCGGTAAAAAATGAAAGCAATGAGGCGCGGCGGAAGGTGATGGAGAATTTTCAGACGGCTGAAGACAAGATGAAGCAGGCCTTGGCCGGTGTACGACTCGACAGCCTGTTCGGCTGCTGATCTTTTTTAATTACAACTATCCCGAACTTCCGATAAATACTTATCTTATTGAGCATAAAGAAGGAAATATTCTCATTGACTGCGGTGACCGGGAAGCTGCGCGCAGGGCCGAAAACTACCCTGAGTTAACCCGGGTGTTCATGAAAAACGTCTCCCGCTTTTTCATAAATGAATGTGTATGAATTATCGTAAGGCCGGGGAAACCATGGAAACAATATTCCGCTTCGCCCGGGAGTATTCTACGGTGTTTTTACCGTCACACGATCCGTCGGCCGCAGCCAGGTTCGAAAAACAGGAGATCATCCCCCGGAGTATGTGTAACTAACAAACCCCGCTATCTTGTTTATTCTATTCCCTGCCTGAGGATGTGCAACGTCTGTTCATCAAGCCGTGACTGCCGTGAATAGTTTTTGTTCCGCGCGTATTGCCCGGTAAAATCGTAAATCCCGAAATCCATGTTTTTATATGTCCAATAGGTGTAGGACAGGTCATTATCTTTAAGTACGGCAATGAGATCCCGCAGCCAGTTTTGACGCGTAACCGGATCCGCTTTCACATTACAGCCGAACTCTCCGCATAAAATCGGCACATTGTGTTTTTTCTTGAATTCAATCACCGGTTTTAAGTGATCTTCTATTTTTGCTTTATTCCAGTCACCCTCATAGTCATAAAACTGCCGCGTAAAATAGTCATCAAACGAGCGTACCTGCTCCACCACGTCTCCCAGCCCCTCGAGTTTTACGGGATAGGGCATATACTTACGGAATATGCGCTTTTTATAAAAAACAATCCATTTCGCCATTTGGTGAGTAACCAGAACAGGCTCATAAAAATGAAAACTGTATATGATATTATCATCATTAAATTTCCGTAACTCCTTGAAACCGGGACATAATCCCCAGAAATCCGCGTCTACAACGATCGGATGCTGCGGATCGTTTTTGCGGATAACGGCAATAGTGTCCGCGGCCAGCCTGTTCCAATCCTCCGGCTGAGGGACAACCGGTTCATTGAGGATTTCATACATGATGCGGTCGAAATTCCGGTATCGTCCGGACAGCATGTCCCATATACCAAGAAAATATGTTCGATTTTGCGCGTTCTGTTGCCAGATGTCATTCAAATCCCTCTCCCCGGACTGGAAGGTATGTCCCGGAGCCTTATGTAAATCCAGAATCGTATAAAGCTCGTACTGTTGGGTCAGCTTCAAGAACCGGTCAATCAAAGCCAGGCGTTCTTCAATAAATTGTGAGGGACTATCGGCCGGGGTAAAGAAGAAATAATCTACGGGCAGCCTGACAATCTTGAATCCCCACGATTTTATCCGCCTGATATCCTGTTCGGTGATGAAGGTCTCAAGGTGTTTTTTGGTAAATCGTTTTACCTGGGAAAAAAAACCGCCGATATTTACGCCCTGCAGATACATATCGGGTACTATCATAGCATCATCGAACACCGGACTGCAAGGATGATTTTTAAGC
>CAZWYY010000035.1:0-41633 GCA_964638895.1 uncultured Spirochaetaceae bacterium | reverse complement strand
TTACACCTAAACTTGCGTTTTTGCTTTCCTTGGGTACACGCTTCTGTCCACTATAATAATCTTTCGATAAAGTAACACATTCCCCCGTCTCCGGTGTTTAACAAACAAATAAGAATTATAAACGCAATACAAACACAAGGAGATATGTCACACATGAAAATACTATGGCTTTGTGTACTCGGTGTCATAATCTGGATGACACCTGCAGCCGCGGAAACCACGGCGAACCCCGAACAGGGGTATGAGGCGCATCCTACGGCCGCCCCGTCGCAGGACAGGCACAGTGATAACGCGCCCGACGGCGCCCGAAACCCCCTCCTGGAATGGTTTCAGCTGGGCGGTCCGTTCATGTACCTGATCCTGGCGCTTTCCATTCTGGCCCTGGGTATTATCATAGAACGGGCGATTGTCTTCCGCGGTGAAAAACTCCATAAGCTGAAAAACATAGGGAACAATGTCATTGCCCTTTTGAAAAAAGAAAATCGGCCGGCTGCGGCCGTCAGTTATCTTGAGGGGTTTGCGTGTAATATCTGTTCCCTACTCGCACGCGGCCTTAACCTGACCGGTCACGGCGCGGAGCGGGTGGAAAAAACAATAGAGGCCCAGGCAAAATTAGAGGTCTCGCTACTGGAAAGCAAACTGGGCATACTTTCCGCCATAGGCACCACCGCACCCCTGCTGGGATTTCTGGGTACGGTTGCCGGTATGATCAATGCGTTTCAGCGCATATATCACGCGGACCAGGTGAACGCGCGGGTGGTGGCGGGCGGAATTTATGAAGCGTTGATTACCACGGAGTTCGGCCTGCTCATCGCCATTCCCGTATTCTTTATTACCCATTTTTTTTATCACCGCATTGACCGGTTTGCTTCCGAGGTCGAAAGAATCTCAGAAGAAATCATCAATCTCAAACTAACAAGCGAGGAACATAATGAGGCTCTTTAGGCCGCGCCGACGCTTTGCGGAAATTCCGGCCGCATCAATGCCGGATATCGCTTTTCTGTTGATTATCTTTTTTTTAATAAGCAGTGTGCTTGCGCTCAGGCAGGGCCTTGTAACCCTGCTGCCCAAGGACGCGTCCAGGCCATTGGTCCTGCCCAGGGAGGATATAATCCGGGTGGAGCTTCTGCCCGAGGGCCGTGTGCTTATCGACGATCATGAATCAAGCATGGCCGGGATCACACCGACGCTGCGCGCCCTTGTTTCAAGCACTGAAAAACCGGTTCTGCTGTTGATTGATCCGCGGTGCAAGCATAAATACCTGGCCCTTGCCATAGGACGTATCCAGGACGCGGGTATAACCATGCTTTCATTTCAAAAAAGAAAGGCCGCTGATGAAGGTCATTGAACGAAAACGTCGTTTACATACGGTTCCCCTCTCTTCATTGGCGGATGTGGCCTTTCTGCTGCTGATCTTTCTGATCCTGACCGGCACGGTGAATGAAAGCCGGCGGCAGGACATTATGCTCCCGGTTTCGGCGCAGGCACGGCCCATAGCGTATGAAAGGGAATTTGTAATAAGTATTACCGTTCAAGGAAGATTTTTTTATGGGGAAGTCGAACTGGATGCCGCCGAGCTTAAGCGGAAGACCCTGGAAGAGGTCACACGCTTTCCGGAAACGGTCTTCTTTATTAAGGCCGACGCCGAAACCACATATGAATTTATAGACCCTGTGATTAACATATTGAAACAAAATCATATCCAAAACGTCGTTTTCATGGCGGAAATCAACTTACCGCAAACCTTACCGGTTATATCTGAGGGGCGACCATAGGGCGCCCGGCTATGCAAAAGGAGAGGACAGATTCTAATGAAGATAAATTTGGGAATAATTATATTTCTATGCGCAAACGTGATGCTCGGCGCATTGGAGATCTCGGTTACGGACACCGAGCATGCTCCCCTGCCCGAAGCGGGCGTGGCAATCACGGAACTGAACCTGGAAGGCTACACAGACACCGACGGCCTGATCGTATTCCCTTCGGTTTCTCCCGGAGAATACACGGTGATCGTGGTTCTGCCTGGCTACCATAAATTGGAGCAGCGGCTGGTGCTTAAAAGCGGGAACCAAAGGATTACGCTTATACTGAACCGGACCGTTATTGAGGTAGAGGAAACAACCATCAGTGAAAAGCGCGACAGGGGCCGGGTGCAGAGCCGGACCACAATCCAAGAAAAGGATATAGACAAATCGACCCAGAGTGTCATAAACGACGCGGCCAGTACGGTGAAAACCCTGCCCGGCGTATCTTCCAGCGGGGACACCTTTGACTCCAATATGTATATCCAAGGGGGAGCCCAGGACGAGTGGGTGGCATGCCTGGACGGCATATATATCACAAATCCGTGTCGCTGGGGAGGCAGGATCAGCATGTTCAATCCCACCTTCATCAGCAGCCTTGACCTGTATACGGCGGGCTACCCCGCCCTGTTCGATCAGGGTCTGGCCGGGATTCTTGACGTGACAGTGAAGGAAGGCAGTTCTTCGGCCTGGAGCGGCTTCGCGGATATGGCGGCGGCCTCTGCTGAAATAATGGTTAACGGACCTTTATCCGACAACGGAAGCTTGTATGTGAACGCGCGCCGAACCTGGTACGACCTGCTTATGCCCTTGATTATGCAAAAAGAGGATATGCAGGGAGTTCAGTTTCCCTATCTCTGGGACGGGATCTGTAAAATTAGCTATAACATCACGCCGCGGGACAGCCTTTATTTCCTGGCCTACGGCTCTTACGAGGGTATGAACATGCGCATGGATTCCGAAATCACCGGGCTCGACTCCCCTGAAGAGGGCAGGTTCCATTACGAACAGCTTAAGGCCCTGACCGGAATACGCTACCTGCATGGTTTTAACGACGAAGACTATATGGAAAGCATTCTGGCCGTTCTTCCGAACCTGGGCCGGGGTGATTTTTCCAACAGCAGTGTTGAGGGGAACAGCTTCGATTTTGCCGGGGCGAACGCGGAGGCCTTCCAGTACTTCCATATCAACTCCCTTAAAGGCCACCACCTGACCCTGGGTGGGGGCGTCCTTACGGGTTTGTTTGGTGGTGAGTTTTCGAGTTGGTACTACGCTTTTGACGCTGACCAGAACTGGGTGAAGATCGAATCCGGTGCTGAATATGACAGCTTCATTCCCCTGTTCGGCATGGTCACAATTGAGGATGACTGGGAGATTTTCCCGCATGTTATTATAGAGGCAGGGGCGGTGGCAAACGGGTACCTTAATAACGGGGAGGTCAATATCCTGCCGCGCGGCGGACTCAAATATGAAATAACCCCGGAGATGGATGTGTTTGTGCGCGGCGGCATGTATAACTTCTACCCCTTTGACCTTTCCTATCTTGATAAAAAATACGGCAATCCCGATCTGAAAAGTTCCAAGGCCGTACATGCCATCGGCGGATTTGATTTTTCCAACCGAGACTTCATCTTCCTGGCTGAGGGTTTTTACAAGTATTATTACGATCTTCCCATGCGCGATACGGTACTAAACTTTAACAACAACGGCATACGGCACGTTGCGGGCTGTGATGTGTATCTGCAGAAAAAAGCGAATGAGAACGACTGGGTGAGCGGCTGGATCTCTTACACCTATGTCTATGCCAGGGAGATGGTGACGGAACGCTCGGCCGAAATTACGGGGCGGGAGCCCTATTCCCAACCCGTGGGGGAGTGGTATACCCCTTCCTTTGTCAGCGAGCATACCATGAGTATGGTGCTTGAGCTTACCTACCGGGAAAACACGGTTACGCCTTTTTTCAACTGGCTTAACGGCTGCAAAATATCGTTCGACGTCAGGCTGTTAAGCGGCAAGCCGTACACGCCGGTTACCGGAGTGGATATCGTCGACATCGGAGGTACGGATCGATACCTGTTTCATTACGGCGATTACAACAGCGAGGATATGCCCCTTATTATGAAGCTGGATATAAAAATTACCATACCATCATCCCTGTTTTCGCTTTTTAACCTCTGCGGTGCGAATATAAAAAGCTCAAGTTATATCAGTTTTATCAATGTCCTGAACAGCAACAATGTATACCAGTATATTTATGACGTTGATCAGAATGATAACTTGGTAAGAAAAGAGGTAAGGGATTACCCGTTTATGATCCTGGGTGGGATGCGGGTGGAGTTTTAGATTACAATGGATATAAGGCGCTTGTTCAAGCGAAATCAGACCTCGAACCTTATTTACATCACCCTCTTTGCCTCCGCCTTACTGCACGTCGGGCTTCTGGTTCTCTACCCGCCCGGCCTGACGGCGACGGCCGTATCCGATACGGGGTATCGCGTGATCCGGCTGGTGGATCTGCGGGAACAAACCTTACAAACCAGTGAATCTGCGGAACCTGAAAATCTCAGGGAAATCCGGATTTCGGAAAGTTCGCTCCCGCAGCCCGTCCGGGCCAAACCGCTTGTCCGGGCGGAACAGAACTCCGCCCCGCAGGGCGCGGGTGGGTTCTATTCCCAGTTCAGCATCGATGAGCTACCGCGTATAGCCAGGGAAGCGCCCAAAATTTATCCGGCGCGGGCAAGAGACAATGGAAAGGAAGGAAGGGTTGTGCTGGATATCTATATCGATGCTGCCGGCCGCATTGCGGACATCAGGATAGTCTGTGACCCCGGCTATGGTTTAGCCGAGGCGGCCATAGCGTATGTCAGGGGCAGCGTATGGGAGCCGGCAAAATTCCAGGGCAGGACCGTTCCCGTACGCATCAGGAAGCCTATTGTTTTTCACCTGAACGAATAACGCATTCTGAAAAAAAGATTGAATGAGTAAGGCGGCCGGAATGGCGGCCGTCCCCACGGGCCTCAGCGCACAGCGGTTAAGGCGTTTAAAAGCAGCGGCGGCACAGTCAATTCCACCTGCCAGACCTCCCCGTCATAATAAAGGCATACGATTCCCGAATTATAAAAGGCCACGGGCCGCCCGTTTTCATGGCCGCACAAGAGAAGCGAGGTCAACCGGCTTAAGAAAGGCAGGTGGCCCACAACCGCCAAGGAGTTCACGGCGGCGGCAAGCTCCACGGCCAGAGGCTGCACAGGGTCATTGGGCGCAAGCCCCGTATATTCACGCAGCAGCTTGTCGGATTTCAGGGCGGCGGCCAGAATGGCGGCCGTCTGTGCGGCCCTGAGTTTGCCGCTGTGCCTGATTTCCGTAAGTGCGGGCTTTAAAGCGGCCAGAAAAGCCGCGCTCCGCCTGGTGTCCGCCTCACCCGTGGGGGTAAGCCCCCTTCGGGGATCCTCCTCTTCACTTTTCGCCTCCCCGTGTTGCATAAGATACAGTCTCATGGACATATCCTCCTTACCGCTTTTTTGCCACCAGCATGGCCGCGGTTATTTTCCAGGACACGATTTTTGCGGTGAACTCACTTAACATATATTCCTTAACCGCGTCGGATCCACCGGCGCCAACCACCTCGGCCAGGGCCCTGCCGTATCCCATATGTGGTGTATTTTCTTCAAACCATCGGCGTAACAATTCCGCGGTCAGCCTCCTGTTTTCATGATATACGATTACCTCTTTCCAGACCGTTGAAAATCCGGCATTTTCACACGCGTCCCAAAGGTCGCCTTCTTCCCACCCTACAAGCGGATTGTCCGCGTCCGCGTAAATCAGTTCCTCGGCCTTTGTCAGACCCATAGCGGCCTTTTCCCCCGCCTCTTTACCGCCAAGCAGTTCGGAAAGACGTGTTCCCTTCGCCGGAATCACTTGGACCAGGCCCAGGTAGCCCCCGTCCTTGCACAGGATACGGATCTTGGCAAACAGCTCCTTGTTTTCGGTAAAACTGGTAAACATATTCCTGCCCACCACCGCGTTAAACCTGATATGTTGCAGGGGAGACGGCCCGGCCTCCGGCTCCAGTGCCTCAAGCGATTGCCTGATAAACTGCGGCCGCTCCGGCTCCGGAAGCGCCCCGGCAAAATGACTCAGCATCTCGTATTCGGTGTCCCCGGGCGTCAAGGCGTATACGCTTCCTTCCGGCACCCTGCGCAGGGCCTCCCAGAGAAAAAACCCGCTGCCCGCGTTCAGATCCAGCACGCAATCATGCCGCTTCAACGGTAAATGTAAGAACACCCGTTCCCGTATATGGGCCAGACCCCTGCCGCCCGTATTGATCGCCCGTCTAAGCCACTCATCCTTTTGCTTTGTATCCGGTGTAAAGGTGAGCACCTCGGGCACGGGTTCTTCCAGCATAACCGCGAGTTGGGCCTCACGCCTCTGTAACACCTCTTCCCGTATCCCGGCCTCAAAACCGATTTCACCGGGTTGGTAAAATACACGGCCCTGCAGGTTGCGGGGCAGGTACTGCTGGGCCACCCAATGGTCACGGTAGGCATGGGGATACAGGTAGCCTTTACCGTGACCGAAGCCCTGCTTGTCACGGCTCCCGTCCTTGAGGGGGGTGGGTATATCGGCCTGTTCCTCGGTTTCCACGCAGGCCAGGGCGTCGAAAAACCCCATGGCCGAATTGGACTTGGGGGCCGTGGAAAGATATAGGGCGGCCAGGGCCAGGTGGTACCGTCCCTCGGGCATGCCCACGCGTTCAAAGGCTCGCGCCGCGGCCTCGGCCACTACCATGGCCTGGGGATCGGCCAGGCCCACGTCCTCGCCTGCGAAAATCAGCATGCGCCTGAAAATAAACTTGGGGTCCTCCCCCGCGTACACCATCTTCGCCAGCCAGTAAAGCGCGGCATCCGGGTCAGACCCCCGCAGAGACTTGATAAAGGCGCTGATCACGTCGAAGTGGTAATCACCCTCCTTGTCGTATAGTACCACCCGTTTCTGAATGCTCTCCTCGGCTATGGGCAGGGTTATGTGGATGGTCCGGTCCTCCTGCGGGGGAAACACCGCGGGTGTGGTCTCCACGGCCAGCTCCAGGGCGTTAAGCAGGCTTCTGGCGTCGCCGGCCGCGATCCTGACCATATGCCGCAGGGCGTCCTCGTCCAATTCGATCCTGTACCTGCCGTACCCCCGTTCCTTGTCGGCCAGGGCCTGCCGCGCTATTTTCACCAGGTCCTCATCTTTCAACGGGAGTAACTGAAAGATTCTGCTCCTGCTTAAGAGGGCGCCGTTTACCTCAAAGAAGGGGTTCTGGGTCGTGGCGCCGATAAAAATCACGGTACCCTGTTCCACCCAGGGCAAGAGCGCGTCCTGCTGAGCCTTGTTCCAGCGGTGGACCTCGTCCACGAACAGGATGGTGCGCTTGTCGTAGAGCGCGCGCTCCTGTTTGGCCTCGTCTATGACCTCACGCAGCTGCTTCACCCCGCAGAGAACCGCGTTAATGGTGATAAAACGGCTGCGTGTGCTGTTGGCGATTACCCTGGCCAGGGTGGTTTTGCCCGTTCCCGGGGGACCGTAAAAAATAAGCGAGGAAAGCTGGTCCGCCTGGATTGCCCTGCGCAGCAGACACCCCGGGCCCACGATGTGCTCCTGCCCCGCGAACTCATCAAGGGTGCGCGGCCTCATCCTGAAGGCAAGGGGTTGAAACTGGTCCTCTGACGCTTGCTCAAAAAGTTCCATAATGCGATTATTCCAGTATAAAAAAATAGCGGGGCATTTACCAGTAGCCGCAGCATCAAATCGGGGTTTTTATCCCATGGACCGTCTTGCCAGGTCCAATAGCGGATCCACACCCAGTTCCTCGGCCCTGAGTGTGTCAAGGGAGTGCGCGCGCCCCAGCGCGTCCAATATTCTTTGCCTTTCTTCGTCCGTCAATTCAGGCGACCTAAGAATATTATTTTTAAATGTCTTGCGGCGCGAGGCGAACCCTGTCCTTACCAGCCTGAAAAACCAGTTCCGCTCCCGCCCCCCCCGCAGTCGGGGATTCGGGGTAAGTGTAATTATGCTCGAAACCACGTCCGGCTGCGGGAAAAACGAACCGGGCCGCAGCTCTCCTGCCGTCACCGCGGAAAACATACTTTGGCAGAGTACCGAAAAACCCGAATAGTTCTTGGAACCGGGCGCGGCGGTCATACGCCGGGCCAGCTCCCGCTGCACGGTAAACACCATAAGCGACGGCAAAAAATCCGCCATGATAAACGAAAGAATGATGGCCGAGGCTGAATTATACGGCAGGTTCCCGCAGACCTTATGGGGCATACCGTATTTTGTATAAGCATCGGGCCAGGTCTTCAGGACGTCCCCCTGGCGTAAGGTAAAACCTTTATCGCCGGCAAACTCCTGCGTAAGCCAGCGCACCAGGCCCCGGTCTATCTCAAACACTATCAATCTTCCGGCCCCCTGCAGCAGCAATACGGTCAGCGCACCCAATCCGGGACCTATCTCCCATATGGTTTCGTGCCCGGTTGCGGCCACCAGCCCGGCGATCTTTTCCCTGGCCCCCCTGTTTATCAGGAAGTTCTGCCCCCAGCGCTTTTTCAGGGCTATTCCCTGCTCGTGAAGCACATGCAGGATCTCGCTTCGCGACTCATAATTCATCCGCCCGCTCCCGGTATATCATAACCGCTACAAGCCCGGTTAAAAACAGCAGGGGGATGATATACCAATTGTTCCATTCCGTTATAAGCATTGGAATACGCGCAAAGAAACCGCTTACGAAAAAAATAATCCTGTATAACACAGAAAGCAGGGTTGCGGCCGCCTGGTGCAGGGGGGTAAGGGGTATTACACTCAGCAGCAGAAACACCATGCCCCCCCACACAAAGGCGGTTACCAGCGGTACAAGAATCAGGGCTGCCAGGAAAGCCGGCACATACACCTGTTTAAAAAAAATAATCACCAGGGGCAGCGTAGCCGCCTGGGCTCCCAGGGAGAAGGAAAGCGGCGCACGCACAAGGAGAGGCAGATAAGGAACCAGATATGAGTTAAGCCCCGCTCCCACGGTCAGCATACCGAATACGGCACAATAAGAGAGTCCGAAGGAGAGCGTTCCCGCCGCCCCCGGGTCCAGGCATAACGCGATTACCAGGCTTAAAAAAAATACATTGAACGGATTAAAATCCCGGTCCAGGAACATGGCCGCACCAGCCGTAACAATCATCACCGAGGCGCGCAGCAGAGAGGGTTTGGGCCCCACCAGAAAGAGGTAACACAACACAAACAGGGAACCGATGATGATTTTTATCTTCTTTGAATGCAGCCAGAAAAGCACAAGCGCAATAAAGGTAAAGACAATCCCCACGTGCAAACCGGATACGGCGAGCAGGTGAACGCTGCCTGTGGCGAAAAGCGCCTTTTGTAACTCCGGTTCCAGCCCGCGGCGGTCGCCCAAAAATAGGGCCTTAAAAAATGACGCCTGCGGTTCCCCCATTTCATCGATTCTTTGCCTGCACCATCCGATCACGGAAAAGCGCGCCCCATACAGCCATGAATTGAATCCGGTTCTTCTTATTTTACCGCCCGTTACCCACGAATCGGCAAAACCGGGATCGGTTTCCTTATTGGGTTTCAGCCCGCCCTCTACTATAACCGTTTCTCCGGCATAGAGCCCGGGACTGTCTTTTACAAACAAGCGCACCTCACCGCGGGCGTCACCGGAAAATGTTCCGTCCCGGGTGGCAGCAGATGTAAGTTTAAGCGAACAGACGCTCAGGTTGTCGCCGATCCATTGCTCATCGGCCTGTAGGTATCCGCTGAACCGGCCGATACGCGCCAACTCAGCGCCGGTAAAATGATAGCTTCTCTCACTTATCAGGTTTCCGGCCAAGAGGACTCCCAGAAAAAGCCCGGCCCCCAGGCTGATGCAGGCCAGACCCTTCTGCCTGAGGGATTCAGCTGCACAGTGCCATGCGGCGATTCCCAAGGCCGCGAGAATTACGGAGCAAATGATAAAAGGTATTAAAGGGAAAAACGTATAGGTAAAAATAACCGCAAGCACCCCCAGGGCGACGAAAAACGCAGGGGTCAGGAGTCTGGCCATAGGTTACCGGGTTACCATTTCAGGTTTTTTATGGCCTTCTGGGCCGCGTCCTTTATCTCATTGGAATAACTCAGGTACTTGGTATACATCAGGTCGTCATACGCCACCTTGTCCCCCAGTTTTCCCAGGTTGCCGATTACGGCCAACATGATCTGGGTATCGTAAGGTTTTTTATTTTCCGTAAAGGCGTTTAATATGTTCAGGTAAAGCGTGAGCCGCTCGGCGGCCTCGTGCGTGCCCATATTGCCTAAGGCGTTTATGGCCGCAAGCAACGAATCCTTGTTCGCTACTCCCCTTTCATATTCAAGCAGGGCCGTATCAAACTGGGAGATGATAAGCCCGGTGGCCTTACCCCACTTATAGTCCCCCAACACTCCCGTGGCTATATCCCTGATTTCACGTATTATTTTCCTGTCCGCGATTTCGGAAGTAGTATAGTGAAGAGCGATATCAAGCGCGTACTCCGCAATCTCCGCTTTTTTGGTGTCTTCCATTTTCTGCTGTTCCAGTGCCACCTCCAGCGCACGCTTTTTTTCAAAGGTCGTTCCCCCTTTTATAATCTCAAAAAGACTTGTGCGAAAGTCACCGTCCAGGGCCAGCAGGGTTTTATAGGCCAGGGAACTGATGGTATCATCAAACCCAAGAATCATACAGTTAAACACCGGTCTGAACGACGAGGCGTCATCCAGCGCGGCCAAGGTCTGAATGCAGAGAAGGATTATCTTCTTGGGCGGGGTCTTGCCCGTTTTGTAGATGTTGTTCTGGTTTTCCAGATAATTATTCAGGGCGGAGACGATGGCCGCGTCCCCCGCTCCCAGGACGGCCAGTGCGTTCAGGGCCGCCTCCTTTATTCCCGTATCAACGGAGATATTAAAAAGTTTTAAAATGGAATACCTGGCATTGACGTAATGCAGATCAGCGCATTCATTAATAGAGATGAGCGTAAATCTTTTCATGTCCGAATCCGAGTCTAATTTGCTTGCGCCCGAAATGGCGTAATCAAGCGCCTTCTGGAAAAGCGGACTCAGCTCAGCGGAATCCGCGCCTGCGGCCTCTTCTATAAGCTGCAACTTTACCTGGTTGTTGCCTTTGTCGAAATTCTTTAGATATGTATCAAGCATACCGCCCTGGTTTTGAGCGAACGAATGCGTAATTCCCATTAATAGAAAAAAGCAGATTATAATGCTTCTCATTTTCATATTTCGGACCTTCTTTTACGGAGTAATGTATTCATGCTGTCATTTTACTATTCATATTTGTAAAAATCAATGCTTTTTTTAACGATGTGGATTACATTCGGAAGAACCAGGCGGGGGTCAGGACACAACCGGCTTCACCGGCGTACCGCCGGACCTGTCGCCGAAAATATTATACACGTAGGAGAGGATGGCGTTCTGCATGGAGGTACTGGGCTGCATGGCTTGCAAATGTAAAATGGAACGGTTGCGTTTCTGATCAAAGTTGATGCCCTTGACCACGCCGTTCATTATAATAATTTTGGATGCCAGCTCAAACTGCAGCTTAATCACCAGCCCCAGTTTCGCCCTGCCGCCGATAAGAATCGCCGCGCCGTCTTCGGAAAGATCCACCAGTTTACAACGGAGCCCCCGGCTTTCCTCAGGGTGTTCGTCGGCCTCATTCAGCACGCGCATGGGATACAACTCGGCCGGAATGTTGCAGTCGATACGTACGGACCTGCGCTTTTGTGTTCTGACCAGGTTGTCGGAATGGGTAATATGTATAATGGGGTATTTCCGGTCTATATAGTCGTCAATCACCTTGCTTTGAAAAAAATATCCCGCGTCGTTCATGCGCCAGAAATGCACACCGATCTTCTTCCCTTTCCAGGAAAACCCAGGGGGAAGCTGCGCACCGCGCGGGTAGGAAAGCGCTAGGTACCTGCCCAGGTTTTCAACCACACTTGCCGAAAACGCCTCAAAACCGGGTAAAATTATCCTGACCAGTTGATGCTGCACAATGTTTTTAGACGACTTAATACCTATTTTATATTTGGGCTGGGAGAGCTCCACTCTTTTTCTGAATTCAAACAGCTTGGCGACAAGGGACTGGCTTCTCCCCTCACCCTCGATGCCAAGTGCCTTGAATTTCAGTAACAGGCCCTTGATTGAGCTGTCCAGTTGTTTTACGGACCAGAACAGGGAGGTGGGATTCTGAAGTCTGTTTTCAACGGCTATTCTGCGCAGCAGGTTGATCTCTTTGAAGGTAAAGCCCGACTCCTTGCCCGTGGCATAAAAATGAATCCAGGGGAAGGAACCGCCACCCAATCTTCTTAAGAACACATACCCGATTAAAAGCAAAAAAAGCACAAGTACAAGAGGAATAAGCCACATAGTATAATTATCGATTCCTTTAAATTTATCTTTATGTTATTCGAAATATCATTTCGTCCCGTCATACTATTATTTTTTTTAAAATTGTCCAAGAGCACACTGGAAATAATAACCCAAAACGGCGTATACTTGGTAAGCGGATGACCCGAAAGTTGATCGAGATCGCTATTATTTTCTCTGTTTTTTTTCTGCCCGGTTATATTTTTCAATCGGGGCCCTCGATCGTACAATCCCAGGAATTCCATGGTATGATGTTAAACTATATCATGATAGCCCTTCCCCATATCCTGCTCCTGATCTATATTCTCTTGATTGGGGGACAGCCCTCTCTCACTGAATTTGGAATTTGTAAACCGGATAAGAAGCTTTTGTATGCGCTTCCCGTTTACATGGGGGCTTTTGCGGTGGTTACCCCTTTGCTTTTTGCCTTAACCCTCTTGCCGGAGTCAGTAAAAAACCAGATTACCGCACAGCCGTCATGGATCATCAGGAACCCGGCCCAACTGCCGCTCACGGCCTTGTTTTGCCTGGTGGTAGGGTACAGGGAAGAGTTGTTTTTCCGGGCATACCTTCTGACACGCTTCGGAGAATTCCACATAAACAAGCATCTGGCCGCTATCATCTCCAGCCTGATCTTTGCCAGCGCCCACCTGTATGAAAATGTTTTCGGTATGCTTACGGCCTTTGTAATCGGGCTTTTCTTTTCTTATGTGTTTTATGAATGGAGAAATCTGCATATTATCGCTTTAGCCCACAGCGCCTATAATTTCACCCTGTTTATCGTCAATTTTTAAAACGTCCGCAGGCTTTACATCCAAAAATAACTTGTTTCCCCGCCTTTACACGCAGGCCACTCTATATTAGAATACCTGCGGACTTTGGTTTTCCCACGATTTAGACCTTATCGCCCTATACGGCCATAGGGTTTCATAAAGGAGGATACGGCGTTGGATTTTTTTCACAAGGTTAAAACGGACAAAAAGGTTAAAGAGGCCAGAAGGGTCCGTCTGGTGGGGTATTATCCTTATTTTATTCCGCTCAAAGAAATTCACGGAAGCACGGTAAACTACAACGGCAAGAAAATTATCATGGCCGGCTCCAACAACTACCTGGGGCTGGCGTCCGACCCCAGGGTCAAAGAGGCTTCCATAAAGGCCATCGAAAAGTACGGCACCACCTGTTCCGGCTCACGCTTTTTAAACGGGACCCTTGAGCTTCACGAAGAACTTGAGCACAGGCTGGCACGCTTTGTCGGTAAAAAAGCAGCGCTTTGTTTCACCACCGGCTATCTTGCCAACCTGGGCGCAATTTCGGCACTCATAGCGGGAAACGATCATGTGTTTACCGATCGCTATAACCACGCATCGATTATGGACGGGATATTCTTGGCGCAGGGGTTGAAGGGCACATTAAAGATTCACCGGTATAAACATAACAACACCAAGAGCCTGGAGAAGGCGCTTTCCGAGGTGCCCCTTTCCGAATCCAAGATCATCCTCACGGACGGGGTCTTCAGCATGGAAGGCGACATTACCAAACTCCCTGAATTAAAAAAGCTGGCGGATAAGTATAAGGCGCGGATCTACCTGGATGAGGCCCATGCCATTGGTGTTGTGGGGAAGACCGGCAGGGGTACCGAAGAACATTACGGGGTCCAGAACCATGCGGATGTGGTTATGGGGACATTCTCCAAATCCTTCGCCTCCATCGGCGGATTTGTGGCCTGCGACAAGGACGTGATCGAATACATCAAACACAACTCCCGTCCGCTGATTTTCACGGCCAGCATGTCGCCCGCCCACACGGCGGCGGTCTTAAAAAGCCTGGAAATTATTGAAAAGGAGCCACGGCATACGCAGCGCCTTCAGCAGATAGCCGAAAAGATGATAAAGGGGTTTTCTTCCCTGGGGTTCAACACCGATGTGGCAGAAACCGCGATCGTACCCCTGATCACAGGCGAGTATAAAACCACCCTGCGCTTCTGGCGCGCCCTGTTTGATAAAGGGGTATATACAAATGTGGTTCTTCCGCCGGCCGTGGCCCCCGACCGCACCATGATCCGCACATCGTATATGTCAATTCATACGGATGAGGAGCTGGATAAAATTCTAGAGATCGCGGCCAAAGAAGGCAAAAAATTGAAGATAATTTAACCCGGGCGGTCTATTTCTTTTTAAGCAGACGTTTGAAAAAACCCTCTTTTTTCCTCGCGGCCTTCTCAATAAACACCCCCATTCGCCTGTATTTATCGTAGCGGAGTTTCAACAGTTGTTCCGGGGTCTTGGAGCTTAACCTGGAGAGCACCGAGGCAAGCTCGAGTTTTATAGTGGCGGCCGTTACCTCAGGGTTCAGGTGCGCACCGCCCGGCGGTTCGGAGATGATGGTATCGATCACATCGAAGGCCAGGAGGTCCCGTGAGGTAAGTTTCATGATCGAGGCCGCGTATTTTGCCTTGGACGCGTCACGCAGCAGAATGGAAGCGCAGCCCTCCGGAGAGATGACCGAATAAATGGCATTCTCCAGCATCAGCACGCAGTCGCCGATGCCGATACCCAGGGCCCCGCCGGAACCTCCTTGGCCGATGATCACCACCACAATCGGCACCTTTACCGAGAAGAACTCCTTGAGATTTCGCGCGATCGCCTCACCGATGCCCCTTTCCTCGGCGGCCACCCCCGGGTACGCCCCCTGTGTGTCCACAAACGAAACAATAGGCCGGCCGAACTTCTCAGCCTGCCTCACCAGGCGTAGGGCCTTTCTGTACCCGTCCGGCAGGGCCATGCCGGCGTTGCGCAGCAGGTTTTCCTTAAGATTGCGGCCCCGCTGCTGGCCGATAATTGTAAGCGGTTTCCCGTTTAACAGCGTAATACCGCCGATCATGGCCGGATCATCCGAAAAACAACGGTCCCCGTGCAGCTCAAGGAACTCATCGAAGATCATGTCGATATAGTCGAGGGTGGTGGGCCGGTCCATATGCCTGGCCAGCTCCACTTTTTTCCAGGCCGCGTCCTGAGAGTTGTTTCCGTTCGTCAGCTTGGCCTCGAGCAGCCTGATCTCTTCGCTTATGTCAAGTTTTTGCTTGCGGGCAAGTCCCTTAAGTTCGGTTAAACGCTTTAATATTTCCTTTTCCGTCATCGCCATGCCTTTTTTGTATTCATGTGCGTTTTCAGCAGAAACGCCAGCGTTTTTCTTAAATTTTTTCTATCTATAATGGCGTCCACAAAGCCTTTTTCCTGCTGGAACTCGGCCATCTGAAAGTTTTCCGGCAACTTTTGTTTGATGGTACCGTCGATTACCCTACGCCCGGCAAACCCCACCAAAGCCGAAGGCTCGGCCAGGATCACATCGCCGAGCATGGCATAGGAGGCGGTTACCCCTCCGGAGGTTGGATCCGTAAGAACGATAAAATAGGGTATCCTGCTTTCCTCCAGCACGGATGCGGCCGCCGAGGTCTTGGCCATCTGCATCAGGGAAAGAATACCCTCCTGCATCCGGGCTCCGCCGGATGCCGTAAAGATGATTACCGGCAGCTTTTTTTCCGCGCCCATGAGCATGGCCCTGGCCACCTTTTCACCCACGGCCGAACCCATACTGCCGCCCATAAACTGGAAGGCCATGATCCCGAGCACCACTTCGCTTCCCTCAATCCGGCAGATGCCGGTGACGATCGCCTCGTTAAGGCCGCTTTTTTTCTTGCTTAGCCCCAGTTTCTGTTCATACTCCGGAAAATCAAGGGGGTTGAGGCTTTCGATATCGGCGCTGAACTCATGGAACACGCCCCCGTCCGCGGTGAACTTGATTCGTTCCCAGGGACTAAGCCGGAAGTGGTGATTGCAGGCCGGGCACACAAACATGGATGATTCCAGTTCGGGCGGCGGAAGATGCCGGTGGCAGGCAGGGCACTCCTTTTTTCTCTCCACAAAAAGCCGCTCATCCCCGTCCTTAATACGGTGGGTAATCAGGGCCCGGCGGGTGAGCACGGTTTTAATCCATGTCTTGACTCTGCGAGTAAACCTGCTCAATTTTCCTCCTCCTGTAGTATATGCGAAAGCACATCCGTACCGAAATCACCGCTCTTAAACAGCGGATGGGCAAGAATACGTTTTTGCAGCGGAATATTGGTGTCAACTCCCTCCAGAATCAGCTCGTCCAGGGAGCGCTGCATGCGGGTGATGCCCTCGCTCCTGTCCCCTGCGAATACAATGATCTTGGCCAGAAGCGCGTCATAAAACGGCGAGACCTCGCAGCCGGAATACAGGAAACTGTCCACGCGTACGTTATATCCGCCCGGGGGCAGGTATAACGATACGATACCCGGTGTCTTGGCGTTCACCCGGCATTCCATAGCGTATCCGCGCAGGGTGATGTCTTTCTGGGTAAGATCAAGCGCCTCTCCGCTGCAGGTTAGAATCTGCTCCTTTATAATATCCACTCCGGAGATGTATTCGCTGACCGGATGCTCAACCTGGACACGGGCGTTCACCTCCATAAAATAGTACTTATCTCCCTGCACCAGAAACTCAATCGTACCCGCGCCTTTATAATCGAGGTTTTTAAACAGCCGGACCGCGTCCCGGCCCATCTGCGTGCGCATCTCCGGTGTCACCCCGGGCGAAGGACTTTCCTCGATCAATTTTTGATGATTCTGCTGCACGGAGCAGTCCCTCTCTCCCAGGTGGATTACGTTCCCTTTGCCGTCGGAAAGGATCTGCACCTCTACGTGCCGCGGATTTTCCAGGTATTTCTCCAGGTATACCCTGCCGTCTGAAAACGCGGTTTCCGCCTCATGTGAGGCGATTTTCAGAATATCTTTTAACTCCTTTAAATTGCGCACAATGCGCATTCCCTTGCCGCCGCCTCCGGCCGCCGCCTTGATAATAATGGGAAACCCGATTCCTGCGGCCGCTTCCGCCGCCTGCTCCACGGTTTCCACCGGTTCCTCGGTGCCGGGAATTACCTGTATATTATTCTTGATCGCGGTTTGCTTGGCCTTTACCTTGTCACCCAGAAGTTCTATGACTTTGGAGTCCGGACCGATGAAGATCACGCCGGCCTCTTCCACGTCATGGGCGAAGACCGGATTTTCCGCCAAAAAACCCACGCCGGGATGAATGGCCTCGCATCCCTCCAGTACGGCCGCGGTAATGATGTTGCGGGAATTAAGATAACTCTCTTTTGAACTGGGCGGCCCGATGCAAATCGCTTTGGAGGCCAGGCGCAGAGCGAGTGAGTTTTTGTCCGCCTCTGAATAGGCAACTACGGTCTCTATGCCCAGTTCTTTACACGTGCGGATAATTCTTACTGCAATCTCACCCCGGTTTGCAATAAGAAGCTTTTTGATCATATCCTCCGTACCTCGAATAAGGGCGTGCCGAACTCGACCATCTTCCCGTTTTCCACCAGTATATTCACGATCTCACAATCAAACTCAACTTCGAGTTCGTTCATAAGTTTCATTGCTTCCAGAATGCACAGCGTATCGCCGTTTTTTACCTTGGAGCCCGACTCTACAAAGGGCGGCGCGTCGGGCGCGGGCGCCCTGTAAAAGGTCCCGACCATGGGCGAACTGATAATCTCGGTATCTGTCTGTTTATGGGGGACCTGGTTGTGCTTTTCATGCTGCCCGGGAGCCGGGGGTGCGTACTGTACCGGTATCTGTACGGCGGGTTGTGCCTGGAGCATAGGTGCGGCATCCCCGCCCTTCTTTAACACCACTTCCATGTCACCCTGTTTTATGCTGATCTCACTGAGTGAGCTCTTTTCGAATCGTTCGAATAAATCAAATATCTCTTTTGTCTCCACCTGCACCTCCTCTATGTACAGTATAACCGGTTACACACAGCGTATAAAAAAACGCTTTGTGAACGTAACATGGAACTGTTCCCCATGTCAATATCGGTCGCCAGCTCAGTCTCCAACCGGGAAGACAAATGGTGAAATATACTCACCGTGCTTTGCGCGGGCGCTTTCCAGACGTTTCTTTTGCGCGGCCAGCACCTCAAATAGTATCTCCGGTGATTTCTCCACGGCGGTACGGTGGTACTCGGTGACACGGTCGATCTTGGCGATATTTTCCGGAACCCGCAGCGTGAACTGGGCTTCATAATCTTCCTTCTTGTAATCTTTGCCGACCAGTTCCTTAAACAGGGGCACAAGCACCTCGTATTCCGGAATTAAACCCGTGGGTGTCATGAGTGCGCGGGCCTCACCGTGCATGCGCAGCTCCATCCACTTTACCCAGACATGCTTGTCACGGATGCCGTTCAAAAACTTCCCTTGTTTGTCGCGCAGAAAATAATTCACGCCGAATACCAGGGGTTGCTTTGAAAGTTTTTTGCCGAACTCCAGGTTGTTCCTTACGTACTTTCCCAGCGGAATGGCCACGAAGTCCTGGATACTCATCAGGTTGATCTCCGGCACACCTTCCTTGCCGATGGTGGCGAAGGTTGTTTCGGTTTCCAGGGACGCGCCGTACGCGATAATGCCGTGTTCCCAGCCCAGGCTCTGCTGAACCGGAAAATAAGCCTTGGCGTCTCGGCCCCCGTACACGATACCCGAAAGCTCCACACCCTTGGGGTTGGCCAGTTCCGTATCGCAGTTGGCCAATGCCGTAAGGGCCACGGCATAGCGCGCGTTTTTGTGCGCCACGGGAATTTCGGCTCCCTTGGCGTCTTTTTTGCCCTTAAACCATTCACCTGAAAAGTTCTCCCCCTGTTCCGGCGGCTCCACCCCCATGCCCAGCCAGTAGGGCCTGCCTCCGGAAACCAGGACATTGGAAAAAATGACCTCAACCGGATTATGCAGCACCTCCCAGATCAGGGGATCATCCTGTTCATTGACGTTCTGAATAATGCCGAAGATGCCGGACTCGGCGTTCACCGCCATACAGCGGCCGTTTACCGCGCGAAAGTAGGCGATATCGTCACCCAGTATCTTTTCCCCCGGCAGCATGGCCGTGGATGTTTTGCCGCAGGCGCTGGGAAACGCCCCGGCCAGGTAGGTCTTACGGCCGTTTTTCCCGCGCACACCCATTAAAAACATATGTTCGGCCAGCCAGCCCTCACGGTCGGCCTTGCGGATAGAGAGGCGCAGGGCCAGTTTTTTCAGACCGACCGTGTTCCCGGCGTACTGTGTATTCACGGTGTAAACAGAGTCGGTGGAATAATCGATATAAATCTTGCGGTTTTCCGGTTCCGCGCTTACCTTGCGCTCGTCCAGTTTTCCGCTGGAATGGAGGATGGAAAAGAAATCAGCCTTGGCCCCCAGGCGCTTAAACTCTTCGTATCCGGGACGATACAGCAGGTTCAGGCTGTGGGAAACATAAAAAGAGTCGGTGCATTCGAGGCAGGGAATGCTGAACTCTGAGTTCACCGGTCCCAGGGTCATAAAACGGATGATCATGGTGCGGTCCTGCATGGAATTCTTAAGCAGATCGAATACTTCCTTCAGACCCTGCTCCCTTTCTATCTGATTCAAGGCCTTGCTCAAGGTTTCAGAGGCCGGGACAAGATATTTTGTCGCCTCACGGTCACGGCCCTGGTCATTAAAACCGTCGAAATGAATGGTGTGCCCCTCGATATTCAGTTTTTTCTCCTCACCGGTACTGATCGCCATGTTTCGATTATATGCGTAGTCCTCGGCCGAGTCCGTGCTCACCCACACCTTGGCCGGATTACAGAGCTCCACGGCCCGGGTGACAAACTCCACAACGCGCTCATTGCCGATCGCCATTAATACTTCATAATTTCTTGCGTCCAATCGGGACTTTAAAATACTCATGTCTTTACTCCTTCTATGCTGTAAATGTATCTGGGTTTTTAGGCGTATCCCACAGAACCCCGAGATAAACACCGGATTTTTACGCGAAGTTCTACTATAAAATTTTATTTTATAATTGACAAGCGCCAAGACGGCAGTTTATGCTTTTTTTGTGCAAACCCCTGCGTTGGAACCGGCCAAAACACTAAAAGACACCTCATTAAACGACATGTTTTCGGAACTCGGACGCAGATTATTCTTTCCCAGGGGGATCGTGGCCCAAAGCGCGGAGGCCGAACAAAAGGCGCGTCGCTATAACGCAAGCGTAGGTATGGCCACGTTAAAAGGCGAACCGCTTTGCCTGCCATCAATAAAAAAGCAGGTTCCCGGACTGTCCAGCCGTGAGATTTGCGCGTACGCGCCCACATCAGGCGTGGCGGAGCTGCGGGCGGCCTGGCGGGAACTGCAGCTGCGCAAGAACCCGCTTTTAAAGGACGTACAAACCTCGGTTCCCCTGGTAACCGCCGGCATCACGCACGGGGTGTCCCTGGCCGCCGACCTGTTCGCCGACGCCGGAGACGCGGTGCTGCTGCCTGATATGTTCTGGGGCAACTACCGTTTGATCTTTGAAACGCGGCGCAAGGCACGGATTATCACCTACCCCATGTTCAAGGGGCCGGGACTTGATCTAGAGGCGTTCGCGCGGGCCCTGGAAGCGGAAAAAGCGGCCAAGCTGCTCTTGGTATTCAATTTCCCGCACAACCCCACCGGATACTCGCCCTCCGAAACGGAAGCCCACGCCCTGGCCGCACTGATTTCAGGCGCGGCGCAGAAAGGCAGGCGGGTGGTTGTCATCATTGACGACGCCTATTTCGGTCTGTACTATGAAGAGAATACATTTGCCCAGTCGTTGTTCGGCCTTTTCGCGGGCCTGCACAAGAATATCCTGGCCGTGAAACTGGACGGGGCCACCAAAGAGGACGTAAGTTGGGGTCTGCGCCTGGGTTTTATTACCTATGCCGCCGCATCGCTTTCCACGGAGCACTACGGCATGCTGGAAAACAAAACAATGGGGGCTGTGCGTTCATCGGTATCCAGCTGCAGCCGGCTGTCACAAACCCTGCTGTTAAAAAGCTTGAAACAACAGGAGTATACAGGTGAAAAGAACCGGCTTTTTTCATTTCTCAAGGAAAGGTATACGGCGGTAAAACAAATCGTCGGCGGCAGGTCAACCGAGAGGCTGGCGCCCCTGCCCTTCAACTCGGGATACTTTCTGACTTTTGTCTGCCGCGGCTTTGAGGCCGAACGCCTGCGCGGCTACCTGCTTCATAAACGCGGCATCGGCACGGCGGCCGTCTCACATAACCTGCTGCGTGTGGCCTACTCCGGCGTGGACACCTCCGGGCTGGAAGAATTTTTTACCGAACTTTATCAGGCCGCCGATACCGTGGCCGGGGAAGGCGAATCATGATGTATGATTACCTTATCCAAAACGGATCGCTTGTGTATCCGGAGAAAACGGTGAAGGCGGACGTGGGAATAAAGGACAAAAAGCTCCACGTGCTTGCGCAGCACAAGAAGGCCCGGGCGGAGCGGATCATCGACGCGTCGGGGTGTTTTATCCTGCCCGGCCTAATCGATGCCCATCTCCATCCCGTATACGTTGATGATCTGGAACAGACGGCGCGCACCGCGGCCTTCGGCGGGGTCACCGCCATGCTTCATTATATCACCGTGAAACCCGGCCGGAGCATGACGGAGGTACTCACGGCCGCCCGGGAACAGGGAGAAAAAACCTCAGCCCTGGATTTCGGGTTTCATGCGGCACTCTGCGACACACGCAACCAGCTGCGGGACATACCGGCGGCCATGAAGTTGGGGGTCTCTTCCTTTAAAATGTTTACGGCATACAAAAAACTGAACATACTGACCGATGATTACGCCCTGTCCGCCGCCATGAAGGTGATCGGCGCGAACGGCGGCATGGCTTCGATACACGCGGAAAACGGTCCTGTGATCGATTACCTGGAGGAGTTGGTGCGTTCATCGGGGAAAAACATGCACGACAATTTTCTTAAAACCAGTCCCTCACTGCTGGACAAGGAGGCGATCTTCAGGGTGCTGTGTATCGGGAAGATTATGGACTGCCCCGTGTTCCTGCCGCACGTCTCCTCACAGCATGCCCTGGAGGCGCTGGAGCTGGGACGGCGCGAGGGTGCGCGTTTTTACGCCGAGACCTGCCCCCATTACCTGGTGTTTACCTGGAAAAAGCTTCAACGGCAGGGCCCGTTGGGCAAGATCAGGCCTCCGGTAAAAGATGACAGGGACAGGCAGGCGCTCTGGCAGGCCGTAAACAGCCGGCTTATCCATACCATCGGCAGCGATCACGCCCCGAAAAACAAACACAAAACCGATGATTTTGATGCAAGCCCTTACGGCGCGCCCGGTACGGAAACCATTCTTCCCCTGTTGTGGGAAAAGGGCGTAAATAAAAACCGCCTGACCCCCAACAGGCTGGTGGAGCTGACCGCGGAGAACCCCGCCAGGATATTCGGACTGTTCCCGCGCAAGGGAAGACTCGTTACCGGAGCGGACGCGGACCTTGTGGTGTTTAATCCGCGCACAACCTGGGTGATAAGCCGCGTCAACCAGCATTCACGCGCACCGTATACGCTCTATGAGGGCCTTACCTGCAAAGGCAGGGTGGAAAAGGTTTTTGCCGGGGGAAAGCTGGTGGTTGACGGAGACACCTACCTTGGTCAGCCCGGCCTGGGCAGGTTTTTAAAAACCCGGATACCGCGCCGCCCGCTTTAAAAAGCAGCCACAGGTCCGTTCTAAGCGATCGCCCGCCTGCACGGCGCCCCATTTATTAAGCGGCAGACCTAATTACCCTGTAACCGCAGTTTTTGGGTTTCCAGATGGGCCAGCCTGGTAGGCTGCGGAAGCCGGTACCCGGCCAGGCAGGCCAGCACGATTTTGATCGCCGTCTGTAATGAAATTTTATGTCCGATGGAAATAAACAGGGGTTTTGTATTCTCCCTGGTCCGTAGCTTGGCCCCGACCACCTGGTCACCGTCGTATAACAGGGTATACTCCCCCTTTTTATTGCCAGGCTCGGGCGCCAGCCCCCAGAGTCGTGTTTTGGCGCAGCCGATGGAGGGCAGGTCATAGACAAGCCCCAGGTGTGAGGCCAAACCCAGCCGCCGGGGGTGCGCGATGCCCTGGCCGTCGGCCATCAGCAGATCGGGCATGGTTTGAAGCTTTTTCAGGGCCGGAATAAGGGCCGGGATCTCCCTGAAGGAAAGCAGGCCCGGAATGTAGGGCATCAGTGTCCGCGAAACCGCGAAGGATTTTTCTATTATAGTAAGACCGGGATAATCAAGCACCACCGCCGCGGCATAGGCCATGTTGTCCTTGAATCCCGCGTCCACGCCGCATACGGTGCGAATTACGGGAAAATGGTCCTCTGTAATTACCTTATGTGCCATTATATGCTGAACCCTGACGGCCCGCGTCGGTGTCAGCCGCCAGCTGTGAAGACGCAGGGTTTTCATATATCGATCATGACCTACAACTCATTCCGCCAGGCCAAAGGATCAAGCTCCATAATTTCCGAGGTCGTATCTTTTCTCAGATAGATCTTTTCAATTCCGGCGTTTAAAATAAAGCGTTTACACAGGATACATACCTGGGTATGCCCGAAAATATACATCGCGCCGCCCACGCAGTTGTCCTCTCCAGCCTGAATGATGGCGTTCTGCTCCGCGTGGATACTGCGGCAGGTCTCATACCGTGTGCCGCTGGGAATGTTGTGCGCGATACGATAGCACTGCCCGCGCGCAAGACAGGACTCCACGCCTACCGGCGTGTTATTATATCCCGTGCCCTTGATCTTGTTTCTTTTATTTACAATAACCGCTCCCACCTGGGAGCGGATGCAGTCGCTGCGCGCGGCCGCCTGTCGGGCAAAATCCATAAAATACTCACGCCAACTGGGGCGCGTGCGTTCGGCATCCATACGCACTCCTTATGGAAATTTTTCCGCGCTTAAAATCCCGTCCAGTTTCCGGAGAAGCTCATCCACCCCTGAATCGTTTACCAGGGTATAATCCGCCATGGCGATGGGGCCGCCCTTCTCGATATTCTCAATTTCGGCGTAATCGCGGGCAACCGCCTCGTAACGGGTAAGCGGACGGACCGTTCGCTGGGCCAGGCGCTGGTAGCGCAGTTCCTTGGGAGTGAACACCGCGACCAGGAACAGGACCCCGTTATATTTTTCCTTCAGGAACTTGTATTCCGCAAAACTGTACAGCCCGTCTATGAGCACCTTTTCTCCCCTTTTTAAGGCCTGCTCTATTTTGGGCAGATTCAGGACGGCAAACGCCTCCATGCCGTGCTTTTCACGGAACTCTTCCCTTACTTTGCGTTCATTCTCTTCGGTGAGGGGCAGTCCACGTTTCTTCACCTCTTCCAGGGTGATACCTCCAAAGTATACTTTGGTGCAGCCTTTTTTTTCCAGGTAGTCCCCCACAATACTTTTACCTGAGCCGCACAGACCGACCGTAGCGATTATTTTTCTTGCCTCTGCCATACCGTATCTTACTTATCATTCCCAAGTTGTGTCAATGCTTCCACATGAACACAGAACAATATATCGGGAAATTCCTCGCTTTTAATATAAACAGCCTGTCCCGCCTTGCGAAACACTATGCTGTTTCCGGAAATAAATTTTAAGGTTTTTACGATCCTGTCGTCCCAACCGAACGAGTGTTCGTCAATCCCCTCAAGGTATTCCGCCAGGTTAATCGGAATGGAACCGTGACCATTTGCGAAGTCGATCATGAAGCTCAACCGGTCCTCCCTGTTCCGGATAATATCAAAGAACCGCGCGCGTTCGCCCCGGTCTTTCAGTTCAAACACCGTTACCCTGCCCGGCGTATCTTGGCGCTCGAACACATAGGATTCGACAATAAAGCCGCCAAGGCGAACCACGTCAAAATGCACCCCTGGAACATCTTTCTCCTGAAGGGGAGAAAAAATCATACTCAAAATAAAGACTACCAGTTTTGTGTAATTCACCAGACTCATCCCATCCTCCTGCAGTTTAATTTTCTTCCCGTGTGTAGCGGCTTACGGGATATCCGCGCCCAGGACCAGGGCCAGCAGGGCCATACGCACGTACATCCCGTTGTGCGCCTGCCTGAAGTAGGCGGCCCGGGCAAGGCCGTCCACATCCCCACTGATTTCATTCACGCGCGGCAGGGGGTGCATAATCAGAATATCCTTGTTCACACGTTCAATAAGAGCCCTGGAAAGCACATAACTGTCCTTCAGCCGTTCATACTCCGCCTGGTCCGTAAAACGCTCCTTTTGTATTCTGGTCATGTAAATAACATCGGCCCCCAACGCGTCTTCCAGCTGTTCGGTCCGGGATACGGGAAGCCGGTTTTCGGCCGCGTGTTCCATGATGTGCCCGGGCATTTCCAACTCCCGCGGCGCGCAAAAAATGAACTGCGGTCCGAAAGGCAGCAGGGCGTAAAACAATGAATGCACGGTTCTGCCGTATTTAAGGTCACCTACCAGAGCCACCTTCAGGGAATCAAGCGTGCCAAGCTCGCGGCGTATGGTATAAAGATCGAGCAGTGCCTGGGTCGGATGCTGCCCGGCGCCGTCGCCGGCATTAATGAGGGGTATGCGGATCAGACCGGCTGCGGCCGCGGCCTGCCCCTGCCGGGGCTGGCGCAGTACGATACAGTCCGCGTACCCGGCCACCACGCGGATTGTATCGGCCAGTGTTTCGCCCTTGGCCACCGAGGAGCTCCCGGCCTCACTCACGGAAATGGTCCTCGCGCCCAGGCGTAAAGCCGCGGCCTCAAAGGAAAGCCTGGTACGCGTTGAAGGCTCTAGAAACAGCATGGCAATCAGCGACCTGTCCAGGAGCGGGCAGATCCCCTGTTCCTTGACACAGCCCTCCATGCGCTCGGCCGTATCAAGGATTACCAACAGCTCCCGCCGTGACAGGTCTCCGGTGGAAAGGATATGTTTGTTTTTAAACTCAAGGTTTTGCATGCGGTGTACCGTCTATTCGGTAACCAGGTAATGGCCCATCTCTTTAAGTTCGGGAATGCGCTCAAAAACCGGTTTTTGATCCTTGTGCATCTTCTTATCCAGATCCACTGTTTTAAGATACAGTTCATTCACCATATCTGAAAATATTTTCAAATTGACCGGAAAATTGTTTATGGCCATTTGGGTAAGCACCTTGCTGGTATTTTCACTCTCCGGCCCCTTATGAAACATGGTATCGCTCCCGGCCGAAAGCAGCATGCTTAAATTGGGTATGACCTCTTTGCGGGCATGGAAGATAAAGGTGGCGGCGGCTATTATCCGGTCGTATAGTTCGTCAAACTGGTACCCCTGCATCTTATAAAAGTTGGCCTTTTCCGCAAGGCTATCCAGCAGATCCCAGGTATTCTGGGATATTTTCATGGTCAATAGGGCTTTTCGGATGTAGCGGTTGTAAATATTATTATTATAATGATCTTTGATTTTGTCTATGATTTTAAAAATGTCCGGATCTTTTACAACCATACGTATTCCTCCACTCCATGCAAAATCACCTGAGATAAAGCCTAATATAAACCATATTCACTGGTCAAGCAAGAATTGTCATTTTCCGTAATTATATGCCGATCCTTGGTATATGCCGCGCCGCAGCATTTCCCGTTTCACCAACTCGTAAAACCCCTGCTTGGCCAGAAAACGGGATGGTGTCGCCAGGCGCGCGGCCGGTGTATCACAGGTAAGGCGCATGATGATTGTGGAGGGCGGAAGCAGGGACAACGCCCGGATAACATATTCCAGGTGGGTATCGGTACCTGGCGCCGTGATCTCCCCCAGCAGGTATTGGGAATACAGCGCGGTGTGATACGGGATGTGCAGATTGTGGATCTTTACCCCGTCCGGCCGCAAACCGGCCGTAAATCTCACCGTTTTCATGATCTGCTCCCGGTTCTCCCCGGGAAGTCCGAATATCAGGTGTACGGCGATCTTCAGGTTATACTTTTTAAGTAATGAATAGGCATTAATAAAATCCTTTACCGAATGCCCCCTGTTGATGCGGCGTAACGTACAATCATGGGACGATTGGAGTCCCAGTTCCACCCAGACGTCACGCCCTTCATGACGGTAGGAGGCCAAGAGCGCCGCTTTTTGTTCATCAATACAGTCCGGTCTGGTTGAAACGATCAACTCCTTGAACGGAGCCAGGCTGAGTCCGAAATCGTATATGTGCTTGAGTTCCCGTACCGGGGCATACGTATTGGAGAAGGCCTGAAAATAAAGTATAAAGTAAAGGGCATTATAACGCCGCCGCAGAAAATGTAAAGAGCCGCATATCTGTTCGGCCAATCTTGTCGTATTGCCCAGGTAGGGTGCGCGCGATCCATACTCATCACAGTAGGCGCAGCCGTCCGCAGCGCGGTCCGGACCCCGGTTCGGACAGGAGAAACCGGCATCAACTCCGACACGATAGACTGTTGCCGCGTATTTTTGCTTCAGATACCTGCCGTACGGATTGAAGGGCGCCGCCGGTTCTTTTATGATTTTATTCATTGCTTTTCCGCTTATTGACAATTGCCACGTTAACGCATACTCTGAATTCTCTATGAAACTGACGGCTATTAATATAATACTTATCCTCTGCCTGTGTATATACGGCTGCGGTATTATTAATTTCAATAATCCTACCATCCACCTTTGGACAAATAAACAAGAACTTCTGCCGTTTATTGAGGAGTTCAATAAAAGCCACGCCGATATGAAGATTGAGGCGACATTCATGCAGACGCTGTCCGAGGATTTTGAAACTATGCAGAACAAACCGGATTTAATTTTTTATTCCCTGCCGGAAATTGTGGCATACGAACATATCTTTGAGGCTTTAAACGGCGTGTTAAGTGATGCGGGAATCGGAAAAGATGATGTGTACCAGGGTTTACTCAAGTCGGGGCGGTACAGGGACGCGCAAAAAATCCTGCCGTTTTCATTCGATATACCAATCATTGTTTTCAGGAAACAGAATGAGGAGGTCCGTGACGACTTCAGCATGAGTCTTAAGGAATTAAGAAAATTCACGGTCTCCGCCACAGTGGTTCAAAATCAGGCCCTGAAAGGACTGGGATTCTCCCCTCTTTGGAACCAGGAATTTCCATTTTATACCGCAATGCTGTTCGGAACGGATTTCAGGGTAACCGCCGACAATATCCTGGTGTGGGACGAAAACGCCCTCACCTCTTCCATTGAATACCTGCGATCCTGGATTAATGAATCAGCGGGAAGTTATAACCGTGAAAGGGAATTTACCAAAAAATACGTGTATGAGCCCATGTATAAACTGATCCAGGATAACAAATTCGGGTTTTTCAGGATCAGTTATTATTTCTCAACCATAAGCGAGTATTTAGGAATACCCCAGGAGCAGAGGAAAAACCTGGATTTCAGGTGGCTTACCTATAATAACAAGATCGCGGTTCCGGAACGAATGCTTGTGTTCGCTGTTCCCGCCGGCACCAAGAACAGTGGCGGCGCCCGTACCTTCCTGAAGTGGGCTCTCAGCCCTTCGATTCAGGAACGGATGATCAACATCAGCCATGTAAACAACTATAATATGTTCGGAATTGCCAATGGCTTCTCAATCATCAAGCACATCAATGAACATTACCTTCCGGAAGAGTATCCCCTGCTTATCGGGCTAATGCCGCCTGAAGAATATCTGGTCTTTCCCAACCCCCTGCCGCGCAACTGGGAAAAGGTAAGAAAAGAGATTATTTTACCCTGGCTGATTGATGAGACGGCGAAATCCGGCGGAATTTCATCTTTGAAAGAGAAATTTAAATAAATCTTATTACAAATCCGTCCGCTGATTAGACGATTCTCATTTTTAAAATTGCTGTAACTGATTGACAAACTTTGATTGTTTCATATATTATACATACTTATATTGTATTATAGAAACAAATTTTTTTGGAGGAAGCGATGGCAACTGTTGAGTTAAAGAACATGAGTAAAATCTTTGAAGGCGGCGTTAAGGCCGTTGATAACGCCAATCTCACCATAAACGATAAAGAATTTGTTGTATTGGTAGGTCCCTCGGGTTGTGGGAAAACTACAACATTGCGTATGATCGCCGGGCTTGAAGATATTACATCCGGTGAGCTCTTTATTGATGGGAACAAGATGAATGACATTCCGCCCAAGGATAGAGATATCGCCATGGTATTTCAAAATTACGCACTCTATCCGCACATGACGGTGTATGAAAACATGTCCTTTGGGTTAAAGATCAGAAAATATCCCAAAGAAGAGATTCAAACCAGGGTGCATGAAGCCGCACAAATTCTCAATATAGAAGAGTTGCTGCAGCGTAAACCCAGGGCTTTGTCCGGCGGACAGAGGCAAAGGGTGGCCGTAGGTCGTGCCATCGTAAGGAAACCCAAGGTATTTTTATTCGACGAGCCGCTTTCCAACCTGGACGCCAAACTACGCGTGCAGATGAGGGCTGAAATTTCCTCGCTTCATACCAGGCTTCAGGCAACCATGGTGTACGTAACCCATGATCAGGTTGAGGCCATGACCATGGGAGACAGAATCGTAGTGCTGCGGGACGGTGTCGCCCAACAGATCGGAACTCCCCTGGACCTTTATAATAATCCCAAAAACCGCTTTGTGGCCGGGTTTATCGGCTCACCCCCAATGAATATCATGACCGCCGAGGTTAAGGAAAAGGCGAACAAGATCATCACCGATGAAGGCGATTTCCAGATCGGCTTTACCGGTGAGGCGGCGGATCTTTTACGCCCTTATATCGGTAAAAATGTTCTTGTCGGCATACGTCCGGAGGACCTGGTATATACGCCTACCCCGGAAAAACAAAACAATATCAGCACTACTATAGAGGTTGTTGAACCGCTCGGAGCTGAAATTCACCTTTGGGTAAGTTCAAAATCACACCAGTTCGTTGTCAAGGTTCCCCCAAGATGGGATTTTACGGTCGGAAAGCAGGCCAACTTTTTACCTGACTTAAACAAGGTCAAATTTTTTGACGTGGATACGGAAGAAGCAATTACACAATAATTCGTTACTATAGATAAAAAAGGCTGCCGTAAAGTAAAGGCAGCCTTTTTTTAATCAAGCTATGCGCTTCTTGCCCGAAACCTTAAAATGAAGTGTCGATCATGTCTACCGGAAAATGACCGTCATTTCTCTTGGCAAACAGCTTGAATAAATATTTCAGTTTGGCGATCATGGTAATAATAGCCGGCTTTTTAGCGCCAAACTCCTCAAAAAACTTGTCCGCGGAAAGACCGGGTTTTATTTCACCCTGACCGTAGCCCTGGTTATGATAATACTCAAGTTCCATAAGTCTGAAAAAGGCCCTTTCGAACAGGAAAAGGTTCCTTTTCAGTTTAAACAACAGTCCGATAAGCTGTTTCTTTTCCCTCATAACCTCGATCTTTGAGCCGATCTTCCCCTCGTTGTCTTCTTTGATCCATTTATCAATGATATCTTTTTTGGCCATAAGATCGGTATATGTATCGACGATATTTTGGTAAGAGTTCAGAAATATTTTGGCAAAAAATCTCGTCGCACGCAGGGCATTGGCCTTCAATACATCCAGTCTGTCTTTAATCCAGCGTTTTTGATACTCATCAAGCTGCTTTACGTCAACCTTGATATCCTTGAAGCTTTGCCCCTGGATTTTTTCAACCACCTGGCCGGGCTGTGAATAAAGCACCTTACCGTCCTCATCCGTGCAGCTCACCTTGCCCTCTTTACAGGATATGAGCAGATCGTCCTCCGGGGAGGAGCTGACATTGAACTCGGTGCCGCGCACGCCCATAACCGTGGTTCTGGTCCGTACCTGCACCTCGGTATTACTGGCAAGGGTATCAACCTTGACCGCCATGGAACCGGTAAGCATTTCCAGGGAGGTGGTATTTTTTCCGCTTTTCAACTTGTCATACTCGATATAAAAGGAAGAGTTCGTGGCTACCTTGACCGTCACGTTCTGGCCCTGTGCCGTTTTCAGGGCCAGCTCGGCCTGACCGTCCGCCCCGGTTGTGATAAGATCATAATTCCCCACCTCAAACCCGATGTACAGGCTGGAAGCGTCGTATTGTTTCCCGTTCCTGGTAACCGAAACGTTTCCGTCAAAGAAGACGATCTGTCCGTCCGCAGCCGCCTGGACAAGCACAAGCGTAAAAAAAATAAACACAATACAGGCGCGTGCCATGGATTTGTTTTGCATTATTAGCCTCCGTTAAGTCTCTTTACATTAGTAAATATAGCACATAACTCATTCATTTTTCCAGGTAATTCGCCAAAAACATGCCGCCATGTTGCGCGGCTTTCCATGCACATGTACAGGGGAATGGGGCCGAGGGCGCTTACCCATTTTTTCATCAACGTATACGCGCGCTTTCGCAGCGGCCAGAAATAGCGGTATTTGCCGTCCGCGCAGGGAAAAAACTCGGCATAGAGATAGGGCCTTTCCGGCATACGCGCGCGCAGCTCCCTGGTATAGCGCATGGTGCCCAGGCTGATCCAGGCGATTTTAAGGGGATCAAGGCCGGAAAGAAGATGTACCGTTTCCCGGTACATGCGTTCCCAGCCGTCTACAAGGATAACCGGGTCAAAGTGAAAAGACACCAGGTATCCGGCGCGGACAGCCGCCCGGGCGGCGTTGATACGCTCCTCCAGGGAACTCGCCCCTCCCTCCTCACGTGTGATGATTTCCGGGGGGTTAAGGGAAAAGCTTATTACCGCGTTTCCCTTTGGGGTTACGTCAAGCAGATGATCGACGAACCCGGTTTTGGTTTTCAACTCGAAATACACCTGTTTATACGGCGTCAGCCCGGTTATAAAATCGCGCGACAGGCCGAACAAGGGGTCAAGGGCAAGCGAATCCCCCACCTCACCGCTGCCGATCCTGACGGGTATGCCGGGATTGAGTCGAATTATCTCCCGTATTGAATTCAGCATCCCGGCGGTATTCACATACACGGTAAGGGGCGCGAAATTCAGATACCCCTGCATGATGCAGTACGAGCAATCAAGCATGCAGCCTATGTACAGGTCCAGGGTGAGATAATTACAACAGACCTGGCCCTTTGAGCCGGGACACCGGGTCACGCTTCGCCCACGCGAGGTGGAGATAAACAAGGTGTGCCGGTTCAGATCGCACTCCGGGATCTGGTGCTTGCCGGCCACTTGTTTCACCGGCGGCGCTTTAAGGGTATGCAGGGCACGCTGCGTTGCCTCATACCCCAGCGCGTCCTGCGTTACATATACTCTTTTAAAGAAATTATTGTAGTATTTGGAAAAGTTCATTAATATTCTCTTTTAACCCGGAAAGTTTGTCCGCGCGTTTCACATACTGGGAATAATCCCGGAATCGGAACTCAATATGAAATTCGGAGCCCTCGTAATAGGGCGGCGCATGAAGGCTTATGCCCGATCCCTTCAAATGCCGCTCCTTAAACCGGGTAAAACGCTTTTCCGCATCGGTCAACCGGGGGTAGCGCAGAGTGGCTGCGCGTGCCGGTGGTTTTTCGTCGGCAAACACCTTTTTTACCAGTTCCCCGGCCTGCTTTGCGGGAAGTCCGTCCCTGCGGATGATCTCAGCAATATATAAACTTGTAAGCCTACGCTCGCTGAAGCTTAAAGCATTTTGCGACCCAAGCAGATGCTCAAACAGGGAATGCGGCAGGTCACGGATTCTGGAGGCTGTTTTAAAATCGATCAGACCGTCATCAAGCAGGCGCTTAAGGTCGGGGTCCAGGGCACTGTAGAGCGTGACCCTGGAAATAAACTCCGGCTCCCTGCGCCCCTCAACCCATTCCGAGATCGCCGCAGCCGCATCCGTAAGCCCGTATTGTTTCATAAAATCCAGAATGCGTTCTTTTTCAGGCCAGGTGTAGCGGCCCGCCCTACCCTCAAGCAGCAGGGCCAGCCGCAGCAGCTCCCCGGGCCGCTCTTCCTCAATATCCGCACAGAGCATGCGTTCCAGACCCAAGGCCTCCACCCTCCGCGCGATACCGAAACCCCAGACCAGGCGGTCTCCCGCCAGGGGCAGAGGATTATAGAGCTCTCGTTTCAGTATCTCGTCATCAGGCGCCCGGGTTTCCGTAAACAGATCGAACCGCCGGTCGCCGGACAATAGTTTTTCAGTGTCTACATACCTCATCGGCGTATGGTAACAAAGTTTAGGTATTTGGCCAAGGGGCTTACATTGATACCTGCAGGGCCCATTTTGGTAATAATGTGCAGTAAGTAAAAAGATTGAGACTACAAGACGGTATTCCTCCTATTTTTTCTTTCTAAACAGACCGGATTCTGTTATAGTTTAGAATATGCGGATAGACTTCTATTCAGGCATATTATTAATCGGCGCCGTACAGGGTTATATTCTTGCGATTTTTTTATTGATTATAAACAAGGGCAACACCCGGGCAAATAAAATTTACGCGGTATTGATTTTGCTTGAATCGTTTCGTCTTACTTCCACACTTTTTGTAAACTTCCAATTCTATTTCTATATCCCAGGTGCGGTAATATTTTTCGGCGTGTGCGCCCTGCTTTACGGTCCTACAATTTTTTTATATACAAAAACGATAATCAACAGAAACTATATACTAAAACCATTCAACCTTCTGCATCTTATTCCTTTTTTTGTTTTTATTATTTATACGATTCCCTTTTTTATCAGAAACTATCAGGGGCAGATGGAATGCCTTATGGATATATTACAGGGGACGTATATACTCCGCGATCAGATTACGACTTTAATCATCTGTATCCAGGTAATCTGTTATATTATATTTTCCTTGCAGGCTATAAATCGTTATAGGGAAAAATTAAAAAATGATTATTCCTCCATCGCAAAAATCAACCTCAGTTGGTTAAAGGCCTTTATTTATATTGCCATGGCGTTTACTGCAATAGATTTTATTCCGGATATATTTTTATTTACCGGAAATCTCACCAATTACGGCCGGGTGTACGGTATTACCGTGATCTTTCATGCTTTTTTACAGATAATCGTACCGTACTACATCATCCACAAATCGGTGTTCAGCCTGCGTCTCACACCTGAGCCGATGAAATCCGAAAAATATTCCACATCGCCTCTTTCAACCACCCGGATTAAAAAGTACTGGCAGACCCTGACCGAGTGCATAGAGAAAAAAAGACTCTATCTTGAGCCGGAATTAAAACTGGATGATCTCGCGGCCCTGATCGGCATCTCCAGGCATCACCTGTCCCAGGTCATAAACATATGTTCCGGCAAAAACTTCTACGATTTTATAAATGAATACAGAATCGAAGAAGTAAAAAAAATGCTGTCAGAACACAGACAGCGGAACATGTCCATTCTTTCCGCAGCGTTCGAGGCGGGCTTTAACTCAAAATCCTCATTTAACCAGGTGTTTAAGAAACATACCGGTATCACGCCCACCCTGTATGTAAAAAGAAGTCCAAACTGATCGAATCGGACGACACGTCTCTCTAGTGGTACTATATTTTTCACAGAATCTCAAAGTGCGAATTATTTTTTATAAGGAGGAACACCATGAAAATCATGAAGTGGCTATCGTATCTAATAATCGGACTATGTTCGCTTTTTTTAACGGGCGCATTCATTACCGGCTGTGTGGATGGGAAAAAGGAAGAAACCTGGTCATCATCCGTCACGGGAGATGTTCATACCGCAGGAAGTACTAACATCTTTACCCTCACTAAAAATGAAAGTCAGATAGTTTTTAACTTAAAAGCCTGCCCAGGCGGGAAATTCCCCACCGGTGGGTTCGATAACACCTGGGAATGCGCGCGTCCTTTCTGGATCGCCCAAACTGAGGTGACCTACGATCTGTGGTACACGGTATACACCTGGGCTACGGCAAACGGGTACACTTTCGCTTACCCGGGCCGGGAAGGCAGTAGCGGTCAGGAAGGCAGTGCCCCAACCGCTGACAAAAGGCAACCCGTTACGGATATCAGTTGGAGGGATATCATCATATGGTGTAACGCCCTGACCGAATATTATAATACGCGCAATGGAAGCGAACCCGATCTTGTCTGCGTATATTATACCGATAAAGACCGTACCACTCCCCTTAGAAAATGCGATAAATCGGTAACAATCAGGTGGGACGAGGGTCCGGGTCCCTGGGATGGGAGTCAGGATGATCCCTATGTCAATAAAAACGCCGACGGATTCAGGCTCCCCATGACCTATGAATGGGAGTGCGCCGCCCGCTATATTGAAGATAAAAACGGCAACGGGGATATTATGGACCCGGGCGAGTATTACCCCGGACTTGTGCCAAGCGGCGCGTCAATAGATGGTGCAAACCGGTATGGTGCAACCGAGAAGGCTATGGAAGAGGCTGTCTGGTATTACAAAAACAGCAACGGCACATCACATGAGGTAGGTCAAAAACCGACAAACGGCAATGCCTTGGGATGTTTTGATATGGACGGAAATGTCTATGAAATGTGTTTTGACGACCTTCCTTTTTTCTCCGATGCGGGGGTTCAGAAAAATTACCACGCTACCCGCGGAGGATGTTTCTATTCTGTTTATCCGTTCGAGGTGGCCGCAAGCAGTTTTTGCCGCAGAAGACCGCCCTGGGCTACACTTTACAGCATGGGGTTCAGACCTGTACGTAATCAATAGACAATCTTAAGATCCTAAGCAGGCGCAGCGTACATCCCAAAATGCTGCCGGTTACTTTTCATAACCGGCAGCATGTGATCACGATTCTTCAGAATAAGTCAAATAATGACAACAATGTCTATAATTCCTTGATAGATCAACAGATAAATCGAGATTCCCTATTCTATTTCGCGTGTTAAAAGATAGCCTTCACTGATAGTATTGCCAAGGATACGAGACTTATCCCGACATGTTCCGAAGCCGTCCAAATGCGCCAGTTCGCCTTTGTATGGTACCGGAAGGGAAGAGTCGCGTTTGATTCGCAAACCGTCATATTGGGAATACATGTCGGGTGTGGTGGGCGGGAAGAGGCGCATCGATTGATTTCGCGGCCGACCGCACTCTATCCTGTAAACCCGATTTATTCCAGCATATTACTGAAAATCCCCATCTTAAATCAATGAAAAGCACAATAAGTGTTGTTAATCTGTGTTTATAATCTGAAGTAATCCGTGTTCCTCCGCGCGTATCCGTGAGCCATAATTCAGTCAGGATTCACGGATTGAAATAAATGTTTGTGACTTTTCCCTTGTTCGCGCGTATAATAGAAATAAGCATGTTATGTGGAGGGAGGATGGATACGATGGGAAATATTGCCAGGGGATTTGCGTTGTTGGGCATCGGTTTGCTGTTTTTTGCCTGCAAGAATATACCGGGAAACCAAAGCGAGCATATCACGGAAAGCCGGCGGCTGCTCTTGGTTATCAACTATCCGTATCAGATCTGGTCGGAGGATCCCACCAAAATTCATGTGACCTTGTTGAAACCGGATTTCTCTCCGGCGGCCGGGGCCAGGGTGTGGGTCAATGACAAGGAGGTGGGGCAGGCGGACGGCAACGGCATCTGCATTTTTGATTACCTTCCCAGCAGCAATCAGACTCACCTGCTCAAGGCGCGGCTGGTGGAAGGCGCGACCGAGTACACCGTCGGCAAACGGTTCGCGTGCAATGCCAGAACGGTGAGTTTTAAGGCCGAACGCCTTTATGTCTACACCGACAGAGGTGTGTATAATCCGGGCCAGGATATCCTTGTGCGCCTGCTGGCCTGGCAACTGAAACGTGAGTACAGCCCGCTTCCCGCGGCCAAGGTGCAGCTTTTATTCCAGGACACGCGGGGCAAGGTGTTTTCCGGCCGGTATGTGGTTACCGATGAATACGGTGTGGGCGGCGCCTCGATCAGCCTGCCGGAACACATGCCCGAGGGTGACTATGACCTGGTGGTGCTGTTCGAGCAAAGCAGGGAAAGCGCACGCATCCGGGTCAAACGCTTTCGACCGCCCGTCATTAATATTACGCATTCGCTTCCCCGTTATATTACCCCGTCCTCCGAAAGCCTGGGGACCAAAGTCTCCCTGGAATACTTTTCAGGAGGGAAACCCGAGGCCGCCGCCCTTACGCTCTCTATTGCCACAGCACAAGGCAGGGAGCTGTTTTCCAAAAGGTTTTCCACGGACATCGCCGAGCTTTCAATCGGTCTTGATAAAAAAGAGCTTGAGGGGGTAAAGAGCAAGCTTACCCCGGACACGGAGATCAAACTAAAGCTGGCCGTAACCGACGGCTACGGAAGAAGCGACGAGGTGGTCTGGGACATGTTCTACACCACCACGCCCTATTACGCTGTTTTGGAAACGGACAAGGACGCCTACCAGCAGGACGAGCAGGTACAGCTGCTGGTCAAGGTGACGGATATCGACGGCCAGCCGGCCAAGGGCATTCCGCTTACCATGTCCGTGGATATTTTACGGTTGGAAAAAACGGGCAAAACCGATGAACAGGGGGTGGCCGACTTTAGTTTTCCCATGCCGGACAGTGCGGTCACGGCGGTCATCAAAAGCCCGCTTATGTCCTCACCCCTCGGCACTCGCGCCATATCCCCGCAGCGGCAAAAACCAATGAACTCCAAAGTGGCGGGGCCGCCCGGTTCCATGGGTATGAAAAGCAAGATCATCGTTATGTTCGACCCTGAATACATTCCCGTTGAGAAGGTGGTGCATATAGACCTGACCGATATCTCGGGTTCACTAGTGTGGTCCGGCGTCATTCCGGTTTCCACACAGGAAGACCGCTACCTTGCCCGGGGTGAAATCACCGCGCCTACCTGGGGGACCATGCTGGTGAACCTCTACTGCTGCGCGGTAAAAAAGGAACAGAGTTCCGCGCCCTACTCTACCAAATCAGTGGGTTTTATTACGGAGGGTCAACATATCACCTTTTACCCCGAACGCGAGCTGCAGATTGAGGTGCAGAATTTAAAACCCTTATACGCTCCCGGTGAGAAGGCCGCTTTTACTATTACGGTAAAGGGGGGAGAGGGAGAAAAATGCCTTGGCGTTTCCGTAACCGATGCGGCCGTGCTCTCGCTGCTTAATCCCTTTATCAAGCCGCCCTTCAGTCATTTTTACAATCCCCAGGCCAAGGTGATCGCCACGGGCGGGGCGGGTGTGCTGACCTGGCCCGTGGTGGACCGCAACTGGGGATACCCGTGGCGGGATATCGCTTATACGAACTGGGGCTGGAAGGACCCCGGAGATCCGGTCGAATCCAGGGAATATGATAAACTCGCCGAAAGCGCCAATGAAGCCGAAAGCACCTCCGGGATGGCGGGGGACCTGCCCGCCGAACCTCACGCTAAAAAGGCCAAGCCCTCCGGGGCCCCCAAGGACCAGGAAACCCTTGACGGTGACGGACGCCGCAAACCGGAGACATTACAGGCCTCCCCGCCCAAAACCATCATCATCCGCACGCGCTTTCCCGAAACCGCGTTCTGGGAACCGGACCTGATTACTTCTCATGGGAGGTCACGGATTGAGCTTGAATTGCCCCACGAGATCACCACCCAAAAACTTACCATAATGGCCAGCGACAAACACGGGTACCTCGGTTTTGTACAGAAGGACATCAAGGTAAGCCAGCCGCTTTTTATCCGTTCCTTGCTGCCCGCCTCTTTTATCCAGGGGGATACGCTCATGGTGCGGGGTATGGTGCGCAACCTGGCCGGATCGCCGTTATCCTGCAGGGCGCGGCTGGAAAGTGACGAACTGCTTGTGGAAGATCCCGCGTTCGTGGACCTCACCCTCAAGCCCGATGAGACCAGGCTTGTAGAGTGGCGGATCAGCGCTGCCCGCTGCGGCAGGGGGCATTACCGTGTCTCAGTCCAGACCTCCGGATTCAGGGATGTTGAAGAAAAGGAGTTCACGGTTCTTCCCTCAACACGTCCCGCCGTCCAGAATTTCAAAGCCGATATCGGCGGAGGGTCAGGGTTTGAAAAAAAGTTTACCATAGACTCCGGGGCCGACTACTACACGGCCGCGGTGAACGTGGCCCTGCCCAATGTGTTTCCTGCTTTCGAGGCCTATTACGCGTTCAATGCGGCCTCCTGGTATACGCCGTGGGCATTGTCGGCAACGGTTATTATGAACGCCGCGCTTTTGGATGCCGGTAACTCGCTGGGACTACCGGCCGGCTTTCGGGGCGAACTTCTGAACAAACTGGGCCGGGCCGCCTTGCTGCTTGCCTCCTCGCAGCGCGCGGACGGGTCATGGGGATTTTATGCGGCCCAGGCCGCGAACCAAAGCGGGAATCTCTATTATACGGTTTCCTGCCTGAGGGCGCTGTGCGAACTGACTCGGGTGGGAATCAGCGTCAATCCGGAAAGCGTGGTCAGGGCGGTGCGCTATATTCTGGATAAGCGAAACCAGGCCGGTTTATGGTCGTCAAAAGGAGCGTATTTCTGGGAGGTGTATAACCAGGACACCGACTACGCCCTTAGCGCCGAGGCATTCGAGGTGTTATGTTATGCCCTGACCCTGGTACCGGAGCTTTCATCGATGGAGCCGGAGGTGCGGCCGCTTAAGGAAATCATGCTTGATCTGCTGTCCGCGCGCCCCACCGAGCCCATGACGGTGGCCGCGGCGTTGCAGGGACTTATGTATATGCGTGACTACTATAAGGACCGGTCCCTTTCCCCGGTGCTTGCCGACGGCATAAATTTTCTGATTACGCTCAAGCGTCACGCCTATTGGGAACCGCATTGGTACCATGCCTACGGCGGGATGGTCGAGCTCAACGCGCGCATCCTCACCCTGCTTGCCGCCTCGGACCCTCAAGGCTACGGCGCCTACCTGCGGGAAGGCGTAACATGGCTGTTGTCAACACGCGAGGCCTGGGGCGCCTGGCATAATGAGTTGGGAACAGCCGAGGCAGTGCGGGCGCTGCTGAAATGCGGCGTGTTCGCGCAGGAAAAGAGGAGTGTGATCAGTGTCAGGGTGAATAATCAGGAGGTGGCTCGTGTTGATATCGATCCCCGGGATCCTTTTCTAAGCGCGGCCAGCCTTGCCTATCTTGAGATAACGTCATGGCTTACCAAAGGGGAAAACACGGTTACGGTGAGTTATAACGGGGCTTTGAGCACTTCGGTTATCCTGGAGGTCAAAACATGGTCCCCCGCCGCTTTGCATGCCGCGGATAAACTGGTTGTGACGCGAACCTCGTCCGGGACAGCCTCACCGGGACAACCCGTACCGGTAAAACTGACACTCAGCAGTGCGGAAAGAATACCCTTTCTGACGATAGTAGAGACGGTGCCCGCCAACTGTGAGGCGGATACAAAAAGCCTGGAAAACCTTGTAATAAGCGGGCAGGTAACCGGCTATACATTAACACATAACACACTCTCCCTGTCGGTTGCCGATTTCAGTGGGAAAAGGGAGCTTACCTATTCCATAATACCCATACAAGCGGGCACGTGTGCCGGCGGCGGTACGGTCATGATCGATGCCTCATCCGGGAAAACACTGGCCTCGCTGGAAGCTTCCATACTCAGTGTTAAATGAAGGACGGGTCCGGCTTTCCGCGGCCGGCCGTGTGCTGTCATTTCCGGCATGCACGGTCAATGGAAAAGCCTTGAAATTAGTTTCATTTCGCTTTATGGTACAATGTATGGTATAAAAAGGAGGTCAAAAATAATGATAAATAGATTACTGTATGCGACGTTCTGCCTGCTGCTGTTCGGCTCTCTCATCATGTGCGACGGCGGAAAGGAATCCGCCGGCAATCAGGGGAACACATCCGCGGGAGAATCCACGGAGGCGGCAAGCCAGCCCGCCGGTAAAATTCCCGTAGGCCGCGAGTTGGACGCGGTGTGTATGTACGAAGGGCTCGGTATGAGGAGTATGCCCGTAAACTCAAAAACCAAGGATTTAAAATGGGTGGGGAATATGAAACTTGGTGATGTGGTAACCTACCTGGGAGAAACAGCCAAAGAAGATAACAATACCGACGGTTACGACATGATCAAAGTAAAGGATCTTAACGGCAAGGTCGGCTGGGTGTATTATGTAAACATGGTGGTCGACGCCAAACCGGGTGTTGTGGTAAGATCAAGCAAGATTTATTCCACCCCCCAGCTTACATCGGTTACCTCGAAAAAACTCGAGCCCATGACCATAATCGGCGTACTCAAGGGCGAAACCAAAGACAATTTTTCCCAGGTGGCCCAAAATCCCGAATACCCATTCTGGCTGATCAGCGACGATATTTCCACAATCGACTATGACGTGGCCCTGGCCAGGCTGTACATGCTTGCCAACAATCAGTATAAAGCCGGCAAGATATCCAAACAGGATTTTGCAAATAAACTGGATGAAATGCGTACGGACAGGTTATATGCCAACTCGATATTCCTGCCCCTGATCGATGAGCAGTACCAGAAACTGGTTATGGAATCCGAATCGGACACGGCCCCATCGGGTGAGGATGAGCCCATGGACGATTCCATGGGGGACGACGGCGGCGCTTAAGTCTTTATTAGTGGACAGAAGCGTGTACCCAAGGGAGGGCTCATACGTAAGCATATTG
>CAZWYY010000034.1:0-42362 GCA_964638895.1 uncultured Spirochaetaceae bacterium | reverse complement strand
CTTGTCCCTTTACCCTCACCCTCCGATTCAGCCCAGATTTTTCCTTTCATATATTCTATTAATTGTTTGGAAAAAGCCAGACCGATCCCGGTCCCGCCGAAACGTGTGTTTCGCCCCTGGGACGCCTGCTCAAATCTGTCGAATACAATATCTAACTTATCTTTTGGGATTCCAATGCCGTTGTCCTTTATTATGATTTCCGCATTGTTGTTTTTAATTTCTAAAAATATCTCTATTATCCCCTTTTCCAGATCAACGAATTTAATGGCATTGGATAAAATATTGTTTATTACCTCTTCCAGTTTTTCCACATCCGTAAAGCAATTATCTATTGCAACCATTTGCTTAATTCTGTCTATAATCTTTATACCGCTTTGCAGCAATACCGAAGAATAATATTTTATGATCTCTTTCAGAAACGCAATGATGTCCAGTTTTTCCACCTTTAACTTTATTCCATGTGCATCCATTTTCGCCAGATCCAGCAGTCTGTCGATGTAATCCTTCAGCTTCAAAGAAGAAGTATAGATAAGCTTAAGATTTTCATTCACATCCTCCTTGCCGGGATAACGCAGACTCAGATCCACAAGATTCATAATTATGGTAAGCGGGGAGCGGAAATCATGGGTGATATTGGCGATAAAATCATTTTTTAGATTATCCAGTTTTTTTAATTGCTTGTTTGCTTCAACCAGCCTCTTTGTTCTGTCTTTAACCGTTTTTTCAAGCATCATGGAATGATTTTGAATGTCTTCCATTAAAAGCATTGACCACACGGCGCTGCTTAATTGGGCTGTATAATTCTCATATAATACGCCTTCTAAAAGGCCAACTTCAAAAATAACATAACCAAAAATGTCATATTTATGATAAAGAGTTGAGATAAAATATGATTTTCTCTCTTTAAAAAGCTTAATTTCCTTGGGCAATAATTCCTTAGAAGAAAATTCCATGCTTTCTATATTATCCAATACTCCTTTTTGGGAATCATACGCTGTCATTATCTTCGCTTTTTTTGCCTTTTTATCGGTATACAATACAATATAAAAACTGGAGAAGCCCATTCTTGGGAAAATGCTTAGAATAAAGTTTTTTAATTCTTTTCTATTAATTGCTGAAATAATATTTTGCGTAAGAAGATAATGCCCTTCATATTCCTGTTTTAAAATAAGCTTACTATACCGTTCATGTTGTATCGCCAAGTTTTCTACCATCAGCCGAATTTCCAGCTTCAATTCATTAATAACTTTATTCCGGGAATCATAAATTTTTAGCCTCTTTGTTAGATTCAATATTTTGATTACTATTTTGTTCCAGGAAGGTATATTTATACTGAAACCGATACTCTTAATAACTTTTTGTTCCAAAGATTTCAAGAATGAAATTAAATTACCTGTATCAACAATCTTAAATAAATTAGTTGCAAGATCACCTGCCCAATAATGTAATCTTTCTGAATTGATCGATGGCGATAATTCTTGTTCCAATATTTTATAAATGGAATCTTTAAGTTGTTTTCTTACATCTATTTTTTTGTAATGCATTATTGGATTGGAATCGATTTTACTTATGCCATAAGGAAAGCACCCGCATGATCGACGTACAACCACATGAGTTGATAATACTGTCTCTTCCGGTACTTTTTTCCCTTTAAGCAAGTCCATCATTATGTTAAATGCTTTATCACCCAGATCTGCCGGCGATTGACGCACGGTAGTTATATTGGGGAAAAAACAACCGCTTTCTTCTGTATCATCAAAACCCGTTACCGCCATATCTTCGGGTACTTTTATTCCAGCTTCATTCAGCTTGTTTATAAAATAAATAGCTAAGGCATCATTGGCACAGACAATTGCTTCCAGATCTTTGTTATTATTAATAAAGTGTAATGCAGGATCAATTTGTTCAAAAAGGGATTGACCAATAAAAGTATAAAATTTACTTTGAAATATTCTTTTCTTATAAAAAGGAATATTATTTTCTTTAAGAGCTTTAAGATATGTATTATATCTGATCTCCGCCTCAGGATTGGTTGCAGAACCGGAGATGAATCCAAGCCTGCGATAACCATGATCGTGAATGAGATGATCCAGCACCCCCTTCATACCGATTTCATTATCTACGATAACACTGTGAATACCCGTATAATTTATCCCGACACTGACACAGGGAATAGCAGAAAAGCTTTTTAAGTATTTTTCAATCTCTTCAGTTTTAATCCAACTCGATAATGATGTTGAGTTGATGATCATTCCATTAACCAATTTTGATTGAATCACATCAACAATCGGATTTTTCCGAGAACAAAAAGAATCCGCTTCAATAAATCCAACGACAGAGTGGAATGTTATGAGATTAACATTTTGAATTTTTGCGTTTTTACTAATCTGTTTCCATATTTCCTCTTCATATTGACTGGAAATTGAATTAATGGCCAGGCCGATCGTGTATCTTTTTCCCCTTTTGTTATTCATAACTTTTATCAGTTCAATCCCTGTTCTCTTAGTATTCAAATAAAATAATGAATATAAATGTTTCTACTCAAAGAAATTATAATAAAAATCTATCCTGTTTTCCAGAAAAGCATATTACTTTAAAATTGTGATTAAGTATTGAAAAATGTTTTTATGCTTCTTTCATGAAATCAAGTTCTTTTACGGCTGTCAACTAAGGCTAAGGTTACAGCGAAAGTATTCTGGCACAGGCGCTGAAAGGAAAGCACTTAGAAGCGGTGATCACCACCAAATTCGGCCACCGTGTGTTCGAGTCCTGTACAAATGTCTATACATACAAGGAAAGGGAAGATCAGCACCTACGGCTGGAGTGCCGACCGCATCGACGCGGTAAAAACATTTCAAACTTCGGATTACTGGGGTGTTATGGAACAGCAGCTGATTATTTTCGGCGGCGATTTGGAGTTGTTGGCCCCCTGTAACAAACGCAACCTTGCCAACATCAATCGCGGTCCGCTGGGCATGGCGATTTTAACAGTAAAAATTCACAGAGAAATCAAGCTTCAAGGATGATGATGTACGCAAGCATGCGTAATGGTTTGGCGGATTTGAAGACGGCCGGCCCGATAAGGAATGACTTGATGTCCTGGAAGCGGTAAGTGAAGTGCTTACTAATAACGGCCGTACAATGGCGCAGGGCACCCCGATCTGGATTTGGGCGCTCAGCGAGAATACGGTTCTCATTCCCGAGTTTAAAACAATAAATAGTAGTACTATCCACGGTTCGGACTACTAAGTTACTTCTTCTCAAACAGCTTGGCGTACTGCCCGTACCCGTCCTTCACCAGGTCTGCTGCCGGAATAAAATTAAGGGCCGCGGAGTTTATGCAATAGCGCAGTCCGGTGGGCGGCGGTCCGTCGTTGAACACATGTCCCAGGTGTGAATTTGCATGCGCGCTTCGCACCTCGGTGCGCACCATAAAATCACTGTTATCGGTTCTTTCCACTATATTGCCCGGCTCCAGCGGCTTGGTAAAGCTTGGCCAACCGGTTCCCGAATGGAACTTATCCAGGGAGCTGAACAGCGGTTCACCGGACACGATGTCCACGTAGATACCGGGCTCGAAATTATTCCAATACCTGTTGATAAAGGGCCGTTCCGTGCCGTTTTCCTGTGTCACATGATACTGAAGAGGCGTCAGCCTCTCTTTCAACGCGGCTTTACTCATATCAGGGTCCCCCTTACTCTCGGTGGCCTGTGCCATGACCGAAGTATTCTCATTGGCGGAGCTGCACCCACCCACAAATAGCAGGCTGGCGAAGAAAAATACCAAAAATAGATTTTTCATAAGCTCTCCTTAATATATTAATTATAATATATTAAGGAATTTTTCTAATGTCTACTATTCTTTACATTTGGAATGAAATCAGGGAGCGATGACCGCGGGTTCTTATGCGGGCCGACATGGTTTCATTAATAGTCGACCCTATCAAACTGCTCTTCGGTGGCGCTTCCCACGTTTCCCAAAACGGATGTGTTGGCGAACGCGGAATTAAGGCTGTCTATGCGCCAGTACCTGCCGTATCGGAGCAGGTGTACGCCGCCGGCGTAAAGACAGCCGTTCAACCTGTACAACACCAGGCGTTCCGCGGTATCATCCGCGCCATAAAGCCGCGCCTGTTCCACAAACACTTTTTTTGCCCGTTCGCTGTTGTATATTTCTTCTGATACGGGAAGCCTGATTTTTACCACGGTAAGCCCGGCCAGGTTGCGGGAATCCGCTTTTTTTACGAAGGAATCAAGCATTTGTTCATCCGGATTTACTATGGTCTTACCGTCAATCGGTATATCGGTCAACAGGCTGTAAATCATGAACTTCACCTGGTTGGCCAGCCGGTACAGCATGGTAATCCGGTTAACCTGCCCCAGGAGCGGGGATTGTGAGGGCGCCAGGAAGGTATACAAGGCTATGGCGTTTAATCTTTTGGCCATGGCCTTAAAATCAAACCTGTCGGCTTCGTTGACGGCGCAGGCTTCAAACGCCCCGGCAAGATCATCGGCCGCCAGGCGGGTTATAAAGTGATTGATCGCCGCTTCCGGGGTTTCAAAGTTTTTTTCCGGGAACATGAATGTTTTGTCCGCGGCGCCCTCCGCCTGGAGAAAAATGGTCAGAGCGGGCAACAGCGCCAAGGCAACCAAAAACACCATCATTTTTTGCATCTTTTTTTCAGACATACCGACCTCCGTATAGAATAATAAAAAATCACCGCCAAGGGCTCAGCCAACGCCTCCGATAGGCGGCTTTTTCATAAGTAAAGCCCGCCGTATACCTGCCGGTTAATTCCGAATTACTTGAGCGGTCGGAATATTTACCAGTTTATACCGCGGGTAATAGCGCGTTAGAATTTCTTCGAACCCGCAGCCGTTGCGCGCCAGGTTGTCGGCGCTGTACTGGCTCATACCGCACTGGTGCCCGAAACCGGTGCCGGTAAAGCGGAAGGAATCCCCCTCCTTCTGCACTTTAAACCGGATTGAGCCCAGGCGCAGCGTCACCCTTTGTTGTACCATGGAGACGAAACTGAAGCCTTTCAGCCAATGCGTACTCCCGTTCTCGTCCACCAGTCCGACAAAGTCAACGCATTCGGTACCCTCAAAACAGCGCAGCCTGATTTCAAGCAGGCGGCCAAGTTTGAGGGTGGGCCCCAGCGCGCGTAAAAGCTGATCTTCGCGTAAGGTCAGCTCAAACTCAAAATACGGTGAAGAGGCGGCCAGGGGCCTGCCCTTTTCATCGGTGTCCGCGCACAGTACCGGTTCCCTGGGCGGGCTGTAAAAATCAGATGAAAACACCTCATCCTTTAAAATCAGGCCGCCGGATGTGGAATGAAACAAAGCCAGGGCGGGCGTACCGTCCGCGCCGACAAGGTACAGGTTGTCTGTGCTGTCCAGGATCTCATACATTTTAGGGGTGGCGAATCCGCTGCCCCGGTAGACCATGTCAATACCGTCGGTGTTGCACACGTCATACGTTTGCCGCCGGTTCAACCGCCGCTTGGCGTAGTAATAGCTGCGTACGGCAACCGCCTGGGCCTTGAGCGCCTCATCATGAAAGGCCCCTCCCATTTCCCCGCCCAGCACGGACGCCAGGTAGTCCCGCACGGGCAGGGTGTTGATGATCAATATACCGTCCCTCGTGTTCCTGATCTCAATCCGGCCCAAAAATTCCTGGGTGCCCAGGGGGGTGGTAAACCCGGTCACCTTCCCCGCCGCGGGCTCAATGGTGATAAGTTCCAGGGCGATGCGCACGTCTTTGGCGGTGATCAGCAGTTTCTTAGGGGGCAGAACCCGGCAGGTCCGCGTGGGAACAACCCGGCCGTTTACCGTGACGCGCGAACCCGGAGAAATTGTCAGTGCGAACTCCGGCACCTGCGCGTACCCCGTAAGGTTCACCCGCGCCAGGTCTTCCGCGCCCAGCGCCGGACAAACACAGAGATCGGCAACCATACAAATGACGCATAACAACCTGTGCATCTCCCTCTCCTTGCTGCAGCGGGACCGCGGGGCCCGGGTCCAAGGCGCACATGCGGCATGGCAGCGGGGCCGCGGGGCCCGGGTCCAAGGCGCACATGCGGCATGGCAGCGGGGCCGCAGCCGGGTTATGGCCAGGCGGCCGCCAAGATCAATGCCGCCCGCCTACATCACCTTCAGCACCTTCAACAACTCACGGGTCAGATCATGAATATCCTCTGCCTGCTTCTTCTCCATAACCACCAGCATGCTGAATTCCGGGTCGATTCCGGGGGAGAGTATGACCACCCAGCGCGCCTTTTTATACCACACCTCAGTGCCCAGGCTTACGCTGGCCCCGGTGCCTGTTTTAATAATCACGTCCAGACCCGGCCTGTCTTTAAAGATTTTTTTACCTGTGCCGTAAAGCGCGCATTCGCGCATGCCCCGGAACAGAATATCCCTCACGTCCTCCGGCACATATACCCGGCCGGTCGTTTCCCCCGAAGCGCTGCGAAGCACCCCTCCGTTGAACAGGGCGTTATAGGCCGTAATAATCTGCAGCGGGGTCACCATATAGTCACTGTCCAGGCCCACGGCCGCCTTATAAAAATCCTCCATGCTCATACGCTCGATTCCGGGCAGCGCGGGCAGGCCGAAATCACGCAGGGCCCCGGCATAGTCCGATTTTTGCAGGCGGCCCTTAAAAAAATAATAAAAATAAAAGTTGCAGGAGTAGGCCAGAGCCTGCGTCAAATTGATCCTGCCGTGTCCTTCATGCAGCCAGCAGGAGATCTCACCCCGGGTCCTGCCCTTGCAGTCGATTTCAATCGTGGGATCTATCTTTTCAGCCCTGGCCAGGGCCAACAGCCCGAAAGGCTTTAACAGGGAGCCCGGGCACAGGGAGCGTCCGGTGACCAACTCGTTATTATAGACGAATAATATCTGACCGGTGCGGGGATTGGTGATCACGCAGCCGAACTCGCCGTATCGGTGCTCCAGTTCCCGCAGGGCCGTTTCGGTGTTGCGGGCGGCGGTGCTTTCCCCAGCCGCAGCGTCCCCGGACGGGTAATGGCCGGCCTGATTGTTCCCGCCGGAGTTATCGGCGTCCGCGTTCCCCACGACCAGTCCTCCAAGGCAAACAAGGACAAACAGTACCAACGAGCGGGGAGTGGGACTCATTTTCCGGACGGCCATGTTAAATAATCCTTTTCAAAAAGTACGGCCGGGGTTTTCCTCGTGGCCTGCTCCATGGCTTTCTCCAGCGAAAATCCTCGGTGCATTGCCTTTAGCAGGTCAAGGCACGGATTTACGCCGTACCGCTCCTGCAAAAAAAACGAAAACCGTAATGAATGATTATAGAATGCTTCCAACCTGTCGCGTTCCCTGATGTTCCTGTTCAGATCGGTAAAATCGCAATATCTTGTAAAGGTAAAACCTGAGGCCGGTAGTGTCGACGCATCCGCGGTATCCGGCGCGGTTTGCCCCGCCACCGGTGCTGCGGCCGTTCCCGGCGCGTCTGTAGGTCCGGCCGGCGGCCGCTGCTTACCGGCGGCCGGCGGTTGAGCGGGCGTCCGTTGTTTACCGGCGGCCGGCGGCGCGTCCCCAGGCACGTTTATAAACGGCGCACCCGGTGCCGGCAGCACGGCGGGTTTATCCGCATACAGCCGAAACAGGTAATATGAACACATCTCATTAAACCAGGGCGGGCAGGTGCCGCCCGTATATGAATCAATAAAGTAATGAGCGTACTCGATAAACAAAATCTTGCGCAGCACCTCGCGCTTTTTCAGGATTCCGAGCGGCTGCAGGTATGTTTTGTAATTCGCGTAATACGCCCCCACCCAGGGCCCTACGCCCAGGACCGCCTTCATCTCCTGTACACTGGGCATGATTATCAGGTCCAGGTTTTCGGCAGGCAGGTAATTATAAATTGACGCGAACAGCTCCTCGGTCTGCTGCAGAATTTCCAGCACCAGCTCAAGGTCACCGGGGTTGATCTCTCCCGCGTGTATATAAAACCGCCCGCGGGAGTAGGTGCCGGCCGTAAGCAGCAGGCCAAGAAGGCCCAGCACCAATACGAAGCGGGTTCTTTTACTGATGCTAAAGCCGTCGTCGTTGGCGGTGGTGAAGGGGGAACCCGGCCCTATAAAACCAGGCGGCCTTTTATCTTGCCCGGCGCCGCATTGCGGCGCGCTCCCAAAAGTCGCCTGGTTTGCGGGCGGTTTTTTATTCCAGGGTGACCGCATCGATATACACTTCCACCCCGGTCTTGGTAAGCATGGTCTCGAACTCAAGGATGCGCTCATTCGGCGTGCCTTCATACAGTACAACATATACCTTGACCTCTGTCTGGGGGTTGCCGTTGTCCGAGTAGTAATAGGCGCTGATTTTATAGGTGCCCTTGGTGGCCGAGGCCAGGGTGTATACCTCGGGACCATACCCGGTGGTGATATCCACATCCAGGGCGCCGCCGATCTGCGTACGCGGGTTGCCGTAATAACACTCCTCGCCGGTGGGCTCCTTCACATGCAGGTCCACATCCGTACCGTCCGTGTCCCACATAATGACCACCTTCATGGCCTTGGAGGGAACCTGCGCGTAAAAGGAAACGGTATCCGAAAGCACCTTGCCCTTGAACACTGCCTCCGCGTAAATGGAGTTCAGGCCCGGCGCGGTGACAAAATCCCGGCTGAACCTGCCGTTTTGTACGGGCAGGCGCAGGGGGATGCTGTTATACACAACCTGTACGGCCTCAACCCGGGCGTCGGTCTCCCCGGAGATGGTGATCACCCGCTGATCGGTCCACCCGCCCCGCGGAGAAAGGATGCGAATATAGTCGGCACACAACAGCCCGCTTCCGGCGACTGCCAGCAACAAAAGCGCTATAAATATTTTTTTCATATCCGCCTCCTTCTAATGAATTGAAACATGGCTGTCATTGGAATTCCCCCTGACCGAGGGAAAATACATCAGGGAGCCCATAGCGGGCATCACCTCGTACGAACCCTCGAACACCGGGCGCAGCACGTAATAAATTTTGCCCGAACCGGCACGCGAATAGAAGAACACCGCCTTTTCATCGCGGAAGTCCGTATAGTCCGCCCGGTTGGACGGGGAGTACCCTTTGATGGTATGCAGTTTAAAGTCCTTGACCGGAGTACATCCGGCGGGGAAGTAGTCCTCGATCATGACATACTCCTGTGAGCTGCTGCAGCCGAACTCTATTTCCACCAGCACGTTCTCGCCTGTTTTGAAGCTTGAGAGCACGCCGCCCTTGCGGTACTCAAGAGTACCTGAATATGACCGTCCTTCCAGCAGCTCGTAATAGGTCCTGCCCACGCGGATGCCGGAGGCGTCGGCGTAGATCAGGCTGTCGTCCGTGTAATAGGAAAAGGACAGCGAAACCAGCAGTGTTTGGTCCTTGCTCATACCCTCAATGACAAGCGTGTTGTCCTTGGACTGCAAACCAGCCAGCTCTTCCGCGCTGAATCGTTTCTGCGTGGTGAAACTGTTGTCTTTATACTCGATTGTACCCAGGCGCCTGTTGTTCAGCTTCACGGTAAAGGCGGCTGTTTTTTGCTTTTCACCGCTCACGCCCAATACATCGGACAGTGCGTATACGGCCGCGGCCGTATCCCGCGTGGACTTCCACTGCCGGCCGTCCTTGTGATAAAACAGCCAGTCCACGGCTTTGGAAACATAGTCAGAGCGCGGCTCCACCTGAACCAGGGCGCGCACCACCCAGGCCGTGGTTTCCACATCATCCTTGTACCATGAAGTGGTGTCGACATCGCCCCAGTACAACAGCCCGCGCTGCGTGTCCTTTTTGGCCTCGGATTTAAGGCGTCCCACCAGGTCCAGGGCATCCGCCGGTTTGTTGTAGTTCACCGCCGTAAGGGCCAACAACGCCTGGCTGTAGGGGTTGAGGTCCGGCGCGGATTTTTTCAGGCTCTCATACACATTCATGTACTTTTTTGCGTTCAGGCTCAGCACATAAAGCGCGTAGACCTTCTCGGTCTGGTTCTGTGCCCCGCCCAGGCTTTTCTCCAGGGCGTTAAGCCCGCGTGACAGCACATTCGCGTCCACCTCATACCCCAGGTTCCCGGTCAGGGTAAGGGCGTATAATACGTACGCGGTCATAAACAGGTTTGTCTGCCCCCCGCCGAACCAGCCCCAGGAACCGTCCTGCTGCTGGAACCCGTAGAGTTTGGCCAGGCCCTGTTCGATGTTTTTGCCGAGCTGTTCCTGGTAGCGCGGGTTCTGCAGCCCGATCTTTTTCAGGGCGTTCACCGCCACCAGGTTGGGCAGGAAGCTGCTTGTGGTCTGCTCAACGCAGCCGTAGGGATACATGATGAGGTAATCCAGCGATTCCAGGATCACCGAGGCGTACCCGTAGGAGACGCTCAGTTCCAGGGCCTGGCTGTCCTGTTTCATCTTTTCCGGAACCGTGAATTTAAGCGAGTTCCGGTTCGAGTCCAGCTTGGTGTTTACATTGATCGCCTTCATGATGGGGAACAACGGGAAGCTCCCGGGTAACGGTGTCCGTATAGCGGCCGCCCTTGGCGGTCAGGGTAAAGGAGGCATTGCCCAGGCCCACGACGGAAAGCTCCCACTTTACCAGCGCCGTGCCGCCCGCAGGCACGGTGACGGTCTGGTGCGGATTGACAACCGCGACATTTTTCGTTTTCAGGTCAAGGGTTGTCTCCAGGCTTTTGTCCGTATAATTGTAGACCGTGTTGTACACGGAAAACCTGTCTTTTTCATCCAAATACGAGGGCAGGGAAAGGTCCGTAAAAAAATCGCGCTTGGTGATTACGTACCCCGTCCCCCGGCCCACCCTGGTATCCGCGGTCACGCCGATGGCGGTGGCGCGCCACTGGGTGATATTATCAGGGAACTTGACATCGACACGCGCCTCGCCCCTGCCGTCGGTTTTCAGGGAGGGAATCCACAAAATCGTATCACGGAAATCCTTGCGCTCGGCCTCGGCCTCGCTTCCCTTAAACGCCGCCAGCCCGGTGGGGTCACGGTAGAACCTCATGGCCAGCTCGCTGTTCACATCCATGGCATAGCCGTAAAACCTGAAGCCGATGGATGCCCAGGTCATGACATTATTGCGCCTGAAGGGATAGAAAAACTTGCGGATATCCACGGCGATCTCATTGGAAATACCGTAGATGGCCTCGTCCACAACCGCCAGGGAGAGGTCGGTGTCGGCCACCGGCCTGTTTTTATTGTCCGTCACCTTTATCAGCATTTTCCCGGTCTGTCCCGGGTCATACACCTCTTTTTCAGGCGTGATGTCGATGTTCAGGAACCGCTCCTCGGGCGGGATACTGATCTTGATGCTGTTGTTGTAAAGCTGGTTGTTAAATATGAAGCTGACGTCGGCGAATACGTTGGGAATGTAGGTATCGTAGAGGGGTATTTCCATCAGGGTGCTGTTGCCCGTCAGTTTTTTTACCTCACTGGAGTAAATCGTATCTCCCTCAATGGTCAACAGGAACTTCACCTCCGGTACCGGTGAGATAATCAGCAGTTTCGCCCGCTCTCCCGTTTTGTACGCGGATTTGTCCAGAACCAGTTTGATCAGCCCCCCGCTGTACTGGTAGCTTGCGCCCTGTTCCCCGATCCAGACGAATTTCTCGGTCTCCACGGAATTTCCGTCCTTATCCTGGGACTGGGCCAGGATCTTGACAAACCCGTTTGTGCGCGCGGAAAACTCAAACACCCCTTCGCCATTGTCCGCCGTGGTGACCCAGCCTTCCTTGATCACCCGGTTGTCCGCGCTGACCGTAAGCTTAACCTTCCCCGCCAGGGCCCGGGATTTAATATCCGCCAGACGCACAAGGACCTTCACGTTCTCGCGCACCAGGTACATGAACTTTTCTGTAGACACGCCCACGCGCACCGCCGCCGGGTACACCTTCACCTGCACGCTGCCCGTAACCACGGTGCCCGTATCCGAAACCACCGCCGCCTCTATCCGGTAGGTAAAGGGATCACGCTCGCGCCCGGTCTTGATATGCAGCTCAAGTTTCCCCTGGTTGTTCAAAGAGGCCTCGCGGCTGTCGATCAGTTCGGGCCGCGAATACACGTATTCCTGCTCGCTCACATAAAACCCCTGCCCTTGTTCCTGCATCCACTGCGTGTCCGCAAAACGCGTCCTGTACACGGAATAGCGAACGATTGCCCCGGCCAGGGGCTCGCCGAAATAATACAGGGCGCTGACAGTGGCCGCAAGCTCGGTCCCGCCTATGTAGGCGGATTCCGGAGTGGTAATGTTCACCTTGAACTCGGGTTTTTTGTAATACTCGACCTTAAACTGTGCCTCATACTCCTTTGCGCCGATGCGGGCCAGGATGGTATACCGCCCGGAAACCGCGTCCGCCGGAAGCGTAAACTCCCCGGAGAAAATCCCCAGGCTGTTTGAGTTTACGGTGAAGGTCCTGATCCGGCTGCCCCTGCCGTCCATGATGGTTATATTGATTTCACCGGCGCCCGGGGCCCTATACACTCCCTGTTTGTAGGCCCGGGAAATTCCCTTCAGGTACACGGTGTCGCCGCCGCGGTACACCGGCCTCTCGGTATACATATAGACATTGTTGTCGCGCACGGATGACGGAAAATAACTGGGATCATAAAAGGCGTAATCGCCCTGCGGACTGCGGCCGATCATAAACACCTCGTTTTCCGTAAGCTTGGCCTTGGCCAAACCATTGGCATCCGAGCGCAGGCCTGCCACCTTGCGGTTGAACCGGTTATATACCGTAAGTTCCATACCGGACAGGGGTTCGGCGGTTGTGTTGTTTACCGCGTAGACCAGACAGTCATCTTCGGTCTTTTTCACTATGAAACCGGACTCGGAGATATTGAGAACCGTGTAGGCCACTTTACTGCCGTTTATACCCTCGATCAGGTACATGGCACGGGGCAGGCTGTTCAAAAACACGTAGTTGATGTTCAGTTCACCGCTGTGTTCCTCCAGAATGCTGTTCTCTTCACGCACAAGTTTGAAATTTTCATCGCGGATATAATCCACAATTCTTTCCGGACTATACCCCTGCTCTATGGGCTTAAGCGCCAGGTCCGGGTAGGTCTCCATGATCATGCCGCGGTTCACGGCGGGAATGGTCCGCCGTGCCCAACCGCGCAGCGATGAACGCAGGTGGCCTTCAAATCCGCTCAATACCTCCGGGGCGAAATATCGCATGGCCCTGCCCCTTACCTTGGGGCGGTGGATATTATCCTGGGAGAGAAAGTACGCGGTGGGGTCTTTGATTTTATATACCCTGATTTTAAGTTCCGATATTCCGGCAGACTCAACCCTGATTTTAACGCTCTCACCCGGAGCGTAGCTTCTGTCGGTGGAAAGATAAAAGGGGCGCTCGCCGTACATATAGCCGCCGGCGAACAACGCGGCACAAGCCGCGAGTAAGAATATCAACGAAACCCCCGCGATCTTCAGATTACACATACTTTCTCCTCCTTTTGCTTCTCTGACCGGGCCCGGACCATGCCGCGCCATGCGCATGTTATAATAATATATTCCAGCGAAACGCGCCCAGAAAACAGGGATTGTCCGCCACGGGCGCCCAACTCCTGTCCGGATGCAGCAGCAAATCCGTAAGTTTTACCTTCCTCATCTCCCCTTCCGGTTTGTCATCCAGCGGGCCGGTATGGTAGATCAACCAGCCGTCCCCGCCGGTGTAAATCATGGAATGGAAGGGCATGTCGGGATTGTCGGTGTGCAGGAAAAACAGGATATCACCAGGCTGGAAAACCCGGGGATCACTGCCGATGTAGGTCAGGTTGTAGTTCATCAGGATATTCACATCGGCCGCGGGCGCGAACACCCCGTTTTCCAGATCCCGGCCGGAGAACGGGCCGCCTGCGGTGCGGAAAATCCGGTCTCCCAGGATGGGAACATGGGGATAGTTGTATTTCAGCACATCCGGAATATCCTGTTTTACCAGGTACGCATAGTTTTTCAGCCAGTCGGAATCGTGCTTTTTCAGCGCTTCCTTATAGGCGAAAACCACCAGGCCCGCGCAGTCCCTGTGGACATCGTACCAGGAAAACGAGGCGGCGTAAAACTGGCTTTCGGCTATGCTGACAAACCAATGCCGGAAATTTTCCCTGTCCGCGTAACTCTCCAGCTCCGCGGCGTCAGGAAACCCGTCGCCGTCCGTATCAGTCTCCTTTGTTCCCACAACCAGGCTTACGGCATACGCCTTGTCCCCGGCTTTCACGTCAAGTACAACCCGGCCGCCCCGCCCGGTACTCTGCAAAAAAAACCCGTCAGCCCTCTTGATCGGCCTGACCAGCCCTTCTCCCCGCTGAAATTCGAGCGCGTAATCACCGTCAAAGGGCGCGATCAATTCGCGCAGGGGATTGGCAAATTGTATTTTGAAAAAACAGGCTGAACCCGCGTCCGCCCCGAGCCCGGAATCATATGCGCGCAGGGTCAGGGTATGATCCGCAACCGCGCATACAAATACAGCCAGTGTGCATGCGAGGAACGCGAACGACAGCACAAGTGCGCCCGACCGCGGAAATCCGCCCCGGGCGGCCCCGGCCCGTTTATTTGATAAACTTAACCTCACCTGTATACATTCCCTTGTTCTTGTTCTCAGACAATGATATGTAAAGCGGTCCGCGGTCTTTTAGAAAACCTATAAACTGCCCGAAACTGTTGTCATACTCTCCCCGGTCCATGTCCAGCCGTCCCCTGATATAATCGGAAAACACCGGCTCCAGCTCGGAGAACAGGCTGTGCATATTAACCGCCATATAATAAACCAGGTCGTCCCGGCCGGATGATTTGAACTCGGCAAAAAGTGTGTCATAAAGCGAAGCCTGGGCGGCATCGATTCTTTGGGCGATATCCCCGGAAATGTTACGGCTGCTGCAGAGAATGATATAACGATTGAAAACGATAATGTGAAAATCATTGTCGCGGCAGTTATAGATCGTATAGTTTTTATGGGGTTCCCTGTCCCACCCGCTGAATCCGAACAGGAAATTAAACACACGGAAGACCGATGCGTAAATCGAGGCCAGATCGCCGGCGGCTATGCCCTCTTTCAGGCGCAGGGCAAAGGCCAACCCCGGCGCCATCTCATTGCTGCCACGCCCGTACCCCAATGTTTTAAAGGCGAAACAGGCTCCGTCTGAAAAATTGTTAAAAACCTCGAGTTCTTTTATGTTTTCCTCCGCCCGGTAGGCGTACCTGGAATCGTGCTCGTAATTTAAAAAGATCCGCCGCAGCACCTCGGCTGCCTCATATTCGCGGTTGAAGTAACAGAGCGCGAAATCCGGCGGCAGGTATTTCAGAAACTGAAAATACTCGTACTCCTCCTGCGGTTTGCTGAAAGACACATGACGGGTGGGCTCGGCCTCAAGCGCGGCATGGAAGGTGCTGAGGTTCAGCCTGACGGAGATTTTTCCAAGGTGCGGAAGCAGGTCAAAGGGATTGTAATCCTTGGGCATGGAGGTGCGGATGTAAATATCCTCGTCCGTGCAGGAGCCGATCAATGCGCCGCCCTCCGCGTTTTTATTCGTTTTGGAATCAAGGAGCGCGGCCATAGTGTTCCGGTCTCCGGCCAGCACCAGGTATCCGTTCTGAAAACTGAAAAAGATCTCTCGGCCGTTCTTGTTGAAGCTGCCGACCTCCTGTCCCATGATACGGCTTTTCTGAATATAAGCATCGGGCAGCAGGTTGAATAACGAATAGATGAGCCGGCTTTGGAAATCAAGAGAGGCAACCACGAAAAAGCTGTCCTTCGTCAAACCCATAAGCAGGTCCCTGTTTACGCGCGTGAACAGGGCTTCGGGATCGAGGTCCACCTTGACAAAAAACAGGTCGACACTTTGGGAATACTTGTATTTCAGGTCAAGATACACATAGTTGTCTTTGAGCTCGGTTGCAAACTCGGACCGGTCAAAGATCTCTTTTATCCTGGGAAAGTTTTTAATATAAACGAAAGTCGTATAATCATCGGGCAGACAGGAAAGAGAACCGAGGCTCGTATCGATAACCCCGGACCCGCAGGCCGCGAACAGCAGCAGAGCGACAACCAATAGTACGCCCGTTATTCCATACTTTTTCTTCATATCTCCCCCTTTTTATCGTGTCTGATTGCGTCGGTTCAGCGGAAATCGGCCGGTGATCTGGAACACATCCAAACCCATCACACCGCCGCTGACATTATTTTAGCACAACCGGGTAAAAAAATCACTACAAAAATGCGTAAGTGGGCCGGCGATTCATGGTTATCATTACCGGGCCAGCGCGAAAAGGGTACGGGCCGCCGCCGCAATTTTAAATTTGTTCCATATCATAGCGATCCAAACAGAAAAAAGCTTTTCCTTTTAAAAAAATATAAGCTCACAAAATTAAAATTGCCTGCCGGAGCATGTATATTGAGGCAATTCTCATTTTGAACGATTATTTTTTAATACCTTTATAGTATTAGCTTTTTCTAATGCTACCCCCTGGTTTAAAATGAGACAATTGCTGGGGCCGCCGTCCGGGGTCTTGAGCGCCGCGATATTTTGCGATATCATCGAAATACATGCCGGCTACTCCCCTCCTGGTGGTAAGCGACGACCACGGCAATATGTTTGAGATTCCCCACCTGCGCATGGCCGGAATGGCCTTAAACGAGCTGCGCCTGCCCGCCGCGGACCAGCTCATACCCCTGCCCCACGGCAGCAACCTGTTCATGCTGCCCGGCCGCGCTGCCGTGGGCTACGATCCGGCCGCAGGGCGATATGTTACCCTGGAACACTACCGGGGCCTGAAGGTCAGCGCGGCCGCGGCCTTTATGGCCCCGGCCTATGTACAGTTTTTACGACCCGCCTATACCCTCACACTCGGCGCGCCCCGCCTGCCCCTGTACTCTTACACGGCGCTGGGCTGGCATAAGGGAAGATTTTATGCGGCCGGCGCGCGCATAGATACGGACACGCGCCAGGACCTTAAAAACTTCAGACAGGAGCGGATCGCGGCGGGCGCGGAGGCCATGCTGCGCCGTTACCCCGGCAACCGTTTGGTCGCGCACCTGGTGGACAACTGTGTGCGCTGCTACGCCTGCCCGGCCGCGCGTAATTTTGTGCTTGAGCGCTGGGAATGCCCCGTGCCCACCAGCCCGGCCTGCAACGCGGGGTGCGCCGGGTGCATTTCTTTACAGCCGGAGGAATCCGGGGTTATCGCATCCCAGGAGCGCATCTCTTTCACGCCCACGGTTGACGAGATTGTGGAGTTCACTGTCCCTCACCTGGAAAAAGCGCCGCGCGCGGTCATAAGCTTCGGCCAGGGCTGCGAGGGGGAGCCGCTGCTGCAAAGTGAGCTTATCGCCCAAAGCATTACGGAGATCCGCCGGCACACGGGGCGGGGTATCATAAACCTTAACACCAACGGCAGCCGTCCGAACGCCCTGGAGCGCCTCTTTAAAGCCGATCTGGACAGCGTCCGCGTCAGCCTGAACTCGGCCCAGGAGAAATATTACACGGCGTACTACCGGCCGCGGGGATACGGCTTCGCGCATGTGCTGGAATCCCTGCGCGCGGCCCGCAGGCTCGGCCGCTGGTCATCGATCAATTACCTGGTGTTTCCGGGGTTCAGCGACCATGAACAGGAGATAAACGCCCTGGACAAGCTGATCCATGACGTACAACCCGATATGATCCAGACCCGCAACCTGAATATGGATCCCGACTGGTATATCCGTGAACTCGGCCTCGAAAAACTGGAACCGGTTTTTATCGGTATGGACAATTGGATTAATCACATGCGGTCCCAGTTTCCCGGGGTGAAACTGGGATACTTTAATCCCCCGCGTGCGGAGATGGAGGCCTGGCGCGCCGTGTAACGGTGTAGAGATGACGACGTTGATATGAGGTGCGGATTCCATAACCTGCTTAACCTCTGCGCCGAGAATCCCTCCCTGCTTGCGCGTTCGTGCGAAGCCCCGCTTATCATTAAAAGCTTCCATACACTAATAAAGCTTTACGATCTTTTTCTTAATAAAGGTTGCTGAGAATCGCTCAATCGGCTATCATTTTCAAAAAAGCGCAGGGAAGGAGTTCGTAATGAATACCTTGATGATTGTCGGAGCCGCCGTAATAGTAATAGCACTCGGCGTCGTTGTTATCGTCTTCGTGAGCACATCGAGGGAGAGGCTCACGAAAAAATTCTTCGATGCGGTTCGGGCCGGGGATACGGCTCTCGTAACGAAACTTCTTTCGAAGAAGGGCATCGCAGTCGATGCGAAGGACGCGAACCGCCTCACCCCTCTCGCAATCGTAGCCTCTGCAGGGAACGTGGAGATGGCGAGGCTCCTCGTTTCAAATAAGGCAGACGTGAACTCGAAAGCAGGCCGCCGCGATTTTCCCATGCTGATGTTCGCAGTGTCTGAAGGGAAAGCCGATACTGCGAAATACCTGATCGACGAAGGCGCGGACGTCAATGCAGCTGCGAACGCGAGCAGCGACGGCAGGTACAGGAGCGGAATAACGGCATTGATGATCGCTGTTGCCGCAGGGGACGCTGGGCTCGTGAATCTCCTTCTCGACAAGGGTGCAGACCCGGACACAAAACAAGCCTGGGATATTACCACAGGACGGGGAGTGAATCTTCAGGATGCAGCTCGCTTCGCCCGGATGTTGCGTATGGACACAAGGGAAACAGCCGATTACATGTTTAACCAGGCAACGAAACAGTATCCGGCAGAGTCCTTTTTCAAGCCGCCCCTCCTCATCGCAATAGCGAACGGAAAGAACGATATCGTGAAGATCCTTCTCGAACGCGGAGCAAATCCGGGGTGGATTTTTGAGCCGAAGGATCCGGGCGACTGGACAGCTCCCTTGCGTCCGGGGATGACAGCCCTGATGTACGCTGCGTATAAAGGCGAGGCAAAGGCAGTGGAGCTTCTTCTTAAAAAGGGATTGGACATAAACGCAGGGGATAACCAGAATACCACTGCCCTCTGGTACGCGATCTACGGCGGATCGGCGGAATCCGTGAAGGTACTCGCGAAAGCAGGCGCCGGGAGGATAATGGAGGAAAGCGGGCAGACAGCGCTCATCGAGGCAGCGCGGGAAGGACAGAACAAAATTATAAAGGCTCTCGTAGAGCTCGGTTCAGACATCAATAAAGCAAACAAGAGCGGCTCCACCGCACTGATGTGGGCAGCAACGAACGGGCACTTTGAAACAGCGAAGCTCCTCGTGGACTTGGGAGCAGGAATAAATGCTAAAACGACTGACGGGTGGACCGCGCTTACCTGCGCAGCGCGAAAGGGTTCTCTCGAAATCGTGGAGCTCCTCGTAGAAAACGGCGCGAACGTCAACGTTCACACGGATAAGGGAAAAACTGCCGCGAGCATGGCAGGCCCGTTTCCTGCGATCGTGAGCTTTCTCGCGGAGCATGGCGCTGAAATCAAACAGTCGCTGGAAGCGAAGAGGCGCTTCGAAAGCTCGGAGCGGAAGGAGAATCCGGATGCGTCCCTCGTATCGGCGGTGCTTAACGACGAGACGAGGAAAGTCGAGTCATTGCTTAAAAGCGGGGCGAATCCGGATTTCAAAACAGATAATGGTAACACACCCTTGCTCCTGGCCAATCGCTCGGGCGGCGCTCTCGCGTCGTGGGACAATCGCTACAAGATCAACGAATTACTCCTCGCCGGGGGCGCGGATCTTCGTGCAAAGAACAAGGACGGGAATACCCCGCTTCTTCTCGCCCTGTCTAACGGCGAGCGTAAAATCATCTCCTTGCTTATCGATAAGGGAGCGGATGTCAATGCTGCAAACAATGAAGGAGATACGCCGCTGTTTTTAGCCATGCGGAACACCGCGATTCTCGAGTTGCTCCTGAAAAAGGGTGCCGACGTGTCTGCGAAAAACAAGAAAGATGACACGGCCCTTCTCGCTGCAATAGCGGACAATGATCCGGACAAAGTCGAATTGTTCCTGGATAACGGCGCAAACCCGAACGATACAAACGTAGACGGAGAGCCCGCGTTGCTCCTCGCGGCGTCTAAAAGCCGCTCAGTAATCGTCGAGATCCTGCTCAAAAAAGGAGCGGATGTAAATGCAGTCGACAAGGATGGCAACACTGCTCTGCTCCTCGGCGCGACATACGTCGATGTGGTCAAGCCGCTCCTTCAATACGGAGCGAATGTGAATGTTAAGAACGGCGAAGGCAACACGCCCCTCCTGATTGCGGCGTCCCAGGGGTATTACGAGATCGTAGAGGCACTAATCGCGAAGGGCGCGAATGAGGATGCAAAAAACAAAGACGGGAACACGGCACTGATGCTTGCCTGTGCAGAGAACTCGAGCGCTGTCGTAGATATTCTTCTCAAAAAGGGAGCGGATGTGAACGCAAAGAACAATGACGGCAATACAGCGATTGTTCTTGCCGGGCTTGCGGGAAACGTCAGGACATTGCTCGATAAAGGCGCGGATGTAACGGTGGTGAACAAGCGCGGCCAGACGGTTCTCGAGGTTATGGAAGCAATGAAAAAATCCGGCACGTACAAGACGGACTATTCATCGATTGTGGAAATACTCAAAAAAGCGGGCGCAAAATGAAGCGGGGATTTTTCAATACGATCAAGTCTAAAGCAACACAGCCGCAACCGAATGAGGAGCCAGAGAGTTCTCAGATTGCTCAGATTTATCAGACAACATATTTATGGCCTTTGGTTTTACTTTGAGGTACGATAAGGATGTAACCGCCCTGTACAAGCTTATTTGTGATGTGAATCCCGATATGATCCAGACCCGCAACCTGAATATGGATCCAGACTGGTATATCCGTGAACTCGGCCTCGAAAAACTGGAGCCGGTTCTTATTGGCATGGACAACTGGATTAAACACACGCGGTCCCAGTTTCCCGGGGTGAAACTGGGTTATTTTAATCCACCGCGTGAAGAGATGAAAAGAGAACATTTTTTCTTTGAAATGTAAAAGATACATTCAAACCATAAAAAGCAAAGACGAAGCGTTTACATTCTATTTAAGCGTTATCGCCTACCACCCCAAACGCTCCGCGTCCTTACGAACTTTGTCTTTCCATTTTCCCGTATAGCCCGCTTTATTGTAAGTTTCGTATGACCGGCGATACAGTTTGCCTGCTTCCGGTTTTTTACCTTTATTCTCATAAACTTCGGCCATGCAATACAAGAGATTGGCATATTCGATAGTGTTCGACAGCTCAAGAGAGTCCAGTATCTCTCTGGCCTTATTATAATGCTCAAGAGCGCGGTTGTATTCCTTTTTATAATTATATACGCGACCTATATACAACAACAGATTGGCGAACATCTTGGTTTTTTCCAGTCCGAGACTTTCACGTATCTCTTTGGATTTCAAATAGTATTCAAACGCACGGTCGACTTCCCCTTTTGAAAAATACGCAATACCCATATTCCAGATTGCATTCGCATAAGGCACGGTTTTTTGCATACCAAAACGTTCATAAATCCCCTTGGCTTTTATGTGATACTCAAGGGCACGGTCGTATTCCCCTTTGTCCTTATATACAAGACCGATATCATTCAAGATATGAGCATACACGAAGGTATTCTGGAGTGAGAGACTCTCCCGTATGTTCTTGGATTTCAAATAATACTCAAGCGCCCGGTCAAGCTCACCTTTTGTCCAATACACTATCCCCATACAAATCATTAAATCCGAGTAGTCGGCAGTGGTTTTAAATCCAAGGCGCTCATATATTCCCTCCGCCTTCATGTAACTCTCAAGGGCTTTTCCAAGTTCTCCTTTACTCCAATACACGGTACCTATGCTGATCATCAGGTATGCAAAATTTGCAGTAGCGGTTTCTTTTCTCTTCCTTAGAATCTCAATCGCCTTTTGGAGATAACCCAAAGCTGGTTCAAACTGATTAAGGGTGAAACCGGCGGTATAGCCTGCCAATTTCAGGGCATCAATGTACTCCGGATCCTTCGCCAAGGCCTCCTTAAAAAGTCGCAGTGCCTCGACGGGATTGGTGTTTTGTAATTCCAATCCTTTGGAATAATACTCATAAGCGGAAAGTGAAGGCCGCATTTTTGTCTCAATATTTGTTTTTTCGGTATTGGTAACAACGGGTGCTTTCACATCAGCCACTTTAATTTCACCGGACCCTGTCATCAGCGAAAAGACTATTCTATCCTGTAATTCGAATATTCCTTCCAAGGTGCCGTCGAGTTTTATTGATTTCACCAGGTTTCCTCTTTCCACATCGACCAGCTTGGCCACCACTCTAACGCGTCCGGCAACAACCGTGTAGCTTCCGGTAAAAATGGTGTCGGCTCCCGTCAACAGCCCCACACGTACCGCGGTTTTTTCATCGGCCATATCAGATAGGCTGAAAGCAATCTCCCGCATCACCTTTTTACGGTCATCATCGCTGATTACCGTAATGCTGGAGATTCTTCCAAGATCAGCGATTACTGAGTCGGTCATTCCCGCGGCAATCCAGGAATATTCGGCGGTACCTTGATTTTCAAAGGGATACACAAGAACACGCATGTTGCGCGCTCCGAAAGCGGTGAAAACGCCAAAACACAAAAAAACAATAAGGGGAAAAACAGCTTTTTTCATTATCACTCCTTGTTTTAAATATCAGAGGAATACTGCCTTACTCGTTCGGGAAACATTTTTGATATTGTCGTTATACTCGGAAGGAAATAGAGAATGGTATTCCACGCTGCATCTTCTACCATTCGCATAATAAATTGAATGATAAACAAAGGTATAAGAACTGTCAAGCTGCATCATAAAATTGGTGGACAAATAAATACCCATCTAAGTATTTTAGTAGCAAATGAAATTCGGATTCCATGTATCCATTCAGGGCGGCCTTTACCGGGCGCCGGAGCGCGCGCATACCCTGGGATGTGATTGTTTCCAGATATTTTCCGGAAGCCCCCGTTCCTGGAGCATAAAACCCCTGATAGAAGAGGATGTGCGGCTTTTTCGTCAGGGGATGAGCCGGTACGGACTTGGCCCCTGTGTAATTCACTCATCCTACCTACTCAATCTCTGTTCAGAGGATGTCGCCCTGCTTGCGCTTTCCCGCCGGACCCTGCTCGCGGAACTGCGGCGGGCGGACAGCATCGGGGCGCGGTACGTGGTCGTACATATGGGAACACGTAAAAACGGGAGTGAAGGCCAGGCCCTGAAACTGATGGCCCAAAGCGTTGAATATGTATTGCGGCGATACAAGTCCACCGGTACTACCGGCCCGGTGGAGAGCGGATCCGCTGGAAACGGGATCGAGTCGGCCACGATATCTCCGTCGGACGCGCCGGTGACCGCAGCCGGGGGTGATCCCGCCGGGGTCATACTCCTGCTGGAAAATACCAGCGGGGGCGGCGGCAAACTGGGATACAGGTTTGAACACCTGGCCGGCGTATTGGACGCCGTGAACACGGGCCCGCAGTTGGGGGTGTGCCTTGATACGGCGCATCTTTTCCAGGCGGGCTATAATATCCGTACTCGGCGGGGGCTTATGGCAACGGTAAAGGAATTTGAGGGCTGCCTGGATCCGGCCCGTATTCACCTCATCCATCTCAACGACTCCCTCACCCCCCTGGGCTCGGCGCATGACCGCCACTGGCATATCGGCCGCGGGTTTATCGGCAGGCGGGGCTTCAGGCGTATCCTGCGCCATCCGCTGTTCTCACGCCTGCCTATGATCATGGAAACGCCCAAACAAAACGATGATGACGACAAACAAAACATGAAGGCCGCAAGAAGGCTTTCCGCGCCGAACGCGGCGGAGCGGATTTTTCAGTATATTTTTGCAACAAAATCGAAAATAAAGGATCATAAGTAAAAACACACACAGGACATTTCATGCGACCGCGCAGGGAATGCCCAGTTTGCATTCGACCTTCCCCTTAACAATAAGTTTTCCCTGAAGGTCTTGGGAAAAGCGGAACTCCGCTACTTATTCACGTTTTGATTCCCCATGGACATGGGTCCCAGTCTTCCTCCGCCGGCAGGTTAGGTCCGCCAGCCGTATTTGTTCAGATCGATCAAACCGGCGGCGTCAAAGGCAACGCCCTCACGTTCAAGGAGTACGCGCTGCAGCTCATACCCATACCCCGGCTTCAGTGAAATACCTCCCCGCCGATTTACAATGCGGTGCCAGGGGAGTCCGTGCTTTTCGGAAAGCGCATGCAGTATATAGGAAACCAGGCGGGCGCCGCGCGCATGCCCGGCCATGCGGGCGATCTGCCCATAGGTGGCCACCTTTCCGGGTGGCACCGCTTTTATAAGCTCAATCACCTGAAGCTTGAAATCCATAGCGGGATCATACCAGGCCGGCCGCTCGGTGTCTATTGAAAAAAACCACTTTAATATCCGGGGTAATGGTGAGACAATGTAATTATGAAGTATAAAGCAGTGGTCATCGGTACCGGCAGAATCGGTTACCTTTTGCAGAAAGATAAAAAACGTGAGCAGCCCGCCTCACACGCGGCCGCCTTGTCCGCGAACAGGCAGGTACACCTGGCGGCGGGCTGTGACATCAATCCGGAGCGGCTTGCTCTTTGGCATCAGGATTATCCACATGCCGCCTGTTACTCATCAGTTGAAGAGTTAATGCGCAGGGAAAACCCGGACCTTGTAGTTGTGGCCGTAAGCGAACTCTCCCACCTTGAGGTGGCCCTGACCGTGATCAGGGAGAAGCCCGCCCTTGTTGTGCTGGAAAAACCCGTGGCACCCAACCCGGCCGCGGCGGAACGGATCAGGAAGGCAGCCGCACGCTTTCATGTACCGGTCTGCGTCAATCACGAACGCCGTTTTTCGAAGGACTACCGGACGGCAAGAACCATTATCCAAAGCGGCGGACTCGGCACCCTGCAAACCGTGTCCGCGCACCTTTACAACGGTTCCCCGGTCTGGTCTCCCGGCTGCGGGGAAGACGGAGGCTGTTCACTGCTTCACGACGGGACCCATCTTATTGATACCCTGCATTTCCTCCTGGGGCGGCACCTGGAAAAACCCCACACACCAGGAGTTGTCGGAAGCAGTGGAAGCAAGGTCCGCGCGCTGAGCCTTTTTTACCGGATGCCCGGAAATCTTCTGGTATATGTGGAGTTTAGCGGCAACAGCACCTTTTTTGATTTTGAGATCCGCCTTACCGGCACCCGGGGCAAATTGGTCATAGGCAACGGTTACCTTAAGCTTTACACCGTGGCCCCTTCCCCCTATTATTCCGGGTTTTACTCACTCAAACGCCGCAGGGAGGTAAAGCGGCCAAAAAAGACAGGCTATTTTAGCGGAATGGTGGCCAACTGCGTGGATTTCTTAGACGGGAAGGCGCCCCTGCTCTCGCCCCTGTCCGAGGGGATCAGGACACTGAAAGCGTTATATGATATTGTAGGATGCCTGGAAGGTTGAGCGCCTGCTTTATCGGAAAAAACAGGAACCGCAGATTACGCGTATTCGATAAGATTTCACGGCTTAAAATTTTTATATAAATCCGCGATTGTGTATTCCCCTATTGCAGCCAGAGCCGTAACCGGGATAGCATCGAATCGGCCTTCAGCCGTGGGGGATGTTTTTCCGGCCCGGGCTTTCCAGGCGTTCTATGGCCACATCCAGCCGGTTGCATTTCCCCACCGCCTCCTCATAGGCCTTGTTCATATTTTTCAGGTGAGTTCCCACCGTGGAAAACAGGCGGGCAAAACCTGAGAACTCGGTTTTTAACTGCGCTATTATGCGGATTAACTCATCGTAATGCCTGTCCAGCTCAAAACTCTTTACTCCGAAGGCGATGGTTTGGAGATACAGAAAAAGTCCGGAAGGACTCACGGGAATCACCCTTAAGGCCAGGGCCTCCGAGAACAGGTCTTTTTCCCTGTTGTTCTGGTATTTCACAAAGCCCTCGTAGAACACCGCCTCGGCGGGAATGTACATTAGCGCGAAATGGGAGGTGTTTTCCTGCGGCCGGATGTATTTTTCCGCGATCTCGGCCATATATTTCAAAAACAGCCGCCGCAGCTCCCCGTCAAAGCCCTTGTCGGCGGCGGCCGTTCCCCACCGCTCCCCGAAGGTCCGGAGGGGAAACTTGGCGTCAACCGGAATAAAGTTATTCCCGATTTTAATCAGGGCATCCACGCGCGCCCCATTGGAAAACTGGTGTTGGAATTCATATGAACCTTTAGGGAGCATATTCTTCAGAAGCTCCTCAAGCATTGTTTCACCTATTGCTCCCCTGCTCTGGGGCGCGAACAGGATATGCGAAAGCTCCTGCAGCCTGTCCGAAACCCGCCCCAACTCATCCAGCCTTTGAGAGATGCTTAGAAAAAGCGAAGACGTGTTTACCGCGCCGCCCGGCCGCCTGGTCAGAACCAGGACCAGTAAAAGAAAGAGCAGCAACAACACGCCACTTAATACGATAATTATCACCATTTCCGTGTTCATATCAGTTATTCAAGGGGAGGATACATGACGGTTGCCAGAACGCGTGTCTCCGTTTTATTCTCCTTCTTTGTTATTCTGATAAGTTTTTGAAAACCGGCGGGGTCACCGACAGGGGCAATCAGCACGCCGTCCTCGGCCAACAGGCCGGCCAAACCTGATGGTATTTCAGGAACACAGCCGTTTATCACAATCCTGGCGAAGTGAATATCGCCGCCCAGGTCGAAGTAACGCGAGATGAGTCTCATGCGGATATTGCCGTACCCCTGCGCGGAAAACACGGCCGCCGCCTGTTTAAAGTTCGCATAATCCGTCTCCACCGTAAAAACGGCTTTTGCCAGGCGGGAAAGCACCGCGCACAGGTATCCCTCATGGGTGCCGATTACCAGCACACTTTCATTACCCTCCAGTAAAAGCTTATCCGCGATCAATGCCGTAAGCGAAGGTTCCGGTATAAAATACCCCTTGCCCAGCGGAAGGGGGATATCCTCATAGGCCTTTGACCACAGCGCGCGCGGCAGAAACAGGTGCCGCTTTACCGCGTAAACGGCGTCCAGCACCTTTGTGTTTTCAATACCCTTGTCGTGAAGGTGATTATAGGCAAGCTTTTCTCTTAGGGCCTCGAATCCGGCGTCGGGGCCACCGGCAAACACGACCGCTTGAAAAAGCGTAAAAAAACAAAATCCGATAATAATTACAAAATGTATTCGTGTATCCATTACTTTCCATATTAATTGTAGCACGAAAATCGTTAAATTAAAATATATCCCCTGCCCTTGGCGCTGTAAATAAAACGCTCATGTTTCCGCTGCGGAAAGAGCAGGGCCAGTCTCCTGCGCAGCGCGGAGATGTGCACATCAACCACCCGGCTGGTCTTGTGGGGCTGCCTGCCCCATAAGGCGTAATAAAGCACCTCCCGCGGAACAATAGTACCGCGCTGCTTTAAAAGCAGCCGCAATAATGTGCTTTCCTGCACCGATAACCGTACCTCTGTCCCCGCCGTATGGCAGACCATGTCCCGCAACCAAATCTCCTGATTATACAATATATGGGTATTGTCGGGGGCGGGAAATATCTTTTTTAACCTGAATTCCATCTCCGTGACATCCCAGGGCTCTTTGAGATAGTCCCTGCAGCCGGCCACAAAGGCCTTCATCAACAGGCCCAGGTTTCCATAGGCAATTACCGGCAGCCAGGTATCCGGACGATTTTTGCCGCCCAATAAAAGATGGATCATCTCCGCGGGAATAACATAACAGTCGGCCCGGTTTTCTGGCAGAGGTTGTTCGGCGAACAAAAATCTAAACGGCTTCTGTTTCTTATTGTAGAGTTTCAGCTTTTCGATTAAAAATTGATCGTGAGAAATAAAATTAATAAAATAATTATTCTTCCGCGCTTTTGTCCCCGCTCTTATCCTCTATCTGCCCCATCTTCTGCTTCAGCTCCTCCAGCATCAGGTCCGCGTTGGTATCCCCTGCTTCCAGCTGCTTGAACTGTTTTTCAAGATCGGAATCGGCGCTGAAGTCTTCCAGCTCCTGCATGGCATCGGCCTCAGCCTCAATCTTGTCCACCTTGGCCTCCATTCTGTCGAACACCTCAAAGGCCGAGGTGTCCGAAAGGCCGCCCATGGTTTTTTGTATCTGTTTCTGGGCCTCGGCGCGTTTGGCCCTGGCAATCAGCAGATTTTTCTTTCTCTGCGCTTCCTCTATTTTGTTCTGCAGCAGACGCAGCGACTCTTTCAGTTTCTGCACGGAAGCGTTCTGGGCCTGCCACTGTTCCTTATACTGTGAGGCCAGGCCGGCGTACTCCTGCTTTCGGAGCAGGGCCTCTTTAGCCAGATCATCTTTACCCGCCCTGACCGCGAGCATTGCCTTTTTTTCCCAATCCTGGGCCTGGGCCAGGTTCTCCTTCATCTGTCTTTCCAGGCGTTTCTCGTCGGCAATGGCGGAGGCCACGCTCTTCTTGGAATCGATCAGATGCCCCTGCATGTCCATTACCATCTGGTTCAGCATTTTTTCGGGATTCTCAGACTTGCTGATCATATCATTTATATTCGCTCTTAATACGTCTCCCATGCGTTTAAAAATACCCATTATCTTCGCCTCCTTAATCCTTTTTTCTATATTTTGCCAGTACGGCATAGTGCTGCGCCAAGGCAAATCCTATGGCGTCGATCGACGCCTCAAACTCTTCCAAATCCAGTGTTTCGGAAACAAGGGAATCAATGATGATGACGTTATTTTCCTCAAGCGCGTAGGCGCCGTGAACCATATCCACGGCGTTTAATCTTAAAAGTTCGCCGAAAAAGGCTTCCCTGTTTGTGGCGGGAACTTCCATTACCTTTACCCTTATAACCACCACCGAGTCGTTGGCAAGTACAACGACATTTTCCAGGCCTTTGTCCAGGTCATTAATCAGCCATGTATTTTCAGATATCATTTCAAAATTCAGAGATAATTTAAGCATGTACCCTTCCAACTTTTCTTTACTGATCATCACATCCTCCTTTGTTTTTTTAATTGTTTATTGAAAATCGTTTTATCCAAGAAACACTTGGCCCGAGTCGTCGATGACTAGGATAGTCTTACACTCGGAACAACGGAACCGTCCCGCCCTTGTGGCTTTCAGTTTTTTTGAACAGATGGGGCATTTAAATATTTTTGGGAATATGGCATTGGGGGTTCTTGTGCTTACCTGAGTAAAGAATGAAACCGCGTCTTCCAGGGTTTCCTTAATATTGAAAAACTGGGAAAAGCCCAGCAGCTGAAATACCTCGTATACCTTTGGTTGTATTTCTAGCAACACCAGGTCACCCCCCCGGGGTTTTACCGCTTTTAAAAAGGCCGTAAAAGAACCGATGCCGGTACTGGACACGTAATTGAGGCCCCCACAGTGAAAAATAAGCCTTATGAACCCTTTATCGATAGCCTTTGAAACTCTTTTCTGGAATAAATTTGAATTATATGTGTCTATATAACCGCTGAGATATAACACCAAACAGTTTTCTACATTATCAACCTTCTGCAGGCGTATCTTAAGGCTTTCATCCTTTTCGTCGTCAAATCCTGGAATTATATCATTGTTCATATCAATCCTTTTAGGTATATTCCTACTCTACTATATAGAGAGAAAGTACCTTGAGATATCTTCTTTAATTATATAAGCATTCCCATATTTGTCAAACAATAATAAAAAAAAAATTTTAATCTTGTCAATTCGGCGATAATAAATTTGGTTACCGCAGTATTGAGATACCCGCAATCACCTTTGACTAAATTTTTCTTTCCTACTAAAGTTATATATAATAGGAAGGCCGTATGAAAATCACGGAAAATATAAGGGTGGTGCTGGTGCACCCCAGTGAGGATAAAAATATCGGGCTGGTGGCGCGCGCCATGAAAACCATGGGCCTGCGCTCGCTGACGCTAATCAGCGAGCGCAGGCCCGATTTCCGGGAGGCGGGAATTACCGCCGTGCACGCATGTGATATTCTGGACGGGTGCCGTGTTGTTCCCACGCTTCAAGACGCGGTGGCGGACTCTGTTTTTATCGCGGGCATAACCAGGCGTCGGGGTAAGTTCCGTAAGTATTTTTTTCTCACCCCGGAGCAGCTGGCCCAAAGGGCGGCCGGTATTGCACAAGGAACGGTATCCCTGGTATTCGGAACCGAAAAGCACGGACTTTCCGACGCACAGCTGGCCCTCTGTCACGTCGCCGTGAATATCCCCTCCTCACCCCTGTTTCCGTCCTTAAACCTTTCGCACGCCGTGCAGATTATTACCTACGTCCTGTTCCGCCATTTGCTGATGCCGGAAACGTTCTCATTCACACCCGTACCAAAAACGCGCATAGACGCCCTGGCGGCCGGCATAACGGCCGGGTTGAAAGGCCTCGGCATCTACAGACAGGCGCCGTACAGGGATATCGGCGTGTTTTTCCAGGATATACTGGCACGGGCACAGTTGTCCCCGGAGGAGGCCGAAAGGTTGGAGTCCATTATTCGACAGGCAACGGGAATTTTAAACCGGTGATCCGAGCAATTTTAAATTTGTTCCTTACTAAAACTCAAAATGAGATTTGCAACGACGATCTTGACCTGAACAGCCAAAGGCATTAGTATTTTTTCTAAGGGAAGGAGCAGGATTAAATGAAAAAATTAAGCCTCATGCTCATACTGGGAATAACGCTCTTAAGCGCGGGATTTGCTCAAGGTAAAAGTGATTTTGACGGTGAGGTGGACTTTTCCATTACACTGAAAAAATTAAATCAGTTACTGGACAAAGATAAAAGCGGGAGCGTTCCCACACAGAAGATCGTCATTCTCTCCGGTACTGTTTCGGATATAGCCGTTCTCAGCGAAAAGCAGAATGATCATACGGTTGAGATAACACTTACCGGCGGCGAATGGATCAGCCCGGAGCAGGTAAAAAGTTACCAGGTGCGCATCAGGTTCACGGGGGCTGAATTTGAAACCCTGTTTAAAACACGGCAGATCAAGGTCAACTCTTCGGTACTGGTTGCGGCGAAAATCATTTCAACCGTAACAACACGGGACGGAACGCGCATCTGGCTCTTAAACGGGTTTCATATACGGACCGTTGAGGAATAACGGCATCCTGCCGGCTGTGGTGTGGAGGCCGCATCTAAAAGCGGCCCGCGTGTTTTTTCAGACCGGAATACTGAAAGCGAAGGTACTGCCTTTTCCATATTCGCTCTCCACCCAGATTTGCCCGTGATGCATTTCAATAAACTCCTTGCACAGGATCAGCCCCAGCCCCGTTCCGTTTTCATGGTTCGTCCCCGGTTTGATATAGCTTGTGTCGATTCTGAACAGTTTCTTGCGGTTTTCTTCCTCTATTCCCACACCCGTATCGCTGACCTTTACCTCGACATTACTATTGTCAACCGCGGCCCAAATCGTTACCCTGCCGCCCTGCCCGGTGTATTTCAGGCCGTTATTGACCAGGTTCGAGATCACCGTGAAAATCATGGACCTGTCGGCCGAAAACGTTATATTCCCTTCCATCTCCGACTCAAGCACGATCTGCTTTGACTCGGCATAATTGGCGAACAGGGCAATAATGTCCCCGATTACTTTTCCCAGATCCACCTTCACCTTATGTACCTGTAATTTGTTCGATTGCACCCTGGCCCAGCTTAGGAGATTCTCCAGCAGGTTGAAGGCCTGTTCCGAGGAGTTGTGGATAAGATCGATAAAATATTTCCTGTTTTCCTCTGTTATATCGGCGTACTTTTCAGAGAGGAGTTTGGAAAACCCCAGGATCCCGCTGAACGGCCCTTTCAGATCATGGGCGATAATGGAAAAGAACTTATCTTTTGTGTCATTTGCCTCTTTAAGCTTGCGTTCCTTCTGTTTGAGTTCGTTAAAAATAAGCTCAAACGGATTTTTCAGGCTGTACTGGATGATGGACTTGTATACCAGGTAAAATGAAATGATCTTGAAAATATGGCCTAAAAAGTTCCACATCCCGAAAACATCCACATAGAGCGTAAAGAAAAACTCGCTTATAATAGTGGTTAATATGAACAGCACAAAATAGAACAAGAGCTTGGGTTTAAGCCGTCCGCGCTTCAATACCAGAACCAGAACCGCCGTCGCCAGGATACCGATTATGACATATTCACTGATGATCTTGAACGGGGTCAGTCCCTTGCCGGGAAGGTCGATATAGGCAACAGGAAAGATCTTCCAGACCAGGATAGAGAGAATCACCGCCGCGGTCGCCGCCGCGTACACGCCGATGATTAGGCCGTAATATTTATTTTTCAACCTGGTGAAAAAAAGCGAATATACAAGCACGCTGACGCTTTCCATATAGCGAGCCGCCACCCAGAATTCGGTGGCATAAAACACCTTGGTTCCGAACAGGTTCATATCCTTATAGGTCAACGTATGGAACAGGTCCAGCACGCCTACGAACAGGTAGGTAATACCCAGGAAGAGCAGGCTGTTGTTCTCGGCATACTGCCTGGTATTCCAGGCGATGATAAAGATGGCGGCGGCGATGATAATGCTGAAAAGCTCGGCAAAAGTATGGAATAATAAATAATTGTAATGGCTTAATATAAACAGCAGCGCCCCGCCCACGGCAAAAACGAAAAAGGTCAACAGGAGATTTCTCAAATTGACATATCCGGCAAGCGCGGTCAGAGACTTCATTTTTTTATGTTATCACAAAAAACAAAAAACTTATATTCCTGTTTGGGCCGGCAATAAAAAAAATGTCTTTTATGTCCGCATACTTTCAAGGACTTTTTTAAACTCCGGCGCCCCGCGCAAGGCGTCAAGGTCTTTGTCCCTGCGCATATATTCCCGGTCACGGTAACCGTTTTTTACGGCCTTGCGCAGCCAGGCGCATGCCCTCTTTATCTCACCCTTACGGGCAAGGGCGCAGGCCGCGTCATACGCCGCGGTTCTCGATCTGTCCTTGGCATATATATATGAGCAGATGGTAAACGATTCCATAAAAAGCCCTTTTTTGAACAGCTCGTTTGCCAGGCTGCCCAGGGTGGTGCTTCCTATGCGGATGTGGGCCAATACCGCGGCCTTGTATGCATCCCTGGGCCGCCCGCACTCCAGCAGGCACAGCACGTAATACTCAGCCACCCGGGTATCATCCGAATGATAAAAAACCTTTTCAAAATGCGGGCAGGCCCGCTTAAAATCCCTTGCATCAAAATAGAGAAAGGCCAGCAGGCGTTCATCCGGCCGGATTCCCTGGGGAAAGCTTTCACATACCATGAGGGCCTGTGTATATTCCTCTTTTAAAAAAAGCGTCCAGCCAAGGAGATTCATGGCGTCCGCCCTGATCCGGGGGTTTTCGGCCTGCTCAAGCAGGGTACGGGCCGCCGCCGCAGCCTCGTCATATTTCTTATGCTCCAGCAGGGCATACCCTTCCTCGATCTCCCGTTTTTTATGGGCATCCCGTCCCCTGCTTTTATGGTAACGTAGCTGCCCCAGGTTATAGAGGGCGAAGAATCCAAGAAGCAGGGCCACGAACCAATACCTGTTCCAGACGGCATAAACCGTCAGCGCGGCGGCCACCCCAAACGAAAGCGAGGCGGCGATTAAAGGCCCGCGTTTTTTAAACAGCCTGGAGAGCAGGGCCAAGGCGATGCTTCCCCCGTCCAAGGGCAGCACCGGCAGCAGGTTGGCCAGGCTCCAGTAGAGGTTCACCCAGACGATGTCGGCGATAATTACCGCCGCAACCGGCGGGAGGGACGCAAGGCTGTTCCCCAACCACAGGAAAAACAACCCGATGATAATTCCCACAAGAGGACCGGCCAGGGAGGTAATAAGGCTCTCCGCCAGCGTGCTCCCGGCTTTTGGGGTATAGGTCACGCCTCCGATGCCTTTGAGTTCGATCTTGGGTTCACGGCCGAAGGCCCTGGCAGCCAGCGCGTGACCCAGCTCATGCAGAATGACCGAGATCATCACCACCGCCACCCATGAGACCAGGAGCGCGGGCTGGGTGATCCGGGTAGTACTCAGAAACACAACGATGATCAAAAAATAGAGGTGTATCCGTACGGGTATATTGAATATTTTAAACTGAATTTCCCAGTTCATGCCTGATCTCTCCTGCGGCCTGCACCATGTTAGCCAGGGCCTGTTCCACCTGGTCCCATGTCCTGGTCTTTAGTCCGCAGTCCGGGTTGATCCACAACCTATCTGCCGGGATATATCTTAACGCTTTTCTGATAAGCTCCTTGATTTCCTCTATGGAAGGGATGCGCGGGCTGTGGATATCATATACGCCCGGCCCTATCTCATAGGGATAGGCGGAATCACTGAAGGCCGACAACAACTCCATGCGGCTGCGGCTGGCTTCGATGCTGATGACATCCGCATCCATTTTGACTATCCACTCCATGATCGAATTGAACTCGCTGTAACACATGTGAGTGTGAACCTGGGTGCACGCCGCAAGGCCTCCAGCGGCAATACGAAAACATTCAACGGCCCAGTTCAGGTACTCGGCCTGTTCCCGGCCGTGCAGGGGCATGCCTTCGCGGAAGGCCGGCTCGTCTATCTGGATAACGGAGACACCGTTTTGTTCCAGATCCAGTGCCTCGTCACGTACTGCCAGGGCGAGTTGGCGGCAGACTTCGGCCCTGTCCATGTCATCACGCACGAAACTCCAGCAGAGGATCGTGACCGGGCCGGTGAGCATGCCTTTCATGGGTTTTACGGTTTGAGAGAGGGCGTATCGGCTCCATTCCATGCTCATGGGCCGCGTACGCGTCACGTCTCCGTAGATGACCGGGGGCTTGACGCAGCGGCTGCCGTAACTCTGCACCCAGCCGTTGCTTGTGAAACAGAACCCGTTCAACTGCTGTCCGAAATACTCAACCATGTCGTTACGCTCCACCTCTCCGTGTACAAGCACATCCAGCCCGGCCTTCTCCTGAAAAGAGACTACCCTGCTAATTTCACTCCGCAAAAACTCCCGGTACGCATCGACTGAAAGCGTTCCGTTCCGGAAATCCCTACGCATGCGGCGGATCTCACCGGTCTGGGGAAAGGAGCCGATGGTGGTGGTGGGCAGCAGGGGCAGACCCAGTTCTGCTTTCTGCAGCGGATTTCTCCGCGCGAAGGGAAGCTCCCGCTCGCGCATGGCTGGGGTAACAGCGGCCGCGCGCTTCCTTACCTCCGGGTTAAAAAGCACGGGGTGGTTTTTCCTGGTCTCCCGGATCTCGCGTTCGCGCGCACTCTCCGCCGCGGGATATTCACCGCAGGCGTATGTTTTAAGCAGGCTGACCTCACGGCATTTCTGCACCGCAAACGCCATCCACTGCGCAACCTCCGGGTCCAGCGCGCGTTCCTGTTCAAGGTCAACCGGAACATGCAGCAGGGAACAGCTTGTGGAAAGCATAAGACGTTCGCTTCCCAACGCTTCCAACGCACTGCGCACCGGAGACAGGGCCTTATCCATGGCTGTGCGCCAGATGTTTCTGCCGTTCACAATACCGAGGGAAAGACTCATGGTCTCAGGCACCTTCTGCAGCGCGGGCTGCAGATCGCTTTCCCCGGCCGCAAGGTCCAGGTGCAGGGCGTCTACGGGCAGGGAAAAAGCGGTGTTCAGGTTCTCCCCCAGGGCGCTGAAATAGGTGCCCAGCATGAGGGGAACCCCGTGCACTACTCGGCGTATCCGTCCGTAAGCCCGGGCAAGCGCATTATTAAGCTCCGGAGTAAGATCCGTATTCAGGACCGGTTCATCAAGTTGAATGAGCGCGCAGTCTTTGGCGGCCGCGGCGAAAATTTCCAGATATACGTCGGTAACGGTATCCAGGTATTCCCAGCGGTCCATCCCCTGCTCCGCATCCTTGCCCAGCATGATATAACTCACAGGTCCCAGCAGACAGAGTTTCACGGGCAGGCCGAAGGCCCGGGCTTCTTTTGCCTGGTTTTCGAACCAGTCCGTAGACTTTTGAAACCGTTGGCCCTTATAAAACTCAGGCACCAGGTAATGGTAATTGGTGTTGAACCATTTGGTCATCTCCATGGCCGGTTTGTCCCGCTGTGCCTCTCCCCGGGCCATGGCAAAATAAACACCCAACTCCGTGTTCGGTTCCTGCCTGCCGAAACGGGGCGGAACCGCGCCCAGGGCCGCGGTTACATCCAGCACATGGTCATAAAGCGAAAAATCGCCGGCCGTAAGGTAATCAAGCCCCGCCCTTTTCTGGCAGGTCCAGTTTTCACGCCTGATAAGCCGGGCCCTGGCGTGTAATTCCTGTTCGGTGAGCTCCCCGCCCCAAAAGGCCTCAAGCGCCTTTTTTAATTCGCGCCTTTTTCCTATGCGCGGAAATCCCATTACATGTGTTTTCATGATGTGTCTCCAGCTTTGAATGTACCTAATATAGTTCCCAAATTCAATATTGTATTAAAACCGCCGAACACACGGCAGGCTTAAAAGATCAGGTTGCTCCTTCCTGTCTCATTAATTATATTATAGACAGTTGGCTTAGGCTGATAATTTAAAAAGGAGGAAAAAGTGAATTACAAAATAATCATGTTTCTGCTGCTGATAACAGGCCTGTTTTCATCCTGCCAGAAACAGGCCGCTCAAAACCATGGTAACCGTGCGGCGGATGCCGAAACAAGCGGCACGGTCATCTATGTAGAGGGAAAGGTGACCCTGAATGACAAGCAGATCGGCACGGGAGAGCATGTGCCCGCCAAATCAGTGATTGTTACGGGGCCGGGATCCGTGTGCGAAATCACCTTCGCCCAAAAAAACAGCATCAGGATAAATGAAAATACCACGGTTTCCGTGGATTTTTCACAGCCTGTAAAGGAGCTTGACCTGGAACAGGGAAGCGTAGGCTCGGTCCTTAAGAACCTGGGAAAACTGGGTAACTCCGATTCTTTCCTGGTCAGAACCAACGTGGCCGTTATGGGCGTACGGGGCACCGTCATCTTTGTGCACGCGGACACGGACCAAACCTACATCTGTGATTGCAATGGAACCGTGTACCTGCGTGACGCGGACAACAAAAACCAACAGACAGTGAAAGCCTCCCATCACAAGGCGAGTGTATTCACCAAAGAAAACGGGAAGGTTGTGATCCAGCCCGGCGGCATGAAGTACCACACGGATGAGGATATGCAAAACCTGGCCTCCAAAATCGGGTACACCATAGACTGGTCCGTCATCGATTAAGCCGTACCGCGGTCGCAGGCGCTCCGCCCACAGCAAGCTCGCCCCTACATAAAACACAATATCATTTTATTCCCTGTACACACCGCCGCACTATCTGGTATCATCGTCGCGTATGCATGAAATTATTGTGGAAGATGATAAGATTCCCTTTACCATGCGGAAAAGCGCGCGTGCGCGCTATATACACATCATGATCAAGCCCAAGGGTGTGGAGGTTGTAATTCCCTACGGCACGCCGCTTTATCTTGTATATGACTTTTTAAAAAAAAAGAAACGTCATGTGCTGGCCGCGTACCAACGGCTTATGGCCAAGGTGGAAAAGGCCAGGTCCCGCAAACCCCAGAGCTATGTCACGGGCGCCGAACTCCAGTTCAAAGGCAGAATGGTGCCGCTTGTTGTGGAGCAGGACGGTGCCGGGCGGGCCGCGGTGACGTTTGACAATGGATTCCGTGTAACCCTTTCGCGGAAAACAGCACGTGCGCGGCGCGAGTACGTTGTCAAGCAAGCACTAAAAGCCTGGATGAAAGAATGCTTACACGCCGATATCCGGCGACTGGTTGTAATGTACGCCGAAAAACTGGGGCTTCACCCTTCCGGTATACGTATAAAGGAACAGAAGCACCTCTGGGGAAGCTGCGGTACCACCGACATCCTGAATTTCAACCTGCGCCTGATTGAATTCCCGGAGCATATCCTCGCCTATGTAGTGGTCCACGAGCTGTGCCATATAAAACACCGCGATCACTCAAAAAAATACTGGGCCCTTGTAGAGTCGGTGATGCCGGAATGGCGGGAGTACCGCAGGCAGCTCAAGGACCACCTTATTGCGGCGGATTAAGTTTGATTTCGCTTGTTATTACGGCAAACGTGCGGAACATGGCCGAAACACTGCAGTACTTGTTATCGGAAAGCTCCACCGCCTTTTCTATCTTGTCGCGCTCCAAACGGTCTCCCCTGAAACAATATGAAATCACAAATGAAGTATAGACGCTGGGCCGGGCCTGCTCGTCAAGTTCCGCCTTGATCTCAAGCCAGAAGCTGTCGAAGGGCATTTTCATCTTATGCAGAATGGAAACAACGTCCATCCCCGTACAGCCCGCCAGCGCAGCCAGCAGCAGCTTTTTGGGTTTGGGCCCCTTGTCCTTGCCGCCGTACTCCTCGTCCCCGTCTATTTTGAAATGATGATTGTCAAGCTCCACATCAAAACTCAACCCCTGCTCATAGGCAGCGGTGGTCGTATGTTCCATGAAACATCCTCCTTGCACGCTTTTCCTTAATATACAAGCTTTTGGCCGCGGTGTTGATAGAAATTGCATAAGCCGATTTAAATTTTTTTCTTTACAGGCCGAATTTTATTTCTTATACTTGGGACAATTCAACCAAGGAGGATAACGTGATAGCGAAAGACAAAACCATCAAGGTCTCGCAATTCGGCACAAAGAACACGGCGGTTAAAGCCAAATTCCCCGTAGACTCCATCGTAGTTTCCATGGAGCAGGAACTGAAAAACCGGCTGACAAAACAGGGGTATTCGGTGGCCCCCGGCGGAACCGTGGCCGTTCAGGGCGAGTTCGTAATGATAGACGAAGGCAGCAGATTCCTGCGCTGGTTTATCGGACCCTTCGGCGTGGGAGCAACCAAGCTCGAGGTGGAAGGCACAATCACCGAAAACGGCAAGGAATTAAAAAGCTTTAACCTAAAACAAAAGGGCTACGGCGGTTTCGGCGGAGGGAACAGCCAGCAGCTGCTGACGGGCTCCACCCGTACCATGGCCAAAAAAATTGTAAAGCTTATGCAAAGCTAAAATGAAGGTAGGTTATGCCTGACGAAAACAAAAAAAGCAGAAGGCAATGGGAAGCGTACCTGGAGCTTAATGCCAATAAAATAGAGGACCATGTACTGGTGAAGGAGATGACGGCGGACGGATATCCCGAATCCGAGGTCAGGGAGCTTATTGCCAGGTATAAACGCAAATCGACAGGCCTGAATATCGGAATGATGATAGGCGGCGGTTTGCTGTTCCTGATCGGAGTCGCGATGAGCCAGGCCTCATACGAAACGGCCTCCGGCGGCGGGACCTATTATGTGTTCTGGGGCGTCTGCCTGGTGGGCGTGGTTTCATTTTTCATCGGATTATTCAGGTTTTTTACTAAAAAATAATTAACTCATGGATAGTTTTTCTTAGCGTCTTAAGCTGCCCGTGTTTTTTCTTGCGCTGAAGGCGCTCCTGTTGTGAACCGGATGTGGGTCTGGTGGGCCTGCGCTTTTTGGGTGTTGCGACCGCCGACCGAATAAGTTCTTTGAGCCTTTTCAGCGCGGTCTGCCTGTTTTTAAACTGGCTGCGCGATTCCTGGGCCTTGATCACCACCACCCCCTCTTTGCTGATCCGCCTGTCCGAAAGCTGCAGCAGGCGCTGTTTGTATAGCGGGGGAAGTGATGAGTTTCCGATATCAAAACGCAAGTGTACGGCCGACGACACCTTGTTTACGTTCTGTCCCCCCGCTCCCTGCGAGCGGACGGGGTTGATCTCGATTTCGGTGAGCGCGATTTGTATGTTCCTGTTAATGTATAACATAATCTGCACCGATTATGCCGGATTACGCTATTATATGCAAACCGTTCCCAGGGTGCAGAAACGGCTGCCAACCGGCGTCATGTTCGAAAACCGTGTTCACAGGCCAAGGGCCCGGATAAGTTCCCGCACCCATGCGCCTTTGGCTATATCATATACTTTGAGGTTTCCACTGAAATCCCAGTAGGCCCAGAGAATACCCTCGGCTTCCAGCTGGGTGCGCACGAACTCCGTCCAATTGGTTCTTGAACGCATATCGGCGTAAGGCACAACCCCGAACTCTCCCATAAATAGAGGCCGCTTATGTGTTCTTCCCCACTGAGCCGCCTTTCCAATTTCATCGCGGATGAGTTTATACCCGCAGGGATTACGTTCGGGATCGGTTATTTTGTTATAATCGGCGATCCAGTATTTTACCCACTCGGCCACGCCGGCAGCGGGAACTACCGGTGTCTTGGGAGGTCCGGGAAAGACAATACCCGTTGTGGCCGCATCCGCGCCCCCCCACGGCGCCCCCTGATGGGTGAACAGATGGGGGTGATAATAATGAAAAGTGACAATGGCGTTGGTCTCCTGCCGTGGGACAACCAGGCGGTCAAGGCCCTGCACCTGGCACCAATCCGCGCACCCGATGATAACCGTATGGTGATCGTCGATCTGTCTTATTTCTACCAGGCACTCATATAAAAAATCGTTCCATAGGTCGGGAGTAAGATTGTTCGACGGCTCGTTCAGTATTTCCAAAAACAAGGTATCGGGATAATTTTTATACCGTTGGGCGATCTGGCGCCAGATGGAGAGAAGCCTGGGTTTTTGATTATACGGATCATTCATAAGCTCTTCAAAATGGTGCAGGTCGATGATCACGGCCAGACTGTATTTCAGAGCCCAGTTCGTTACCTGGTCGATCCTTTTAAAAAATGTTTCGCTTATGGTGTACGGCCGGCTCGCTCCAGCGTATGCGGAAAACCTGATGGGAATCCGCACGGCGCTGAACCCTTTTTGTTTTATAAGTTTAAAGAAATACTCCCGGATTTTCGCGCCGTTCCGCCAGGAGCCCTCGGGCGGCGGGCACTCCAGATAATCACCCATATTCACGGTTTTACTTAACAGCGCTGCCTGCCGGAAGGGGTCAAGTTGGCCGTCTAAAGGCGGATAGTACGCGCTCTCGACCGTTGTTTTGCAGGTAAAGGCGAAAAGTAAAAAAACCGCGGTAACAACAAACAAGATTTTTTTCATGCCGTTTTCTCCTTTGGTTGAAATAATATCCGGCGGTTCCCGCCCGTTACCAGTTTCTTGCGCTCGGTAATAGTACCCGCTCTCCGCCGGCGTTCTTAATGAGGAGGCTGTTTGCCCAACAACAATCACAAAAGTAGAAACGAATAATCAGGCCGGCCTTGCCGGGAAAGGACAGCCCAAATCCCGGGATTTCCCGTTCCCCCTTCTGTTTCCACTTTATTTGATATTCGGAGGCCGACTTATCCAGCTGTTCCAGGGAAAACATATGCCGGGCGTTTTTATAACGCCCGTATTCGGTACTTTCCTGTGACGACTGTGTAAGACCGCCGCCGTTCGCTTTAAGCCGCCAGTATGATCTGCCGCTTTCTTTCACATGAGGGAAGATCACGCTTCCTGAGGCGGCATCCCAGAAAGGGACCATCTGATAGACCCCATAATTCATCCGTTCATGCAGGCACATGCTCAGCCTGTGTACGGTCATACTCTTCAGGTCGAACGTATACAGCGAATTATTCTCTAAAAAAAGGAAAAGATCACCGTACACGGCAATAGGCGCAATATTTGCGGCCAGATAAAACACGGGGTTATAGCCGTCATCCACTTTTTTATACCAGATGTTGGAACGGTCGATCATCAGGCTGACGGTCCTGCCGCTGTACGCCTTTCTGGTCTCATACGCCTGTCTGGAGAGTATAAAAGCCTTATCGTACCCACGTTCACGCAGTCCAGCCAACTCCCGTTGCGCCTGTTTTTCAAAATCAAAAAAGCTTTTGAACACCTCGTAATAACCGTACTCATACGCAATACAGGAATGAAAGGCTTTCAAGGCCTCCGTCTCATTCCGGGCAAGGTCATACTTCCTGTTGGCGGAAATCCGGATGACATACCCGGTATGCTCGGCAAGCGAGCAGGCGAAACCACGGATAAAAGGAGTAAGCGGGAGATACGAACCGTCCCACAGATTCAGAATGCGTATTTCGAAAAAACTGCCCGCCGCCCCGTCATCCGCGATGATGTGCAGCACCAGCAGGCGTTCATTATCCAGCCATTGAAAATCGGAGTAATACACCTGCGCGACAAACCAAGCGTGCGCCGCCAGCAGGGGGCAGAACAAGAATAACATGAAAACAAGCCGTTTTTTCACTGCTTTAATAAACATAACCGAATATTTCCCCGTTTTTTATGCTCAATCTCCGGCATACCCGATGGTTTGTCCGAAAAGCGCGCGCTCTTGCGGTCCCAGACCCAGGAGTTTTGCCAGCGCCTGTTTGTTACAGTTGTGAAACCAAGCGGCCAGGCCCAGGGCCGAAGCGGCCAGGTATACATTCTGCGCGATCAGGCCCGTATCAACAAAATAATAAGACTTCTGAATCTCAGCGTCAAAGAGCCCGGGCTCCGGAAATCCGGAGTGCTTGAACCGCTCAAGATCCACAACATAGATGAAGCGGGCCGGAGCGAC
>CAZWYY010000033.1:0-42608 GCA_964638895.1 uncultured Spirochaetaceae bacterium | reverse complement strand
ACCTAAACTTGCGTTTTTGCTTTCCTTGGGTACACGCTTCGGTCCACTATATAAGGGTTTCCGGCATATCATCTTTTTTTAAGATAACTTTACAAAAATACTATAAGATTTTATAGTGGTAGTAAGAGCCGAAAGTCTATGAGGAAGATAAAAAAGGTACTCGCGGTCCTGAACAATACAAAGACCCATGTTGCTAAAATTAAGCCTCAGATCCAGGCCTTTTTCAGTAAAAAAAATATAGAGATTGAGGTGCTGGATTTAAAAAACATCAGGGCCAGGGTAAAAGCTTCCCTGGAGTCAGTGGATCTGGCATTGTCCGCGGGCGGGGACGGCACCCTGCTTTACTGCTCACAGCTTGTCGCCGGTATGGATATCCCCATCCTGGCGGTCAACTTGGGCACCTTCGGTTTTATCAGCGAGGTTTCCAAAAGCGAATGGCAGGAGGTGTATGAAAAGTATGTAAATGAAGAGATCAGCGTGAGTCCCCGCATCATGCTTGATGTGAAGGTTGTCAGGTCCGGCCGTGAGGCGGGATATTTTTCGGGCCTGAATGACGGCGTTATCATTACCTCCGGAATCGCCCGGCTGGTGGAACTGGACGCTTATCTCTCCAAAACCCATATAGGACGCTACCGCGCCGATGGAATCATCATTGCCACGCCCACAGGGTCTACGGCCTATTCGCTGTCGGCCGGCGGACCGATCCTGCACCCAGAGATGGAGGCCTTGATCATCTGTCCGATCTGCCCATTTTCGCTCTCACACCGGCCGCTGGTGGTGCCGGCCGGGGAATACCTTGAGATCGTACTCCAAGAAAAGCAGAGGACCACGCTCAACCTCACCGTGGACGGCCAGGCTCTTTTTAAATTGAAACCCATGGACAGGGTGGTATTCCGGAAATCGAAGCATTACGCGCATATAATAAATTCAGATAAAAGAAATTTTTATGAAGTGTTAAGATCAAAACTCAACTGGTCCGGAGAACCCAATGCTTGAAGAACTGCATGTACACAATTACGCGTTAATTGACCGGGTGTCCATTAAATTTTCTCGGGGTCTGAACATTTTATCGGGGGAGACCGGCGCCGGAAAATCCATTCTGATCGGCGCACTGGGTCTTCTGCTGGGGCAGAAGGCGGAAGCCTCCATCATCCGCACCGGCACCGAGGAAACCCTGGTATCGGCGGTGGTAAACGTAAGCGCCAACCGGTCCGTGTCGGACTGGCTTTCCGGGCATGAAATCAGTCCTGAGGACGGCAATATCATCCTGCGCCGCACGGTGAAGAAAAACGGCCGAGGATCGATTTATATTCAATCCGTACCCGTCACCCGCAGTACATTGCAGGAGATGACCTCCATGATCTTCGATATGCACGGTCAGCACGAGCACCAGTCCCTGCTGCAGGTCGAAAACCACAGGAAGGTGTTGGATTTCTTCGCGGGTTGCGGGGCCGAGGCGCAGGAGTTTGCCGGCAGATTTACGGAGCTGAAGGCCCTGAAGGACCGCTATACGAAGCTGCTGGCCACCGAACGGGAGAGGCTGCGCCAGGTGGAGCTGTTGAAGCACGCCATCGCGGAGATCGGCAAGGCCGACCTCAAACCCAGGGAGGATGAGGAGCTGGAGCAGGAGCATAAGCTCCTGGCGAATTACGAACGCCTGTTTCAGCTTCTGGAGCAGATCCACGGGAACGTGGCGGAAAGCAGGGGAGGGGCGCTGGCCTCACTGCGGACGGCCCGCAGGGACATGGAAGAGCTTTCGGAGATCGATCCCAACCTCTCGGCCCTGAAAACCCAACTTGAGGATTCATATTACGAGCTTGAGGATTTTAGCGAGGGCGTCAGGCATTTTAAAGACCAGCTTAACTTCGATTCCGGGAGGCTTTCCCTGGTTGAGGATCGTTTGAGTGAAATAAGGTTGTTGAAAAAGAAGTACGGCGATACCATAGACGATGTATTGAAGTTCTTCACGGAAAGCAAGGCCGAGCTTGAGGCAATTGAGAATTGGGAAGAGGACAAGGAGGTCTTGAAGCGCCAGATCGCGGAGCGGGAAAAACAGCTTGTCGAGGCGGCCCAGGCCCTGTCCGAGAAACGCAAAAGCGCGGCCGTGGTGCTGGAAAAAAAGGTGGAGGACGAATTAAAACAGCTTGGTATGCCCAAGGTGCGCTTCAAGGTCATGGTTTCCGAAAAACTGAACGACAACAAGCGGCCGGTGATTTCCCAGCACGGCAATGATGAGATTGAGTATGTCATCTCACCCAACTTGGGAGAGCCGTTCAAGAAACTAAGGAGCATTGTCTCGGGAGGGGAGCTTTCCCGTGTCATGCTTGCCATCAAATCGGCCCTGGCCGAATCCGACGACATAGGTTGCCTGATCTTTGATGAGGTGGACGCCGGTATCGGCGGCCAGGTGGCGATCGCGGTGGGGGAACGCCTGAAGTACCTGTCACAATACAAACAGATTCTCTGTATCACCCATCTGGCCACCATCGCGGTGAGGGCCCAGAACCATATCAAAGTGGAAAAGATCATGGAGCAGGGCAGAACCTTTACCAAGGTCAAAATTGTGAATGGCCAGGAACGAAAGGAAGAGGTGGCGCGTATGCTTGCCGGAGACAAGAAAGAGGATGTTTCACTCAAACACGCCGAGGAGCTTATCCTGAAATACGGCTCTTAAAGGAGGTAAGCCGAATGGCCAAAATAAGCCAGGCAGCCAAAAAGAAATACTTAGAAAAGATCAAAGAGTATAAAAAAGTGGTAAACGGAATGCTGGAGAAAGAAAAGAAGATCAGAATGATTATGCTTTCCGATGAAAAAGGGGCGAATTATAAGAGGCTGCAGCTTTGTGATGAAAACATGAATATGGTCTCCTATTTCCTGTTGATGAACTCCCTTTCCGTATCGCTTCTGGGTATAAGAAACGAGGCCTTTTTGAACGAGGCCAGGAAATGTTGTTATAAAAGCATTATTTATCTTGAAGAGATAGTCTCCACCTACATCGACGTCCCATTCTCCGAATATGAAGAGCGCCTGGCAACTATAGAAGCCTTTGACGATGTAAGCCGATATCATCTGGTAAGGAAGCTCGGTTTTGCCATTGTATCGGTAGAGGAGGCTTTCGGTATCAATTCAAAATGGAAATGGTCTTTCGTGGAGCTGGAGGGAAGGTATACCACGGTATTGAAGAACCTTATCAATTTAAAAACCGTCTTAAGTAAAATGAACCCGTCCGTGGCCGGGTATAATGAACGGCGTGAGCACCTGGAGCTGGCCATAGAAATGCTTAAGCGCACATCCGCGCGTTACCGCGAAAAGTATGAGCTTTCCACCCTGCGTATTGATGATATCAAGCAGGGGATCAACTACCTGGCCGCCTTGAAGCGGCTTCTGACCTTGATGAACGACACGGAGGAGTTGGAGGTTACCAAACGCAAAATAGACGTGTGGACAACCAAAATGGAGGCCGATTCCAAAAAGAAGGAAGAAGAAAAAAGCAGAAGGGGTGAAATACGCAAATAACGGCAGGGCTTATTTTTTAAGCTCGTGGAGCGAGTCAAAGGGATAAAGCCTGCCCATTTTGTTCCGGCTGACCTTAAAATCCCTACCGCAGTAATATACCGGAAGACTGCCTTCCGTAAACTCGCTTATCACCTGCCTGCAAGCGCCGCAGGGCGGAATCGCGTAATCCGAGTCCGGGCACACAATAAACAGGGCCCGGAAACTCAGCGCGCCCCCGGCCACGGCGGCAAAAAGGGCCGCGCGTTCGGCGCAGACGGTCAACCCGTACGATCGGTTTTCCACGTTTGTACCGGTATAATATGTTCCGTCTGTGCAAAGCAGCAGCGCCCCTACCTTGAACCCGGAATAGGGCGAGTAGGAACGCAACGCCGCCTCGCCGGCCAGCCGCAGGTACCTGTTGATCTCTCTGTTACGCAATTCCTGATATGTAATTGACAACCCAATTCCAATACTATAGGATAGGACATTCAATGCAAAGACTTTTTCAAAAAAAAAATAAGAAAACCGGAATAGGTCTTCTGCTTGCCGCGCTTTTTTTTATGGCGCTTTATTTTTTTATTTTCGCCCAACAGGTTCCAAAAGAAACAAGAATTAATATTCAGTGGCTGATTGATCTTGATAATCCCACGCCGACCGCGCAGGTTGCAGTCACTACCGCCGCCCCCTCCGCTCCGGAGGCCCCGTCCGAAGCTGAGGACGTGTACCCGTTCAGCATGGGCCAGGAGGCCGGTGACTATTTCGGATATTTCAATGGGGATGGGAAACTCATCTTCAGTCGGAAGATTGAAGATAAAGGGGATGTACCATACAGGGTTGCGCTTTCAAGCCGGGGTTTTATCTATTATCCGGTGGTGCATGGAGATTTAACATACTATGACACAGCCGGCCGGCGGAAAAGAGTCTACCATAACCCGGGGCCGGGATTCCCGCTGTTGTCGGCCGACGGCAACCGGTTTTTTATGGTGAAAAGTGATCTTTCCGGAATAAAGGAACTTGACCCTGAAGGCGGGGTGTTGTGGAGTTCCGATGTCGCCTCCTGGATTACCACACTGAGTTATAACCGGGATTACCTGCTCTGCGGCTCCGGGGACGGCACCGTGACGCTGCTTGATGCCTCTGGAACCAGGGTATCGGTGTTCACGCTGCCGAAGAGCACGCTGGATTGTATTTACGGGACGGCGCTCAGCCGCATGAACTCCATGTTCGCCGGTATATCGGGCGCCCAACCGCAGTACCTTTTCAGCGGGCGGATCGAACCCGGTGAAAAACCACTTGTAAATCTGATACCGCTGGAGAGTGATTTTAGGCGGGAGATGAGAATGGAGTTTTCGGATGACGGGAAACTGCTTTTTTTTGAAGGAAACAGGGCGATTGATATTTTTAATACGGAAAGCGGAAAGATACATAGAGTGCCGCTTCTGGGAGACGTGAAAAAGCTGTCTTATTCCCCCCTCATTAAAACCCTGGCCGTGGTGAGCGGCAGGAATAATATATACGAGATTCTACTGGCAGGACCCCCGGCCGTGGTTTATTTTAAAGATTATTTCGGCGGACAAAAAACCTTTCTGTCCGTGCAGGGCAACCGGGTTTTCCTGGGTGTGGATCATAGCTTGATTTGCCTTAATATTTTGGAGGAGTAATGAAAATCCGGGTGGCGTCCTGTCTGTTTATTTTATGCCTGCTGCTTTTTGCTTTTGAGTGGCCGGTTTCAAAGGTGATTATTACGGCTACCTTCGGGGAGAGCAGAGGGGATCACCTGCATTCCGGTATCGATCTGGCCGGCGAGGAGCAGGAGATAAAACCGATTTCACCGGGTAAGGTTGTGTTTTATTATGATGAGGGGGCAACCTATACCAGTGTGCCGGTGGGGTTGGGCAGTTTTTTGGTGCTTGAAGACGATACCGGTATTCGTAGTCTGTACGCACACCTGAAAAAGCACACCATTAATCCGGACAAGGTGAGTTACACCAAAGACGATACCGTCGGAATAATGGGCGACACGGGGTATTCCCTGGGCAGGCACCTTCATCTCACCATAATCGACCATAAAGAGAAGACCATCCTCAATCCGCTAGTGGTGTATAAAAATGAGGCTAAAATCATACACGATAAAACACCGCCGGTAATCAAAGATCTGTACTATAAAAATGGGGAAGGAAAGCTGGCGGAACTGCCGCAGGAAATCGAGTATAATGCGGATAAAATTGAGCTTTATGTTCGTACCTATGATTCCCCGGGCCGCCCGGGCGGTACGGTTGCGCCCTTCGCCGTACAGGTTGTGCGGAATGAGATGAAGGTTGCGGATATCCGTTTTAATGCTCTTTTATTTAAAGACGGCCGGTACTATCTGGAGAGTTGCGGAAAAAGCTTTGAAGATTTGTACCCTCTTACCGGAGACCAAAGCGATATACTCTCCCTGGGCCGTGTGGGGCTGATAAACGGGAAAAACCATCTGGTTATAACGGTCGGCGATTTTAACGGTAATACAAGCAGCGTGGAGGTTAATGTGTGGGTAAGTTCTCCGTTGTAAAGACCTTTTCCGGCCGTGTAAAAAAGGGCGGGTTTCAGAACATTGCCTGCAACCTCTGCGGAGCCGACAGCGCCGTACCGTTTTTAACGGACGATGATTATGTATTCGTGCGCTGCCGCCGGTGTGGTCTGGTGTATCAGAATCCACAGCCTGTAAGCGCCGAGGTGGCCGAGCGGTACGACGGCGGTTATTTTGATTATGAGTACGCCAACGAAGACAACTTTTTCAACCTGATGCTGCTGGGTCTCAGGGATGCCGGGTTTACCGATAAGGTGTTGCGACAATGGCGCGATAAGACATTCCTTGACATAGGCTGCGCCACCGGAAAACTGCTGTCCCACATGCAGTCGCGAGGGTGGTCCGTCAGGGGGGTGGAGATATGCAGGGAATCGGCCGAGTACGGCATAAAGCGGCGCGGTGTGCCGATTTTCATCGGTACGCTGGAAGCGGCGAAGCTGGCCCGCGAATCCGTTTCCCTCGTTCATTTTTCCCACCTGATTGAACATGTTTCCGACCCCCGCGTCTTATTGACCGAGGTAAAGAGAATCCTCAGACCCGGCGGACTGGCCCTGATCACCACACCCAACTGCAACGGCTTTCAGGCGCGTCTGTTTAAAAACAAATGGCGCTCCGCCATTGCGGACCATCTTTTTCTTTTCTCAAAAAAAACTCTCGCCGGACTCCTTTGCTCCCTGGGTTTCAGGATTCATAAAACAATCACCTGGGGTGGGCTTGCCAGGGGCAGCGTGCCTTTGTTTGTAAAAAAGCCCGCCGACTACCTGGCCAAGAAGCTGGGCTTCGGGGACGTCATGCTTTTTAAGGTGAGTAAATAGAGCGCGGTGTGCGCCCGCGAGCCTATGAGGTTCCGGTGTCCGTGAGATCCCGGTACCGCTTCAGTACCGCTTCGCCGTGAAACCTTAAATCCTCATATCGCGCCAGCCGGTCTATTTTCAGGGCGTTCTTAAGCAGCGCCTCTTTGCTGTAATAGATGAGGGAGCTTCTTTTGACGAAATCATAAACGCCGAGGGGCGAAAAAAAACGTGCGCTTCCGCCGGTAGGCAGCACATGGTTGGGACCCGCCCAGTAATCGCCCACGGGTTCGCTTGAAAATTCGCCCACAAAAACCGCGCCGGCGTGTTTTATGCGGGGCAGGATTTTTTCCGGCTCATGCACCAGAAGCTCCAGGTGTTCGGGGGCGATGCTGTTCACAATTTCCGCGCCGCGGGTTATGGAATCCACCACGATAATGGCCCCGTAAGCTTCCAGTACGGTGCGTATCTCCTGTTTATGCTCGGATGCGTCCAGTTGATCCTCTAGACAGCGGTTGACATTGCGCGCAAGATCCGCCGAGTCGGTAACCAGTACGGCGGATTCGAAACCGGTACGGTGCTCCGCCTGGCTGAGCAGGTCAAGTGCGACCCATTCGGGATTGGCGCCCTTCTGGGCGAGGACAACGACCTCGGAAGGACCCGCGATCATGTCTATATCCACGAAACCGAAGACCTCACGCTTTGCCAGGCTTACATAGATATTGCCCGGGCCCACTATTTTATCCACCTTGGGGATGCTCTGCGTGCCGAAGGCCAGGGCGGCTATGGCCTGGGCCCCGCCCGCGAGATAGACTTTTTTTATGCCCAGCAGGGCCAGGGTGGCGCCCAGCAGCGGTTTTTGAAAAAAATGCGCCGGGGGCGTTGCCACGATTATCTCCTCCACGCCGGCGATCTTGGCGGGTATGATGTTCATCAGCACGGTGGAGGGATAAAAGGCCTTTCCGCCGGGCACATATACGCCGACACGTTCCAGGGGAATGATCCTCTGACCCAGTTTTACCCGGTCGGGAAACTGCTCCAGCCATGATGACTGCTTCTGCAAAAGATGGTACCGCTCTATGTTAGTTTTTGCCTCGGTGATCAGCGTTAAAAAATCGCGGTCGACCTTCTTTTTACATTCCAGGAGGTACCCTTCGGTTACCGCGACCGTAGCGGCGTCATGATCATACCCGTCATAGCGTTTTGTATATTCAAACAGGGCCTGATCCCCCCGCTCCTTCACGTCCCGTACGATTGACCGCACGGTCTCCAGTATGGTTTTGTCCGGTGAGAGTCCCCTGTTTATAATCTTTGTGATGTATTCCGGATTGCGTCCGTAATCTATTATTTCCATATTATGTATTGAAAAAATATAGAATTATCTGTAAATTGTCAATTGATGCCGCACAGCGCGGCATGAAATGAAAAAAATAATTTAACAAATCCATTGTATAAATCAAATAGTACCCATATTATAGTGACGGTTTTCCGGATAAGGAGATTTCAATACGTGATAAGGGCAAATGAACATTTTTTGAAACTGCGGTCCTCCTATCTTTTTGCGGAGATCGCCGGGCGCCTGGCCGCGTTCAAAGAAAAGCATCCACAGCATAAGGTTATCAGACTGGGTATAGGGGATGTCACCTGCGCCCTGCCCCGGGCCTGTATTGAGGCGTTTCATAAAGCGGTGGATGAGATGGCGGATGAGCGCAGCTTCCGCGGGTACGGACCGGAGCAGGGGTATGGATTCTTAAGGGAAAAAATCGCGCGTTATGATTATCAGGAGCGGGGCGCCGAGATTTATACCGATGAGATATTCATCAGTGACGGCGCTAAGTGCGATTGCGGGAACATTCAGGAACTTTTTGCGCAGGATTCCGTGGTAGCCGTGCCTGATCCCGTGTATCCGGTGTATGTGGACACCAATGTTATGGCGGGCCGCACCGGCGCCTGGCGTGAGGGCGGGTACGGGGGGCTTGTTTATCTGCCCTCAACCGAGGAGAACGGGTACGTACCGGAACCTCCCGGGCAAAAGGTGGATTTGATCTACCTTTGTTTCCCCAATAACCCTACGGGGGCCGCGATCGGTAGGCGGCGGCTGCAGTCCTGGGTGGAGTATGCCGCGGAAAACGGGTCGCTGATCATTTATGACGCGGCATACGAGGCTTTTATTAGGGACAACGATATTCCGCATAGTATTTTTGAGATACCCGGCGCCAGGCGGGTGGCGCTTGAGATCAGAAGCTTTTCCAAAACCGCCGGTTTCACCGGCACACGCTGCGCCTATACCGTCATACCAAGGGAGTGTATGGCGAACACGTCTTCCGGAGATGGGGTTTCCGTGCGTGAACTGTGGTTAAGAAGGCAGACAACCAAGTTCAACGGCGTCTCTTACCCGGTGCAGCGGGCGGCCGAGGCCGTTTTCTCCGAGCAGGGGAGGATTCAGGTGCGGGAGCTGATCGATTATTATATGTATAACGCGGAACTTATCCGGAAAAAATTTTCGGAAATGGGTTATATGTGCACAGGGGGCGATAATTCCCCGTATATCTGGATAAAAACAGGAATGCCGTCATGGGATTTTTTTACCTTGTTACTGGAAGAGGCGGGTGTGGTATGTACACCTGGAAGCGGGTTCGGGAGCTGCGGTGAAGGGTATGTACGTATCAGCGCCTTTAACAACCATAACCAGGTTGAAAAGGCTTTGTATAACATAGGACGGATTTTGGGCCCTAAGAAAATGAAAAAAGTAATTCAGAAGGAGAGCGGAAGCATAGATAATCGTAAAGAGGTATAAGAATGAAAACAACCGCCCAGTTGTTTAACGGGAAAAGCAAAAACATGCGCACAATTCTCTTGGTGGAGAAAAACCCTGAGCATGTGCGTAGGTTCATGGATATTGTGACGCCTATGGGCTTTGACTGTGTGCACGTGGAGAATCCCATGCAGCGGAGGGACATTTTGTCTTCCACGCCGTTCATTTGTATTGTGGATGTGACCGGCAATAAGAAAAGTGATGTGATGGATTTTATGCGGAAATACCGGGTTACCAACCCATATTCCGTCTGTATTGTAACTGCCGAAACCGTTCTCAGGGACAGGGCGCTTGGATACCTGGACCTGGGGGCCTATGAATACCTGGAAAAACCGTTCGCCCCATTGCCGGTGGGGAACCTGTTGGAACGTTGTCTTGAACGCATAAGCCTGCAGATAGAAAACAACAGGCTGCAGAACCAAGTGTACGAGATTAGTAATGAGGCCCGTTTTTTGGGCGATATAATGTCTGTTGTGCTTGGAGCTGCCAAACGCTTTATTTCCTGCAATTACCTGCATGAGCTGGGCGGCGTCATTATGGATGAGTTTTCCCGAATTTTCAATATCATGGGGGGCAGCCTTTTTGTTTTGGAGGACGACAAACTGCAGAGAGTCTTTTCCCTGGATCCGGGACATACGCCGGAGGAGATCCCTCTGCCGTTAAAACGTTCCAGTTTTTTCGGACAGGTAATGCATAACAAGGAACCGCTTTTAGTGAATGATCTGAGCGGGGAGATGAGGTTCGCCGCCAGCGGCTGGGACGGGTATAAAAAGGAATCCTTCCTAATTCTTCCCCTGATTCACAACTCTCACAACTTTGTGGGATGCGTGTCCCTGCATGATAAAGAAGATAACGGCTTTACCGCCGAGGATGAAAAAATCGGAAGCGTGCTTTCCGGCCTGAGTGCAAGCATGATCCATACCATACGGGGTATAGAAAAACTGCGCGAAAACGAGGAGAAACTGAGGTACTTTTTTGAGGAGAATCCCGCGGCCGATTTTATTGTCACACCCCAGGGCAGGATTACCCTGTATAATCCGGCTTTTACACGCATAATCGGACAGACCCGCAATAATGACGGTGTGGAGTATGATATTCCCGACTTATACGGAAGCAGAGATGAGTGGAAGCGGGTTGTAGAGATAATAAGGGACAAGAAAAAGGTGGATTCGTACGAAACCGAGTTCACAAAACATGACGGCAGCTTGATTAGTGTTATCGGGAATTACCAGGGAAGGTTCGACGATTCCGGCGAACTGCTGGATATAAAAGGCGTACTGATAGATGTGACACAGAGAAAGCGCCTTGAGGAGCAACTCAACCATTCCATGAAAATGGAAGCCGTGGGGCGTTTCGCGGGGAGTATCGCCCATGATTTTAATAACCTGGTTACTGCGATTTTGGGTTACAGCGATCTTTGCCTGCGCGTGCTTAATGAGAAGGACGCCCTGTACGCCGATATACGCGAGATTAAACACGCCGCGAACATGGCGGCCGAACTGACCAAGAAACTGCTTTACTTCAGTAAAAAACAAAGAATACGCCCGGAGAGAATCAATTTAAACAGGATTTTATCCGAAATGGACGGTATACTCAGGCGGCTGCTGGGTGAGGAGCTTGAGTTTACTACCGTTATTGATCCCCGGTTGTGTATGATTAAAGCGGATCCCAGCCAGATTGAACAGGTGATAATGAATCTCGCGGTGAACGCGCGTGACGCCATGCCCAAGGGCGGCAAACTGATTATTAAAACCAAACATGAAGAGATACATGCCGGGGTGGAAAATCATGATATCGAACTTACCGCCGGTTCTTATGTGATGCTTTCCATTGAGGATACGGGTTTGGGAATGGATCCGGAGACCAAATCTCATATCTTTGAACCGTTCTTTTCCACAAAACCCAAAGACAAAGGCACGGGGCTGGGACTTTCTACCGTATATGCCATCATGAAAAACAACGGAGGAATAATAAAAGTAGATAGTGTAAAGGGCAAGGGTTCGGTCTTCAGACTATACTTCCCGACCCTAACCGAAAAGCGGAATATGGAGGAGCGTCACCTGCCGAAGCAATCCGGCGGCAAGGCGATCATCCTGCTTGTGGAAGATAAGGAAATAGTAAGCAGCCTGATTGAGCGGGTACTTATTGTCGGGGGATTCTCCGTGGTGAAAGCCTGTGACGCGGAGCAGGCGCTTGACATGCTTTCGGTTGAACGGATCGAGCCGGATATACTGGTCACGGACGTACACCTGCCTAATATGTCCGGCTATGAACTGGCCGATAATTTAAAGGCGCATTTTCCCGAATTAAAAATAATCTTTACTTCGGGACAACCGGAAGATACGAAAAAATCCAAGGAAAGACTTGCGCGTCCGGATACTGATTTCTTGGGAAAACCCTTCAGTTCCGAGGAGCTGCTGCGGAAGGTATGCGCATTATTTATTAAAAAGTAAGATGAATCCCTTGATAGCAATCATAGACAATGTGTTTGACTCTTATGAAGAGGAGAAGGCGGTCCTGGCCCGGCTCAATGCCCGGGTTGATATATCAAACCCCCAAACCCCTCAAGGGCTTCTGTCAAAGGTAAGACAGGTCGATGCCGTTCTCGTAAATCTCCATAAAATTGACGGCATGGTCATTAGGGGTATGCAAAACTGCAAGGTCATTTCGCGTTATGGTGTGGGGGTGGATAATGTGGACATAGAGGCCGCCGCGCATAAGGGTATCTGGGTTGCCAATGTGCCCGACTACTGCGTGGAGGAAACCGCGGATCATGCCCTGGCCCTGCTTTTTACCTGCGCTCACGGTATTATATTCAAAGATAAGCTGATCCGTAAGGGGGAATGGAAGCTTGAAAAACGCTTTCCGCTTTCACGAAGCAGCGCTTCCACACTGGGGATTGTGGGATACGGCCGTATAGGCCGGGCCCTGCACCGGAAGGTCGGCGCCCTGGGGCTGGGCGGGGTGCTGGTCTGCGACCCGTATGTTGACCCTGGGACGATCGCGGCCATGGGCGGGGAAAAAACCGATCTTCACACGCTGTTGGGCAAGGCCGATCTTATCTCCCTGCATGTGCCGTTAACCGGAGAAACACTGCACCTGCTTTCGGAACCGGAGTTTTTACTGATGAAGCAGCGGGTGGTTTTAGTGAACACATCCAGGGGGCCGGTGATCGATGAGCGGGCGCTTATCGGCGCCCTGGAAAATAAACCCGGCATGAGTGCCGGTTTGGATGTTTATGAAAAGGAGCCCCTGCCCCGGACAAGCCCCCTGCGCTCATTGGAAAATGTGGTGCTCACCGATCATACCGCATATTACAGTGAACAGTCTCTGAGCGAGTTGAAATCCGCGGCCGCCGCCAATGTGGCGGAAACACTGCTGTGTGGCCGGCCGCTACACCCCGTAAACGTGATTTAGTTGGGTCCGTAAAAATCGCTCTTCACCTGCCGGTAAAACTCTTCCGTACGTTTGCCGAACTCCTCAACCGTATATTTTCTTGATGCGTGTAAAGATTTTTTCTGCATGGCGGTCTTAAGGGCGGGATGAGAAAGCAGTTCATCCACCCGGGCGGGAAAGTCGACGGGGCGGTCGAACACAAGGCCGTCCCTCCCATTGTTGATGATCTCCAGGTTCGTGGGATCATTTTTGGCAATAACCGGTAGGCCGCTTGCCATGGCCTCCACCGATACCAGACCCTGGGTTTCAGTAGTGGAGGCATTGACAAAAACATCCGAAGCCTTATAGGCCAGGGGTATTGACTGCCAGGACATGTATCCGCAGAAAATAACATGTTTCTCAACACCCAGTCCGTGCGCGAGTTTTTTAAACTCATCGATGGCCGGCCCGCCGCCGATAAGCAGCAGTTTAATGTCCGGATATTTTCTTTTTAAGGAGGGGATCCCCTTGATCAACAGATCGATCGACTTCTCCCTGCCCATACGGCCTACAAAAATCATCACCGGATCGTTTCGACCGATGCCCCATTTCCGGCGGAAACCGTTTCGTGCCTCACCGGTAACCGTGTAATCGTAAAAGTGCTCCAAGTGAAGTCCTGTGGGGATAACTTCCACCCAGCCCCGTATATTCATGGTATCCTGCAAATAAGTCTTTATTTTCCGTGAAGGTACGATAAAATAATGGGGGATTTTATAAAGCAGCGACAGTAAAAAACGGATTGTGCTGCGCGGGAATATGTCCCAAAAAAAATAATGGCTGTAACATTCCCATAGGGTGTGAAAAGTAAAAACCAAGGGGATACCCAGATTTTTGGCGATACGTGCCGCCACTACACCCATGGAAAACTCGGTGTGTGAATGAATAAGTTCAATATTCCACTGCCTGGCCTTTTTCAGGGCGCGGCGGATAAACATACTGGCAAAATTAAACTCGGGTTGAAAAGGGTAGGTAACCGAGCGCTGCCGGAAGAGCGTGGGGTTCGTATCGATATAGTTGTTACGGCTGGGCGCGAAAATATGGATGTGATTTCCCCTTTTTTCAAGTTCGTATTCCAGATTTCTCATGGAGGTAATCACCCCGTTTATCTGAGGTTCCCAGCACTCTGTAAAAAAAGCAATATTCATTTCTTAGCCAGATAGTCTTCTATTATCCAATTATAGTACGCGGTAACCCTTTTGCCAAATCCTTCCAGTGAATATTTTAGGGAGGCATCTTGTGCCCGTTTTGCCAGGTCAAGCCGCAGCCCGGGATTATCGAGCAGGCAGCCGACGCTTCCGACAAAATCACCATGTTCCCTGAAAATGAGACCGTACCTGCCGCCTTCGATGATATCCAGACTGGCCGGGTCATCGCGTACAACCACGGGCAGGCCGCAGGCCAGGGCTTCCACCGTCACCAGGCCCTGTGTTTCGGAAACCGAGGCCAGCGTAAATATGTCGCTGGACTTATACACCAGCGGAATATGTTTCCAGGGTATGTAGCCGGTGAACACAACCTCCTTTTTTACGCCCGCGCGTTCCGCCATTCTTTTTAATGAGGGGCCGGCCGGTCCGTCACCCACCACCAGCAGCCTGAGCCTTGGGTATTTCTTTTTTAACTCCGCCAGGCCGCGGATCAGCACATCAATAGATTTCTCTTTGCCGACCCTGCCCACAAAGAGCAGTATCGTATCTTCCTGTGCCAGGCCGTATTTGCGGCGAAACTCATCTTTCATCCGGGGGGTAACCGTATAACCAAAAAAATGATCCAGGTCCAGGCCGGTAGGAATAACCTCAATCACGGCGGAAACACGCATTTCGTTTTCCAGGTATGATTTGACCTTTTGGGAAGGAGCGATGAAATAATCGGTGGACGCATAAAGCATACGCAGGATATACCGGAATAGATTTTCAGGCAGCAGGTCCCACATGAAATAATGGCTGTAATACTCCCAGAAGGTATGGAAGGTCATGACGAACGGAAGCCTGAGCGCCCGGGCCACTCGTGAGCCGATAATCCCCAATGAAAACTCGGTGTGGGAGTGGATAAGGTCCAGCCTTTGCCCGCGCGCAAAGCGCAGGGGCCTGTATTTTAAAAGGCTGGCAAAGTTAAACTCGGGCTGGAAAATGTATTTGACCGCGAACTGCCTGAAAATACGGGGATCGTTATCGTGATAATTCCCGTACCTGGGGGCGAAAACGTATACCGCGTTATTCCGCCTGATAAGTTCATGCCGCAGGTTTTTCATTGAGGTAATTACGCCATTAATCTGAGGATCCCAGCATTCCGTGAAAAAGCCGATGTTCATGAAAACCGCTCCATAATCAGTGTCGATGTACGAGTGAAAATAGCACATTAAAGCGGAATTTGTCCAGTGCGTGGGACATAATTACCGCGTGCGCGGTGCTCAGCGGATTAAGGCAATCGCCGGCGGAGGCATATTTTGGAAAAAATCGCTTTTCAGTTTGAGAAAAACCTATCATAATATAGAATATAAACAGACTTTTTTAATGCCATGATTGAACCGTTGGAAATTATCGCAGAACTACTCATCCGTTATTACCCCCCCATAGGCAACCTGGAACATAAATATAAAACAAAGGTCACTGCCATCGGCCTGTTAAAATCCGCCGATATGATCGATACCATGTTTTACGCTCCCTATTACGAGCGCCTGATGAGTTACAAACTGCTGGTGAAAAACCTTATGGATCATTTTAAGCTTTCCCAGGAAATCTCAAAGAGCATCATTGCCGATGTGGTGTGGAAGACGGCCAAGGATGAGTATACACCGCCCGATCAAAGATACAAATCACCGCTCTTGATTTTCCTCATTTTGCTTTTGAATCCGGAGTTCGAGAAAAAAGGCAGGGAACAGATATTCAATGTAAGTAAAAGTTTTCTGGCCAATCTAAAGGATGACCAGTCTTGCCTGAAGGTGGCGGAGTTTATAATCTCACATTTTCTCAACCAGGAAAACTCGTTTGATGAGCTTGCCCAGCGTATTGTAAAGAAATGTTTAACGGGTGTAAAACAGGAAGAGGTGATAAAACGGCTGGAGGGGGCGATATACAACTTCTTTGTGTACGCCTATTTTGATCAGCCCAAGAGGCAGCTCCGATATGAAATCGCCTATCACTATAAAAATACGAAGGAGCGGCTGGAGCCCTTCTTCAATGTAAAAATGGTGGCCCGCTCCATCATCAGCCGGGTGGGAAGATATAAGACCAATGTGAATATATTCGGTACCAGGATTACCAATTACGATGAGATTAAGGAGTTTTTTCACAAGTACAGTAATATAACGGTGATGTTTTTTTAGTGGGTCGAAGCCTCTACCCGCACGCCGCGACACAATGGTCCCCGGCCGCTTACTCTACGCTGTAATGGTGTTTCCGGGAAGCCGCGTCCAGGCTGTAACTGAACACCAGGGAGTTCCTGGAATGGCTGTACTGCCGCTGCTTTTCCTCCGGCAGGTCGGAAAGCGCGGCCTTTTTAAAACCAAGGCCCACAAACCAGTCTGCCGTCTGTGTGGTCAGCACAAACACTTGAACCAGGCTTTTTTTACCCGCCTTTTCCAGGAGGAAATCTATTATTTTTTTACCGATGCCCAGGTTGTTATACGTCTTGTCTACGGCAATACCCGCTATTTCCCCCTGGCGGCTGTTGTACAGGTGCAGGGCGCCGCAGCCGTGGGTTGTCCCGTCCACTTCGTAAATGACATAATCATTTATTTTTTCTTCCAGTTCGGCCTGCGTGCGGGGGATGAGTAACTTTTCCTCGATTGCCGGCTGCATGATACGGATTATTTCGGGAATATCGCTGAAACCCGCCGGCCTGATATTCTCGTGCGGATCATTGTAGATCATGGTGCCCAGGCCGCGGTTGGAAAATATTTCCTTAAGCAGCATACCCTCTACACTGCCGTCGATGATATGCACCCGTTCCACGCCGTTTATGCAGGCGTTGTACGCGATATTCAAAAGTTCAAACTCCCTGGTTTTGCTTCTTTTTGTGTTCAGGTCAAGGAGGTTTCTTGTCTGCGGGGCGGTGAGCTGGTTCACCACCTTATCCTCGTTCACAAACACGCCCCGGGGTATCTTCAGATCACCCGCGGGTATGCCGCCGAAATCGGTGATAAAAAACAGTTTGCTGGCCTTTAGGTCCCTGCTGACTGTTAATGCCAGTTCATTGGAGGAAATATTGTAGGGCCTGCCGGTCAGGCTCCAGCCGATGTTGGGAAAAATGGGGATGAGCCCCTGGCCCAGCATGGTCTCCACGATTTCTGTCTTGAGTTTCTCCACGGTCCCCGAGCTTTGAAAGTCCACGCCGTCCAACACACCGATGCTCCTGGCCCTTACCCAGTTGCCGATGATGGCGTCCATATTGTTTTCCGCAAGCAGGGTCATAAGCTTGTTGGAAACGTCGAACGCCGCCATTTTCACAAAGGGCATGGCCTTCTCAGGAGTTATTCTGATGTTGTCGACCGTTTCACAGGTGATATTATACGTGGCCAGCACTTCATTGATGCGCTCCCGCGCCCCCGGGATGAGTACGATGCGGATGCCGATTTTATGCAGCAGTACCATGTCCTTGATCAGAAGCGGGAACAGGGGATGCTGATACAGGGTGCTGCCGATTTTAATAACAAAGGTATGGCCTTTAAAGCGGTTGATATAGCTGAACGCGGTGCGGATGGTATCTACCTGGTCGGTCAAGGACAACAAATCCATTGAAATGACCATAGTTTTAATCCCCGAAAAAGTCAAGGATGTTGCGGCACGCTTTTGATTGTCCGTATCGCGCGTAGAGTAGTATCTTATAGTGGGCTCTGTTTAGCGGGCTTTATTATACAGCGGGGACATGTATGGCGCAGAAAAGAGAGTTTCACACGGACACCGAATACCATTACAACCGCAAGGGCTCGGTGCGGTGGATATTCTCCCATACCACGCGGTATCCCCTGTTTCCCATTGTGGCGGTCCTGGCCGCGGTCATCAACAACTTTTCCTACTCAAGCATCCAGGTGCAAATCGGGCGCGGCTTCGACGTGATCGTGCATCCGGGCTGGGATTTCTGGGCCCTGTTTGCGGTGGCGTTGACCATAGCCGCCCTGGCCCTGAGCCAGGGGGTGTTCGGCCTGGCCAGGAATTTTTCAATCGAGTTTATCGCGCAGCGAATCGAGCGTGACGCCCGTGACGAGCTGTTTGCCTCGCTTCTGGGAAAAAGCCAGACCTTTCACGGCAGGCAAAGGATCGGGGACATCATGGCGCGGTGCACGAACGACGTGCATATGCTCAACCAGATGTTCAGCCCTGGGATAATGTTGATCATCGATTCCAGCATGGCCATCGTGGCGCCCTACGTACTCGTCGGCCTGCTGGATTACCGCCTGCTGCCGGTTCCCTCATTGTTTCTTGTTCTGCTTTTTATCACGGTGTTCGATTACAACCGGCGCCTTTCGCCCATAAGCCTGGGTGAGCGCGAGCAGTTCGGGAACATGAACTCACGGCTTGAGGAGGATCTGTCCGGGGTGGAGATCATCAAATCCAATGCGCAGGAGCGTAAGGCCTGGGGCAAGTTCAGGCGGGAGGCGGCGGGCTACCGCGACCTGTATATACGCCAGGGTATCATCCAGAGTAAATACTACCCTATGCTGGCATTCACCTTCTGCTGGGCCCTGGCCTTCCTGCACGGCCTGTTTCTCTGGCGCGCGGGAGTGATCACCATCGGCGGTTTTGTGTCGTTTATAGGGCTTATGAACGCGTTCCGCTTCCCCACGTTCATTTCACTGTTCTCGTTTAACCTGGTTCAGCTTGGCCTGGCGGGCGCCAAAAGAATTCTTGAGTTTATTAATACCGAAACAGAGCTGGATGAAAACGCGGGCGGGATAACCCGGCCCATCAAAGGCAGGGTTGAGTTCAAAAACGTAAGCTTCAGTTACGAAAGCAAGCCGGCGCTGTCCGGAGTAAGTTTCCGCGTGGAGCCCGGTGAAACAATCGCTATAGTGGGCAAGACCGGTTCCGGCAAAAGTACGCTTACCCGGCTTTTAAACCGCATTTTTGACGCCAACCGCGGCTCGATCCTGATAGACGGAATTAATGTCAAACGCTGGAGCATGCAGAGCCTGCGCTCGCAGATTTCGTTTATAGAACAGGACATCTTCCTGTTTTCCCGGACACTGGCTGAGAACATCGCCTTCGGCGACCCCGGTGTGGGCCGGGCCAGGATCGAGGAGGTGGCCCGGGCGGCCTGCGCCCATGAGTTTATTCTGTCGTTGGGGGACGGGTATGAAACCGTGGTGGGCGAACGGGGGGTGACCCTTTCCGGCGGCCAGCGCCAGCGGATCGCCATCGCCAGGGCTTTTCTAAAGAATCCCAGGATACTGATCCTGGACGACAGCACAAGCGCCATAGACAGCCGCACCGAGGAGGAGATCCAGAAGGCCATGCGTAACATCAGCAAGAACAGGACCACATTCATCATTACGCACAGGCTGAGTCAGATCCGCTGGGCCACACGCATCCTGGTGCTGGACCGGGGAAGGGTGAAGGCCTTCGGTACGCACAAGGAGCTTTTGGACACAAGCCCCGAATACCGGCGCATATTTATCCGGGAATAGCCCGGGGAAGGAGGAGCAGTGGCTTTTATACTTGACGGACTTGAAACCGAGGCGTACGACCGCAGCTACAGCGACAGGCAGTTGTTCGCTCGAATTTTTCAGTATTTAAAACCCTTCACAAGAAAAATCGCAGTTATCTGTCTGGTGCTGTTTTTAAACTCGGTGGCCTCCGGCTTCGGGCCCATCCTTATCTCCAAGTCCCTCGACATTCTGCTGCAGGGGGTGACACCCTTGGCCATCATTTTGTTTACCGCAGGTATCCTCATCCTGGGAGTGGCCGCCTGGATATTCAATTATATCTTGCAGCGCCTGGACACGGTGGTGATCGGCAACCTGGTCCTGCGCCTGCAGGAGGATGCCCTGTCTGCGGTACTCGATCACGACCTGTCCTTCTTTGACCAACACCCCACGGGAAAAATCGTGAGCAGGATCACTTCAGATACCCAGGACTTCTCTTATATCCTTACCCTGGTGACCGACCTTGGGAATGAGATCCTGCTTTTTTTAATCCTGTTTGTCTGGCTTATGCTGATCAGCCCCCTGCTTACACTGATTCTCATCTGTTTTGCGCCCCTGGCCGTGGTTATCGCTTTAAGTTTTCGTAAGATAGCACGTAAGGTAACCCAGTATGCCAAACGTTTTACGGCCAAGATCAACGCCCATATCCAGGAATCCATCAGCGGCATCATGGTGGCCAAGACCTTCCGCCAGGAGCCGGCCATCTACCGTGGGTTTACGGAAAACAACACCCAGGGCTACAGGGTGGGCCTGCGGCGCGGTCTCGTGCTTACCATGATCTTCCCGCTTATGGGCGCGGTTTCCGGCCTAGGGCTTGCCGCCCTTGTTTATGTCAGCGGGTTCCAGCTTACCTGGTTCGGACTATCACCCGGCAACTGGTACCTGTTTATGCAGACGGTGGGGTTTTTCTTCTTTCCCCTGATCAGTATGGCCTCGTTCTGGAGCCAGTTTCAGGACGGGCTTTCCGCGGCCGAACGGGTGTTTGCGCTTATCGATTCGCGGCCAAAGGTCACACAGCGGGACAATAAGCGGATCAAACCTGGTTCCTGGGAGATCGAGTTCAGGAACTTCAGCTTCAGTTATACGCCCGGCACCCCGGTGCTGGAAAATTTTTCGCTTACCATCCATAAGAAAGAGACCGTGGCCCTGGTGGGGCACACGGGCGCCGGGAAAAGCAGCATCGCCAGCCTGATCGGCCGGTTCTATGAGTTCCAGGGCGGCGAGCTGCTGATAGACGGCTGTGATATCCGTGAGCTTGACCTGAGACGGTACCGGCGCCACCTGGGCGTGGTGCCCCAGGACCCGTTCCTGTTTTCCGGCACGGTGCGGGAGAACATCAAGTACGGGCGCCCGGGTGCCTCGGACAAGGCCATTAGCGAGGCCGCGTACCATATCGGAAACGGCGAGTGGATCGCCGACCTGTCCGCGGGCCTGGATACGCAGGTGGCCCCGCGCGGGGCTAACCTGTCCATGGGGCAGCGCCAGCTTGTAGCCCTGGCCCGCATGCTGCTGCGCGATCCCTGCCTGTTCATTCTGGACGAGGCCACGGCCTCCATCGATCCGTTTACCGAGGTGCTGATTCAGGAGGGTCTGAAAACCGTGATGGAGCATAGGACCGCCCTGATTATAGCCCACCGCCTGTCCACGGTGCGCCATGTGGACAGGATCATCGTGATCGATCACGGGAAGATCATGGAGGAGGGCACCCACGACTCGCTCCTGGCCGGCGGGGGGTATTATGCCGATCTTTATAATACCTACTTCAGGCACCAGTCCCTGGAATACGTGGAACACTTCCGTGAGATTGATTAGGAGATTCCAAGGGGCTTGTGAGCAGGGGCCGGGATGTGTTTAAGTGGAAACTTGCCTCAAATGTTCTATAATAAATATTACTTGTAAAATCTTTCATTAACGCCATAAAATATTTCGTTAACGATTCAAAAGGACGGCTGTTCCATAATTTTATATAAAATTTAATTGCCTTTTTATGGAAAGATGCGCCAACCAATTCAAAGGGTTGATGTCGATTTCACATTTGAAATGCTTCATGAACTTGATGATCTGGCAAAAGGGCTTAATATAAGCAGGCAAGCGGTTATAAAAGCATTTTTAAGGAAAACCTTAGAACAACATTATAAGGCAAAAAAGAAGGTAAGCTAATTATAAATATTATCCGCCATATGCGGTAACTTGCCATTTTTAAAGTGTAAAATTTATTGACAGCTCCTAAAGAGAAGCTTATAATTAAAAAATTACATGATCGTCAGAAAAAATATCCATTTTAATCTTCTTTTATCGACCATTATTGTATTCCTTTATTCCTGCCTTGGCGCCATGGACACCGCTAAAAGTATCCAGAATTTTAATGATCCTCTTGAAAACATGATAAGGGAATTAAAGTACATCCCGTTTAAGGTCTTCCACGAGGAACCGTATCTGGGATATATTACGGACTTACAGAACACGGAGAACCCGGTAAAAAGAATATGGAGCGGTGAGTTAAAAAAATCCAGTGTGAAGCAGACAATCAAACTAAAATATTCCTATGAGCAGGCCGCCGGGTTAAAAGCGAGAATACCATTTATCGTCTCCTTGGAAGGAAAGATTTCAAAAAATGAGCATATTGAAATCCAATTAGTGGGGCTTGAGAAATACTTTCTGGTTAACCCAAAGCTTGAGAAAGAATATGCGGAGGTTTCGGCTTATCAAAGGCGTCCGTATATCGACTCGATGCTGAGAGCGGAAAAGATTGTGGTAAAAGTGGTGGATGCCTCCGGCGCGGCGTTAAGCGCGGAGGCTGATATTACAAAACTCTTCGGTATGGAACCGGGGGCCGGTTACAGCTATGACGAGGAGTTGCAGGGGGTAATCGCCGCCGAGAAGGCGATTATCGGCTATACGCTGCGTACACCCGAGTTTGAGGACATCATGTCCGTCACCTCCCAGGGGCTTATCTTTTCCGTGCTGGGGTGGAAACAGGGGATTTCAAACGAATGGCAGCCCTTGGATGGTAAAAGCTACCTCCGTTCCGGCGATCTTTACAAACTTGTGTTAAAGGCCGAAAATTCGTATTACCTGTATATATTCAACATAGACGCGCAGGAAAAAATCTATACCCTTTTCCCCCTGCCCGGCGGCGAATATGAAAACCCCGTTGCGGCCGGTAAGATGGTAAGCATCCCCACCGGCAGGGATGAAGGCTTTATCCTGGACGATAATACGGGGACGGAAATGATAGAGATGTATGTCAGCCGGAAAGAGAATAAAAAGCTGAAAGAGCTTTGTGAGTATATCAATCAACACAGGGGTCGGGTAACGGTGGCCCAGGCCAGGCTGAAACTGCAAGAGGCGGCGGATGATTACGCGCGTATTTCCGAAGGCGATAAAGAGCTGGAAAGGGTGCTTGATTTTGCCAGGAACAAGGGCAAGGACAATTACGCCGTGTACAACGCGCATAAGCTGCCGGACGCCGGCGAAGGTATTTATTATTCCTTTACTTTTCATCATATCGCGAAATAAACAAGTCATATTAAAAAGGGGGAAAAAATGAAAAAAATACGGATGTTTTTCATACTATCGTTTATAACCCTCTGTTTCCTTACATTTTTGTGTATGGCGTGTGTTTCAACAGAATCGAGCACCGTCACCCTTAAAGTGAATACCAAAGAGAAGAACATCTACAACGAGTCTACCAAGTTTGCGCTTATTGTGGGCGTGTCGCAGTTCGCCGATGATTGGATTACGGACCTGGATTACGCAGCCAATGACGCGGAGGATTTGTACCAGACGCTGACCGTATACAACCAGTATCCGGGGGAAAACATTACGATACTGACGAACGCCAACGCGGGTAAGGCCGCCATTCTGGACGGATTGAGGGACCTGGCCCAAAAGGCACGTAAGAAGAACGACGTGCTGCTGTTTCTGTACTCCGGGCACGGGGTATCGCTGAACGGGGAAAGCTGCATCCTACCCGCCGATACCAGGCTGGACAGGCGGGGGAACCTGATACAGAACAGCCTGGTAAGCCTTACGGAGCTTCAGGACGCGGTGAAGGGCTCCCGCTGTCAAACGGTCTTTTTCCTTGACGCATGCAGAACCAATGTCATATCGGGGGAAAAGGGCACGGCGGGGATAGGGAAGGTACAGGGCTTGAATGGTGCTGATTTTGGATTAAAAGAAATCATACTGATCAGCGCCTCCAGGTCGGGCATGCCCAGCTATGAAAGCAGTACCTACCGGGCAAGCTATATGTCGTACGCCCTGAACAACGGGCTGAGAGGGAAAGCGGATACGGACCGGAGTGGGTTTATCTCGCTTGTGGAGCTTGTGAGGTACATGGACAATAACGTAAAGAAGCTTTCGCTTGAGGAAGGCAGGGAAAGGGAGCAGGAGATTTCTGTACGCAACGTTGAGGCGGATATGAACGTGTTTTTAGGGGTTTCCATGTTCGGCTGGGAGCAGGGCAAAAAAACGGAGCTGGATTTAAAAGCCACAAAAGATGAGGAGTTTACGATCTTAAGCGTTGGTTCGTCGGCGTTCGACAAGAAGAAACTGGATACGTTCAATAAGTGTTACGCGGTGTTCAAGCGGGCGGAAGGCGCGCTTGACGGGAAGCGCTATAAGCAGGCACGGGAGCTTTACGATGAAGTACAGAAATCGGTAACAATCACGCCCTATAAGATGGGGGGGGATGAGAACTTTGTGCTTCTGTATAATATCGCCAAGAGTAAATTCGATGCCATCGGTAAGTATTTTCAGAAGCTGGATAAACAGGAACAGATAAAAACGGACATGAGGCGAATAAGCGGCTTGTATGAGCAGGCGGTGAACACGTACGGCAAGGCAAAAACACTGAAAGAGTACCAGGCGGCGCGAGACCGGATACTGGACGCCATAGCGGTTATCAATACTTCTCCCTACAAGAGTGAAGAGGAGTATGTACGCTCGCTGGCCCAGCTTAAGGAGTGGCTGGAGGAGATCGATAAATGGATCATTTCCATCGCGTCGTATGAAAAAAATAAAATAATATTGGCAAATGTGTTGTCTTTGAATATCAATCTTGACCGTCCCTGGTACCAGGCCCAGAGGGAAAAACATAACGTAAGTACAATTATTAATGCTGCCGTTACCTTTAAAAAGAAAATATGCATTATTAACAACAAGAGTTATGGAAACATGAGGGTGGAATTAAATGCTGCAATTCAATTACATGACGGTAATTATATATTCTGTGGAGGAAAAGGCTACATTTTGCGTAATTATAATGAATGGGATCCGAAATTATATGTAGTTAAGACAGACAAGTGGGGAGATATACTCTGGCAAAAATCTTTTGATGAAGATAAAAATAGTTATGGAAATTCGATAATTGAAACAGATGACGGCGATTACCTTATATGTGGTACAAAATGGAATATTAAAATGACATATACAACAGATACGCATGAACCGTTTCGATGGGAAACAGTAAATATTTACTTAATTAAATTGGATAAGATGGGAAATAAAATATGGGATAAAATAATAGGTAATTTAAAATATGATACAGGTTATGGATGTTTGATTTTAAAAACTTCTGATGGTTGTTATTTAATATGTGGTAAATCTCTTACTGAGGATAATTATGGTGCCTTTATCTTTAAATTGAATAAAAACGGAAAAATAATATGGCAAAAATATTTCGACAAATCGAAGTCTTTAAATTCATATTTCGAATCTGGAATCATAAATGATGAAAATGAGTATTTATTCTGTGGAAGCACTAATGGGTGGGGTACTTGGTCCGGAGATAGGAACAATAATATCTATTTTGTTAAAACAGATAAAGATGGGAACAAAATATGGGAAAAGGAATTCGGTGGAACTGTAGTTAATAATGCTTCAGCACTGTTTAAAACAAGTGATGATAATTATTTGATTTGCGGCCGGACATATCCCTCCCAAAAAAAGTATGTTATCTCTTTAATCAAAACAGATAATTCAGGCAATTATATTTGGGAGAAGACATTTGAAGACGGTCAATTGGGCTTTGCCGTAAATCAGATGGATAATGGGAATTATGTTATTTGTTGTGAGGGAAAAAACGGAATTTATATGATTATTACGGATAAAGACGGAAACAGGTTGGGTGAAAAAATATTCGGCGGAATAAATGAAAATAGTGGTTCATCTAAGATGACTAAGACAAGTGACGGTGGATTTATCATTTGCGGTATGGAAAAATGCGGTAACAATGATCTTCCAACCGCTATTTTTCTAATCAAAACAGATAAAAACGGAAATATCGCAGAATTAGGGAGTTGACAGCTTTCTTCCTGCTGTAGCAAAATTATGAAAAGCGGATACAATTTTAATAAAGTACAACGATTGGCGCTAAGTATTTTTTCTTCAACGGCTCTTTCGTTTTACGTCATCAGTCATCGTCTTGTTGAATATTTTAAAAACAATATTTTTTACCCTACATTATTTTTACATACTGAATGGCTTTTCTTTGTGTTGGTCATTACTTTACAGGTGTTTGTGTTTTGGCTGATGACATTATTGACTCTGCGTTTTGAAAAACAAATCAAACACCGTTTTCAGGACTCTAAAAGTGTACCGGTAAGCCTGGGATTGATATCTTTCTCTTATTCCTTTATTCTCGCTGCGATAGAATTTGCAGCCGCCGGCATGATTACATTGCTGGACATGACATTGCTTAATGTATGGGATATTCTTTTTATCTTCATTTTTATCGGAGTGTTTTATGTTGGCTGTAATTTCTATTTCTATTACGGCGTGCCTTTGGATTTTTGGGAAAATACAGACGGACAAATTCAGATGGAAAATCTGAAAATTGAATATGATTTGCAAAAGACATATCTTAATAAATTTTTATGGATTACATTTTCGATTATCGTTTCACAGGTTTTTGTGATTTTTAAAAGCAGGTATGATCCTTATCTACAGGACCCAATAAAATATGCGTATCTGATGAACTCGATAGTCGTCAATGCCGTACAGCTTTGTTTTATCCTCCTGTGTATTTGGAGCACTATTTTTGCGAAAATACTTGGCCGCATAGAAGAGATAAAAATACAATTTAGTTCGCTCGGCATGAAATCACAGAAAAAAAGCAAATAAATTTGTTAGGTGTAATCATATTTACTAAGCAGGGTAAAATTAAGATGCAACTCATTCAGATTTTGAAATGAATCTCATTTTTACGGAATGATTCGTGCCACACGCACTCCTGCGAAACAGGCTTAGCGCCTCAGATTAAAATCATTTCCAAACCAGGACGGGGGATGTGGTCCAATCCGGCGTCCGTTGAATATACCGCGTGTATATTTCCGCCGGTGGACATTGTTACCTGCCGGAGAGGAGGCAGGAACAGTTCTGTTTCCTGGCTGCTCATGACGGGGAAGCCGTAGTGTCTGTTGGTATAACGAGGGGGTTTTCCTGTCTTTTCCCGTTTGCGTACAAAAAGCGCATGTTCTTTTAATCTCCGTGTAATGAACTCATTAAGCCCGGGTATGATCCGCGCGGCGCGGCCGGTAAAAATGGCGCACAGGGAAGGATCGATCTCCACGCCCAGGCTGCTGCGGCAGGCGGCCAGGCTTGCCAGCAGGGTTGTTCCGGTGCCCGCAAACGGGTCAAGCACCGTATCGCCCTGCACCGAATACATGTTGATCAGCCTGTAAGCCAGCTCCAGGGGAAAGGCTGCGCTGCGCGTGCGGCTGTTCTCGGAGGCGCCCGGCCCGCTCCCCGTTGTGCCGCGTGTCTGCCGGTTTTCGTCAGCGCCGGACCCACGCCGGTCCAAGGCCGCGCCGCCTTCCGGGTCTTGTTTCGCGGCGCGGGACCCAAAGCCGCTTTCATCGGCATGGATCGTGCGCCCGCTGCCGGCCGCGCCGCCTGCGATCTCCTGCCTTACACCGGAAAGATCCCAGCGGTCGGCGTACCATTTATTCCGTTCCTCCCAGAAAAGCGCGCTTTTCCGGCGTAGTAACTTGGCCTCGGGTGTGGCGAAAACCCGCTTTTTCCCTTTGCGGAAAATCAGAATGTACTCATGTTCCAGGGTGACATACGCGCCTGCCGCGAGCATGCCCGAACCCATGAACTTGGTGGGTGAGTTTGTGGGTTTCCACCATAAAATCAGGGGCAGGGCGTCGAAACCCAACTCCAGAAACCGCTGCTGCACCAGGGAATGGTTGGGATACAGGCGGAAATCGTCACCCACGCGCCTGGTGGCGTCCCCGATGTTGATACAGACGAATCCGCCGGGTTTGATCACCCGGTAAAGCTCGCGCCATACAGGGTCTAACAGCATATGCATATACCGGAAGGCCTCGGTTCCCCGGCCGTTATGCAGCAGGTGTTCTATGCGGGAATCCTGTGAAATAAAAAGCGGGTCCCATAATTCTATCATGGGGTAGGGCGGGGAGGTGACCACCAGATCGATGCTGTGGTCCGCGACAACGTCCATGGAACGGGCGTCACCGATTATAAGGTCGTGCGCCGTCCGCTGTGAATTCACGGCCGCTCCCGTCATTCGCCCTTGGCCGCAAGGTAGCGCAGTAGGGTCTCCGGCTCAATATATCCGAGTTCAATGGCCATTACCCCGAAAAGACTGGAGTCACCCGCCTTTTGACGCTTAAGAATATCATCCACCTGTTCCTTGGTAATGGCGCCCATACAGATCAACGCCTGGCCGATTTTCTCTTCCTTTTTATGCAGATCATCCATGGATCAAGTATATATTGAGCGCAGCGAAAAGCGCAATATGTTTTTTTTACTATTCCAGGCCGCGGATTTTCATTATACTATTCATAGTATGAGCAAGAAAAATGATGATGAGCGGAACCTGGTCAGAATGAAGCAGCCCGATCTGCCGTCCAACGCGGATCTTAAGCTGCTTATTGAAAAAATATTGGATCGCTTTGAAAACTGGAAGATAAAGGCCGAAACCAACCCCAGCCCCCGCCTGGTGCATTCCTTGAAGAATATCGTCACCCTTGTGGATTCCATCACCAGATTTACGGAGGCCAAACTGAATTTTTCCTATAAAAATCTTGCCGGGCAGATGTCCGCTTTTATAGAAGCGGTCGCCAAACTGAATACAACCATTACCGACAGCCTTATGGGTGACGATGTCCTGGATGAAAAAGAGGAAGCGCGCGTGAACGAGGTTCTGATGGAGATGGTGCGGGCTGCCGTGGACCTGATTATGATTGTGCAGCAGTCCTTCGGGATCAGGACCTAAAAAGGTTTGACATCTTACTATCCTTAACTACAATTAGAATATAGAAGACAAGTATGAGGTGGAGGACGCACATGGGAAGAATTTGTACGGTAATTCTATTAATAATCTGTTTCGGTATATTTCAATGCGGGTCCGATGACGGTCTGGGAGAGATAAAAACCTTCATAGTAATAGGCGACAGGGACGATATGAGTTATTATTCCGCGCATGTGGGGGACGTGATTCAGGTCCTTATGAGCGGCGGCAGGCTTCTGCCCCTCTTTTATAACGGTGAAGACAGAATTACCCTGTCCGTAAGCGGTAATTATATCTATGTAAATAAAGCAAAATACGCACTGCGAATAGCCGTGCCCAAAGATATCTCCCTGGTAAATAATGATATCAAGGTGGTTTGGGTGGTGAATCCCAGGATAATGGATGAGGCCTCACTGCTTAAGCTGAGGCCCTTTGAGGACAGGATTGCGCTTAAAATAAGCGCGGGTCAGTTTAACCCCCAGGTATTAACCGCCCTGCCGAATCTGAAATACATCGATATTGACTGGAAGGATATGAGGGACGATGATCTGCTGCGCATTACCGGTCTGCTTAAAAATCTTCGGTTCCTGAGTGTGCGTTTTTCACTGGTGGGTGATCAGAGCGTAATCCGGGGTGTGGGCACCTTGAAGGATTTATATTACCTGGATTTATGGAATACAAACATAACAGACGAGGGGGTTATCCGCGGCATTTCCGGTCTTCATAATTTAAGGTACCTTAATCTTATGTCCACTGCCGTGTCCGATAACGGGTTCCTTCACGGTATATCCGCACTTAAAAACCTGATTTCTCTTCAACTGGAAAGCACGCAAGTAAGCGACGATTCTTTAATCAACGGTACGGATGAATTTAAGAAGCTGACCAAACTCTCCCTGGGAAGTACAAAAATAAGCGACGACGGTATTGTAAACGGTATTTCCAAGCTTACCAACCTTACGTACCTGGATGTGGGGTTTAACCGGATAACCGACAGGTCTCTTATCGGCGGTATCGGCAAACTCACAAACCTGAGGTTTCTCTCCCTGAGCCGTACGGGAATAAGCGACCAGGGTATTATCGGCGGCATAGTATCCTTGCAAAACCTTGAGTACCTCTACCTTACGGAAACGGCCGTGGCCGATGAAGGCATTGTAGAGGGTGTTTCCAAATTGCATCATCTTACGACGCTTTTTTTAAGTAACACCCTTATCGGGGATCAGAGCGTGCGGGAGGGTCTTGTTCATTTGACCAACCTGAGAAGATTGTTCATCAGCGGCACGCAGATTTCGCAGCAGGGCGTAAGTGAGTTAAAACAAAAACTGGGCGCCTGTGAGATCTATTATTAGAGGTTTCATCCTGAAGGAGCGGCTATGAGAGAGAGTATATTCGGCAGAAACTCCTTAAGATTACGCATCCTGTTTGTGGTTGTCCTGAGCACCGTCACCCTGGCCGGATACAAAATACTCCTGGGCGAGTATTTGCTGGGGTTTACCGAGCAGACGGATAAAATCTACAAGCTGATAGGGTATGTCTCGCTGTTCAGCTGCATGGTAGCCGGGCTGACTATATTTTTTATACTGCTTAAACCCTTCCAGACCTTTTATACCCTGGCGCGACAGGACCGGCATATACCGGAAAATGTGTATAAAAAGGCCAAGGTCATCTCAAGAAAATTGTCCATTCCCGTGTTTTCGCTTAACCTGGGTCTTTATATGATTTCCTCGATCGTGATGTATGCTTTCATTTACAGCCGTGTGTCTATAATTTCGGACGGCCTGCGGTTCGGTCTTTTTAATTTTATCACCAATATGGCCACGGCCTTTATCTCCGCCCTGGTCCAACTTACGTTTATTGATCTGCTAATCAACAAGCCCAGGCGCCTGTTAAAGGTCTATTATCTCAAACATGAGAAGGAGCTGGGTATACGGGCGAGACTTTTATTGTTTACGGCCGCTACAATCCTCTACCTCTTGAGTTTCATCGCCATTCCGGCGTATAACAAACTCCACGATGAAGAAAACTTTAAACAAAGGGTCGGAACCCTGCTTTCAGGCCCGGCGTCCAAAGAGGAGATCTATAATGAAATCAAGGACGATCTCTCCGCCAATACATCGTATGAATACGCCTCATACACGTTTCTCATCAGCCTTGGTTTGTTTATCATTATTATGGCGTCCGGATTTGTTATCTTTATGGAGTTCGACGGCCGGATAAAAAGCGTAAAGGCGCACCTAACACAGTTAACAGGCGCCGGTGGAGATTTGAGCAGGCGTTTTAATATCATCAAGTATGATGAAATAGGAAGACTCACATTCGTGCTGAACAATTTTATACAGTTTCTGGCGGATGTGTTTAAAAAAGTAAAGACCACCATCTATGATGTACGCAACTCCACCGATGAGCTCGACAGGTCTCTCACTATCGCGGGCAGTGAGATCGAAAAGATGATCCGTGATACGGAAAATGTGCATGAGGTATTGAAGGAACAGCGCACCAGTACGGAGAACACCAATACGGAGCTGGATAACGCGCTCTCGGCCGTGGGCATGGTGGGCACACGGATAAACGATCAGGCGGCGGTGATTGAACAGAACTCCGCCTCCATCACCCGGATGACCGAGAATATCAATACCGTGAGTGAAAACACCCAGAACGCCATGCATATATCACACGTGCTTAATGAGTTAAGCACACAGGGAAGTGACGCTGTCAACGATACCATCGATTCCATCCACGATATTGCCGAGTTTTTAAAGCAGGTAAAGCAGGCGATCGAGGTGATCGGGACAATTACCGGCCAGACCAATATCCTGGCCATGAACGCCGCGATCGAGGCCGCCCACGCCGGTGAATACGGCAAGGGCTTTGCCGTGGTTGCCGAGGAGGTTAGGAAGCTGGCGGAGCTTTCTTCGGAAAGCACCCAGGAAATCCTGCAGATCATGCATAGTATGGAAGAGAAAATCGAGCGCACGGTGGAGCTTTCGCGACGGTCGGGGGCGTCACTGGAATCCATTACCGACGGTTCGGAGAGCGCCGCGGAACTTGTAACCCAGATCGCCTCAACCATGTCCGAGCAGGCCGGGGCGGCAAATGAAATAAGGGACTCGTTTTCGAATTTACTTAAGGTTACCGAAGAGTTGAAAGGCTTTATATCCCGTCAGTCGGCAATGAGCGACACGCTTAAAAAGGAAATGGCCCGTTTTCTGGGTTATTCGCTTTCCATTCAAACTACCCTGAAGGAGCTGGTGCAGGGCGATCAGAAAGTAAAACTGGAGGTCCGTACCGTGACCAAGGTCTCCGAGAAAAACAAGTTCCTGGTCAACGACCTTTTTGAGTTAATCAACCGTTTTAAATTCGAAGAACAGGGCAATGAACAGTTTTTACCTGATGTGGAATAATTGTTTAGGGTTCCGGTTCACTGCAAACGCGCTTGCGTATATACTCCCGTTCAAGGGTATGATTCCAGTATTCGACAGTTGAGAGTTCCGGTGCGCGGGACCGGGGGTAGATCATAACTCTGCCCGTAGGCCCTCCCGCCCGCATAAGTTCCAGGGCCCGGGGCACATGCCGGAGCGAACCAACCGCGGAAACGTAGTTGCCGGGATCAATCGCGCCCCCGGCCAGGACCCCGAGTGCCTCGGCCAAATCGGAGGGATCGCCCCCACTGGAACCGATGATCTTGATTTCTTCATAGTGTACCTGCCTGGAATCAATCTGCAGAAAGCGTTCGGCTTTACTTAAGCCACCAAACAGGTTGATTACACCGCCGGGACCGAGCAGGCCGAAGGCCTGCTGCTGTGCCCTGTTGTCGCCTACGGCCACTATAATATCATCGGCGTCCAGGCCCCCCTTCAGCGCATCCGGATGCACCGCCTGAAAAACGATGCCCCGGGCCCGCGCGCGGGCGGCCAGGGTCTGTTCGGCCTTGCGCAGCCTTTCGGCATTGGGGTCACAGATAAAAAGTCTTTCCGGCCTGAATCTCATGGCAAGCTCGCAGTTGATCCTGCCCATGATACCGGCCCCCAGAATGATGGTTGTGCCCCCGGGCAGCAGGCCGGTAAGCAGAACAGCGGGGTTGTGCGCGGTGCCCCTTACAAGGTGGGTATGGCGTTTCTGCGCGGAAAGAACGCAGCTTATGGGCTCGGCCAGGGCCACGGCGAAATAGGGCGGCTTCGGGTTTGGAAGCGGAATAAGGCAGCCCCCTTCCAGCACCTCCTCCTGGATCAAGATGTATTCGGCCAGGCAGCCGCCCAGGGTGTAGCCTACGGCGCATTTATGCATCCGGCTGGCCCTATCATGGTAGCGCTCCCGGTGAAGCAGCGGGGCAAGGTCCACGGCCGGCTGCAGGCCGAATAGTCTGCCGGGAGAAAAACGTCCGCGCAAATTTTTGCCTACCCTTACCACAGTCAGGGAACCTTCATCCCCAAGCACGATCGGGAAACGGGCGGGGTCCCATCCTCCAAGGAGCGGATGCTCGCTTCCCTGTTCAATAATCTTTAACAGGGAGGAACAGACGCCGGCAGCCTCAACGCGGCAGAGAAGTTGGTTGTCACCCACAGGGGGTACGGGGATCTCACCGACCCACAGGTTTTCAGGGCCCCTGCCCCGCAGCAGCACGGCCTTCATGGTTTGCGGAATATGATATTTATGCGCCGAATTCATGGGGCGTCCTTGTACACAGGGTTTGCATAGTATTATATTATACCTACTGCGTTATATGAAAGTTTTTTCAAAGGTTTTTGTTTTATTTTTAATCATTACGTTTACCGCCTGCGCCCACCTGGGTTATTCGGGCACAAAGATTTTGGTGTGTATCAAACCCGGCGAACGCGTAAGGGATGTGGCCGCACAGCTTGAGACGATGAATGTAACCACACGGCAGGCATTGCTTGCGGTGGCCGCCGAAGATACCTTTAAAGAATATTGGTTTGTGCCGCCGCCCGTAAAGGGTTTAAGCAGGTTCGAAGGATTGCTCAGACCGGGCAGTATTGCCTTTAGTAGAAAGGAGCTTCCGGAACCCCGGCTGGCGGCCGACCCGGAAAAGCGGGCCGTGGAAAATGCGCGCTACATTCTGAAACGTTTGTTTAACATAACCGCCGCGGCCTTGAGATCAGTGAAACCTGTGGCTCAGCTTACCCCTTACCAGCAGTTGATCCTGGCCAGTATTGTTGAAAAGGAGGACATAGCCGGTAAAAATTATGATCTGGTTGCGTCGGTATTTTTAAATCGGCTTACGTGGGGAGACTGCCTTGCCTCCTGTCCGACGGTTGAATATGCCCTTGGATATCACAGGGCGTTTCTTACCAGGTATGATATCTCCATCCCCAGCCCGTATAATGTGTATCTGCGTAAGGGCCTACCGCCCACCCCCATCTGTTTTTTTTCAGACAGGGCCCTGCAGGCGGTGCGGAATGCCCGGCAAAGCACCTATTATTTTTTTGTGCTGGACTGGACCACCAACCGATTGTATTTCGCCCGCACCTACGAAGAACATAAAGAAAATATAAGGCTGGCCCGAGCCAACTATATCCGGAAATTCGGGTATGGGAAGCTGTACCGGATTCATTACGACAAGTTCTACGAGGAATAAATTAAAAAAAGGGCAGGGCGTCGGGCGCCGGCTCTTCCGCTATTGGGCCTTCATTTTTTTCAGCATGTCCGCATACTCAAGCCCGCTTACCGTTTTATCGGGAAAGAAGTTTACGCCGTCGGGCAGTTCCATGATCTCTCTTTCAACCAGCACAAGGACGGCGTCGAAATAGTAGTCGTCAGTGCGTATGTCCGCAATCGGGCTTTTGCGCCCGGTGTTCAGGTATTTTTTACCGTACGTATCCAGTAATGACGAATCATTCTTCAGATATGCAAACACATGCAGCAACAGATAGGCCAGGTCTTTACGCGTACACACATCCATACTGCCGAGCTTACGGTCGTATATAAACCCGGCATCCTTCAACCTTCTTACCAGGGTGGTCTGATCAGCATTTTTATCCGCGTTGATATTTTCCAGAAAATCCGTCTCCTGCGCCATATATGCGCTCACCTGCCCAAGGCTCAGGACGGCCTGCCTGAGAATCTCCTGCGTATCGGTCTTTTCCTTGGGGTTCTTCAGGTAATGGTAGGCAAGGTCCCGGTTTTGTCCGGAGTAGTCGGTATATTCCGCGGGCAGGTTCTTAAAGGCCTCATCATAGAGCGCGGCCGCGTTGCGGTAGTCTTCCATGGAAAAATAGATGTCGGCCAGGCGCAGTTTGATCAAAGCGGTGGTGTCGGCCTTGCGTAACCCTTGGTTAAGCATCATCAGCTTTGCGTCAGCGGTCTTTTCCTGCAGGGCCTTGATAATAAAGTAATACTCCTCGGTATTATGCGTATATTCGATCTCTTCCATGTATTTTTTCACCTTGCCCGGATCGTGTTTATAATAATACACCATGGCGAACAGACCCAGCACCTTAGCGCGATACTTTTTATTGTATTCGCCGCGCTTTTGAATCTCTTCCAGGTCCTTTACCGCCTGGTCAAGCAGGTTTTTGGCGCCCGAATGCTCGAACTCCAGCAGTTTAAGCTGAATGATCCGTATATTGGCCTGGTCGTCCTGCCCGATGGTGCGCACATGCTTGTCCGCAGTGGGGCAGCCGGCAAAAACCACACACAGGGTTAGTATTAACGGGATGTATTTTTTCATACTGTTTCTCCTCCATTGGGCTGGTCTATTTATCCAATGTATAGACATACAGGTTTTTGTCAAAGCTTCCCACGATAATCTCGTATTTTCCGTCGTAGTTCAGATCCGCGAAGTTGGGCCGCTGGCTGCCGGGGATGGGAAACCCGGGCAGTATGTTAAGTTTAGCGTCAAGGCCCAGTATTATATTCCCGGCGCCGTAAATAAAAATCTCCGCCGTCCCGTCCCTATCAAAATCAAATACCGTCAATTTGGCGTTTTTATTCGCAGCCTCCGGGAACTGTTTGCTTTTTATAATGTTTCCCTGCAGGTCAAGCAGTGAGACCGTCCCGTTTTCACTTAAGGTAGCCAGGCAGGCGGCTGCCGTACCGCCGAATGCCATGGGCACCGGGTCCGCGTAATACACGCGCCCCAGTTGTATGGGAAAACCATGGACGCTCCGTCCGGTTGCGTCCCACAGGTCAAGCTCTCCGGCCTGGGTTAGGAAGGCCGCCAGCAGCCTGCCGGCCGCGTCCCTGAAAAGCACCGGGGAACAAAAGGAGATGCCCCCCGCCTCCTGCGGCCAGCCGCTTTGCACGTTTCCCTTAAGGTCGGAAAGCCAGACCTTGCTTTCAAAGCTCTTGGGGTAGAAGGCCAAAAGGCCGTCCAGGTATGCGGGCGGGGAGAGTATGTCGTGTTCCAGTGAAAGCGGAATTTTCTCCGTATCCCCCTGCGGGGATACCAGAAACAGGGCCTTGTCGCCCTGGGAATAGAGAATCAGGTTGTTGCCGGCCGGCACGGGGCCGAACGAGTTTTTAAAGGCGGTTGCCATGGGGAAGGGGCTCAAAGGTTGAAGCCGGGAATTGAATTTATACAGTGTACCCGATTTGGAAAATACTATGATATCGTTGCCCGCGGTGATAAGAGGGGTGCTCATGCCCTCAACCTGCGCCTCATATGCGGAGTCCCCGAAAAGCTCACTGCTTATCAGGTAGTTGCGTTCGTCCGTATAAATTATCTCGGGGGTGCCGGAACCGCTTATATTTTTGCAGATTATATTACTGGTGGGTCCGTACTCCAGCTCCTTGGGAAATCCGGGGTAGGGGAGGGTTTTGCCGCCCGCAATGCCAGCAGCCGCGATATTGATGTTTAACTCGGTATCGGTAAACTTTACCGCAAACACCCCTCTTTCATACAACCTGAGCAGTTTTGTCAACAGGGTACCATATCCCAGAAAGCGCGGCATGGATGCGCCGAAATTGTAATACATGAAGACATTGGCGTTTTGTGAAACGTTTTTGGCCACCTTTTCATACTTTCCGTCCCTGATCAGAAGCTTCCCCGCCCGGCGGTCGTTACTCAACCCGGCCAGGAGTTCGGGGTTCATGGAAAAAAACACGTAATCATCTATGACAATATAAAATGGGGTCTCAAACCCCTTCACAAACGCGTCCACAATCATTTTAATGAATCCCGGAAAGGCTATTTTGCTGACCCTTACCTCATCCAGCACAAGCGATCTGTCTGTATCCAGCACGAGTGACTCGTCTATCTTCTTAAAGGCGTATTCAAGCTTGGATTTATCCCTGATTTTTAGGTAGACAACGGGGTCCGCCGAACCGGCTATGGTAATGGCCCCGGCCTCGGAGCCGGTCCAGTTGAAAAACAGGTCGTCTACCGTTGTGCCGAAAATCAGTTTACAGGCGTCGTTGACGGATTTATACACGTCCCCGATCTGGCTGCCTTCCAGGTAGAGCGCGGTTTGGTACATATTCTTAAAGGTCTTGAAGTTGATGCAGGAAAAAATATTCGCGTTCTGCGGAAGATAGTTCAGTACCCCCGGCACCGGCGCGTTATAACTCAACAACTCCCCGAAGGTGGGATCGCTTACCGTAATATCGGTGTAGGCGTTTACATGCAGCTCGTCATTGGAAATATAAAACGAGAGTATGCTGTAAGGGTTAAGCTTGATACCTTTAAGCACAAGCCGTAATTCCGGGATGTTGTTCATGGTACCGCCGATAAGATCCATGGTATTAAGGTACAGGCGGATAAAGCCCTTCTGTGTCAGTTTTGAACGTAATGCGGTAAGCTCCGCATTATGGTTTATACTATTGCCGCTTTTTTTGATTTCGTACAGCTTTTCGATATACTGCTGTTTAGTTGACAAAAAAATCAGGTTGTTGTTCAGGGAAAAATAGAAGTCCTGACCAGGTGCCGGCCGGTAGTTATAGATGGTAATGTCGCCCTTGGTGATGACCTTGATGTTCATTTGGTCGAAATTATAAAAGAGCTGCAGCAGGGGCAGGGCGCGTGTGCCCAGAGACAGCAGCCCGGGATCGAAAATAATCACCGGCGAGAAATCCTTGGTGATCAGGAAGTAGGCGCTGCGGTCCAGAAGCTGCTTGAACAGCTTGGTCTTAAAGAACTCATTCGACTTGAACTCCAGTACGGCATTGTAGATGAACCTAAGCTGCGGCGTGGAAAATACAACATCCGCGGCCTTCAGATCCAGCACATTATCGTAGATTTGCCGGACCGAATCCACCTTCAGATACAGGGCAAAATCATCCGGTACATATTCTTCGGCATTTTCGAGCGTAAGCACGTAATAGACAAAAAGACCGCCCGCGCATACGGCAATTACTATGATGAAAATAAGCATGAATTTAATAAAAAATGAAACAAGTTTTTTAGGGACGCTCATGGATCAAACCTTTGCGTAATAGGGATACACTAAAAGTTATATGCGTGAGAACAAGGCTTGTCAAGAAAATAAAGGGGAATTGCTGAAGAGATTTTATACCGTTTTGGCCGGGAGACCTGTTACAGAACGCGATATTTTTATATGATATGGCAAGAATTACGGTATTACCGGAAGGTTTTTTATAAAGGAGGGAAACGCGTGGAGCTACAGGCATTGCGCCGTAAAAAAGCCTTTATCTGCGATATGGACGGCGTTATCTATCATGGAAATCGGGTTTTGTCCGGGGTAAGGAAGTTCGTGGAATTTTTAAAAAGGGAGCATAAACAGTTTCTGTTTTTAACCAATGGCAGCCAGAAATCCCCCCGTGAGCTGCAGCAGAAACTCTCCCGTATGGGCATAAAGGTTGAAGAAAGCCATTTTTATACCAGCGCCCTGGCAACGGCCCTTTTTTTAAAAAGCCAGAAGCCGCGGGGCACGGCCTATGTAATCGGCGACGCCGGCCTGATCAACGCGCTCTACGACGCGGGATTCACCATGAACGACATAAATCCCGACTACGTGGTGGTGGGAGAATCGCAGACCTATAATATGGAGACCGTAATTAAGGCCGCCAATCTGGTGTTGAAGGGCGCCTCACTCATCGGTACAAATCCGGACGTGACAGGTCCTATTGAGAAAGGAATTACCCCGGCCACCGGGGCCCTGATAGCCCCCATTGAGCTGGCAACCAAGCGCAAGGCCTATTTCGTGGGCAAACCCAACCCGCTGATGATGCGCCACGCCCTCAGGCTTCTGGGCAGCAAAACCGAGGAGACGGTCATTGTGGGAGACCGGCTCGATACGGATATCATCGCGGGAATTGAGAGTGAGATCGATACCGTACTTGTCTTGAGCGGGGTCACCTCATTGGAAGATGTAAAGACCTCACCTTATAAACCGAGTATTATTTTGCAGAGCGTGGGAGAGATCCCGGAATAAACGCGCAGGCGACAGGGCGACCGGACTGCCGGCAGGATCATGCGGCCCGCCGCCTGCATGAAAGACCCGCGGGCCGGACGCCGGCGCAGTAAACCGGGGCGCGGTAACTTTTTAAAGATTCAATCTATGCTTAATTCCTTATATGGTTGCCCGTGACCACGTTCACCGGCTCCAGGGCCAACTCCTCCAGCAGCCAGCGGGACAGGTCGACCATGGGATGGTCCCCGCAGCCGATGGTATCAAGCAGGTGTACGCATCGCAGCAGTTTTTCCTCGGCGATATTTTTGGAGCTGGGCCGGCCCTTCTCCTGGTATTGGAAAAACAGGTCCATTCCCCGGATAAGCAGGCGGCGCGCCAGCGAGTACTGGCGGATGGTGGCAATGGTTTTTATGTCGCGGATCACATCCGTATTGAGCCGGATGAAGAGGGGGATGAACTCCGGGTTATACACCGAGGCCCAGTACAGGATACTTCTTAAAATCCGGGAGTTTCGCTCGCGCAGTGCCGGATTGGCGCGGATTTTAAAGGAATACAGGTCATGTGTATTGTATCGGTACAGGCAGATGTATAAACAGGCCCGGGCGTTCAATGCACCGGAAAAGCCGGTGTCATAAATTACCTTGTAGGGGTCGAAGCCCGTCAGCAAACTGCGGGAGTCGGTCTTGCATTTGTGCAGTGCGTCCCGGTATACCTCCTGCACCCGGATAAAATGCGCGTGGTCCTTACCGGTTACATCCGGATGCGTACTCTTGCACAAAATCTTGTAAATGCGCTTTAGGTCGTGTTCCGAGAACTTACCTGTTGCCAGAAGTTTCTCTATGGGGTCTTCCGCGGAAGTTGTCTTCTCCATCTGCATTGAAGTATAATAAAAGATCCCTGCGGATTCAACAAGGCTTTCAGTTATGAAAAAAACACACATTGGAAGCGTTGGCGGAGGCTTTGCAGGCGGTTTTTTATTCGTCCAGTACTGAAGGCAGGGCCTTTTTCACTTTATTCCAGTCGATTGTGAATTTTTTTTCCTCCGCTTGAGTTTTGACGAACTCCGCCGCGCTTTCCAGGGCCCGCTTCCGGCGTGAGTCAAGCGAAGGATGGGTGCTTAAATATTTTAACATGCCGCTTTGCGAGCCGGACATTTTTTCGAATTTTTCGAACATATGCGCCATGTGCAGGGGATTTATGCCGGCCTTGGTTAAAAGCTCCATGGCAAAGCTGTCCGCGCTCTGCTCCTGCTCCCGCGAATAGCTTGAGTTGATGAGATCGCGGATGATTTCATCGGCAAGCTGCGGCGACCTGCCGCCGCCTACCAGGTTGAGCAGAAACGATAAGGTAAAATTTCTCATCAGGAGGTTCATGGAGTCGCGGTGCACCACGTGGCCCAACTCATGGGCGATGATCGAGGCCAGTTCCTCGGCGCTGTCCGTGTATTTGATCAGACCGGAGAATATCACCATCAGGCCGCCGGGGAAGGTCACGGCGTTCACCGTGGGTGAGTCCACAACCAGGATTTCCACACGGAAGGGGTTGCTTTTGACGAGGGGCAGCAGGCGGTCTTTTATTTGGGCCATGGCGTCCGTTACCACCGGATTTGTAACGTACTTCTCCTCCGTGTCAAGCTGGGTTTTAATGAGATCGCGCAGGTTGTTTTCCATGGTTATTGAAACGGCATCCAGGGTTGATCTATCGGTTTGTTCCTGCCTGCCGCCAGACCCACCGGAAATCAACCACGCGGCCCCCACGGCCAGTAAAACGCTACCCAGCACTATGATTAAAAGAAGTAGGATCTCTTTAAACGGGGTATTGTTCATTTTCCGCTCCCTGGTGTTTTCAGGTTAAAGTCCCGGGGGAGGCTCATTTTTTTCCTGCCGCTGTTTTTGTTTCCACCGTTCCTGAACAAGGCGGGCGTGTGTTCCGTAATAGCGGTTAAAGGAAATACGGCCGAACACCAGGAAATAATAGAACTTCCCGTTCTTGGCCTTAAAACACCCGATAAGCGAGACTACTGTATATACGATATTCCAGAAGATTACAAAGAACAGGTAGATGAAAAACGCGGTGCTGAAACCGATATGTTTCGAGAACAGAATGATGACAAGCCAGATGATAAGCGCCGCGTTAAGCAGTGAAACAATCGTTTCGGTCAACAGGGACTGGAAGGAATGAAAGGCCACAAAGCGCGATTTTTTACGGTTGATCATATGGTAAATAAAGGCCGCGATGAGACTCAAAAAGGGGAGAGGCAGTCCGATGCCCCAAGCCGCGAACATCATCAGGTAGGCGCCCATGGCGTCTTCCTTCTCGCGTTTTGAGATTTCATCGGGCTGCGGGAGTTTTATTTTTCCGTCAACAGTCAGTTGAATATCTTCCATCATGGTGTTGTTTCTCCTTGGGGCTAATGCGGTTTTTTAAATATACCGTCTTGTTGAAAAAAAATCAAAGCAATAATAAAAAAACCCCTTTCCGCCGTACATCTGCGGGCGGGAAAGGGGATCTTTTCAAGCAAACAAAAAGAGATTACGCTTCAGCTTTTCCGGAGAAAGGCGGATACTCATCAGTCATGAGGCCCATATAGAGATTTAACCTGGCCATCCACCTGAAGGTGCCGGTTAAGAAACCATGCATGGTCTCGGGAAACTCACCGGTAAAGAGTATGACCCACCAGGCGATAAAAGCTACAACGCCGTGAGCTATCAATCTGAAATACAAACAGAAACCATGGGGTATAAGTACATAGAAGAATCCGAAGAAAAGGCGCGCCAGCACCAGTCCCCGGCTTAGTTTCTCGGGATATTCTACGTCAAGCTTCACCTTGTCGCTTGTTCCGCCCGGGCCGATGGCCGGATAGCCGTCAACCAGATTGGTCATGGTCGCGTTAATGCGCATCTGCCAGCTTAAGAATTTCACCTGAAATTCAAACCAGCTTTTCGGATATTTACCGGTAAAAAGCACGACCCAGAAAGCCAGAAACGCTAAAATGCCCGCCCAAATCCCTACAAAAAACATAACAACAAAGTGGGGAATCATGATATACAGCCAGCCAAAGAAGGTCCTTAACAAGAGCTCGCCCCTTGAATAAGAATCCTGTCGGGTAATGTCTAACTTCATATATCCTTTCCTCCTTATTAAATTTATTTTAAAGTATATACATACTCTATTGTTAATTATATAGGATGAAACCCGCCGCATTGCAAGCAATTTTTTTTATTTATTTGGCTCCTCACAAGAATTTGAAATTGGTTTCAGGTCTTGGGAGTTTCCCTAGAC
>CAZWYY010000032.1:8250-44150 GCA_964638895.1 uncultured Spirochaetaceae bacterium | reverse complement strand
AGAAATGATCCCTGCCCCTGTGGGAGCGGGAAAAAATATAAAAAATGTTGCGGCAGTTAACCTCTTAGATATCCCAAAGAGGTTGTTTATAAATTGTTCATTTATACCCCTTTATAAGAAAAAAATCTACCATTCGAATTCTGGATAATCTATTTCTACCCGCAAGTCTTTATAATAACAAGGGATTTCTAATCCTCTTTCCTTTCTTCGTAATCTGTGTTACCGGTGTGCGGGAACAACTTTGAAGCCGATTCCGTTATGGGACGAAAATTTCCCGCAGCAGCCCGGCCAGGGAATTGATGGATTTTTCCACCTCCGGGCTGATCTCACGACCAAGGTCTACATTCCCCGGCTGAATGCCCAGAAGCAGGATGTTTTGTATGCCATTCTCTTTCAGGTACCGGATAAAAAACTCCGGGTTCATGGCATGCGTTGAAAGGCTTTCAGCCGCAAGTTCGGTTTCAATGAACAGCCTTACCCCGCCGGGCATGCCCCCAAAGTCCATGGCGTCGATGACGATCACCGTATCCGGATGTGATCTGATAATGGGACCCAAGTGGTTTTCCGGGGTTACACCAGCATCGAACAATACCACGTCTTCCTGATCCCTTAATTTCGGCCGCAGGCGCCCTATAAGCAGCGGCCCGGTGCCGTCATCGGCCTTCAGCACGTTACCCACACCGACAAGCGCGGTCCTGCCTTTGACGAGTGTTTTTAATTGTTTTTTCAGCGATTCCAGCTTACTCATAAGACTTTTATAGTTCCATGTTAGCATCTTTACGGACATAGGTGAAGTCACAAAAACTACAGGCTCGGTAAGCTGCTTAGAGAATTCAAATAAAAACACAAATTGCTCAGAAGAGAGGGTAGTATGCACTACTCTCTCTTGTTGACAAACCGCTTCCATTCCAGGCTTGTGGAGTTGAAGTTGATAAGATAACCTACGGGAAGTTTTGAAAGCTTAAGATAGTTGATAAGTTGTGCTTCCATTACCTTGTTAAGCGCGTGTACTGATTTAAGCTCAAGGATAATGGAGTTGTCTACAACCAGGTCCGCGATATACCCGCCCACAAGTTCACCCTTGTAATACCGCGGGTATATTTCTTACCGGGAAAACGGAATACCGCCTGTTTAAGTTCAACACAATACGCGTCTTCGTAGGCCGATTCAAACAGGCCCGGACCCGGAATATTATGCACGCTTAACCAACAATCCATGTAAATCCGAGGAATCCGTATCTAAAATACCTATTTTAATACAGCCCAAACAAAAATAGGAACCCACAGAATACGCTAATTACGTGGATACTCGTACTTTAAGTAAATCTGTGTAATCCTTTAAAATCTGTGCAATCTGTGTTTTTCTAAATCAACCGGCGGTTAACCTCGGGTGCCCTCTTTGTCTTTTTTATATTCATCGGCCACGCTCTTTTTCCACAGGGCCACACCCGCCCGGTGGGCTCCTTTGGAGATGGCGTGCGCGGCCGTGGGAGAGGTAATCAAAATGAACAGCAGGCAGAGCAGGGCTTTGCTGCTGGTGCCGGTAAAACCGAAGAAGATCATCACCCCCACCAGGATAAAGATGGTGCCCAGGGTGACGCACTTGGTGCCGGCCTGCAGGCGGTTATAGACATCGGGGAAGCGGATCAGCCCCAGGCAGCCGAAGAAGTTGAATCCTACGCCGATCCCCATAAAGATATAGGCGATTATTTCATTCATCAAAATCCCTCCCCTGCAAGTATTTGGCCAGGGCCAGCGTGCCGATGAAACTCACCAAAGACCAGACCAGGGCCACGCTGAGGAAAAAATCCTTGCCCGTAATAACGGCCATAAGCGCGCAGAAACTCACGATCACGATCCCCAGGATGTCGATGGCCACCGTACGGTCCGGGGCGCTGGGTCCGCGCAGGATCCGCCACAGGCAGAAAAAACAGCAGATGAACAGAACTCCGATAAATACTTGCAGTGCGGTATCCATGGCAATACTCCTTTGCTACTCAAATACCCTGGCCAGGTATTTTTCAAAGCGCATGACGATCTGTTTGGTCGCGTGCTCCATATCGGTATGTTTGATGTTGATGCAGTGGATATAGAGGATTCCGTCGTCCCTTATGTCTACGGTCAGCGTGCCCGGGGTAAGGGTGATGGAGTTGGCCAGGACCGTGCGCGCGGTGGTGTTTTTAAGCCCGGTTTTTACTTTGAGAATGCCCGGGTTTATGGGACGCCTGGGGTGGATGATGCGGTAGAGCACGTCCAGGTTGGCGATGATAATGTAAAAAAACAGCACGGGCACGTAGACCACGCCCCAGAACAAGCGGTAAAAAATGTTATGCCGGTGGCGGGCCGGGCTGAATACCTCCCCCATCATGATCGCCGCCAAGAGGCAGACCACAAGCCCGGCCACGGATATCTGCAGGTCGAACGTACCTGAGTAAAAATCGTAGGGCCAGGTTATCAGGTACCAGGTAATAAGGGCGAATATAAAGGTCAACACTCTGCGCAACACCGCTTCCTCCTTTAAGAATTACAGGCCGGTCAGGACCTGTTTGCCGTAGGCCAGCCCCTGTTTCAACACCTCGACCGCCGGGTCCAGAACTACGCTGCGTACGCCGGGAATCAAAAGCAGCCCCATGCCCACGCACAGTACCGACAACATTACAAGCGAGATACCCATAAAGGCCGGTGATTCCTTGATGCTCTTCAACACGCCCGGAAGCTCTCCCAGGAAGATATAGCGCAGCACCTTCAGAAAAGAGATCAGGGTAACGAAGCTTACCAGCACGGTTATGGCGGTAAGTACCAGGATTCCGGGGTAGAGGTACGCGGCCTGAACCGTGGCCACGACGATGATCAGCTTGCTCCAAAAGCCGTTGAATGGCGGAACCCCGGCAATAGAAAGCGAGGCTATGGTGCAGGTGGTGTGGGTTACCGGCATCTTCTCCTGCAGGCCCCCCAGCTCCTTAAGCTGTCTGGTGCCGGTCCCGTACTCAACCGAGCCCGAGCACAGGAAAAGCAAAGACTTGAACACCGCGTGGTTCCCAAGGTGGAAAAGACCGCCCAGCAGAGCCGTGCCCGCCACCACCGCCGGTCCGTTCGAGGCAATGATGAACATACCCAGCCCGATGCCCAGCACCACGTAGCCCATCTGGCTGATGCTGTGGTAGGCTAAAAGGCGCTTGAAGTCCCACTGTCCCACGGCCAGAAACACTCCCACGGTCATGGAAAGCGCGCCCAGCACCATGATGATCATCCCGAACAGCGGGGTGGCGCCCAGCACGTTGAAGACCACCCTGGTGACGGCGTATATGCCCAGGGCTTTGATCAGCACGCCCGAAAGCATGGCCGAGATGGGCGCGGGCGCCGAGGGATGCGCGTCCGGCAGCCAGGGGTGAAAGGGAACAAGCGCGGCCTTGATGCCGAACCCCACCAGGAACAGCACCGAGGCAAAGGACAACAGCCAGGTCTTGGGCATGGCGGCAACCGAGCTGGCAATGGCCGCCATGTTCAGATTACCGGTAAGCCCGTACACAAAGGCGATACCCAAAAGAATCAGGGTGGAGCCGATGCTTCCCAGCACCAGGTACTTGAACGAGGCTTCCAGCTCCTCATGTCGGCAGCCGAAGGCCACCAGGGCGTAGGAGGCAATGGAGGCCACCTCCAGGAACACGAACAGGTTGAACATATCGCCGGTAAGTACCACGCCGTTCATCCCCCCCACCATAAGCAGGAACAGGGCGTAGTACTTGTATTTGGCGGTGTACTGCTCCATGTAGGAGACCGAATAGAGCACGGCCAGAAAACCGACGACGTTTATAATAACAAGCAGGATGACACTGAAACCGTCCAGCACTAGATTGATGCCGATAGGCGCCGGAAAGCCTCCCATGTTGTACACCCCTCGTTTACCCACGCACAACAGGGACAGCACCGAAAGCGGCAGCACCGTACAGAGGCCCAGAACGTCGGCCAGGCGCTTGTGTTTGCGTGAGGTAAGGGTGATGATAAAGGCGCCGCCCAGGGGAATGGCGATAAAAAGAGGCAGGAGTTGGATCATCCTTTCAATCTCCTCATTTGGTCTATGTCAAAGGTGCCGTACCTCTGGTACAGCCTAATGCAGATGGCGATGGCCAGGGCGGTCACGCCCAGGCCGATGACTATGGAGGTCAGCACCAGGGCCTGGGGCAGGGGATCAACGGCCTTCATAAAAAAGTCGTCCAAATTGGTTACCTTCTCGATAATGGGTGCCTGTACCTGGGAGAGCGGCACCTGCTTTTTATATCCCAACAGCACCAGGAAAAGGTTCACGGCGTATTCCATGATGGAGAGGCCGATAATGATCTTGATTACGTTGCGTTTGGTTAGCACGCAGTAAAGCCCCACCACAAAAAGCGCGAAACAAAGCGGAAATATCATTGTTTACTCCTCCTCCTCGTCCTGTTTGTAATCCGTCCCGCCGTCCTTTTTTTCAATAATCCGGGCCACGGCCATAACAACAAAAACCAAAAACAGTGATGAAGCCACCTTGATGCCGATGGCGATATTGCTGATGGGGATGGTGCCCGCGCTCAACAGGGAGAACTCAGCGCCCGGGTAGGCCTTCTGCAGAAAGTTGGCAAAGAATATGCCGCCCAGACCTAGACCCAGGCAGGCCACCAGCAGAAACATAAGCGCGCCCAGGCTGTCAAGGCCGTGCGCCGCCCCGCTGGAAAAGTATGTGAGTGATAATGATTTTCCGTGGGCCAGGGTCAGCAGGATATACAGGCAACCGATCACCACCCCGCCGGCAAATCCGCCCCCGGGGGTCAGGTGACCGGTGAAGGTCAGGTAGACGCCGAAAAGCAAAATAAACACCTTTACGAAACGGGCCACGGTCTGCACAATGGGCGACATGCCGTTCATTATTTGTCTCCTTTTTTCTTGCGCGCCACCCCGCGTAAAATGGCCAGCGCGCCGATGATGGCGGTGAACAGCACGGTGGCCTCGCCGAGTGTATCATAGGCGCGGTAATCCAGGATCACCGAGGTCACGATGTTGGCCGCGCCGGTTTCCGTAAGTCCCTGCCTCAGGTAATGGTTTGTCGGCGACTCTTCGACTTTAGAAGCCGCGGGCGCGCCGAACTCCAGCTCCTCAAGAGCAATGTAGGCGAAGCCCACAAGACCCAGGCAGAGGATCACCACCAGGAACAGGGACGGCCAGTTGATATGGGCATGGGTTGATCTGACCTCGCGCCTGATGGTGGCGCGGATCAACAGGATCAGCAGCACTACCTCCACCGCGATCTGCACGATGGCCAGGTCCGGGGCCTGTAGGAACACAAAGGCGATACTCAGGCCGAACCCCACCACACCCAGAGAGATAACCGCGGACAACAGGTCCCTGATCTCCACGGCGATGACGGCGCCGAGCAGGATAAAAACCAGGATTATGATCAGGATCAGCTCAATTCCCATGTGCGTTACCCCTTATAAAATAAACAGTAATATCAACACCCCCATGCCCAGTAGGGTCCAGAACACGTACAGGGGCAGTATACCGTTGTGTATCTTCTTCAGCAGGCCGGAACACCACAGCCCCAATTTACCGAACCAGTTATAGGGGTCCAACGCCCCCCGGGCCTGGATATTGTAGACGGCCGACAAGGGCCGTATGTCCCGGATGGAGTTGTAAAAATCCGTGCCGGGCACGCGCGCCTCTTCGGCGGCCAATTCCTCGCCCCCGATGAAGGTGCGCCCGGTGCGCGACTTGCCGATGATGCGTCCCGCAAGGTAGATGAAGAGGCCGATGACCAGCCCGCCGCCCAAGAGGATTATCGCCAGGATGGAATTCCAGGAGCCGATGACCGCGGGCGCCGCGCCCGTGGCCGGGTTGATAAACGCGTTTAAGGGCAGCGTATACCAGATCCCGAAAAGCAGGCAGAGCAGGGCCAGCACCAGCATGGGAAGCTGCATGGTGAACGGCACGTCTTTTTTTACCTTTTTACTGACATCCGAAGTGCGGCCCAGGAACACGGAGTAAATGACCTTGATGAACGAGGCCAGGGTGAGAGCGCTGCCGAACATGGCGGCAATCAGAAAGATCAACAGCCAGCCGTGTCCGCCGCTGATCAGCCCCTGGTAGATCAGCCATTTGGAGACGAACCCGTTGAACAGGGGAACGCCGGAGATGGAAAGCGCCGCGATCAGACAGCTTAAGAATGTAACAGGCATGGCCTTGGCCAGGCCGCCCAATTTTTCCAATTCCACGGTTCCGGTTTTATGTTCCACCGCGCCTGCGCATAAAAACAGGCAGCTTTTATATATTGAATGGTTGAGCATGTGAAACAGACCGCCCGCGATGCCCAGGGGAAGCCCGGTGCCGATGCCAAGCACCATGTATCCCACCTGGCTTATGGCATGGTAGGAAAGCAGGTGGGGCAGCCTGTGTTGCACCAGGGCCATCATCACCGCGGCCACGATGGTAATCACCCCGATAATCATCAGGGTCAGCAGCAGCCCCTGGGGCAGCACGAATATGCGGGTGCAGAGTATGAACAATAGATATATGCCCAGCAGTTTATCTATGGAGGCCGGGAGCAGAGCCATGACGGAAGCGGGCGCTTTTTCCGAGGCCTTTGGTATCCATGAATGGAAGGGCATGGCCCCTGCCTTGGTGATGGCTCCGATCATCAGGAGAATAAAACAGAGCGCGGAAAGCCAGCTGTTGATGGACAGGGTGATGACATCCAGATATAAAAGCTGGCTGATGTACCAGAGAATCCCGATGCCCAAAAGCAGGCAGCCGTCCGCGGCGCCGATCATGGCCATGGTCTTGGTGGCGCCTTCACGCGAGCCCTTGCCCCCCGTGGTGATAAGAAAGTAAAGCGACACCGAGACAACCTCCCAGAAAAGGAGAAAGACCAGCAGGTGGTTGGAGACCAGCGCGCCGCTTGCCCCGCCCAAGGCGGTAAGCAGGAAGATGTAGTATTTTTTGCGTTTTTCTTTGTCGGCCATGTACCTGAACGAGTACATGGAAATCAGAAAGGCAAACCCCGCGGTGAACAAAAGCATAAATGTATTCAGGGAAGTGGTGCCCACGTCAAAGGCGAACTCGAAGTTGCCCAGGGAAAATAACAGCATGGTGAACCGGACCTGGACGCCGAGCAGGAAAAAGCGTAAGGCGGAGGCCAGGCAGAACAGGGTGACCAGGAAACTTAAGATTTCCGGGATGAGTTTCAGTTTTTTGGGCACAAGAAAAAGCAATGCGGCCGCGGCAAACGGGAGAAAAATATTGAGCAACAAAGCGGTCACATCTACGTTCATACTCATCCCCTTATATTTTAATTACAGCCAGGCGATACCGTACCACCTGCCGATTACGGCCAGCACAAAGGCAATCACGGCTAGGACCGAGCAGAAGCCCCAGAAAAACTTCAACGCCTGGTCTATGCGTATTCTGGGGTTTGTGTTCTTGATGACGATGATAAGCACCAGGATCAGGATATATTTCAGGGCGAACCAGAGTATGTTCCAGCCGGAGAAACTGATTCCGCCCCAGAATACGGTGATCATAAACACCGGCAGGGTGAACAACATCAGGCTTTGGGTTAATTTGAAAACTGAAAGCAGCGGCCCTGAGTATTCGATGTACGGACCACTCATGATTTCGGTTTCGGCCTCGGCGATGTCAAAGGGGGTAAAGCCCAGCTTGGCCTGCACGCAGAGCAGTACCACAATAAACGTTAGAATTCCCGAAATACTTACCATATTGCCGCCGGCCGGCAGGCTCTGCAGGTCGATTTTAAACCCCGCCTTGTACACAACAAGCGCCACGGAGATAAGAAAAGGCAGCTCATAGGCCAGGATCAGCTTCATTTCTCGTGACGCGCCCTGGGAGGCCAGGGGATTACCCGAGGCTGACCCGCCCATGATCAGGGCCAGGGAGGGCAGGGTGAGCAGGTACACCACCACGATCAGGTCGCCCACGAAAGAAACCGCGAGCAGGGGCTGCAGCATGAGGATCACGCCCACCAGGCTGACGCTCATGAACCCAAGCAGGGGGGCAATAATGAAGACAAACCTGCTTCCCTGGGCGGGAAGAATGGTTTCCTTGCCCAGGAGCTTTATGATGTCATAAAAGGGCTGCAGCAGGGGCGGGCCCTTCCGGTACTGCACGCGCGCGGTCACCTTTCTCTCGATCCAACTGGAAACAAGACCCAGGACCAGGATGGTTGCGAATCCGGGAAAGAATAGTATGTAGGCAGCAGTTATTAACATATCCATAATTCCCGGTTTATCCTCCTACCGTGGTCTGCCGGCGACAGCGCGCGCAGAGTATTTTCAAGCGGTCGTCCCGGCCGCCGTCCTTCTTGATCTCAAGCAGGTTGTTGTCGATCAGCCCCAGTTCGCGCAGTCTGGTCTGGTAGAGCGTGGGATTGGAAAAGGTCAGCTCGCCGATTTTATTCGTGATCCATAATATGTGCTTCTTGGCCCCGATCACGCCGCCGCAGACCTCACAAAGCACAAGCTCCCTTTCTATGCTTTCATAGGACTTTTTCCGGTCGAAAAAGGCCAGGTCCCAGTCCCGTGACAGCTTGATGCCCTTATGCTCCGCGATACAGGCCGCCTCGCATTCGCCGCAGAAGATACAGGTGTCGGTGTAGTGGTTGATGGTCCTTACCGCCCGTCCGCCCTTCACCGTGTCCGTATGGTCGATGGCCTGGGCCGGGCAGACCTGCTCGCAGGCCAGACAGCCCACGCAATAATCCTCGTTGAACTTGGGCTGGCCGCGGAAGCTGGGGTAGGGGGTATGCGGTTTTTTGGGAAACTTCGAGGTGTAGGGTCCTACGGCAAGCGCCTTGACCGCCTCCAGCAGCTCTCTTATCTTGGGTAATCTCATAACGTACCCCGTGTCAGTTTTTCCAGCGGCGGCTCGACCGCACCCAGTTTTTGTTTCCACTTAAGCGTCTCTTGCTGCGAGAGCCTGATAAGCTCCCTGCCGTCGAAGAGACGCTCCCCCTTTGTGTCGGAAACCGCCATGCGCTCGGTGCAGCAGTAGCACGGATCGATGGCCGCCAGGATGATGGATGCGTCGGCGATTTTGGCCCCCTTGATCGTGGCCTTATACGTGGGCAGATTCATAAAAGTGGGCGCGCGGACCTTATGACGCACCGGGCCGTTGCCGCCGTCGCTTCTTACATAGTGAAAGGTCTCTCCCCTGGGCGCCTCATGGGTGCCGATCCCCTCGCCCGGCGGGATATTCTTGATGTGCGCGTCGATCTCGCCGTCCGGGAGATGCAGAAAACAGTACTTCAGGATCTTTATGCTTTCCAGCATTTCCAGGATGCGCACCGCCACCTTGTCGTACACGTCCCCGTTTTTGGTCACGATCATCTCCCAGTCCATCTCATGGTAGGCACCGTAGACCGTGTCCTTGCGCACGTCCCTGGCCACACCGGAGGCGCGGGAGGTGGGGCCCAGGGCGCTGAAATCAAGCGCGGCCTCCCTGCTGAGCACGCCCACCCCCTTGGTGCGGGCATGCAGCACAGGGTCGTCCCTCACCGCTTTATACAGCATCTTCAGCGTGGGCAGGATTTTATCGAGTTTCTTCATCACCAGCGGGATATCGTCCGGGTTGATGTCGCGGCGCACGCCGCCGGGTTTGAACATGGCGTAGTTATTGCGGTTGCCGGAGATAATCTCCATGATGTCGAGGATCTCCTCGCGCAGCTTCCAGACCCACATGTACACGGTGTTGTAGCCCAGGAAATGCCCGGCCAGGCCCAGCCAGAGCAGGTGGGAGTGCATGCGCTCGCCCTCGGCGATGATGGTGCGGATGTACTTGGCGCGCATGGGCGCCTCGATGTCGCAGATGTCCTCCACCGCCCGGGTATAGGCGAAGGGGTGGCTGGTGGAGCAGATGCCGCAGATCCGTTCGATCACGAAGGTGGACTGGTCGAAGGTCTTCAGTTCGGAAAGTTTTTCTATGCCCCTGTGGTTGTAGCCTACCTGTACATCCACGTCGACAACGGTTTCGCCCTCAACCGTAAGCATAAAGAATTCGGGCTCTTCCTGCAGGGGATGGTAGGGGCCGATGGGAATCACGGTTTTTTTCATTTCACCCCCCTGTCTCGGACCGCGCCCTTGTCCCACTCCTTATAGTCCCTGCGCAGGGGATACACCTTGTCCGGCCACTGGTCGGAAAGCAGTAGACGCCTAAGATCAGGGTGGCCGGTAAAATCCACGCCCAGAAGCTCATGGATCTCACGCTCTATCCAGTTTGCGGCCTCACAGACCGTGGTCAGCGAAGCGATAACCGGCTTCTGCCGGTTCAGCCTGACCCGTAGCGAGATAAGCAGGTTGATATCTTCGATGGTAAAATGGTACAGGATCTCGATATGAGAGCGCGTATCGACACCCGAGGCGATGTTGAAGCGCGCGCCCAAATCCTGGAAAATATACCGGCTCATGGGAACAAGCGCCGAGGGCGGGATATCGATATATACTCTATGGGGGGACTTATCGAATATATCCGTAATCTCCTTCTTAAAACGGGTTTGGAGGTCTGCCAGCACTTCTTTGCGTTTTATCATTTGCCCTTCACCTTCTGAATGAGTTTCACTATCCCTGAAATAATGGCCTCGGGTTTGGGAGGGCAGCCGGGAATGTAGGCGCTGACGGGAACCAGTTTGTCAAGGGGCCTGGGACAGTTGTAGCTGGGGATAAAAATCCCGCGCGAAAGCGAGCACTCGCCGATGGCCACCACCAAGCACGGCTGGGGCGCCTCCTTGTATAACTTAACCAGCCTCTCGGCCGATTTCCGGTTGCAGGAACCGGTTACCAGGAGCACGTCCGCGTGACGGATGCTTCCCACCAGCTTGATGCCGAACCGCTCCACGTCGAAACGGGGGGTAAGGCAGTCCAGGACCTCGATATCGCAGTTGTTGCAGCTCCCGGTTGAGAGGTGGAAGACCCAGAGTGATTTCAGCAATGCCTTTGTGGTAATTCCCATACCCTTCTTCCTTGGCTCACGTTTTTATGCTTTTTCGTACCGCCAGTGCGTTGAGTGTACGATAAGATTATCACCCACCAAAAAGGTGTTCTCGTCCCTTTCCATGTCGCCCGGCGCCAGCTTCAATGCGCCCAGGGGACAGGTCTTTATGCACAGTGGTTCGTTCCTTTTGTCCCTCCTGTCCAGACAAAAATCACAGTTATGCGCCAGGTGCGGCAGGTTCTCCGGGTAGATGGTGCCGTAGGGGCAGGCGAGCGAGCAGGATTTACAGCTGATGCAGCGCATGTTGTGGCGCACGATCAACCTGCCCTTGTCCTGTTGCTGTTCCAGCGCGTCCACCGGGCAGGCGTTTACGCAATGCGGCTCCATGCATTTTCTGCACACCAGCACAAAGGTGGCCAGTTCGGCAACGGAGAATATACCGTTGTTTCCTTCCCGGTAGAAGTAGCTGCATTGGATGTTGCATTCCGGGCACTCGCCGCTTGCGCACACGTCAAGGTCGATGAAGAGGCGCTCTGACGCATCAGCCTTGGGGTTCGGGTTGAGACGCGAGTGATGAAACTGTTCGGCGCTGGTATGCATACGCTTTCTACTCCCAGATATCCGGAACTTTCTTTATAGTATCATAACGGAACACCGGTCCGTCCTTGCAGGCGTAATAGGCGCCGATCCTGCAGTGGCCGCATTTGCCGATGCCGCAGGACATATTTTTTTCCATGGAAAGATAAATGTGTTTTTCACCAAACCCCAGCTCCAACAGTTTCTGGGTGGTGAACTTCATCATTATGGGCGGGCCGCAGACGATGGCCATGGCGTCCGCGGGTTTGACCGGCAGGTCGTTCAAGATCGTAGTGACCAGCCCCACGTTGTACTTCCAGTCGCTTTTCTTGTCCGCGTGGTCCACGGTAAGCCTGATATTCAGGTTCTTCTTCCCTGTCCACCCCATGATCTCCCGTTTGTATAAAAACTCGTCGGGGTTTTTGCAGCCGCCCCGGAACACCAGTTTTTTCAACTCGCCCTGTATGGCAAACAGCGAGTACATCAGGCTTCTGATGGGCGCAAACCCGCAGCCGCCCCCTATGACCACCACCTCCCGGTTCTTGAACAGCTCCAGGGGATAACCGGCGCCGAAGGGCCCGCGGACGCCCACCCAGTCGTCGGTCTTTAGCCGGTGGATCTGTTCCGTGACCCTTCCCACGCGCATCACCGAAACCTGGATCTCTTCCAGGCGTCCGGGGTCGGAGGATGGGGTAAAGGGCGCTTCTCCCACGCCCGGCACGGTCAACTCGATAAACTGCCCGGTATTGAAACTGAACGGGGCCTCTGGTTTCAGGTACAGGGTTTTTATGGTGGGGGTTTCGCTTATCACCCGGAGAACCTTTGTTTTTACGATAGCGTACGGGTTTGCCGTGTTATGCATGCGCCGCCAGTCTCCCTAATACCTCTCTGATGTCTATCTTGGCCGGACAGGCCGAGATACAGCGCCCGCAGCCCGTACAGGCGTTGAGTCCCAGAACTTTGGGGAAATAATCGAACTTCTTCTCGAACCTGTTGCGCAGGCGCGTCCACAGTTCCGGACGGGGGTTGGCCCCGCCCGCCACGCGGGCGAATTTTTTCAGCATGCAGGAGTCCCACACACGCAACCGCTCCATCTCCCGTTTGTCCGCCTGGTCATACAGCAGGAAACAGTGGCAGGTGGGGCAGATGATATTACAGGCCCCGCATTCCACGCAGGCTTCGGCCTGCGGGTTCCAGAATCCGTATTTATAGTTTTTTTTCACCCGGTCCTTTATACTGCTCTCCATCGGGATGGCGTGTTTCCTGATATTCTTCTGCACCTCGTTCTGTACCCCGTTCCGCTGCTCGCGCCTTTGCCTTTTATGTTCGGCCGTAAGCTCGGCCAACAGGTCGCGGTTTTGCTCAAGCAGGAGCTCGCCTTTTTTTGAGCCGCTTTCAAGCACAAAGCCGTCCGCCACCTCTGAGAGGTTGAGATCGAAATTATCCTCGGGGTATGGTTTGACGCCCAGGGCCAGGCAGAAACAGGTGTCTATGGCGCAGGAACAGTCCGCGGCGATAATCAGGTTTTCCTCGCGGGCGCGTTTGTAAAAGGGATCGGTGTACTCCGGGGTCATGAACACATAATCCTCAATCTTGAATCCCTTGAGGTCACAGGCCTTGGCGCCCACAATGCACAACGGTTTTGAAGAATCCGGCGGCGCGGACGGGGTAAACCCAGAGGCCACCTTTTGACGGGCTTTAAAGAAAAATGATTTAAGGGGTTCGCAGGCCCGAACCTCGGCGATGGTGTATGTGCGGGCGTTGCCCTCATAGGTTGTGTAATAGCGCCTGTTGTTTTTCTTTTCAGGCAGGTAAACAGTGTAATCTTTCTGTAATCTTGTGAGTAAGTTATGTAGACCCGGTTCAGGCAGGAAAAACATATATGTCCCCTTTGCGTAAGGGAAGTCTATTTTGTTTTTAAGGTCTAAAGGCCCGCTTGTCAAGCAGAAAATTCAGAATTCGCTGAAAAATAAGGTCCGCCGGCGCGAATGCCGTAAAATACCAAAAAATTTGTTTAGTAATTGACCGGGCGGGCGGCCACATACTAAGAGGGAGTTGCGCCTTAGGCGTTTAAGAATCTGCGTCGCCGTCATAATCCGCCGGCCGGGTTTTGGAAGGCGCACCGTTATTTCGGGCCGCGGCCTAAGGACTGAAGGGCCGACAACCTGTCCAGGATTTCCCGTACGATCCGGCGCGGAGCGGCGTCTACGGAAACCGTGATGGCCCGCTCCGGCGGTTCAAGGGCCTCATATTGGCTGGAAAGCAGCCGGGAATTGAAAAAAGGGTGGGCCCTTCGCCGCATGCGCTTTTCGATCAGTTCCGGGCTGCCTGTCAGGTGAATAACACTCAAATCCCCCGCCGCGGCCAGACGCAACCGGCGTCTATAGCGTTCTTTCAGCGCGGAACAGGCCAGCACCGCGCCGCCCCTTGCCTGCCACAGCGGTATTTGCGCCGAGATGGCCTTCAGCCAGGGGCCACGATCCTTGTCGGTAAGGGGAATACCCGCCCGCATTTTTTTGATATTCCGCTGTGAATGAAAATCATCCGCGTCGTAAGAGGGGAGCTTCAGTTTCTTTGCCAATAGCCGGCCGATAAGGGTTTTACCGCTACCGCTTACGCCCATAACCAGATAGATCATGTCAAAATCCCGTATATCCGCTCTTGATTAAGCCCGCTAAAAAGCCTAACATAGATACGTGAAAAAGAACAGCCGGATTTTTTTATGCATATGCGTTCTCCTGGTTGCCTGGGCAGGCGTCGCCCACGCAGCTAATCCGCAGGTAAAAATCGCCTTTCTGTCTATTGAAAATAAAAGTATGGATCCCCGCTACGATTACCTTGAGGGGATCATAAACGGGCTTTTATTGTTCGACCTGGGCACAACCGACGGCATTACCATCGTCGACCGGTCGTCCCTGGAGAGCGTGCTTAAGGAACAGGAGCTGATCTTAAGTGACCTTACCGACCAGAACCAGGCCGTAAAGGTGGGCAAGATACTGGGCGCGGACTACCTGCTTAAGGGCCAGTATGTGTTCCTGGGGACCGAGGTCATGCTCAATATCTCTCTCATTGACGTGGCCAGCGCCAAGACCCTGCCCTTTTCCGAACGCGGCTCAACCGAGAACCTTATTCACGCGCTGTGCGAACAGATCATCCAGCGCCTGACAGGCAGACAGGTGAGTCTGCAATCGGAACAACACGAGCGTTCGATAATTTCACTTAAAGACGAAAAACCGGGCGGTATTGCCCTGCACTGCAACCTGATCAGGGCCGAGATTTTTCTGGATAATGAGTTTATGGGGTATACCACGGGGGACCGCGCCGTACCGTTTGAGATGGAGAAGGTAGCCCCCGGGAACCATACCGTCCGCGTGCACCTGGACGGGTTCGGCGTGGTCAAACAGCCGGAGATTACCTTTCATGACTGGCAGCAGATCGTGGATGTAAAACCCGGCAAGCGGCATGTGGTGCGCGCGGAAATCGCGTTTTTCAATACCTCCATTTATGATATCCAGAATATACTGGTGGAATACCAAAAGATTGAACCCAACGAGTTCGGCAGTCCGCCGCCAAAGCACCACAGCCTTTCCTTTTTAGACAGGGAGGGCAGGAAGATCGAGATCGCCCTGGACCTCGGCACGACCGTATCAGGGGCAAAGGCCCGACTGAAAGCCACGGTGTCTTATAATGGTAAGGCGCAAAACCTGGAGCTTGTCTGCGATTCCGGGAAAAGAGAGGAAAAAACCGAGCGGATCGGCAAGGTCGATATTGTATTGCGCCTGGAGTACGAACAGAACAAGCGCTGTTACCTGGCCTATAGAATTCGCCGGAACGACATTGCCGAGAACATGTGGCGGGGAGAATAGGTAATAGGCCACTGTTATTACTCTGCAAAATAATCAACCAAAGGAGTGCGATTATGTCATACACATTATTTCACAGAACAGAAGGAAGATGCCTTTTCCGGTTTCAGACGTAATCGCAGAAAAATAGGCTCAGTGCTACAATCAGTGCTTTAATATATACATGACTTCTGCGATACCTCTGAAAACCCTCTGTTATCAGGATCAAGCTCATATTAGTTTGGAGGTAAACGCAAAGTATGAAATCAATCATTGTATCGAATCTCAATAAATCCATAGGTTCTAAAGAAATATTCCACGGGACCGGTTTCCGGATAAATCCGGGGGAAAAATACGGCCTCATCGGACCCAATGGATGCGGTAAAACCACGTTACTTAATATTCTCAGCGGACAGGACCAGGATTTTACGGGAGATATCCAGGGAACTTCCGATATTACCATCGGATATGTACGGCAGAATATGTGTTTTTCCCCACATCTTACCGTAAGGCAGGCGGTTTTAAAGTCGTATGACAAGGTAATCAACGATCTTCGGCAGGCTGAAAGGGCATTGGCCGATGCCGAACCCAAAGATATGGAGAAAGCACTCGTACTGTATCAGCAAGCGCGAGACGCATATGACGGGGAGAAGGTCGATGAAGTTATTTCCCGCATGCGGGGATTGCTTGACGCCCTGGGAATACCCGTAAACCAGGAACAGCAGCTTTCAACCCTGTCCGGGGGAGAAAAAAACCTGCTCGCGATTGCCTGCGCAGTTTTAAAAGATCCGGATCTCCTTATTCTGGATGAACCGGATAACCATCTGGATTTTAGGGGATTAGCCTGGTTTGAAAGGTTTATGCAGAGTTATCATAAAACAATAATAATTGTGTCTCATAAACGCTATCTTTTAGACCGGATTAGCAGCGCTATGCTGGAAATAGAAAAACAAAAGGTCAATACGTTCAAAGGAAATTATTCCGCCTACAAAATGGAGAAGTTAAAAAGCCGGGCTTCGCTACAGGCCGATTATGCCGCCGTCTCCAGCCGCCTTGCGCGCCTGGAGGACCTGGTGAAGCGTTTTCAGGACATCGCCAGGCGTACCGCCGACCCCGCCTGGGGTAAACGCCTGCGAGCCAGGAAAACACAGCTGAGGCGTGAAAGGGAGCAGGCGGCGAAAAATCCTCATACCTTTTCCGAGAGAATCCGGATCGATTTTAATTCACAAAACTCAAAAGCAGACATAGCCTTACGGCTAAAGGAATATTCCCGGGCGTTCGGAGAGAAGCGGCTTTTTGAAAACGCCGCGTTGGAAATTTTATGCGGTGAAAAGATGGGAATAATCGGGGCAAACGGCTCCGGGAAAACAACTTTGCTGAAAGACATCGTGCGGTATGGAAATTGGAATAATCCACGGATTCAAATCGGTCCCAGTCTGAAAATCGGGTATATGGCCCAGCAGCAGGAGATGTTCAAACCTGAAAACAGCATTGCCGATGAGGTTCTTTCTTTGGGACAGTTATCGCATGACGACGCCTTTCGGATTATTAGTAGGTTTTTGTTTTCATGGCGGGATATGGAGAAAAAGATCGGAGACCTCTCTGGGGGCGAGATAAACCGCCTGCAGCTTGCCAGGCTTATCCATCTGCAGCCTTCTTTTCTTATACTCGACGAACCTACCAATCACCTGGATATTCCTTCACGTGAGGTTGTGGAAGACGCCGTGTGTGATTTTAAGGGCACGGTCTTGGTCGTTTCTCACGACCGGTATTTTTTAGAGAAGACTGTCGATAGGATCGTGGAGGTAAAGGATCAGGGGTTGATACCACATCGCGGAAGCTTTTCCGAGTTCTGGTTTGTGAACTACGAAATGCGCCCGGGAAGCGGGGGCAAGATAAGAATAAAAAACACGGACGTAAAAAAACAATCAAGACACAAGGCGATGCGCAATGCAAACTGCAATAACAGGATTAAAGAGTTGGAAAAGCAGATAACGGAAGCGGAGGAGAAAAAAATGGTTTTGGAGGCGGAAATCAACGACGCTTTCCGTAAGGGTGACCATCAGCGGGGAAGAAGGTTGTCGGCAAAACTGGAATTCATGGTCAGGCATATCGAAAAACTGTATGCGGAGTGGGAAGTATTGGGTTGATTAATCTTTATATATAACATTTTTATAAGGAGGATTTTTTTTCTTGACAAGGGTGATTTTTTATATATAATCTGAATGAATGATTCATTCATTAAAAAAGAATAATGAAGGACAAAATCATGAATCAAAAACAAAAACTAAAGCTGCGGGAAATAATTGAACAGGGTGCCGACTTGTTTATGCGCAAACGCTATGAAAACACACAAATGCTTGATGTGGCACAGAAAATGGGGGTATCCGTGGGTACGCTCTATCTTTATGTAAAGAGCAAAAAAGCCCTGTTCGATCTGGCGTTACAAGAGATATTCCGTGATTTCGCTTTCAAAGAAACCCTTGAATTACCAGTGGCCGAAATTGATCATGATTTTTTAATGGAACATATTGTTGGTGTATGTATCCGCCGCCATATGTCCGACATAAAGGCGATCATCAGCAAGGGTAAGGACAGGCTGAGTGAGGTGGAGGAGATCATCAGGCTGATGTATGGTTTCCAGGCCACATACAGAAAAGGAATACTTATGCTGGAAAGAAACGGCGTAAGCTGGCCCAAGCTTGCCGACTTTTTCTTTAACAGCAGGGCACATTATGTGAGACAGATAGCCGACTACCTGGAGCAGGGGATTACGCAAGGGATAACCAGGCCGCTGCAAAATCCTCTGCTTTCCGCGCGCTTGATACTGGAGTGCATTGCCTGGTTCGCCATGCACCGGCACAATGACCGGGATTTAAGCGGGTTGGACGATAAACAGGCAGAAGACACGGTGGTGGACGCCCTGGTCCACGCTTTTCGTACGGAGTGAATATGGATATGGAAATCTACCTGGAAGCCGTGAATATTCACAAAAGTTATGGAGATCATCATGTGTTAATGGGGGTAGACCTCACCCTGCATGAAAATGAAATTCTAGCGATTTTGGGACCAAACGGCGCCGGCATGACAACCCTTATAAAAATCCTGGCCACGCTTATTGCCAAAGACTCGGGCGGGATAAAAATTATGGGCATTGACCCGGATCGTAACGAACGGGAGGTACAGAGGCGTTTCGGATATGTGAGGTTTTAGTACTTGTCGGACAGGATCAGTTTCATGAATAAAGGGAAGCTTGATGCCGGTGATTCGCTGGAAAATATCATTACCCGGACCGGGGCACTGGAAGACGCTTTTTTTCAACAAATGGGGATTAATAATTATGAAAGGAGTGCGTATGGCGGTCTGGTATAAGACAAGCACTTTAACAACGGTCTCCGTCACGATCCGTAAGGAGTTGCTCATTTTACGTCGCTATCTGCCCAATCTGCTGAGCACCCTCCTCCAGATCGGGCTCCGCATCGGGTTCTTCCTGTTTTTGTCGGGCATTATTTCCTATACCGGCTCTTACAGCCTGGCGGGAAAAGACCTTTTTATCTTTATTGTCTGTTCCTTATGGACCGAATGGACGGTGTTTATCTTAATGGCGCTGTTTTATGTGCTTGTGTCTCGGTTCTTACTTACTCATATAGGCAAGAGAATAAAACGTTGTGGTTTGCATTTATTGTGAAAGGGAGGCATTGACCTTATGAATAATCAAAGAAAAATCGGCATCGGGCGTACGGCGGAAACCTATGCAACCGAACAAGGTACGGCCTTAAAGCTTTTTTATGATTTTATGCCCGCGGAAGCGGTAGGCTATGAATATTCGGTGAGTAAAAAAGTGGCCGCCGTTTGCGCATACGCTCCCGCAGTGTACGCGCTGCGGCGCAGCAATGGCAGGGCCGGTATTGAATATGAATTAATTAACGGTCCGCGCCTGGTGGATCTCTTTTCCAGGCAGCCGCTGCTGATAAAAACTCTGGCCCGGCGCATGGGGGAACTGCACCGTGACATTCATCGGATCTCACTCCTGGGGTTACGGATGTCCGCTGATATATATGGTGACGCGGTGAAAAAGTATCCTTTTATTGGTAAGGATGTCCGATCCAAGCTGTTACGGTTCATTAACGACTCAAAGAACAAGGTCCTGTGCCATGGTGATTTCCACCCGGAAAACATCCTGGTAAACCGGGCGGGGGAATATAAAATAATCGACTGGATTAATGCGACAAGCGGTGATCCCCTGGCCGATGTGGCCAGGACATGTTATCTTATGTCCAGCGGCAAATCTCCGGAAAAACGGCCGTTTCCGATAAATCTATTTGAATCCTATTTCCGCCGGATAATTAGAAAGCATTACCTGAAAGGCTATTTTAAAAATGTTTCCTTACCCAGAAAGCAATTGACCCTTTGGGACCTCGTCATCAGAATACACCGCTATTATGAAAACATACAAGCGGAAAAGGCTTTCCTGGAAAAAACCATTGACCGCGCCGCGCGTTCGGTTCCCGTTTAAAGCGCCTCCTTTGCCCATACGCTTACCGCGCTGTTTGCCCGCACCTGTTAAACGCGCAGGCACGGTTTTCACACACCGTACAGACCCCCGGAAATATCTGCAGAAAGGCGATACCGGCCAGGCCACAAAAAATAATGCAGAGCGGCGGATACCTGACAAGCCAGTACTGGGGAAAAAACAGGATAAGGCCCATAGCCATGAATGTTCCCAGGATATCTATCGATGTATAGTTCCCCGGTTTGCGCTTCGGAACAAGTAGGGTGAGTTTACCCACGATAATATGTGTGCAGCCCGAAAACCGGCAGCGGCATTTTGCGCAGTATAAAAAACTTACGGTAAGGAAGGAAAATAGTATTATGGCAAGATAGACAAGCGCAAACAACCATGACTGCAGCAGGATAATAATTGCGGCCATGGTAACGGCCGCTAAAAGAAAGAGCATGCTTGCTATTCCGTGAAATCTTTTCATTTGGCATCCTTGTATTAATAACTTTTAATTACAAAGTAACTTTACAATGCAAAGTAAATTGTGTCAAGTGCCTGCGCCGCGAGATCCGGAATTACGGCGCGGGCAAAAAAAACCCCGGCTTTGCGGCCGGGGTTTTTTAGATTCCAATATAGAATACTATTGAATAAGTTGAAAATCAAACACCTTGAGTGAAACGCTGGATAACGGTTGGCCGACGGTTTGAAAACCGATCTGCCAGAGTTTATCCTTTTGGAAACCACCGCGGGGTGTGCCCCAGCCTTCTTGTCTTAGACTGCTATAAGGTATTACAACTTCAACAACCTGTCCTTTTGTTGTGGAAAAGACTTTGCTGTGGTAATCGGAATCTTTTATAACGGTTGTTTCCACGCGGAAACGATAACTTTTCCCGTCGCCAATGGCCTTAAATTTTATTCCCTTGGCGGCTTTTAGCTTGTCTATAATGGCGCCCTCCGGTTTATAACCGAAGCCCACGAATCCGTATTGGAAGGTGGTGGTTACCTTGCCCGTTATACTTACCGTAAAATAGGATTTACCGTCTATTGTCTCCGTACCGGTGGTCATTGAAATCTGAGAATTTCCGCCATTGGCCTTATCATTATAAGAAAACCACTTATCGGCATTGGTAAACTCTTCGCCGGATATTATAAAAGTCTGGGCCGCTACCAGGCAGAAAATTAATAGTATGCCTAATTTTTTCATTATGTTCCTCCAAAACTGGCTTTTGGTGAGTAATAACATTACCGGCATACATTCTAGACCCGGCCGTTGTTTTGGGTCAAGTAACGTTAGTTTGAATTCGGGCCGTTTATGAGGCAATGTAACCGTTTTCATTTGTATCAGGAGCGCGGCCGCTCTAATAAACGTTACACCGGCCGTTTTTATTCCAGGGGCTCGTGCCCGGCGATAACCTCCCGGTAAAAATAATAACTGTCCTTGGGGATACGTTCCAGGGTTTTATAATCGGTGTACACAAGACCGAAGCGTTTACTGTAGCCGTAGGCCCACTCAAAATTGTCCAAGAGCGACCAGAGAAAATACCCCTTAAGAGGGATACCGTCAGTAATGACCTTTCGGCACATTTTAAAATGTTCCCGCAGATAGGCGATCCGCTGCGGGTCATGGCAGCGGGTGCGGTCTTCATTTAATCTGTCGGGCAGGGCACAGCCGTTTTCCGTGATATACATCTCGGAAGGGCTATAGTTTTTATCAACCCATTGCAGAAGCCGGAAGAGACCGGCTGGTACTATGTACCAGTCCATCTCCGTATTATGATAATGGGTTTCGGCATAAGCGAACTGATGAGGCTGGCTTTCATCGAAACGGACGACGGGTTCGGTATAGTAGTTGACACCTAAAAAATCCGTTTTTTGTGAGATCAGATCAAGATCACCCGGCTCCACCGGAAAGCTGCTTTCGGGTGTGCCGAATAAGAACTCCTCGGGGTATCCCCTGCCGTATAAAGGATCAAGGAAAACCCTGCAGTTAAGATCCGTGGCTGCGTCCGCCGTACGAATATCGTTTTCATCTTTCGTGGCCGGACGGAATCTGGTCAATAGGTGCGTGATGCCGATCTTCCCCTTATAACCCCCTTCCCTGAACTCCTTTACCGTAAGACCATGGGCCAGGTTTATATGGTGAATGGTGTTGCAGGTGGCCTGAATATCATTCACCATACCCGGGGCGTGGCTCCCCATGTAATGACCCAGGTAAGCGCTGCAGAAGGGCTCGTTGAAGGTAATCCACATACCGACCCTGTCGTGAAACGCCCTAAAGCATTCCCGGGCGAACCGCAGAAACACCTCGGCGGTTTCCCTGTTACGCCATCCTCCCTTGTCTTCCAGGGTTTGCGGAAGGTCCCAATGATACAGGGTAACGGCCGGGCGTATATCATTTTTACAGAGTTCGTCAATCAACATGTTGTAAAAATCCAGACCCTTTTGATTGAGGTTGCCCGTGCCCTCCGGAAATATCCGCGGCCAGGCGATTGACATGCGATACGCTTTTATTCCCAGTTGTTTCATTAGGGCTATGTCTTCACGATAGCGGTGATAATGATCGCATGTTATATCCGCGCGGTCTCCCGCTTGCACCTTGCCCGGGGTGTTGCAGAAGGTGTCCCATATGCTTAACCCCCTCCCGTCTTCTTTTACGGCGCCCTCGATCTGAAATGCCGATGCGGCCACGCCCCATATGAAATCCTCAGGCATTCCGGTGAAATTCATCCTCTTGTTCTCCTTGCTGATTGTATAAACGAATCTGGCTTTTTAGTACTTTTTTTTAACCGGTGTGTCAAGGACTTTTCCCGGGATACCGGTAAAATCCGCTTGCTTGACTACTTCCCGATTATGACTTACCGTAATCAATCGGATACTGATATGCCGGATGATAAAGACCTGGACATTGGAATTTCCAAATACGCGCGGGACAAGGTGATTGAGATCCTGAAGCACGCCTATGCCAACGATCTGCTGGAGGAAAAGGATTTCGAAAAACGCATAGAAATAGCCACGTCCACGCGCAAGCGCCGGGAGCTTGAGTTTCTCATTGAGGATCTTCCCGCGGAAACCGATAAATCTCCGTTCCCAAGCGGCACCCCCGCGGATATGGTAGCCGTCAACAGGGGTGAGGTAGCTGAGAGCAGCACAATGGTGGGGGTGTTCAGCGGTATTGAGAAAAAGGGCATGTGGCGGCCCGCCCGTAATATTAAAATAGTGGCCGTCATGGGCGGGGTCGATCTTGATTTCACCAATGCGCAAATGGCTCCCGGGCTGACGGAGATCAAAATATTCGCCATGATGGGCGGTGTGGAAATAATAGTACCGTCCGGGATCAATGTTGACGCGCACGGCTTTGCCTTTTTGGGCGGGTTCGATGATCGTTGCCCGAACCATGATATTCCCGGCGCCCCCACACTGAAGATCCGCGGCTTTGCCTTTTTGGGCGGCATAGAGATCAGGCCGCCCAAAGAGAGGTTGATGAAGAAAATTCTAAAAAAACTGGGCCTTGATTAATTTCTACACAATCTCGCGCAGCTTGTATGCGCGTGAACCCATGCCGATTGATTCCGCGTGAACAAGTTGGGCGCTTGCCTCGATCACCGGGTAGCTGAATAGTGCCAGGTCCCTGCCGTTGGCTTCCCTGGTCAAATCCAGTGTGGCCTGGTCCACGGCCACCGGGTCAAGTGAGGCCAGGAGCCCGACGTCGGGTATAACCGTCTGCTGCGAGCTGCCGATGCAGTCGCAGTCCTTTGTCATATCGGCAAGCACATTGATAAAAAGGCACTTGTTCTTTTTATGCATAAGCACGCCGCAGGCGTGCTCCGCCATCCGTTTCTGCAGCTCCTTGGACTCCACGCCCCAGTTGTAGGCCACGGCGTCAAAGCCGCACACGGCCAGACATTCCCCGCAGCCCGTACAGTTCTCTTGGACAATAAAGGCCTTGCCGTCTCGTTTGATAATGGTATCCTGCGGGCACCATTTAATACAGGCGCCGCACATCGTACAGGAAGCGGTTTTGATATAAGGTTTTATACTGGAGTGCTGCCGCATCTTGCCCATGCGGCTGGCCAGTCCCATACCTAAGTTCTTGATGCAGGCCCCGATGCCGCAGGCCATATGCCCGGTGGCGTGGGACACGGCCACCAGAGCGTCAGCGGCCAGGACCTCCCTGGCGATCAGCACTGATTTGAATATTTCGCCCGGAATCTCTATCCGGATTTCCGAGTTGCCCAAAAGACCGTCGGCCATGATAAAGGGGGCCCCGACTTTGCCGTAGGTAAACCCATGGTTAAAGGCGTGAATTAAATGGTCCACGGCATGAGAACGCGCCCCTTTGTATAAGGTCGAGGTTTCGGTTAAAAAGGGTATGCCGCGTCCGGCCTTGATCCATTGCACCACCTGCCTGATTATTTCGGGTTTGATGAAGGTGGTGTTTTTTCTTTCCCCCACGTGGATTTTTATCGCCACCTTGTCCCCGGCTGCAAAACAGGCGGGAAGCGTCATACCGCTCAGCAGGGCCTTCATACCCGCCGTCCTCTCTTGCAGGGTGCTTTGTTTGGACAAACTGCGGAAAAATACAGTGTTTTGCGACATGGTTGAAACTCCCGGATTTATAAATGAAAGATTTAATCTTCTTTGAAGAAAATCTGCATAAGTTTTACTATATAATATATTTTCTTATATATAGCAACCATCATATCCTTAAGCGGCTTATCGGAGTTGGCCTCAATCTCCTTCCAGTTGATTATTAGTTCGTGCACCTGGCGGGTATAATCATCCAGCGCCATTTTAATATTCTTGCCCAGGGTAACCAGGTTCTGGGCCGCCTCGTGGATCATGCCCTTGGCCATATCGTTTATTTCTTTCAGCATCTGCCGTAAGACCTTTTGGGCCGCCTTTTCCTTGTCCGATTTATGGTAATAGGTTTTTAACTTGGCGCCCGTATTACTTTCCTCGGCCAGGGAGTCATCGAACTCCGTTATTCTATCGGAAATGTTTAAAAGCTGGTGAAACGATTCGGAAAGCTCCTGAGAGGTGAGGTTTGTGGACCATTTTCCTTTGATTATCAGCAGGTCTATGAGCCCCTTGATATCCTTTTTCAGAAAATCAAGCAGAAAGGCCTTGAGGTAATTTAATGGATGTACGTAGATAAAACCGCCCATGATCTTTTTGGAAAAGGCGACATTGGCCTTCTCCGTATAGTTCTTAAGGCGGGAGATGGAGGCTGTTCCGAAAATAAGCCTGGTCAACTCATCCACCTTGGTTGAATGTCTTTCCTTGAAGATTTTTTGCAGTGAAAGCTCGGTCTGCGTTTTCAGCTTGGAAAGGTACGGCTCAACGATTTTAGTCTTTTTCAGATTCGGGGGCACCTTGAAGTACGGGTTTCTATCTAAGTGCTGGATGATTAATAACAATACCCTTGAACGCCGCAGCTCCTTAAGCCGGGCCAAGATCTTTTTCCAGCTTGCGCGGGGCACGATATCCACCCCTCTGTACTCCTTTAAAAGATCCAGAATCAGGTTCCAGTCTTCGTTTTCATCCACCTCCTCGATGATGTATAAAAACTCTTTAAGGTCTTCTACAATGTATTCCCCGTTTATAGGTTCGAAATGCGGGGTATAAAAAAAATTGCCCTCCGGCAGGCTTGAGTCGAATTTTTTCAGCATAAAATAATAATCAAAATGCGTAAGATCAACGAACACGGAGAGCGCGTGATAGATATGATTGATCTTCCGCGTTTTTTCTATATCAAAGGCCGCAAAAAAGGTGATAAGATCGTCCTTGATCTCCTTGGTAAGTATCTTCGCGTCCACTATACCGACCCGTTTTCTAATGGACTCCTCGCTTAGTCTTTCCTTTATTCCTTTGTATTGCTCGGAAAGCGTACTTTCAATGATAATGGATTTTAGCACACCGGAATAATCGGCGTATTTTATCAACGACTGCGCCGGGCCCAGAATCTTGTAGAATTCAAAAAAATATTTCCCTATAAGCGGGTCCATAATCTCATGCCGGGGACGGTAAAACTTCAGCCGCTGTTTTTTCAGAGCCTTGGCCACCTCTTTCAACAGGCGTTTGCGTTCGAATTCCGGGTCTGATTTTCCCATGAAAAACGCGGCGATTCTCTGGAAAAAACCAAGTTTCTTTACCTGCTTTCTAGGAGTTGCTTCCGAGTGTTTCGGTTCCGTTTGCAGGACATCCTCATCTATTTCCATATACCTAATGGTATTTTAAAACATTCTATATGTCAATTGAGAGATTGATTGATCTTATTTTTTTTGTTATTGTTAACATATGGAGTTGAATTTCAATATCCGCGACAACGGCGCCTGCCCATTATGCCGCAAAGAGGAAAACTGCCTGATTCTCCGCAGACTTATGGCTTCGGTGAAAGGGTTCAAAGATAAAAACCACACGGCCATGGAATTGGTCATTTATACCTGCCCCTACTTTATAGAAAAGGTCTGACATATGAGAGACAAACTGAACTCGCTTGCGGCCAGGTACAATGCGCTGCAAACAGAAATAGCCAAACCGGAGATCATCGCCGATCACCGGCGTTATAAAGATGTAATGCGCGAATATAACGAACTGGAGCCCATTGTGGCAAGCTACAACAATCTGCTTAAGCTTGAACAGGAGATCAGGAATACGGAAGACTTGATTCATGAGACAAAGGAGACCGAGCTGAAGCACCTGGCCCAGGAGGAACTGAAGGACCTTTTTAAAAAACATGAAGACCTGGAAAGAAACCTGAAGGTGATGCTTGTACCCAAGGACCCGCTGGATCTCAAGAACATCATTATGGAGATCAGGGCCGGCACCGGAGGCGATGAGGCGGCGCTGTTCGCCGCCGACCTGTTCCGCATGTATTCCCGGTACGCGGAATCCAAAAAGCGCCAGATCGAGATTCTTTCCGCAAACCATACGGGCATCGGCGGTTTTAAGGAGGTTATTTTTTCCATTACCGGTAAAAATGTTTACGCCGACCTACGTTACGAAAGCGGCGTGCACCGCGTGCAGCGCGTGCCGGTTACCGAGTCCGGGGGCAGGATACATACCTCTGCGGTTACGGTGGCCGTACTGCCCGAGGTCGAAGAGACGGAGATAGAAATCAAGAACGAGGAGCTGCGCGTGGATGTGTTCCGGGCCGGCGGGCCCGGCGGCCAGAGTGTGAATACAACCGACTCGGCGGTGAGGATTACCCACATCCCCACCGGTCTTGTGGTCTCCTGCCAGGATGAGAAGTCACAGCACAAGAACAAGGCCAAAGCGCTGCGGGTACTGCGCGCCCGCCTCTATGAGTTGGAAGAGCGGCGCAAACATGAGGAACGGGCCAAGGACCGGCGCAGCCAGATAGGCTCCGGGGACCGTTCGGAGCGGATCAGAACCTATAACTTTCCCCAGAACCGGGTTACGGACCACAGGATAAACCTTACGCTCTACAAGTTGGATCTGGTACTCCTGGGCAATATGGACGAGATCATCGAGGCACTTAAAATTCACAACCGCGAGATGCTTCTAAAATCCAAAGCCTGACATGACCATTAAAGAAGCCCTGCAGGAAGCCACCTCTGTGCTGTATTACGCGGAGGTGGAAACACCCTACCTCGACGCCTGTGTGCTCCTGGCCCATGCGCTTAAGATCAGCAAGGAACGACTGTTTATTTCATTTTATGAGGAGCTTCCGCCGGATATATACGCACGTTTCAAGGAATACCTGGATATACGCTGTTCCGGGCGGCCGGTATCCTATATCCGCCGCGTAAAAGAGTTTTACGGGCTTGAATTTTACGTGGATGAACGGGTGCTGGTTCCCAGGCCGGATACCGAAACCCTTATTGAGGCGGCGCGCGGGATTCTGGCGGAGCATAACACCTTTATACGGGTGCATGACCTTGGTACCGGCACCGGATGTATCGCCGTCACCCTTAAGCATCTTTTCCCCGGGCTTGAGGTTTCGGCCTCGGATATTTCCGCCGGCGCGGGGGAGGTATTCTTATACAACTGTAGAAGGCTGCTGGGAAAAGAATTGGTCTTTATCAATTCCGACCTGTTCGCCGGCCTTAAGGGGCGTTTTGACCTTATAGTATCCAATCCCCCGTACCTGACGGACGCCGAGGCCGACTCCCTGAAACAAACCGGCTGGCCCGAGCCGGAGCTTGCGCTGCGCGCCGGGCCGGACGGCTGTTTGTATTTAAAGCGGATTATCAGTGCGGCGCCCGCTTTTTTGAATCCGGGCGGTTACCTGGCACTGGAGGCCGCCCCGCCGCAGATTAAAATATGTAAAGACTTTATGGGTAAACTGAATTATATTAATAGTACCGTGGTCCGTGATCTGGCGGGGCGGGAGCGGGTTATTTATGCAGGAAGGCAATGAACTGTTAAGGGTTTTTACCCATAAACTGTCACCCTACGGCAAGACCGAAAAAGAGAAGATATTGGATGCCGCGCACTGGGCCGCGGACATGCACGACAAGCAGAAAAGGGCTTCCGGGGAACCATACCTGGTTCATTTATTGCGTGTGGCTGAGATCCTGGTGACCCTGTATCTGGATTACCGGGCCATTATAGCGGCGCTGCTGCACGACATACTGGAAGACACGGAGGTCACCAGGGCTGAATTAAGGAAAAAATTCGGCAAAGAGATTGAGGCCCTGGTGAACGGGGTTACCAAGATATCGCTTATTCGTGCCAAGAGTAAGACCGTGCAGGAGGCGGAAACCATCCGCAAAATGCTTTTTGCCATGGCCAGGGACGTACGGGTGATCCTGATTAAACTCGCGGATAAGCTGCACAATATGCGTACCCTGGGATACCTTCCACCGGAACGGCGTAAAAAAATCGCCCAGGAGTGCCTGGACATTTACGCTCCCCTGGCCGGCCGGCTGGGGATTTCCTGGATAAAAAATGAATTGGAGGACCTTTCCTTAAAGTACCTCCAGCCCAATGTGTACAACCAGATCAAGCAGTGGGTGGTGCACAGGCGCAACGAACGGACCCAGTACCTGGAGCTGGTGAAAAAAGCCTTGTTCAAAGAGGCTGCTCTGGCCGGGATAAAAACCAGGCTGGAAACACGGGCCAAGCATTTCTATTCCATCTATAAGAAGATGAAGCGTACCGGCGGTACCATCGACGAAATCTACGACCTTTTGGGCATCCGCATCCTCTGCGATACGCCGAGTGAGTGCTATGAGCTTTTGGGACTGGTGCATAAGATCTGGCCCCCGATTGAGGGCAGGTTCAAGGATTATATCGCCATGGCCAAGTCCAACGGGTACCAGAGCCTGCATACCACGGTGATGGGCTTTGAAGGCAAGCTGATCGAGATCCAGATACGTACGCTGGAGATGCACAGGACCGCGGAGAACGGGATCGCGGCCCACTGGCTGTACAAAAAGGGGTATTCCAAGGAGATCGTGCGCCCCGAGGACATCCCGCTGATCAACCAGCTGAAAAGCTGGGAAGACACCAAGGGGGCCTCGCGCGAGTTTCTGGACAAGATCAAACAGGAACTGTTGAAGGACTCGATATATGTGTTTACGCCCAAGGGACAGGTCATCGAGCTTCCCAAGGGCGCCACGGCCGTAGATTTCGCCTACCATATCCATACGGAGGTGGGCAATCACTGCATGGCCGCCAAAGCGGACGATACCATCATCCCCCTGCACAAAGAGCTGAAAAATACGCAGGTAATAGAGATCATCACCTCCAATACCGCGCGGCCGCACGTGAACTGGCTGCGCTACGCCAAAACCTCGCGCGCACGCTCCAAGATACGCCACTGGCTTAACCAGAACGATTCCAGCCTGATCATAGACCGCAATATCGTGGTGAAAAAACGCCCGGCACCCGCCCCGGTATTGAAGCCCTCCCGTGCGAAAAAGGAAGGCTTTGAGAAACAGGTGCTTGATAAAAATAAAATCGGGATAAAAAGCGGAAACGAGCGCAACCTGATGGTAAGGCTGGCCGGGTGCTGCAATCCCACCATCGGGGACGCGATCATCGGGTACGTGTCGCGGGGCAGGGGGATCATCGTGCACAAGGCCAACTGCACGAACCGCAAGCACATCAAGGACTTCAAGGAACGGATGATTGACGTGGAGTGGGAGACCGTATCGCCCAAGGCCACGAAGCGCTTCAGGGTCACGGCCAGGCTGACCTCCGACCTGTTTTCCGAAATCGAGGGTACGCTACGCAAGTTCAGGGGCCACCTGATTGAGGGAAAGCTGGAAGAGAATATAAACGAGACCTTGAACGGCTTTTTTACGGTTGAGCTTGATAACAAAGAGGATTTCAACAAGGTATTGAAAAACTTGCGCACCATCCCGGCTATTGTGAACATCCAGCCGGTGAATGTATTTTAATTACGGGCAGGACGCCGCCCGGGAGGAGCAACAGGCGCCGCGGACAGGACAGGTGGAGACATGCAGGAGTTCTGGTTGTGTTTTGTGCCGCTTTTTTTCGCGGTCGACGCCGTGGGCGTGCTGCCCATGTTTATCGGCATGACCGAGGACCTGGAGCGGCGCAGGGTAAGAAAAATCCTTTTACAGTCTTTGATAACCGCGCTACTGGTGGCCGTGCTTTTTGTATTCGTGGGGCGGGCGCTGTTCGAATTTCTGGGGATCACGATCGCGGATTTTATGATTGCGGGCGGGCTTCTGCTTTTCATCATCAGTATCCGGGACCTGTTTTCGGTCAAGAAAAGCCAGCGTGAGGTGGATGTGGAGACCCTGGGAGCCGTGCCCATCGGCGTGCCGCTGATTGTGGGGCCCGCCGTGCTCACCACCAGCCTGATCTGTATTCAGCAGTATAAACTCTTAAACACCCTGGGCGCCCTGGTCCTCAATATCCTGATCGCCGGGATTACCTTCTGGTTCGGCCGGTTCATCATCAAGATCATCGGCAGCGTGGGCACCAAGGTGGTTTCCAAGATAGCGAGTATCATTCTGGCGGCCCTGGGAGTGATGATGATGCGCAAGGGGATTGTCACGATTTTTCTTCCGGGCACATAGGCCATGGTCCTGCCTGCGCTACGCGCGCCGTTCGGTAAGCTTGCTGAGCACGGCCCCGGACTCTATATGCGGGGTTTGCGGGTAACAGTCGAACAGGGCCAGCCGTTCCAGCGTATAACCGCCTTTTTTAATCAGAAAATCGATATCCCTGGCCTGGGTGGAAGGATTGCAGGAGATGTATACCAATCGCTGCGGAGTAAGGCCCGCGAGCCGGCCGCGCACCCGCTCCGAAAGACCGGCGCGCGGCGGATCGAGCATGATGCAGTCCGCCTCACGTGCCTCGCGCGGCCCGGAAGTCAGATACCTTTCCGCGGTGGCCGGAACTATATTGAATCGCTCCATCCTGTTCAGCTTAAAATTCCGGCGTGCCCTCGCGGCGGAGTGTTTATCAGCCTCAACCATCACCCCAGATGTGAATCGGTCCGCCAGGAGGACGGAAAAGTAGCCCACGCCCCCGTACAGATCAAGCAGCAGGCCGCCTTGGTCTTCCCATCGCGGTCGCGCACCCCGGCTTCCCTGCATGGACCGCGCTGTCTGTACGCCCATTGTGCCGCCTGCTTCCCGGGCCGGCTGCCATACGCCGGTAGGGGTACCGTCCTCGCCACCCGCCGTCTGCTGTACGCCCGCTGCCTGGGCTGCGGCCCAGGCGCCCATAGTTTCATGCAGCATGATATTGGCCTGAAAAAAATCCATGGGCCCAAGCTCAAAATACTTGTTGCCCACCGTTATGGTTATTTGCGATGCCGCCTGTCGGCCGAGTCCCGGTTTCGTGCATACCGAACCCCGTGCATTGCACAGCGCCCGCACTTGTGTCTGGCGCGGGTCAAGCGCCGCCAGTTCCCCTGCGTGCGCGCGCATAAAATCGCACAGGGCCGGTAAAAGTATGGGGCAGTCCGGCGCCGTGATTACCGTGTGGGAGTTTTTCTTGAAAAATCCCACTTCCCCGCCCGGCACCCGCCGTTGATAGCGGGCACGGCAGCGGTATTTCCATTCCGGGGAGGGGAAAACATCCATCGGCGGCAGGGGGGCCAGGCGGGAAAAGCACTCCTCCAGGATCTCCCGCTTAAGGCGGAACTGCTCTTCATATTGGATATGCTGCCAGGAACACCCGCCGCACTCAGCGGCGAGGGGGCAGGGCGGTTCACGGCGCGCGGTCGAAGGTTTCAGGATGCTCACGAGGCGGGCAAAGGCATGGTCCTTTTTGCGCGCAAAGATCTCCGCCTCGGCCTGCTCGCCGGGCAGAACATCTTCCATGAACACCACGCCCGCCTCCGTGCGCGCCAGGCCCCAGCCGCCATATACTATTTTCTCGATTTCAACCCGCATAATGGTGATTATACAAGAATCATAAGGAAACCGCCATATACTGTTTCCGGAAGATCCGTCGGTCCAAGCAGACCATGCCGCGACATTCTCCATTCGCTTATCTGACGCCGCTTCAGGTGTTCCGTCGCTTCAAATAATGCAGGTGGGGAATGAGCATGTGGTTGGGCCGGCCCGTACCGTCATAGAACAGGTCCACAACCGGTATGCCGAAATCCTGCTGGATTTTACGGAAGATCGAGGAACTCACCACGCCCGGGCAGCAGAACATGGGGTTTACATGAACAATACCGTCAACGCATCTGTGCTTTATGCTGTACAAAGCCCTCGCGCAGGTAATAGAGGTTTCACCGGGAAGGTAGTGCAGGAGGCCATATTCACGCATCAACTGTACGCACTCGCGCCAGTTCGGCTCGGCCTGGCCTTCAAGCAGAACACCTGCCATTTTTTCGTAGCGCTGCTCAAACAGGCGCAGTATTTTCAGATGGCGCCCTTCGTTCGGATCGATCTCCGCGTCAGCGTCGAAAAAATGAAAGGTAAGCTCGCTGAACGAGGGGATGATCAGCTCCGCGTCATGTGATTGTATCAGCTCCTGCAGGTTCTGGTTCACCGCCTCGTTGTATTTTACATAGAAATCCCCCAAAATCCCTATGCGCGTTTTACGTCCGTCCTTCTCGTTCCGTTCAATGCCATGGAACAATTCACACGTCTCTTTGAATGCGGCCCGGACATCATTTCCCTGCCTGAAGGCGCGGCCCAACAGCTCCTGTGATCGTTCCAGAGCCCGCCCTGTGCTGCCCTTACGCGTCTCATAAGGCGCTACCCTGAAGTATAGTTTGTATAACAGGCTGCCCAGCACCCCGGCCTCAAAAATTTTCATGGGAAGGTTTCCGGGCAGGTACTCTCCCTGGTTCATGGAGTTGATGCGCGCCACCTTCAGGCCGTGAAGCCCGGCCGCGGTGAAGGCCATATCGGCCAGCACGGGGAACTGGGGAAAGTTGCAGGCCATGCAAACGGTGGGGATGTACAGACACGTACGCCCGGGCTCAAGACCAAGGCGTTCCACCGCCTCGATGGCACCGCCCACAATAGCCACGGCGGGCATGCACTCGCCGCCGTTGGCGTAACGATACCCGGTAAGCAGGTCCCGTTTGGATGACTCCAGCACCCGCGCACTGAAGCCTGCGTTCTCGAAGCAGTCCGCCCAAAACCCGCTGATCAGGTTGTTTATATAGGGGATGAGTACATTGTCCCCCGGCTCGAATACCGCGCCGGCCACGTCAACACCGGCGTGCCTATTTTCAGCAACGGCGGCCCCGTCCGCGCCGGTCTTCCGCTTTCGGGCCCGTTCCCGCCGGTAATTCCTGAAGGTCTCCATGGCCGCTTCGATCCTGGTCGTATACCCCGTATCCAATATATGCTCGTCAAGCTGCAGCAGCAGGAAGGGTTTGCGGTAGTGGGTCATGATGTCCTTTACGTAGGAAAGCAGGAAGGAGTCAGGGCTGCAGCGGAAACAGCTTAGAAAAACCACAAAGGTATTTTCACGTTGGGCCGAGTATTCGGCGCAGCGCAGTATACGCCTCCCGTAGTTCCAGTGCATGGCCTCGTAATATTTCCGGGCATGGCCCTGCAGTGGAATCGGAGGATCGATCTCGTACATGCTGTATACCAGCGCGCCATATTCAGCGAACTTAACGGGAAGGGCAAGATTCAGGGCCTGGTCGAACAGCACGTAAGGCCTACCCAGGAGAATCACCGTAAACTCATTGGGGCCGGACGGCGATCCCCCTAAGAAACCCCGCGCCAGCCTGCGCCTGTTCGCGGTGAAGGTTTCATATGCCCTGTGGAATTCTTCTTCCACCCGGTCCGCGCTCAACCCGGGAAAATCGGGGAAGGCCTGCCGCAGCGCGGTGAAGATCCGGACCGCCGTGTCCCGCTCCCTGCCCGGACCCAGGCCCAGCAGGGGTGAGACAAACCTGTTCCCGATGCGCACGGAGGTCAGGTTGCTTAACACGGTGGGCAGGTACTGGGAATAATAGCAGAAGTAGCAATCGCCTGTTTTCTCCCTGAAGGTGGGTTCGGTTTTCGCAGGCTCCTCACGCTCGCGTATCAGGGCGGGTAAAAAAATAGGGCCGCTGCCGCGTTCAAGCGCCTGTTTGAGCAGGCCGTGGGCAACAACAATGGGCGCACAGAAGTCAGAGTTCACAAGCTCTCTGCCGAGGGCGATGCTGGCGGCGCTGGACCGAATGATCTCCACTTCAAAGCCCAGACCGCACAGAACATCCCGCCACAGGTGGTTGTATTCCAGGTTATATAAGGCGTCTAGGATCATGATTGCCGGCCGGCTGTTTTGTGGGTGTAGCGCCGGCCGCCCGCCCTGTAAATCCTGTGCCGACGGCCGGATGTCCCCGGACAAGGCGGCATGGAACCGTGTGCCCGGAGTATTGTCTGGGGCCGCGGACCGGGGTTTTCGATCCGCATACTCACGCCCGCATTTCATACCCCAGGCCGAGATATTTCCGCCGACTCGCGCCACCTTGAGCAGGCATCTGTTGCTGCACAGGGAACACGTTTCGTCCTGAATCAGAATTTCGTCCTGTTCAAAGACAAAACCGCTTTTTTGTATGTTTTTTTTCGCGCAGTACAGGGCGGCGCCCAGGGCGCCGGTCAGGTGACAGTAGGGGGAAACATGGATGGGCTTTTCTACGATCTGCTCGAAGGCGGCTACTAATGCCTTGTTGCGGGCCGTGGCGCCCTGGAACACGATGTGTTCACCTATGGCGCTTTTGTTTACTACCTTGGCCAGGTAGTTGTCCCTTACCGAAAAAAGCACGGCCGCAGCCAGCGCCCGGCGGGAGAAACCGCGGCCACGCAGTTCGGCCAGGTCGCGTTCCATATACACGGTACAACGATCGCTGGTGTGCGGGGCCTGTGAGCCCAGGGCCGCGGCGGAGAAATCCCCCAGGTCCAGGTGAAGCAGCCTTGCCTGCTCCTCGATAAAGCTGCCCGTACCGGCGGCACACACATAGTTCATATGGGAATAATAAACTCGGCCGTCCCGCAGCAGCGTAAATTTGGAGTCCTGGCCCCCGATCTCGATAATCGTATCCACCTGCGGGTATAGCGCCACCGCCGCCATTGCATGGGCCGTGATCTCATTGATCTCCAGGTCGGCCCCGAACAGGGTTTTGATCATCTTCCTGCCCGAACCCGTGGTCGCGGCGCCGGCCAGAATATACGGGGATTGGTTCAGATAATCCTGTATGAAGCGTACAAGCAGAAGCACCGCGTCCACCGGCCTGCCCCCGGTTCGTGTGTAAAACCCCTTGACCAACCGTTTTCCGCGGTCTATGAGCACGGCCTTGGTGCTTGTGGACCCGATGTCCAGTCCAAGGTACAGGCCGCGATATTCGGCTTGGCTTCCGGGTTTCCGGATTACATCATTCCCGGCCGCCGCTTGCGCAAAACCTCCCCCCGCCTCCCGGGCGGCATTGCCGCCCGCCGGACCATCGGGGTTTTCGGCAGGGGAGAGGATCTCCACCCCATCCTTCAGCTCAAACCGCTGCCGGTCAAAATCGGGATAGGGGCTCAGGCGCAGCTCCAGCGGTTTTCGAAGGCGTATGCGGCGCGTGCCTTCCGTAAACAGGCCGGTGTAGTCTTGCGCGCCGTTTTG
>CAZWYY010000032.1:0-8150 GCA_964638895.1 uncultured Spirochaetaceae bacterium | reverse complement strand
AGACAGAGCATGAAATGCTGGGCGCCCAGGGAAAAGATATTGCGGGAATCCGGGGCCAGAAAGCGCGCCCCTTCTATTACACACAGCGTGCTGTCCAGGGTCAGGCCGTACTCTCCGGCAAGCCTGCCGGTTATCCCCACGGTATTGCAGTCGCGGGCGGTCTTGGAATCAAGAATCTCTTTTAAGACGCCGGGAACATCCCCCCCATGTTCCTTATAGGTGGTGGAGACAACCTGATCGTTCTCAAGCAGGGCGGTTCCCATGTAGGCGGAACCGATATCCAGGCCGAGCCGTTTCATTGAATCCTACTTAATTCTATCCATAATCAGCGAAATTTCGTCCAGGTTGACGGTTGCGTCCTGATTCCCGGCGTCGCACACCAGGCGAAACTGGAACTGCTCATTCTTATCCGCCTGTTCCGGAAAATCGAGTGTAACGGAGGACCAGCCCCCGCTGGGCGAAAGATTTTTCTCCACGTTCCAGGAGCTCCCGTCAAACCACTCGACCCTGAACGAATCGTTGTCGTTGAAATTCGTGGTTTTATACGAGAGCCTAAGCCGGATGTTCCCGAAAGGTTTGGTGGCGAAGGCCTTGGTCAGGCCCCCATGGCTTTTTAACACGGCCGAGACCGAGCCCCGGGCGGCGTTATCCTTGTCGATACTCACATCCCTGGTGATCCAGTTCCCGGGAATAAAGTTGGCGCTTTCAAAACCGTCGGCGAAAAGCACCATGTCCTTATCCTGCCCGCGCATGATCGCGCGCACCAGAAGCCCGCTTTCGGTAAGGTCCCCGTCCGCCCAATGGCCTTCGGGTGAAGCATAATACCTCATAGCCGCCGAGGGCTCCTTGCGGATGGTGATGGACCAGTTGGCCCAGCTTAAGCCTCTGTCGTTGATAAAATCCATCCATTCATAGGTTTGCACGGGAAACACGCCGGCCCCCGTGGTTTGCTCGGCCTCCGTGGTGCCCCACTCGGTAATGAAGACGGGCAGGCCTTTATCCAACGCGTCCTTGAGCCGCGTGCGCTCCGCCTCACTATGGCTGCCCGCGTAGAAATGGCAGGTGTACATTATGTTGTTGAAGGAAAGAGGATCGGCCGCGGCCTCATCCACCCACTGGCTCCAGTGCGGGGTGCCTACGATGATAACGTTTTCCGGGTCTATGCCCCTGATCACCGGAATCACCTCCTCGGCGTAGGGTTTTATCACTTCTTTCCAGGTTACATCGGCGCCGTTCGGCTCGTTGCAGATCTCATATAGTATGTTGGGGTAGTCTTTAAAGCGGGTGGCCATGTCCCGGAAAAACGTAATTGCCTGGTCCTTGTATTTCATGGGGTTGCCGTCGTAGAGGATATGCCAGTCGATGATTACGTAGAGGCCCGTATCGATCGCCGCCTGCACGGCGGTCACCATCTTGTCCGTCTCACCCAGGGCCCTGAAGCGGCCGTCGCCCACCGTATAGAGCGCGGCCCTGATCAGAGAGCAGTTCCAGTTGTCCCGCAGCCAACTGAAGGCCGAGGGATTGGCGAAATCGCCGAACCAGGCAACGTCCATAAAACTCATGCCCCTCAGTTGTATGGGTTCGCCGTGTTGGTTGCAAAGCTCCGTGCCCTTTACCTGCAGGCGTCCGTTTACATCCGCCGGCCTGCCGGAGCAGCCCGCAAGAAATAAGCCGGTCGCGGCCATAATAATTATTAGAACAACAAAAATTTTAGAATAATCCGTCCCGGTAACCATCTTGTTCTCCCTTTTATAAATTTTAATATCCATATTCTATTATTATTTTTAGATCTGATATAGTATAAAAAATATATTTTTTTTGTTAAATTGTTTTCCAAGTAAATGTAATTGGTTTCATTACCCGTAGGAGTGCGTATGCCTGAGGTTACAAAAAAAAAGAAAGCAGGATTACTCATCGGTACCGCGGCAATTCTGGTGCTGATCATCATTGCTCTACTTTTACCGCCTTTCTGTTCCCGGCAGGCTGATTCGTGGGCCGTACAGGCCGGACCGGAAACGCACAAACAATTATTTTTTTCTATCCATAATAAGGGCAACCTCGTCAATCCATGCCTGTGTGTCTTCGGAACCGAACGCGGAAACAAGGCGGAAGCTGAAATCGTAGTTATCATCCGCTTCCGCGGGGAATGAGGCAGTGATCTTTTTCCAGCCCGGGCTGGGTTCCAGTTTTTGTAACGCCTGCCAGGAACTACCGTCGTACCATTCAAGGGCCAGGCTGTCGCCAGTATTCAAGTTTTCGGTCTTGTAATCAAACCGCAGGCGGATATTCTTGAACGGCCTGGTGGCGAATACCTTGGTAAGAGAACTCCGCCCCTTTAAAACCGCGGAGATATAGCCCCGCGAGGCCTCATTCCGGTCTATAAAAGGGTTTTTGGTCTCCCATCCGCCGGCGGTGAAGTTTTCTGTCTCAAACCCGTCCGCAAAAAGCACCATGTCCGTATCCTGCCCGCGGATGAGCGAGCGCACAAAGAGTCCGCTCTCCGTCAGGTCACTGTCGTCCCAGCCGCCGTCGGACGCGGCCGTGAACTTCAGGGCGGCCGAGGTCTCGTTCCTTGTGGCGATGGTCCAGTTGGTCCAGCTTATATTCCGCTCGTTCAGAAAATCGATCCAGGTGTAGGTCTCCTCGGGATACAGGTCGCCGGTTCCGCTGCTTTGTGTTGTTCCCCATTCGCTTACGAACACGGCCGCGCCCTTGTCCATGGCGTAACTTATCTTATCGCGCAGGTCGCTGTAATGCGTGCCGGCGTAAAAATGACAGGTATACATGATGTTGTCGAACTCAAGCGGATCGTCGGCCGCCGTGTCCACCCGCTGGCTCCAGGTCGGCGAACCCACCAGAATCACGTTATCCGGATCGATCTCCCGAATGGCGGATATGACCTCTTGGGCATAGGGTTTTACCACCCCGGCCCAGGTGACATCCTCGCCATTGGGCTCACTGCAGATTTCATAGAGCACATTGGGCACATCCTTGTACAGCCCGGCCATCTCCCGGAAAAAGCTGACTGCCTGGTCCTTGTATTTCAGGGGATTGCCGTCGTAAAGAATATGCCAGTCGATGATGATATACAGGCCCGTATCAATCGCGGCCTGTACGGCCTCTTTCATTTTGGGCACACCCTCCGGCGCGCGGAAATGCCCGTCACTCTCCGTATACAGCGCCGCCCTGAAAAGCGTACACCCCCAGTTGTCGCGCAGCCAGGCGAAGGCCCCGGGATTGACGTAATCACCCATCCAGAGTACGTCAAGCAGGATCATGCCCTTCAGTTGTACGGGTTCCCCTTTCTCATTGCAGAGTTGGTTTCCGATAACCTGTAGGCGCCCGTTGCTGCCCACCGCCGTCCCGGCGCATGCGGACAGTAATAGTCCGGCGGCAGCCAAAAAAAATAGGATGGCCGCATAGTGGAAATGCGGTTTTATTTTTTGTATATTCATGCCGGTTCCTTTCATTGCAGAGAATGAGGGCATTATACAGTAAATGGGTTTGGATTTGAATGTGCGGGACGGATAATGTAATCGTTTTCATAAAATTCGGTAAAAAAAAGATTTTTGTCCGCGCCCATGGGCGCGGACGACAAGCGCGGTCAATCGTAGTAACGTGACACATAAACTTGCGAGGGAGTGTAATATGGCAAATGCCGAAACAATCGTCGATGTCATTGGCGTAAGGACCGCGCATCTGGTTGAGGAGCTAAACCTCATTATACGCAGAAATGAAATCCATGCCCTGATGGGACCCCAAGGTGCGGGGAAATCCACAATAATTAAAATACTATCCGGACTGACATACCCCACGGAAGGCAGTGTGAGGGTGATGGGCTTTGTGCCCTGGCAGGAGCCTGAAAAGTGCGCGGCGAAAATCGGGGTGGTGCTAAACGGGGACATCCGGCGTACGGACGGGTACACGGTCATGCGCGCCTTTGAGCGTTGTAAGAAGTTGTTCAAAATCAGTGAATCGCGCTTCAGGAAAAATCTGTCCTTCCTGATCCGCAACCTGGATCTGGAGAAAACTGTACAAAGGCCGGTCCATACCCTGACCCCGGGCCAGACCCTGCGCTGTGAAATCGCCTGCGCCCTGCTGCACGATCCTGAGTTGGTGCTTCTGGACGGACCGACTCCAGGTGTGGACGCGGATACCGCCCATACCGTGTGGCGCCTGATTAAAAAAATAAACAAGGAGAGAAACGTCACCTTTATTATTGCCGTCAGTGACCTGGATGAGATAAGGAACCTCTGTGACAGGGTGTCCGTAATCCAGCACGGGAAAATAGTATACAGCGACAGGGTGGAAAACCTGAAAATGTATCGGTCCCAGGCGAATATGATCGAGGTCATAATTTCGGAAGAACCCGGCCGCATTGGAGATGTAGGTAAAGTTTCCGGAGACCCGTACCGTGGCGGATATTTTCGCCCCTGTGCCGCGGACCCCGGGATACTCAGAGAGCGGATATTCAGAGAACATCGCTATAACTGAAACCCACTGTGTTACTGTTTGGAACTTCCACATAAAACTCGCCCGTATAATTTCCCGCATGTAATACCAAAGTATGAAGTTTTAAATCGGCATCCCGTGTTATACTATGATTATATTCCGATGGGAAAAACATGGTGATGCAAAAGACAGTTTTTACTTTTTTGGCCGCCCTGTTCTGTTCAATTTTCTCTTTATGCGCGGATGATGTCTACTATATGCCCTTCATAGACAGCCTGCGGCTCAGGCAGGCGCCGTCACTCCAAAGCGGGGTAATCAGGCTGCTGGAGAAATATGAAAAGCTGAGGCTGATCAAAATGGGAAAACAGGAGGTTATCAACAATATTACCGGCACCTGGCTTCAGGTACGAACAACCCATGATGAAACCGGGTATTGTTTTGACGGTTATTGTGTTTTCGCGGATACCGGAGATTCCGCGGAACCGGACTATACCCATGATGTTGAAAAAATGCTTCCCGGCCTCTGGCAGCGTGATTTTATAATTACGGACATACCCGCCTGGGAGATCAATCTGGCAAAAGACGGCCGTTATTGGTCGATCTACGGCGGTGAGAAACAAAAAGAACTCCGCTGGCGTTATGACGCAGGGCAAAATATGCTTCTTTTAATCAAGGATTCCAAAATAACGGCAAGGCAAACCATAAAGCGGATCAGTTACGGCTATATGGTCCTTGATTTCGGCAAAGATGGTGGGAGCATTGCGTTTGCCAAGTGGACCACGGAACTGCATGATGCCGTAAAATGCGGAAATTTCCCCAAGGTGCCTTTCCTGGCGGAACACGGCTTTGACGTGAATACCCTTACCTTTAATTCATACACGCCCCTGCATGTGGCGGTTGCCCTGGACGGGCCGCAGGCCTATTATAAACTTGATATCATTACGTATTTATTGGCAAAAGGCGCCGACGTCAACCGGGAAACTATGTATATGTACACTCCCCTGAGCGAGGTAAACGGCGCCTTCAAGCGGGAAACAACGACTCTCCTGCTTTCCTACGGGGCGGATATCAACCATAGGGATAATGAAAAACAGACCCTGCTTTTTCGCCGTCTGCAGGATGCCGTTTCTCACATAAGGCCCGGAGCGTGTTCGCGGGAGGATTGGGATTTCATTTTGTATCTGATAGATCAAAACGCGGATATTACCATAAAAAACGAACAGGACCGTTCCTTACTCCTGCCCCTTGTGCTTCCTGATCCCTCGCTGCTGGAACAGGCCATAACCAGGGCCGGCGGCCCCTCCTTAAAATATAACCCCGATCTTCTCTCCTGTGCCGCTTTTTTGAATTATAAAGAAACAGCGGAACTGCTTATAGATCACGGCGCGGATGTAAACGGACAAGAATCCCGCTCCGGAATTACTGCCTTGCATGTCGCTGCGCCGCGGGGAAATATGGAGATTGTGCGTTTGTTGATAAAGAAAGGCGCCCGCGTTAATACCGCCGACGCCGCGGGCGATACCCCGCTTCACGCCATGTCAGGCAGGGATTATCAAGGTAATCATGTCGAAACAATCATTGATATCCTGGTAAAGGCCGGGGCCGATGTGAACAGAAAAAATAAACGGGGCCGTACTCCCCTTCATACGGCGACGGTTAATAATGGAAGAGATGTCGTCCAGGCCCTCTTAAAGAACCGCGCCGCCCCGAACCTCCAGGATGATGACGGCAACACCGCGCTGCATCTGGCCGTGATGAATGTAAAGAGATACGAGAGCTGGCGCCCGTATGGGAAGGTAATTGAGCTGCTTTTGCGGTACGGCGCCTCTACCGCCATTAAAAACAAGGCCGGCAAATCAGCGGCGGATTTGGCTCGTGAGTCGAATGATGATGATTTGTTGCGGCTGTTGAAAATAGAAAAACATTAAGAGCGGTATCACAAATACAAAAAAGCCAGGAACCAAAATGATTTTTCCGGATACCACTTACCCTTATTATTTGCCGCTTGTCATTTAAATATGTTCTCTTATCACTTTTTTCTTGGATTACTTTTTTGCAGAAAACAAATTACGGATAATTAATGGAGAAACATTTATTATGAAAATAAGAAGGAAGAATGGAGAAATAATTAACGGAACAAATATTTTTTAGCCAACGTAACATTGGAAAATGTTTTGGTAATAAGAACTTGAAACCTGGAGTTGAATGAAAGATATGAGTTTGATTTCTTACAGTATGATAAGCTTCCGGAGTTGGATGCCGATAGGATGTATTTTCAAGTTATCGGAGAAGAGACGGTAACCGTTCAAGCGGGAACTTTTAAATGTAGAAAGATTCTTTTCAGCCTATCCGACTGGCGGGGCTCATTCTGGCAGGCGTATTACTATATTTCCGATGATAGTCACAGGTATATTGTAAAGACTGAAAATATTCCTCATGGCGGGGCTATGGAATTAATTCAAATTAAATGATATCGCCTCGGAAGCATTTATTTTTCGCTTTCTTCTGCCTTGTCATACCCGTACGGGAAGAACACGTAGTCCCTGAAATCGCCGTCCGGGTTTTTGTCCCCGTAGGGATGGGCGCTGTTGGCGTCGTTGTGGCAGGTAATGCAAAAATCGCTTTTAAAGATCGTCTCCTTGTTGTCCGGTGTTTTCACAATCCAGACCCACCCTCCCAGGGCATTGGGATCGTTGGGGGCTTTCACCATGGCGGTAAGCATGATTGGCTTTTCCCCGGGGGCCGGGGTGGTCAAATTCTGGTACACCTCTTTGATGATGATGGTGCCTGTGGGGTAGTCGTAATACTTCCTGTTGTTCTTGACGGTGACGACCGGTTTCTCCCCGGTCTCGTTTATATAGGGAATGCGGAAATGGTTTTCGTGCCCGGAGATGGGGTAGTTTAATACCGTATCCGTTGTTTTCTCCCATCCCGAGTAATCGTCCGGCAGGTACTTTCGGGCTTGTGAGGCCGAGCAGGAAAAAAGCAATACCGTGGCCAGAGCTATCAGTATCTTATTCATGGGACTCACCTTTCATATTCTTTAAAATATGGACCTTAAGGTACAGGTTCTTTCCTTTTACCTTTACCTTGTAGGGGCCGTCAGTGGTTATGCGGTCCTTTACTTTTTGGTAGATGCTGTGCGAGATGATGATCTGCCCGCCTTTGGCCACATCACATAAGCGTGAGGCGGTATTTACATTGTCGCCGATAATGGTGTAATCCGCCCTGCGCTCCGAGCCCACCATACCCAGGATCACCTCGCCCTGGTTGATGCCGATGCCCACCTGCAGATTACTGTACTGCCCGGCGCTGTTTTGGGTAAGCTCACGTTGAATTTGCAGGGCCGACCGGCAGGCCGCAAACTCGGGGTTTTCATCTGTAAAAAAGGCCACCACCTCGTCTCCCACATATTTGTCGATGTCCCCCCCGTTGCGGTGGATAATCTCACTCTGGATATTCAGGATTTTGTTCAGCGATTCAACCACCGATTCCGGCTGCTTGTTCTCGGCATAACTGGTAAAGCTTCTAATGTCCGTAAAGAGGATGGTCAGTGGTATCCTTTCGCCCTTTTTCTCGGTTTTCAGGGAGTCAATAGTGGAGCTGGACACGTACTTGGAAAGTTTAAAGCGTTCGTGCAGCCCCTCCACCATCTTGTTCACGGTCTGGCCCAGGATGCCGATTTCATCCTTGTTTTT
>CAZWYY010000031.1:37415-44381 GCA_964638895.1 uncultured Spirochaetaceae bacterium | reverse complement strand
GGCTACCTGGGCATGGTGCGCCAGTGGCAGGAGTTGTTTTTCAATAAGCGCTACTCATCAACCTGCCTGAACCGCAGGCCCTCGTGCCCGCCTGAATGCAAACACCCCGGGGACAACTGTCTGATATACAACCCGGATTTTGTAAAACTGGCCCAGGCCTATGACGCCATAGGACTCAGTGTCACCAAGACCCAGGATATCAAACCGGCATTGATTGAGGCGGGAAAATCAAAGAACAAACCCGTGCTCATCGATTTTCTGATAGAGTATGAGGCTAATGTCTGGCCCATGGTGCCGCCGGGCGGAGGAAATCAGGAGATGCTCTTGGGCCAAGGGAGGAAATCATGACACACGTAATCAGCATGCAGGTTGAAAACCATCAGGGTGTATTAGCGCGGATCGCCGGGCTTTTTTCCGGACGCGCCTACAACCTGGAAAGCCTTACCGTCGGCCCGACCAATGACCCCACCGTCTCCCGCATCACCCTTGTGTGTATGGGAGACGACAGCGTGATCGAACAGATAAAAAAACAGCTCAACAAGCTGATCGATGTAATCAAACTTATAGACCTGACGGGCCTGCAGACCGTGGATCGTGAACTGGCCCTGATAAAGGTGGCGTCCACTCCCTCGCAGCGCGGGGAGATATTCCAGGTCGCCGATGTGTTCAGGGCCAAGGTGCTCGACGTGGGCCTTGACAACATGCTGCTCGAGGTTACCGGATCATCGGCCAAAATCGATGATTTCCTTTCCATCCTCCAGTCCTACACCATTCTGGAGAGTGCGCGCAGCGGACTGGTCTCCATGGAACGCGGCAAAAAGGGGAAGAAGTAAGATTACGTCAAAGGAGCAGGTTATGGAAAACGTGTTTATTTTTGACACAACTTTGCGTGACGGTGAGCAGTCACCGGGTGCTTCTATGAGCATAGAGCAGAAGTTCGAGCTGGCGGTCCAGCTTTCACGCCTCGGTGTGGATATCATTGAGGCGGGTTTTCCCGTGTCCTCACCGCACCAGTTCGAGGCCTGCCGGATGATTGCCGGCAAGGTAAAGGGAACAACAATCGCGGCCCTGGCACGGGCCGTGGAAAAGGACCTGGACAGCGCCTACCAGGCCGTCAAGGACGCGGAACATCCCCGCATTCATACGTTTTTGGCCACCTCCCCCATTCACATGAAATACAAGCTGAAAAAAGAACCTGACCAGGTGGTGGATATGGCCGTGGCGGCGGTTACCTATGCCCGAAACCTGGTGGCCGAGGTGGAGTTTTCGCCCGAGGACGCAACCCGCAGCCAGATCCCTTTTCTCTGCCGGATCATCGAAAAGGTGATTGACGCGGGCGCCACGATTATCAATATCCCCGATACCGTGGGCTACGCTATTCCCGAGGAGTTCGGCGCTTTCATCAAGGCAATACGCGAGGGCGTACCCAATATGGACAAGGCCGTTATTTCAGTGCACTGCCATAACGACCTGGGGCTGGCCGTGGCCAACACCCTGGCCGCAGTCAAACAGGGGGCGCGGCAGGTGGAGGTGACCTTAAACGGCATCGGTGAGCGCGCGGGGAACGCCTCTCTTGAGGAGTTCGTGATGTCGCTCTATGTGCGCAAGGACTTTCTGCCCTTCACCACCCGGATCAATACCACCCAGTTATATCCCTCAAGCCGCTTGCTTTCAAACATCATCGGGTTTCCCATACCGCGCAACAAACCTATCGTGGGAGAAAACGCCTTTGCCCATGAATCCGGCATTCACCAGGACGGGGTGTTGAAAAAACGGGAAACCTACGAGATCATGACCCCCGAGTCCGTTGGCCGGGACACCAGTAAGATCGTGCTGGGGCGCCATTCGGGAATGCACGGGTTTCGCACTCGCGTTACCGAACTGGGATTCAACCTTTCCGAGGATGAGACTAAAAAAGCCTATGAAGAGTTTCTGGTGATCGCCGACCGTAAAAAAGAAGTGTTTGATGAAGACCTGTATGTGATCATCGGTGAGCAGATGGGAACCACCGGGGAGGTTTACCATCTGGATTATTTCAGCATTCAATCCGGAAACCGTTCGGTGCCCACGGCCACCATCCGCATCAGGCACGGAGAAAAAACAATCGAGGAGGCGGCCACGGGCGACGGACCCGTGGACGCGATCTTCAAGGCCATAGACAGAGTCAGCGGCATTAAAACCAAACTCAAGGAGTACATCGTGCAGGCCGTTACCCCGGGCAAGGACGCCATGGGAGAGGTGACGATTACCCTGGAAATAAACAACAGAAAGTTCATCGGGCGCGGCGCGTCAACAGACATCCTGGAAGCCAGCGCCAAGGCGTATATCAGCGCCATCAACCGCTACAAGACCTTTGTTTCCGTGGGCAATCAATAGAGAGGAGTACAAGCACCATCATGGGAATGACATTAACGGAAAAAATACTGGCGGCCAAGGCGGGCAGAGAGCGCCTTAAGCCGGGTGATTTCATCGAGATCGAGCCGGATCTGGCCCTGGCCAACGATATTACCGCCCCCATCGCCATTAATGAGTTTAAAAAAGCGGGGGGCAAAAGCATACCCCTGGCAGAACGGGCCTACCTGGTTCCCGATCATTTTACCCCTAACAAGGATATTCTTTCGGCCGAGCAGGTAAAGCAGCTTCGCGATTTCGCCCGTGAGTATCCCGGCATTCATTTCTTTGAGCAGGGTGAGGTAGGGGTCGAACACGCCCTGCTGCCCGAAATCGGGGCGATTGTGCCCGGTATGGTGATCATCGGCGCCGACTCGCACACGTGTACTTACGGCGCCCTGGGCGCGTTTTCCACGGGCGTGGGCTCCACGGACATCGCGGGGTTTTACCTCACGGGCAAGGCCTGGCTGCGGGTCCCCCCCACGATCAAGGTAGTGTTCACCGGCAGCCCGGAGCCGTGGGTATCGGGCAAGGACCTGATATTGCTTCTCATCGGCAAGATCTCGGTCTCCGGGGCCCAGTACAAGGCCATAGAGTTCACGGGTCCGGTTATAGACGGGCTCTCGGTTGAGGCGCGCCTGACCATGGCCAACATGGCCATAGAGGCGGGCGGCAAAAACGGCGTGTTCGAGGCCGACGACAAGGTCTCCGCCTACCTGCGGGGGCGCACGGAAAAGAGCGGTACCGTGTTCAAGGCCGATCCGGACGCTGAGTACGAACGCGTGGTAGAGATCGACATAAGCGGGGTAAAACCCCTGGTGGCCTACCCTCACCTGCCCCAGAACGTGCACCAGGCCTCGGAGGGCAACATGATAAAGATCGACCAGGTGGTCATCGGCAGCTGCACCAACGGCCGGATCGAGGACCTGCGCATCGCCGCGCAGATACTCAAGGGTAAAAAGGTGGCTAAGGGCGTACGCTGCCTGATACTGCCCGCAACACCGGCCATCTACCGCCAGGCGCTGGACGAGGGGCTTTTTACCATATTCCTCGACGCGGGCGCGGTCATCGCCCCGCCCACCTGCGGACCCTGCCTCGGCGGACACATGGGAATTCTTGCGCATGGGGAAAAGTGCGTTTCCACCACAAACAGAAATTTCGTGGGCAGAATGGGACACCGGCAAAGCGAGGTATACCTGGCCTCGCCCGCCACGGCGGCGGCCAGCGCCGTCACCGGCACCATCACCAGTCCCGATCAACTGGCCACACCGGTATAAAAGGAGCAAAAAGCATGCAATTCAAGGGAAAAGTATATGTGTTCGGAAAAGACGTAAATACCGACGAGATCATTCCCGCACGATATTTGAACACCTCGGACCCCGCGGTCCTGGGACGCTACTGCATGGAGGACGCGCGGCATGGGTTCGGCACCATGGTGGAAAAGGGCGGCATTATTGTGGCCGGAGACAACTTCGGCTGCGGTTCTTCCCGGGAACACGCGCCCCTGGCCATAAAGAGCGCGGGGATTTCCTGCGTGATCGCCGAATCGTTCGCCCGCATTTTCTTTCGCAACTGCATTAATATCGGCCTTCCCATCGTGGAAAGCGCCGAGGTTGTGGCGGCGGTGAAGGAAGGAGATGTCATTTCCGTGGATCTTGACGAGGGCAAGGTACTGCTACCGTCAGGTAAGGAGGTGAAGGTACCCCCGTTTCCGCCCTTTATGCAGCAGATCGTGGCCCGTGGCGGCTGGATTCCGTACCTGAAGGCACAGTACCACAGTTTTTAACAGAAAGGTGCGCTCCATGAAACAAATCGTTGTCTATGACACCACACTCCGCGACGGCATGCAGGGTACGGGCATCAGCTATACCCTGGAGGACAAGATACAGATAGCGCGTAAACTGGATGATTTGAAGATCGATTATATCGAGGGCGGATTCCCGTTGTCCAATGAAAAAGAGGCCCAGTTTTTCAGGGAAATGCAGAACCAAAGGCTCCGTCACGCCAAAATCGTGGCCTTCGGCTCCACGCGCGCCCCCCACGGCAACGCGGGCAATGATCCCCATATCAATGCCCTGGCCGACGCCGGAACACCCGCGGTGATCGTAGTGGGAAAGGCCTGGACCGCCCATGTCAAGCAGGTAATCAAAACCACGCTTGAGGAAAACCTCAATATGATCTTCGACTCCGTCTCCCTGCTGAAAAAAGCCGGACGTGAGGTGTTTTTCGATCTGGAACATTTTTTCGACGGATATAAGGAAGACCCGGAATACGCTCTCCAGGTGCTGAAAACCGGAAACGAGGCCGGTGCCGATACTTTGGTGCTGTGCGATACCAACGGCGGCTGCATTCCTTCCGAGGTGGAGCGCATCATGAAGCGGCTTGCCGGTGAGAAACTGGCCCCGCTGGGTGTTCATTTTCATAATGATACGGGCTGCGCCGTGGCCAGCACCCTGACGGGAATTGAGAACGGCGCCGTGCATATCCAGGGGACCATCAACGGCTGGGGCGAACGCTGCGGAAACGCAAACCTGTGCGTGCTCATTCCCAACATCTGCCTCAAACTGGGGTATAAGGCCACCTGCTGCGAACAGGTCAAGCGCCTCACCCCGCTTTCCCGCTTCCTGGCCGAGAAGGCCAACATCATTCCCGACCGCCGCCAGCCCTACGTAGGCGAGGCCGCCTTCAGCCACAAGGCCGGTCAGCACGCGGACGTCATCTCCAAGGCCGCCTACCTCATGGAACACATCGATTCCGCCCTGGTAGGCAACACGCGCCATATTATTCTATCCGAATTGGCGGGAAAATCCACCATCGTAAGCAAACTCTCCAAATACGGGAAATTTGATAAAGCGTCGGCCGAGGTGAACGAGCTTATCCAAAAGCTGAAGCTTTTGGAACAGGAGGGATTCGAATACGAGGCCGCGGAGGCATCCTTCGATCTCATCATCCGCAAAACCCTCGGGCGCTACACCCCCCTGCTTGACCTGCACAACTACCATCTTGAATCCTATAAATCAGGCGATGCGCCCTCCAAAACCGTGGGACGCATTTTTTTAAAGGTCAAGGGCAAGGAGGTCATGGGCGCCGCGGTGCGCGTGGGCCCGGTGGAGACCCTGGACGCTGCGCTGCGTGACGCGCTCCTGCCCATTTTCCCTTTCATAAACAAAATTAAGCTGACCGATTACAAGGTGCGGGTGCTGAACCCGGAAAAGGCCTCGGCCGCCAAGGTGCGGGTGTTCATAACCTCCTCTGACAGCGACCATGACTGGGACACAGTCGGCGTATCCGAGAATATTGTTGAGGCCTCCTGGCAGGCGCTCATAGACAGTTTCGAGTATTATTACAATAACTTTGAACTGAAAAAAAAGGTAAAATAATGCCGCCGCTTGTAGTGTATATCACGGGCTTTCGTCAGCACGCGGGAAAAACCGTTACCAGCCTGGGACTGATCTCCCTGTTCCAGAAAATCCTTGAGCCCAAGGATATCGGCTATATTAAACCCGTGGGCCAGGAGCTGGTCGAACTTGCGGACGGCTCCAAAATAGACAAGGACGCCCGCATTGTACAGGAGTTTTCCAATATCCCCGATATGAACCTCAAAATGGTCTCTCCCGTGCGGTTGGGATCGGGGTTCACCCGGAAGTACCTTGCCGTCTCGGATCCGCGCGCGGAAACACTCGGGCTTGAAAACCAGATTCTCGACTCCCTGAAAACACTCTCCCATAAAAAAGTGGTTATCGCCGAGGGGACCGGCCATCCGGGCGTGGGGGGTATTGTTGGCCTGTCCAATGCCAAGGTGGCCTCGTTAATGAACGCGGAGATCATCTTTTTATCCGGCGGGGGCATCGGCAAGGCATTGGACATGCTGGAGGTCGACCTGTCCTATTTTCTTTATAAAAAAACCCGGGTGCGCGGTATTATCTTCAACAAGCTTATCCCCGATAAGATTCCCACCATGCGGAAGTATGTTACGGAAGACCTTTTGAACAAAAAATATGGCGCGTTCGGGGGTCCCTTAAGCATTCTGGGGTTTCTGCCGCAGATAGACATCTTATCTCACCCCTCCATGAAGGCCATTGCCACTCACTTTAAGGATTCGGTGGAAATCGGCAACAGTGAAAGCGGCTCGTGGAAGGTGCCCTGCGACAAGATCACCGTGATCTCGCTTACGGCACGCTTCTTGAGGCTGGAGAAATACCTGGAGGCGAACACCCTGGTAATCGTGGCCGCCAGCTCGGCGCGCCGGATCATCAATATCTGCAGGTACCATAAAAAATTGCAGCAGATTTCCGGAGGCCTGGGCGGAATCATCCTCACCTGCGGTGAGAACATACCGCTGGATCATAATATCCGGCACGTGCTGGAAAAATCCGGTATTCCCGCGCTGTACGTCAAAGAGGATACCGCGGCCGCGGAAAAGATCATCCTGGAAGCCTATGACAGCACCAAACTGCAGGTGTATGACAAGCAGAAACTTGAGGAAATAAAACATCTCTTTGAGAAGTACTTCGATTTTGACAAATTTAAGAAGAATTTTTCTGTGTTTGGAAAATTATAAAAAGCGTCAGGAGC
>CAZWYY010000031.1:0-37315 GCA_964638895.1 uncultured Spirochaetaceae bacterium | reverse complement strand
ACAAATTTAAGAAGAATTTTTCTGTGTTTGGAAAATTATAAAAAGCGTCAGGAGCTGCCCTGCCTGGCTGACAATCAATCTACGGCAATTCAAGATTCTAGATAATTAAACCTAATACAACGGATAGGTTCGCACAATCGAAAAATCAATCCGTGAAACAGTAGTCTATACAAGTTCGAGTTTTTTTTCCTTCCGTGTACAGCGTTTGATTTTATTCGAACGTTATTGAGATTCCTCCTTTACGGCAAGCGCGTTGATTACGGGTTAGTGTTCTCTATTCGTCCGAGTAATTGAAGTCGATCATCCACTCGTTGACGCCGTTGTCCTCGGCCTGTATATCCAGCATCTTGTACGTTTTTCCTTTCAGCGCCATCTTCGCCTTGCTTGCGCTGTGGCCGTCAAGCTTGAAGCCCGCGCCTTTGAGCTCGGCCAACCAGGCATTCAGGTCCGCCTCGCTTAAATTTATATAGTAGAGCTGTACATACCCCGGCATCTCGTCCGTCGGCTCGAGCACATTGGTGAGGGTGCCTTTTTTCACTTCGGGGACGCCGTTCAACAATCCGGTCGGCCATCCCGTGGTCGAGTGTTTTGAGGAAGAGATTTGCAGAATGGTGGAGGAATTGAACTGCAGGCGGACTTCATACAGGCCTTTACGGTAAACATCGCTTTGTACTTTCTCGAATCCGGCCGCGCTTAACATGACGAGGTATTTGTCCAGGTCCGCTTTTCCGGTTCGTTCGATGATGATAAACAGATCGTCGCTTCCCGCGCTCCAGCGGTTCCAGCCCTTCAATTTGCCGGCGGGATAGACGGGCATGTCGGGATGCAGCAGCTTCGTGGGCCACTGCGTGCGGTCCTCACTCTGCGTATAGGCGGTAAGCGTCGCAACCAGCGCCAGCACGATCGTCAGCGAAAGTGTTTTTTTCATAGGGTTCTCCTTGCAGCAGGAAGAAGGGGGTTGTCTCCCCTGCCTGCGCCTCAAGGCGCGAGTAATCGGGGTTGCTCCTCTTCCGGGCTTATTCCATCATTTTAATTTAGAACTACCGCGCATACAAGAAAAATAATCAATTATTCCGCCGGTGGAATACGAGTGGATTGACGTTTTGAAATGCGGCTTTTTGTATGCTATGCTATGACTCAAAACCGAATGGCCGGCGAAAATAGACACTGTCAGTGCCGCTTCCCGTCCAACAAACGTTCCCGGCGTTGCCGGGCGTGATTTGTAGGCCTTTGTGGCATATCACTTTTCCTATCATTCTGTCAGTTTTATATGGAGTCCTTTAGCTTTTGATGCTTTAATTTTTAAAAGGAGGAAATTATGCATCGCATCATTTTCATCGGAGTGTTGTTCGCGTCGTTAACCGTCTGTTCAGGCTTTGCCCAGGAAGAGACGGACTTTGAGGGAAGCGCTGATCATCCCCTCTTCACCCGCATGCCGGGATATTACATCAACAACTACAACGTCAAGGATTCCGACAGGTTCGAAGCCTACCTGGATGGGCCGGAAAAGTACTGGGAAGGTAAGATGACGTACATCGAATACTCAATCAAGACCGGCGCCAAACAAATGAGCATGCTCCAGATTACGCGCAATTACGAGAACGCGCTTAAAAAAATCGGAGGCAAAATATTATTGAGCTCCGATGTCGATGGAAACATAATGGAAGGCAAGTTGGAAAAAAACGGCATCGTGACCTACGTCCACGTGGAATCTTTCCTTGACGGACGGGACTATACCCTCGTTATCTTGGAAAAACAGGCCATGAGGCAGGACGTGGTGGCGGACGCAGCTTCCCTCGGCGCCAGCCTCGCCTCCACCGGTAAGGCAACCGTACAAGGCCTATACTTCGAGGGAGACCAGGCCGTCCTGAAGCCGGAATCGGCTCCCGTGCTTGACCAAATCGTCATCCTGCTGAAAAAGAATCCCAACCTGAAGGTGTTTGTGGTGGGCCACACCGCCAATGTGGGGAACCTGGAGAGCAGTCTCAAATTATCCCAAGACCGTGCCGAGGCCATCGTGAAGGCCCTCGTCGCCAAGGGCATCGCCGCGAACCGGCTCAAAGCGGTGGGGGTCGGCCCATATTCGCCGATAGCCTCCAATAAAACGGAGGAAGGCAGGGAGCAAAATCGCCGGGTGGAATTGGTGGAACAATAACGAAGTACCGAGGGGAAGGCGTTGCCTTCCCCTTTTTTCATTGTGCCACCCCCGATATCCGGGCTTTCCGGATATGCTCTCCACACGGACCTCGGGCAAAGGCGTGTTGATCAAGGTGGGACCTAAGCTTGATAAGCGCACTTATTAATCGCGTACCCTACAGCGCCCGGACTTCGATTTCTTCTTTCTTTAAATAGCGGATACCTTCCACCGCGGCCTTGGCCGCCGAGATCGTGGTGGTGTAAGGTATTTTTCTTTTTACGCTCTCAATGCGGATGGCCTGGTCCCCCTTTTGCGAAAAACGCCCTAGCGGGGTATTTATAATTAACGAGAACCGTCCGTGGCGCATATGATCAATAACGTTGGGCCTGCCCTCGTGTACCTTGAGAATCACCTCCGGAAAAATCTCGTTCTGATAAAAGAAATCGGAGGTTCCGCGCGTGGAGGTAATGGTGAAATCCATGCCGGCCAGCTCCTTTACGATGGGCAGCACCGAGTCTTTATCCAGATCATGCACCGAGATGAACACCCTGCCGCTGGTTGGGAGTGCGGTGCCCGAGGCGGCCTGCGCCTTGGCGAAGGCCTCGCCGAAACTGGAGCCGATGCCTATGACCTCGCCCGTTGATTTCATCTCCGGCCCCAGGATGGGATCCAACTCTTTGAACCGTTCAAAGGAAAACACCGCCTCCTTCACTGCCCAGCCCACTTTGCAGCTGCCTCTGCCCGTAAGTCCCTGTGATTTCAGGTCCTGCCACTGCCAGACGCGCACGGCGGCGTCCACCAGGTTCACGCCTGATGCCTTTGACAGATAAGGCACGGTGCGTGACGCGCGGGGATTCACCTCAAGCACGTACAGGACACCGTCCTTGACCGCGAACTGAATATTCAGGAATCCCTTTATCTGAAGCTCAAGGGCGATTTTAACGGTGGCCTTCGTCATCTGCTCGATAATCCCCGGCTGACTGATGTACGGGGGGAAGACACAGGCCGAATCACCGGAATGGATTCCGGCCGCCTCTATATGCTGCATGATACCGGCAATATACACATGTTTTCCGTCGGCCAGGGCGTCCAAGTCGTACTCAAAGGCGTCTTCCAGAAACTTATCCACCAGCACCGGATTGTCCTTATCAACCTTGATGCCCCTTTCCAGATAGGTCGCCAGCTCCTCCTCATCGAACGCGATGAACATGCTTCTGCCGCCCAGCACAAAAGATGGCCGCAGTAGTACCGGATAGCCGATCTGTTTGGAAAAGGCCACAACATCCGCAGGATTCAGCGCCGTTTTATTTTCGGGTTGCCTTAGCTCGAGTTTTTTCAGCAGCAGGGCGAACCTGGCCCTGTCTTCCGCAATCAGGATACTTTCCACCGAAGTGCCGACGATCTGCGCGCCCCAGTTCTCCAACTCCACCGCCATGTTCAGCGCGGTCTGCCCGCCCAACTGGATGATCACCTTTTTCACGTTCTCCTTGCGCATGACTCCCTTTACCGATTCCACCACCAGGGGTTCTATGTAAAGCCTGTCCGACACATTGAAATCGGTTGATACTGTTTCCGGGTTGGAGTTGATGATGATGGTTTTTACCTTTAGCTCCCGGTAGGCCAAGGAGGTAAGCGTGCAGCAGGTGTCGAACTCCAGCCCCTGCCCTATTCTGTTGGGGCCGCTGGCCACGATCACTACCGCGTCCCCTTCCACCTGTTTGCCTTCGTCGATCTCGCCGTAGGTGGAATAAAAATACGGGGTGCCGGCCTCAAACTCACCGGCGCAGGTATCAACGAAGTGGTACACCGGGAACAGTCCGTAGCTTCGGCGCAGATCCTCAATCTCTTCCGGGTTCATGCCGGTCAGACCGGCCAGCTGCCTGTCCGACATACCAAAACGCTTGGCCTCGAGTAGGATTTCTTTTTCCGGGGGATTTCCCGCACGCCCCAACTGCTTTTCAAACTCGATATACTCGGACATCTGGTATAAGAACCAGGGATCGTAGGCGGTCTTCCTGTTCAGCTCGGCCAGGGCTCCAGGACCCTTTTCCCTTAACACCTGGTACACCGCGAAGATACGAAGGGGGTGTGTGGTGGTGAGCATGCGCTCTATATTATCCTGGTTCAGTTTGGCCGAGGCGTGCAGGCCCTCATAACCGAACTCCGCGGCCCGGATGGCCTTGTTGAGCGCCTCCATAAAGGTGCGTCCGATGGCCATGGCCTCTCCCACTGATTTCATCTGCGTATCAAGGGTATCGTAGTTCAAAGGAAACTTCTCCAACTCAAAACGGGGCACCTTGACCACGCAGTAGTCCAGGGTGGGCTCGAAGCAGGAGTAGGTTTTCTGTGTTATTTCGTTGATGATCTCGTCCAGGGTAAACCCCACGGCCAGCCTGGCCGAACAGCGGGCGATGGGGAAACCCGTGGCCTTGCTGGCCAGGGCGGATGAGCGCGATACGCGCGGATTCATCTCCACGATCACCATACGCCCGTCATCCGGTTTTACCGCGAATTGCACGTTTGATCCGCCGCAGTCCACGCCGATGGCCCGCAGCACCTCAAGCGAAGCGGTTCTCATCTTCTGGTACTCTCTATCTGAAAGTGTTTGGATGGGAGCCACCGTAATGCTGTCTCCTGTATGCACGCCCATGGGATCGATGTTTTCGATGGAGCAGACCACCATGGCGTTGTCCCTGCGGTCGCGCATCACCTCCAGCTCGAACTCCTTCCAGCCGATAAGAGACTCTTCAATCAGGGCCTCATGAACCGGGCTCTCCATCAACGCCCGGCTCACCAGCTCCTCCATCTCTTCATGGGTATAGGCGATGCTCCCGCCCTGCCCGCCCAGGGTAAAACTCGGCCGTATGACAAGCGGCAGGCCCACCTCTTTTTCCAGCTCGTAAGCGCCGCTTAAATCCTTAATAATTACCGAGCGTGGTACCTCGAGACCGATGCTCTGGGCAATCTTCTTGAAACTGCCCCGGTCCTCGGCCTTGCGGATGGCTTCCACATTGGCGCCGATCACCTCAACCCCATAACGGGCCAGGATACCCTCATCATATAGCTGCAGCGTCAGGTTCAACGCGGTCTGTCCGCCCATGGTGGGCAAAACCGCGTCCGGCCGCTCGTGACGGATGATCTGCTCGACATATTGCATTTTAAGGGGCTCCATGTACACCCGGTCCGCAAGCCCGGGTGTGGTCATAACCGTGGCCGGATTCGGATTCACCAGGATGACCCGGTACCCTTCCTCCTTAAGCGCGCGTACCGCCTGTGTTCCCGAATAGTCGAACTCACAGGCCTGGCCGATAACAATCGGGCCCGAGCCTATGATGAGGATTCGTTCCAGGTCCTTACGCGCCGGCATCCAGCTGTTTCCTTTCTAGGCAATAAGATCTAAAAATTCCTTGAAAATCCATAAGGAATCTTTTGGACCGGGGGCCGATTCCGGGTGAAACTGCGCGGTAAGCAGGGGCATTTTTTTATGGATGATCCCCTCCACGCTCCCGTCGTTTACGTTGCGGAAAAGCACCTCCACATCCTTTGGTAAACTCTTCTCATCAACCCCAAACCCGTGATTCTGCGAGGTGATGATAACCCTTTTGGTGCGCTCGTCGCGAACCGGGTGGTTTATGCCGTGATGGCCGAACTTCATTTTATAGGTCCCGGCACCCAGGGCCAGGGAGATTATCTGATGTCCAAGGCAGATCCCGAAAAGAGGGACCTTGCCGATGATACTGCGTATGGTGTTCACCAGATCAGTCAGCACGGCCGGATCGCCCGGCCCGTTGCCGAACAGCACGCCGTCCGTATGCAGTGAAAGGATATCCTGCGGACCGAAGGTCTGGGGCACCACCGTGACCTTACAGTGCAGGGCCAGAAGCTCGCGAATGATATTGGCCTTTACCCCGCAGTCCACCAGGCAGATATGCGGTTTACCTGCCGTGTTAAACACAACCGGCTTGTCGGTTCCCACCTGTGTAATAAGGTTCCTGCCTTCCATTTTGGGAAAACCGGCAAGGAAGTTCGTTATTGATTTAAGGTCGGCGGTGCTGAGGGCGGCGGGTCCGTTTTCGCCCCTTCGTTCCGATGTGGGTCTGATGATCACCCCGTTGGCATTGCCTCCGTCCCGTATCTTCAGAGTAAGGTGGCGCGTATCCACCTCGGTGATACCTGATACTCCGTGTTTTTTTAAAAAATTCTCCAGGGTGCTTCTGCCGGCGGGCACCGGACCTTCGTACAACGAGCGCACAACAACACCCTGCGTTTTTATCATTCTCCGTGTCTCGGGCTCCGGACCGGATTCGGACCACTCGTCCAGCACGCCGTAATTACCGATATGCGGATAGGTCATCACCAGGATCTGGCCCGTATAGGACGGATCGGTAAAGATGGCGCCGTACCCCTCCATGCCCGTGTTGAATACCACCTCACCCGCCGGCTGTTCAGCAATGGTGGCGGCTGCCAACTCCGCCGCGCGCGGCGCGTCCGCTCCGAAGCTTCGCCCCCGGAATACGGATCCGTCATCTAAACACAGAAAACATGTTTCTCTCATACTGCTTTTTGTTCATTTCTAAAAATCCGCCATATATGGCGATTTTCTGATAAGCCCGCTTTTAAAATTATTGCAATTCTCAATTTAAAAATTGCGGGCCCATAAAAAAGCCGGCTACCAAGCCGGCTTTTTCCCTAGCCCCTAGGGGAATCGAACCCCTCTTTGAAGACTGAGAATCTCCCGTCCTAGCCGATAGACGAAGGGGCCGCCTTCCCGGGGAGGACTCGAACCCCCACGGCAAGATCCAGAGTCTTGTGTGCTACCATTACACAACCGGGAAATGTAGTCAGAAGTAATGTAACAAAGGCATTCCGATTTGTCAAGCTAATTGTAAACGGTTCCGTGAATATACCTGCTTCAATTAAATATCCAGCACCACGGTTGTGCTCCAACCTTTGTCCGTATGCTCAAACTCGAACTTATGCAGGGTGACGGCCTTCACGTCCGTTCCCAATTCATGGCGGTGTCCGTCTATGGTCTCCCCCACCAAACGAGCGGTTAACTCACAGCTATCATGCAGGCGGGTAATCGTAATATGATCCGGCAACAGAAACAAGTTCTGGGCGTCTTTATAAAAAAGCGCCTCTTCCAGAAAGGCCAGCAGGAGCATGGCCTCCGAATCCTTGCGTAGTTTTACCTCACGTTTTACACGCCTTCTGATATTGCCAAGATCACGCACCATCACCCCCAGAAGCGCCCGCCAGGCACAGTCAAACAGCTCTTCCAGGTTTTCAGCCTGCGCCTGAAAGGCGATATCCGCGGCGGCCAGATCGTCACGATAAAAAAACGGCATAATCCTATCCTTTAATATTTCCTACGGGTACAAGCTTGGCCACACGCCTGCTTAACCCCGCGTCTTCGGCGGCCTTTACCACCTCGTCTATATTCTTATAGGCCGCACCCGCTTCCTCGGCCAGGCCCGAGTAGGAGGCGCAGCGGATATAAATCCCCCTGCTTTTCATCCGGGCCGCAAGTTCCCTGCCGTTGAACTGTTTTTTTGCCTGGTGCCTGCCCATCACCCTGCCGGAGCCGTGGGCCGTGGTAAAAAAGGTTTGCCCGCCCCGCGGCGTGCCCGTAAGCAGGTAGGAACCGGTCTCCATGCTGCCGCCTATTATAACCGGCTGTCCGACTTTGGTATACTCTCTTGGTATATCCTTCATCCCAGGCCCGAAAGCCCTTGTGGCCCCTTTGCGGTGCAGGAGAAGCTCTCTTGATTTTCCTTTTACCTGGTGGGTCTCCAGTTTGGCGGTGTTGTGGGTGACATCGTACACCAGCTCCAGCCCCAGGTCGGATTCGTGTTTTTTAAACACGTCACAAAACACCTCACGCACCCTGTGCATGATGACCTGCCGGTTGACAAAGGCCATATTCACCGCGCATTTCATGGCGGAAAAGTACTCCTGTCCTTCGGGGGAGGCAAAGGGCACGCAGGCCAACTGACGGTCGCGTACCGTTATATGATATTTTGTCTGCATGACGCTTAAGAATTTAAAAATATAGTCCTGGGCCACCTGGTGCCCGAACCCGCGGCTGCCGCAGTGCACCATTACCACCACCTGCTCCGGTATCCCGAGGCCGAATACCGCGGCCGCTTCTCTATCATGTATATGCTCGGGCTTTGCCACTTGTATTTCCAGATAATGATTACCCGAACCCAGGCTGCCCACCTGTTTATACCCGCGCTCTACGGCTTTGGGACTTACATCCGCAGCCTTTGCCCCTTTCATACACCCATGTTCCTCCGTGCGCTCAAGGTCTTGGTCGACGGCGTACCCCTTTTTCAGGCACCAGTCCATGCCCTGTTCAAGCAGATCATGAAACTCATCCTGTGTCAGATCGATACTTCCCCCCGCCCCCACACCCGTTGGCACGCGCGCGAACAGGGTGTCTACCAGCCGCTCAAGTTTGGGCCTGACCTGGTCAATCGAAAGCGAGGTGCGCAGCAGCCGCATGCCGCAGTTGATATCGAAGCCGATGCCGCCGGGTGAGATGATGCCGTCCTGCGGATCAAAGGCCGCGGTACCGCCGATGGGAAACCCGTACCCCGTGTGGCCGTCCGGGAGGCAGCAGGCATACTCAACGATCCCCGGCAGGCAGGCCACGTTGGTAATCTGCTCAATCACGTCTTTTTCCATGTTGTCGAGCAGTTTTTCCGAGGCGTAGATGCGCGCCGGCACTCTCATCCCCGGCTTATAGGAGGGCGATATTTCCCACGAAACATCGGTTAATTTTTTTAATCCTTCAAGCCTCATCTAATGCTTAAAGCTTCTTTCTCCCGTGTATACCATGGCCACGTCGGCCTGGTTACAGGCCTCTATGCTCTCAAAATCACGAATGGCGCCGCCGGGCTGGATGACCGCGGTGATCCCTTCGCGGATACCCACCTCCACCCCGTCCCGAAAGGGGAAAAACGCGTCCGAAATCATGACGCTGCCTTTAAGGCCCCCGTTTTGCTCTTTGATCAGCGTATCAATCTCCCGAATCCGCCCCGAATCTGTAAGGGACGCGTAAGGAGCGCCGTAGCGCTCGAAGGAAACGCGTTCGGCCAGCTTACGGTAGGCCTTGTCCCTGGCGATCTCGGCCACCCCTACCCTGTCCTGCTCGCCCGTGCCGATACCAACGGTGACCCCGTCCTTTACGTACAGCACGGAGTTACTGGTCACCCCCGACTCGACGATCCAACCGAAAATAAGATCCTCGTACTCCTTATCCGTGGGCAGGCGCTTTATCTTATATTCCTGCTCTTTATAGACCGCTTCTGCCGGCATGAGCTTCTCCCTGCTCAACGCCTGCGGCCGGTAGGACCACTGCGCGATAATCCCGCCGTCCATAAGCGATTTGAAATCCACAAAGCGTTCGGAGGCATAGGCGCCCAGCTTGTCCATGTTCCGGATTCTTAAGACCCGCAGGTTTTTTTTGCGTTCAAGGATTTCAAGCACGCCCTGCTCGTATTCCGGCGCCGCCACCACCTCAAAGTAATGCTCGTTTATCAGTTGGGCAGTGGTTGTATCACAGGCCCGGTTTAAGGCGATGGCACCGCCGAAGGCCGCGATCCGGTCGGCCAGGAAGGCCTTGGTGAACGAGTCGGCAAGTGTATGGCTTCTGGCCACGCCGCTGGGGTTGTTATGCTTTACAATCACCGTGCACGGGGTCTCATGCAGGTAGCGCAGAATACCCAGGGCGCTGTCCGTATCGGTGATATTGATTTTCCCCGGGTGCTTGCCCGACTGCAAAAGCTCCACGTCCGAGGCGAGATAGCGCCCGGGCCTGATGCACGACACCTCACCCAGGGTCAGGTTGCCGTTCACCGGCTTGTACAGGGCAGCCTCCTGGCTGGGATTTTCTCCGTAACGCAGGCCGCGTTCTTCCTCCCCGATGTTCCATGTTACCTTTTCGAAAAATATGCTTTGTCTGCCGTTTTCATCAATAAAGCTTATTTCCAGGCGCGGTGGAAAATGATCCGCAACAATTGTTTTATACGCCGACTTTAAATCCTTGGCCATTAGTTCTCCTTATTGTAACACATTCGGATTTCGGAAAAATTGCGCTCCACCAGGTACTCGGATATGGCGGTATCATACTGCGCCGTGTGCAGGAACGCCTTTTTGGCCAACTCAAAGCGCAGCTCCAGCCCAAGGCCGCCCTCGTTTGCCTCCAACTCATGCACGATCAGCGGATAGTCCTTAATGTCGGTGACCGCCGCCGTCCGGATAAAATTCTTGGCTGCGGCGCGGATCATGCACGGCCCGCCGATGTCGATATGCGAACGAGCGATCTCGGCCGTTGTGGACTGAGCCCTAATAATCTCGGTAAAGGGATACAGGTTGCTCACCACCATGTCGAAACTCACCCCGCCTACCCGGTCCAGATCCTCTTTATGGGCCGGATTATAGGTTTCGCTTAAAAGTCCTAGGTAGATTTTAAAATCCAGTGTTTTAACCAGCCCGCCCTGCATTTCCGGCTGACCGGTATAAGCGGAAACCGCGATAATATTTTTTCCGACCCGCGTTTTAAACTCGTCCTTGAGCAGTGCGTAAGTGCCGCCCGTGGAATATATTTTCACCGTCGGGTTTATTTCCAGCAGTTTCTGTACAAACTCCGCTACGCCCGCCTTATTGAATACGCTGATGATTACATGTTCTATCCGGATAACATCATCGATCCTCTCAACCACATTCAATGCCATTCGTTCCGAATCCTTTCTTTTCGCCTCATTATACTTTTTCTGTGCGGACAAGACAATACCTAAGGGGTGTTCAGACATCCATCCGTTGTTTGAACAGATGAAGCGCCTCCTTATAGGTGGCGTCATCGGTGATACTGAAGATATTTTCCTCGATGATACCGTCATCCGTTCTGAAACGCATGATCGGGCTCTGAATGGCCTTCAGCACCTGCTCCTCCGTACAGTCGTTTTCCAACAGATACTTCATGAAACTCAAACTGGAATACGACAGATGTTTTCCGGCGCCGTCATACAGGTAGCCGATCCCGTCCAGTATCTGTTCGAACGGACTCCTGGAATAATGAAAGGTACGCGCCAGCGGCCTATCGTGGGTTACCACTTTTTCCTCGATCAATCGCTCCCCCATCTCCTGCACCAGGTTATGGTACTCTTCCTTACTCAGGCCGGAACGGCAGATCATGACGGCGATATCGGTTTTGCGGCTGTTTTTATGCAGCAGGGCCGGTATGTCGTAGTTCACGATATAATATCCGCGGCACAGTTTAATGGACTGACCGTAGATAACCCTGAAATTCTCAGGCGGCACCCATATTTTGAACAGGTCCTCGTAATGCATCTTCAACCGCTTGAGTGCGGTAAACGCCCCGATTATGGGTGCGGATCTGAAGGGGACGCCGAACAGGGCGGAAAATTTTTCACGCATGCCGGCGGTAAAGGCCTTTTTTCCCGCCCTGGCAAAACGGATCTTGGTGGCGTAATGCTGTTCCACAATCCTGTTTTTCAGAATGAAGTCACCCGGCATATTGGCCAGGTAGACGATTTGGAACTTGCTGGAGTATATGCTTTTTCCCTTGATCACGCGAAAAAGCATGCTTTCCACCAGCACCCCGTTCGATTCCGGCCTTAAGTACAGAAATATGTCCTGAATGCCCGGTTCAAGCAGCGGGCCGGGATAGGGAATAAGAATGGTAGGCAGTCTGACGCCTTGTGTCCCGGGCATGACCTTCCCTTTTTTTATAACTTTTTATACAGGTTCCACGTGGTCCGCACGATAGTATCCACGTCGCTTAACCCGGCCCTCCAGCCCAAAAGCTCATACGCTTTTTGTGATAAGGCGTAGAGCTCGGCTGAGTCTCCGGCGCGGCGTACCGTTACGCGCCGGGGGATCTCCCTTCCCGTGATCCGTATCACGGCCTCCACCATCTCTTTCACACTTATGCCCCGCTCGCTGCCCAAATTGACCAGCAGGCTTCTATTATGCTCGTGAATATAATCAAGGGCCTTAAGATGGGCGTCCGCCAGGTCGGTGACATGGATGTAATCTCGCACCCCCGTACCGTCGCGGGTATCGTAATCTTCCCCGAACACCTCAAGCTCTTTCCTCTTACCCGCGGCCACCTCCATGATCACCGGAATAAGGTTCTGCGGGTCCTTTTCCAGGCCGCACACCCTCCCGTCCGGATCATAGCCCGCGGCATTGAAATAGCGCAGGGCCGCAGAGGAGATGCCCTTCAGCGTATCATACCAAGCTAAAAGCCCTTCTATCTGCAGTTTTGTAAACCCGTAATAATTCAACGGCAAGGTCGGATGTTTCTCGTCGATGGGATTATAGCGGGGCTCGCCGTACACGGCTGCGGATGAGGAAAACACGATATGTTTTATCCCCGCCCCGCACATGGCATTGAGAATATTAATGGAACCACAAATATTATTTAGCGAATATTTTTCCGGCTTGATCATGGATTCGCCGGCCGCCTTGTAGGCCGCTAGGTGAATGATCGCGTCGAATCCCCTACCCATACAGGAAAACAGGAGATCATAATCCAGAATGTCCCCCTCTACGAACTCCTCCCCTTCAAAGATATTCTCCCTGCACCCGCTGTACAGGTTGTCGTACACCGTAACGGTATGGCCGACATCGAGCAACGCCCTGCTTACGTGACTTCCGATATACCCGGCCCCTCCTATGACAAGCACTCTCATCCGGCCACCCCCTTGGTCAGGGACTCAAACTCCTCCCGTACGTGCGCGATCTTCCGGTCGACCTCCCGTTTTGCGTCGGACAGCTCAAGGCCGGGTGCCGAGCGGCAGGAGGCGTAGAACTTTATCTTGGGCTCGGTGCCCGAGGGTCGCGCCGAAACAAGGGTTTGGTCCTTGAGTAAAAGCTGAATCACATTCGAGGAGGGAAGATCGATATCCTTCCGCTCTCGCCCGCCTTTCATATCGAGGGTCGTACCCTCAAGGTAGTCCTTCTTGTACAGCACGGCCTGTCCGGCAAAGCGCGCCGGCGTATTGCGGCGTAGATTATCCATAAGCGTGCGGATGGTGTTCATGCCCTCTTCCCCCTCCACGTATTTGGAGACCTGGATTTCCTCGAAGTAGCCGTAGGTTTTATATATTTCGTTTAGTCGCTGCAAGAGGCTTTTGCCCTTTACGCGATAATACAGCGCCATCTCCGCCGTGAGTACGGCCGTGGAAACAGCGTCCTTGTCCCGCACGTCGGTGTGGGGAAGATACCCGTAACTTTCCTCATTACCGAACACATACGTCGGGCCGTCCGGGCTGTGCTCGAACTCCCTGATCTTGGCGCAGATGTATTTAAACCCGGTCAGGGTGTCGTAACACCTTGCCCCGTAGCCCTCGGCCACCAGGCGTTGCAGCTCCGTAGTGACGATAGTCTTTATAAACGCAGGTTTGGCCGGCAGCGTTCCCCGCTCCTTTTTCGCGGCCAGTACATAATCCACCAATAGAACACCCAGCTGGTTGCCGGTAATCAGCCTGAAGGTATCCCCGTCCCTGACCGCGATGCCCAGCCTGTCGGCGTCCGGGTCAGTGCCCATTACCAGGTCCGCCCGTATCTTTGTTCCCAGCCGTACGGCAAGCTCCATGGCCCGGGCCTCCTCCGGATTGGGATACGGTACGGTCGTAAAATCCCCGTCCGGATCGCGCTGTTCGGGCACAACGCGCACGTCCATGCCCAGGTCTTCCAGGATGCGCGTCACCGGAACCAGCCCGGTTCCGTGCAGCGGCGTGTATACCAGGGTAAGCTCCTGTGCGTGCTCCCTTACCAGATCGGGACGCAAGATATGGCGTTTAACCATCCTCATGAAGGGCTCATCGATCCGGGAATCGATGCGCACCAAAAGCCCCTTTTCACGGGCCTCAGCTTCTGAGATGGTCTTTATATCACCGCTTACGGCCCTGGCCTCATTAATAATGCCCTGGTCATGCGGGGCGATCACCTGTGAACCATCATCCCAGTACACCTTGTAGCCGTTGTACTGGGGCGGGTTGTGGCTGGCGGTGATAACAATGCCCGTCGACGCCTTCAACTCCCGTACGGCGAACGACAGTTCAGGCGTGGGCCTGAGTGAAGAAAACAGGTAGGTTTTAATCCCGTTTGCACACAAAACAAGCGCCGCTTCCAGCGCGAACAGGTCCGAATAATGGCGAGAATCAAAGGCGATCACCGCTGACTTTTCCCCCTGCGCGCTTTTATTCACGTAATTGGCCAGGCCCTGCGTGGCCCTGCCCACCACCAGGGGGTTCATCCGGTTGTAACCGCCACCGATGACGCCGCGTAACCCTCCGGTGCCGAAGACCAGGTCGGTATAAAAACGGTCATGCAATTCGGTAAAATCCTTGGAACGGATAAGCTCTTCCACCTGGCCGCGGAAATGTGTATGTTTCTCCTGGGCGCAGTATTCATGTGCTTTTTCCAAAAGCAGGTCGTTGGTCATGGCAATCTCCTATGACTAATCTATACAATACAAAGCGGTGTGGCAATATTCATACTTTATTTTTAAAAGGATTCTGGTCCCGGAAAACCCAGCCAGCCCACGATAACCTGGACCAGGTTAAACACACCCGCCAGGTGCAGGGCGCCGAGGATCACCAGCACCACGGCGCATGCCATGGTGAACCGGCTTACCGGCAGGTCTGTCCGCGCTGGATTCTTAAGGCTTTTTCTAATGAAGGGCACAAGAACAACAAAGGCCAGGACCAGGAACAGCCCGGCGCCGCCGAGACGAACGGTAAGCGGTGAGGCCGTATTCCATGTACGCAGCACCTCGGCCGAAAGGCTTAGGGAAAAGCTTAGGGTCGCCACCCGGCCGGATAGAATCAGGAGCCCTATGCCCACGAGAAACACACCGCTGATGATTCTGATCAACGGCAGGTATTTTTTAAGCCTGCTCAGTCTTTCGATGACATACGGGAAGAACAGGCTTAACAGCAGGAAGGGCAGCCCCATGCCCAGTGAAAATGCAACAAGGTTTACCACGCCCAGCAGCGTATTCTCCCTGGAGAGGGTAAGCAGGAACACTCCCTGAAGCAGCGGGCCGATACATGGTGTCCACCCGGCGCCGAAGGCCATGCCCACGATAAACGCCCCGATAACACCCTCGGGCCTGTTTTTCAGCTCAAAGCGCTTCTCCAGATTGAGTATTTTCAGGAAATTAAAAATAAAGTTCAGGCCAAGGATGATCACAACCAATCCGGCGATAATGTCTATGAACCCGAGTCCGCCTCCCAGGGAATAAAAGGTGCCGAACACCACCAGCCCGACGACGGAAAAAAGCAGTAAGAACCCGCCCACAAAGGCCGCGGTACGCAGAAAAACACGGCCACGTTTGTAGCGCGCCAGGCGCAGGTCCTGAATACTCACCCCACCGATATAGGTAATATAGGCCGGAATAAGGGGTAGCACGCAGGGGGAGAGGAAGGCCAGAAGTCCGGCGGCAAATGAGACGACGATATTGGGGTTAAGGCTCATAGCCGATAAGCTTGTGAAACACGGCAAGGACTTCCGGCGCGTCCCAGTCGCGGGAACCCACCAGTTTGCCTATAAGGTTTCCCTGTTTGTCGATGATATAGGTTGTGGGAAAACCGCGGATTCCGTATGTCTGGGTCGCCCTGTATTCAAGATCCAGTACCACGGGAAACGTGTAATTATTACGGCTGATGAAGGCCTTCGCCACCTCAGGCGAATCGTTGACACTCACGGCCAGCACCTCAAACCTTTCATTTTTAAGCCTGTCGTACATACGCTGAATCGACGGCATCTCATCCCTGCAATACGGACACCAGGTGCCCCAAAAGTTCAAAAACACCACCCTGCCTCGCAGTGAGGAAAGGCCGATGGTCCCGCCCCGAACGCTTTCAAGCGTAAAATTGGGGGCCTGAATGGTCCCGGACGGTGTTAAAAGCCCTATACGCTTAAGGTCGTCATAGATGCCGGTTTCCTGGCTTACCATGAGTCCGCCTTGGGTTTGTGAGGCCGGCGGCGGGGAAGAAATCCCTGAAACCGCGGACCTCCCGCCCCCGCAGGCGGACAGAACAAGCGCCAGCGTCAGGACCAAACATATATAATATTTCATATATTGCCACCTTGCTATACAGTATAACGCATAATCTTATTAATGACAAGAGAGACTTGATCTCTGGGGTGTATTTAATTACAATACAGATGATACGCCAGAGGAGGTATTCGATGATCACCGCAAAAAAAGTCTACGATTACAATACGGACAAGGTCAAATCCCGGCTTGTCACCGCCTTCAAACGGCGTAAAAACGAGTCCACGGTTGCGGACCTTATCGCGGCAACCGGGATTCCCAAGTACCAGGTGCAGGAGGTAAACAAACTCATCCTGGATGAGTACCGCGGCCAGCTAAAGGCCACGGAATCGGGCGAACTCCTTTATTATTTTCCTTACGGCATGCACAGTCGCATTCGGGGTTTTGTGCCCACCGCCGGGCGCTTGTTTAAAAGCGTCCTCAGGGCCATAGGCAAAGTACTGACCTTTTTATTCAAGGTGTGGATCATGGTCATGTTGGTGGGGTACTTTGTGCTGTTCCTGCTTATCCTCATCGGGGCGATTGTGTTGTCCATCGCCGCGTCCGGCCGCAGTAACCAACGTTCCAGGTCGTCCAGAGGCGGCGGCGGGGCCTTTTTTCTGGTGCTGCGTCTTCTGGAATTCTTCCTGCGTATTTTTTTCTGGGTGAATATCACAAGAAGCATGGACCCCAACTACCGGCAGAAACCCAAGGGCAGGCCGTTCTATAAATCAATCTTCGCCTATGTATTCGGTGAGGGCGATAGCCGTGCGGAATGGGATTCGGCTGAAAAAATCTCCGTTATCTCCTACATCCGGGCAAACAAGGGCATTATCACCACCGATGAACTGATGGTGTTGACCGGAAAAAACTACGATTCGGCTCAGCAGGTTATCAATCACTACCTGCTTGAGTTCGAGGGAGAACCCATGGTAAGCGACGCGGGGACCGTGTACTTTTTCTTTCCCGAGCTTCTGCGCTCCCGCGCCAAGGAGCTTTTGAACGCCCCGGCCGTAAGCCTGGCCGACGTGCGCTACCGTGAGCTTGTCCCCTTTACCACGAATAAAGGCGCCACCAACGCGGTTATTACCTTTTTCAATATATTCAACCTGGGCTTCGGTTCTTATTTCTTTTTCTTCAGTCTCATCGGACCGGCGGCGGCGGCCGCAATCGACTTCGCGGGCCTTTATACAGGCCTGCTGGATGTTCTGCGCACCAATGAGATAATCCTCCAACCCTATTTCCCGGTGTTTATAATCCTGGGCATTATACCCTTAAGCTTTTCCGTGTTGTTCTTTCTGATTCCCCTGCTACGCACCATCCCCCGTGTGCGGCAAAACCGCAACATCAAAGAGGAGAATCTCAGGAAAAGGATCTATTCCTATGTGTTCGACAACCCGCTGCTGATTAATCCCGGCCAGATCACCCCCCATAGCGAGGTTGATTCTCCCAAGAACCCGCAGGGTTTCATCCAAAAGCAGATAGACGAGCTGGCCGCCGTCAAGCAGGCTGAAATCGAGGAAAATGAGAACAATGTCGTGTTCTATAATTTCAAGGAACTCAAGCGTGAGCAGGACGACATAGCGGTGGTCCGTAACTCCATAGACCTGAAAAAATACGAGGTCGGCGAGACGGTTTTTGATTCAGGTGAATAATGTCTGAGTGCAAAACCCCGCCAGTACGCAGCCGCTGCAAAGCGGTGTGGTCCTGCAGTGTCGTTTGGCATGCTCCACAATAAGTGCGTGGTATTCATTATAGAGTTCGTAGTGCTTTTCCAGTTGTGTATGAAATAATTTCTGTATGCCTGTGTATCCTGCGTTCGGACTAATCAGCCCCAGGCGAACCAACAACCGTCTGGTGTATGCATCCACCACAAATGCGCACACTCCGAATACATATAAGAGAATGGAGTCGGCGGTCTCCCCCCCCACCCCCCACACCGCAAGCAGCTCTTTTCTGTCGGGTACCGCCCGTCCCGAAAGCCAGTTATGCGCAACGCAGGCGGCGGATAATGATCTCAGTTTCCTGGCCTTTTGATTATAGTAGCCGCTGGAACGCACCAGTTCTGCCAGTTCGGTTTCATCAAAATCAAGTACCCGTTCGGGAAGCAGGCATCCGGCCCGCGCCATTTTGTCCAACGCAATGGTGACATTGGTCCAGGCCGTATTCTGCGTCAAAAGCGCACCGGCCATTATCTCGAATTTTTCCCGCCGCAGCCGGGGTAAGCGGTAATCCTCTTTATGGTAGCCGCCCGGGCCATAGCCGCTCGTCCCGGCCCTGCTCATGAGCGGCCACCAGCCCTGCGGGCCGTATGTATTGTAAAGCAGTGTATATAATTTTTTCAGGTCCGCCGTTTTTCCCATTTCCATTTGATTGGCTTATAAAAAACCCACCACCTTTGGCGGTTCTTTATTCGCGTTACATTCACAGTATATCCTGCTTTTTTATATTTGGAAAAGGCTTTATATTGATAATATGGCATCAGTGGTACGGCAAAAAATCCTGTTTATCTTTCTGGACGGAATAGGCCTGGCACACTTATCCCCGGGCAATCCAATGGGTACGGCGCGAATGCCCTTCCTGCGTTCGCTGCTTGGCGGCCCCTTGTGCGCGCATACCGGTGTGCGTACCGACCGGCGCCTGCTGAAAGGCATAGACGCCTGCCTGGGCGTAAAGGGTATCCCCCAGAGCGCCACCGGACAGACCGCCCTGTTGACCGGAATGAACGCGGCCGAAATACTGGGGTTCCACCTGCCCGCCTTTCCCAACCAGAAATTGGTCCGGGTAATTAAGGACCATAACCTTTTAAGCCGCGCCCTGGCCGCGGGGGCGCGGCCCATGTTCGCCAACTCATACTCACCCCTGTACTTCCGGCTGGTGGAACAGAAAAAACGGCGGCATTCGGTTACCACCCACTGCATGCTTGCGGCCGGGCTTACCTTCCGCACCATGGACGATCTGCGTGCGGGACGCGCCGTGCACTGGGATATGACGCGCGAAAGCCTTGCCCTTTATGAACAAAACCCGGCGCCGGTAATCAGCCATTACAGGGCGGGCATGCATCTGGCCGGTATGATGGACGGCTTCGACCTTGTGCTGTACGAGAGCTTCATGTCCGATCTTATCGGACACTCGAAATCCATAAAAAAGGCATTGAGTTTTCTTACCCGGCTGGACGGGTTCCTCAAAGGGGTATGTGATCATTTAAGCGGGGATGTAACCCTGGTTTTAACCAGTGATCACGGCAACCTGGAGGATTTAAGCACAACCCAGCACACAAGAAATCCCGTACCCCTGCTGGTCTGCGGCGGGGCGGCGCAGGCGTTCTTCGATATTAATTCAATTTTGGGAATAACACCCGCCATTATCGACGCGCTCAAACCCGGTGACGGTACGTAAACGAACTCACACCGTAATATCGATATATTTGCCTATTACCCCCGCCAGGATATGTTGTATTGAGTTCTCCTCCCTGTTGGCCAGGTACAGTTCCGCGAACTCCCCGCTGTCAAGCCAGATCCCGCCGCAGTCAGGACAGATATCAATATACAAATCAGCCTCATAATGCTTCTTTTTTTCCATGGGTTCCCTGCACAGGGGGCATTTCCTGATACTCTCATTCTGTGCCGGTTCTTCGGCCGGTTTTGACAGCTTATTCATGAATAAAGAATTCTTCTCCAGGTTTTTATTGAAAAGCCGTTCCAATTCACCGAAATCCAGCCACATCCCATAGCACTGCGGGCAATAATCTATGACTATACTTTCAAGGTTTACGGTTCTCATGCGACACGCGTGAAGCGGACAGTATAAACCGCGGGAGGCCGGCCGGGCCGGACCATGTTCCGAAGTTTTATCGGAATGCCGGTCCGCTCCCTGCCCGCCCTCACGCCTGGCCTGTTCATCTCTTTCCGGATTTTGTTCGCCCTCCTTCACCGGATGCGCGGTTTCTGGTTTCTGGATTTCCCGGATATTTTTAAAGGCCTCCTCCTTTAATTTCTCGTATATGTATTCATCCCTGATAACACTGTAATCATCCATAGTTTAAAGTTATGAAAATTCAGTACGGAATACAAGTTATAATCAAAACGCAGGCGGCGGCCTTTTTACGGGTACGTTACAATTTCACTCTCTGCGCATAGAATGTCAATTTTCCTTTACTTATTGTAAAGTTAACTTTACATTATAATCATGGCGCGGGAAAAGGTGTTAAACAATTTACGACAAAGAAGGCTGAACGCGGAACTTACCCAAGAAGACCTGGCGCGTCTGACAGGGGTGACCCGCCAGACGATTATTGCCATCGAAAAGGGAAACTACACGCCTTCGGTCCTGCTGGCCCTGCGTCTGGCCAGGCACCTGAACTGTGAAGTGGAGGATCTTTTTTATGAAGAAGCTAACTGAGATTATTATCGCGTTGATTCTGATAGCGGTTCTGTTTTTTTTGGCAGATCCATTTCATTTTTTAATGCCCAGCGAACTGCAGATGATTCTGCTTTGTGTAATGGCCGCGGCCTTTGCCCTTTACGCGGGACTTATTTTTCGTGAAAAGCCCGCAGATGAACGGGAAGCATACCACCTTCACCGCGCCGGCCGTCTTGCCTATATCACGGGGACCCTGGCGCTTACGGTTGCCATAATCATCCAAGACATATTTCATCAACTGGACCCCGTGCTTTTGGCCGTATTGGGAATCATGATTGTTACCAAACTTGTGGTGTTGCTTTATGCCAAATATAAAAATTAAAAGAATTGCAGCCGGGAACGGCCGGCGGCATGTGAGAAGCGTCCGGAGGGCGCCGAAGGAGGTTTTTATGAAAACGTATGTAATAACGTTGATTTTCGCGCTGTTATTTATCACAGTGGGCTTTGCGTCCGGCAGCGCGGAAGATAACATGGGTTCGGCCAGTAACGGATCCATGAGCATGGGCAAGGATGATACCATGATGGCCCCGGCCGCGGCGGACTTTTACAGTACCAAAGGGCTTGAGCCCCGGGTGGTACCCTTTATTACGGAAAGCGCCGCAGAGAAGCTGGCCGTCAAAGGACCCACAATCTATTTTTTCGCCGCCAGCTGGTGTCCCAACTGCCAGGCCACGATGAAACACCTGAGGCAGAACGTTTCGGAGATCCCGCGGGATGTAACGATTGTACTGGTCAACTATGACACACAGACCGCTTTAAAACAAAAATACGGCATCACATCCCAGCACGCCTTTGTCCAGATCAATCCTGAGGGAAAACAAATCGCCATCTGGGCCGGAAGCTCAACGGTGGATGATATCTTAAAGCACATTGTGCGCGGCGGGATGTAACCAAGAAGGGGGGGAACCATGTTTTTATTAATTCTTTTTGCTTTTTTGGCAGGAATCGTAACGATTTTATCACCCTGTATTCTCCCCCTGCTTCCCATTGTGCTTTCCGGAACCGTAAGCGGCGGGAAAACACGACCCCTGGGCATCATAACCGGGTTTGTCGTCAGTTTTACGGTTTTTACCTTGAGTCTCTCCGCACTGATACAGGCGCTGGGAATCAGCCCCGATCTTCTGCGCTGGATAGCCTCCGGGGTAATAATCGCCTTCGGACTGATCATGGTTATTCCGCCCTTTAAAAACGTGTTTATGCGCCTGGCTTCCAGGCTTGCTTCCCAGGGAATGTCCGCGCAGCAGAACATACCCAATAAGGGTTTTGTCAGCGGACTTACCCTGGGCGTAAGCCTTGGCCTGGTATGGACCCCCTGTGTGGGGCCCATCATGGCTTCGGTAATCAGCCTGGCGCTCAGCTCCAGTGTTGACCTGGGAAGCGTGTTTATCACCCTGGCCTATTCACTGGGTACTGCCGTGCCCCTGTTCATAATCATGCAGGGAGGCAAAAGCCTGATGAACAGGTTTTCCTTTTTCAAGAAACACAGCAACACCATTCAAAAGGTGTTCGGCGTGCTTATGCTGCTGACGGGTTTAGCTATCCTCACCGGATTCGACCGCCGGTTCCAGACCAGTATTCTGACCGCCTTTCCCGGGTACGGCCAGGGACTTACAAAAATAGAGGACCAGGGTTTTATCAATAATGTGATCACCCAAAGAAACAACGAGCTGCTGAAAACAACTCCCACACCCAAACCGGCAGGCGATGTCGCGAAAGGGGAAACGCCAACCGCTGCTCCTACGGCCAAACCGGCGCGCGATACACATGAAGCCCAAACCAGCTCCGTCTATGACGCGATTACCATGGGCGGTCCATGGATCAATTCGGCTCCCATAAAACCATCCTCTCTCCGGGGCAAGGTTGTGCTTATCGATTTCTGGACCTACTCTTGTATCAACTGCATCCGCACGCTCCCGTACCTTAAGGCATGGGACAAGAAATACCGCGACCAAGGGCTTGTGATAATCGGCGTACACTCCCCCGAGTTTGCCTTTGAACATGAAACAGCCAATGTGAAACAGGCCGTCAAGGACTTCGGCATCGAATACCCAGTGGTCCAAGATAATGATTTCGCCATTTGGAGGGCGTTTAACAACCACTACTGGCCGGCTCATTACTTTTTCAACAAATCCGGCGAGCTTGTGCACATGCATTTCGGGGAGGGCGCCTACGCCGAGTCCGAACAGCATATCCAGAAACTCCTTGGTGAAAGCGGCCCCTTGGCCACCGATGAGATAAGATCCACGCTGTCCACCACAGCCGGAAAAACATCGGAGACCTACCTGGGGTACAGGCGGGCAAGCAACTTCGCCAGTCCCGATGCGGGGATCCAGGATACACTGCATAACTACTCTCTTCCGGCCCACCTGCAAAAAAATCAATGGGCGCTTTCCGGACCATGGACACAGACGGCCGAAAATATCGTGGCCCAGGGCGGAAGCACGCTTGAGCTTTCCTTTCACGCACAGAAAGTATACCTGGTGCTTGGTCCGGCCGACACCGGCCAGGCCGGAAAAATAACGGTTACCGTAAACGGGAAGGCCGTGGACACCGCGGATATAAAAAACGGTATTCTGGACCTGGAAACATACAGGTTATATGAACTTTATAATGGGGACAAACCCATAGATGGGTTATTGCGGTTGAAAACCACCGGTTCACTGAAGGCGTACGCGTTTACCTTCGGTTAAACGCATACACATTGTTTTTCAATCAGCAGTGACGGATTCAAGCTGTTGTTTGAATTCCGTGTGTAAACTGTAAATTATAAAGTTGAATATTTTTTTTCTTTTTTCTTCTCTTAAACGCGTGTAATGAAACTTCTGTTCCTTGATTTCCAGATCAAATATTTTACACACAAAAATATCTTGATCATGTTCGCTATATCCCATGATTTTTACCGCCATAGGTATTCTCACACCGCGTAACAACAGAATGACATTATTGCAGTATTCGCCCTGTACAAAATACACCTGGTCCCCCGGCTCTACCCTGCAGGAGAAGGCCTGTGACGAAATGTCCAATATTTTCCCCACAACATTCAGATTTTTATTTTCCAGTTTAAAGCTGAAATAGGCTTCGCATGTTCCGGTTGCCCTGGCCCGTACATGCTTTCGCTGGCCCTTTGCCTCAAAGGTATCCAGCAACAACTTAAAAGCCTTCAGCGGTTCACTTGCCAGAAGAGATTCTGAAATTACCGGAATGTTTTCATATAAGAACATATTCTTTTTATCATTCTCCAAATCATCCTTGATAAACACACCAATGCGCAGTGAGGTTCCCTTCAGAGCCTTTAATTTCTCCAGGTATTGAATGAGGGGAACAACATCGGCCGAATCGTGAATACAAATAAAAACCACATTACATACATCGTTATCCAATATCTTTAACAATTTCTCTTTATCGGTTTCGGCCACGGAATAAACCTCATATTCCAGTTCGATCAGCTTGTTTAAAAATGATTCCAACAGGGCGAAGGCTGAAATGAAGTAGATCTTTATAGAGTAAACTTCCGCAAGATCAGGAGTCATGCCGTTATCCCGGCCACTTTTTTAAGATGAAGCGGGATAACCAGGCCAAAGGAAACAGCTACGCCTTGGGCCATGGCCTTTATTTTTCCCGCATCAATATATTGCTCGCTGAAAAAGCTTCGAAATATTACTTCTTCTCTATCGATTAACTCAAGCACATTTTTTACGTCAATAGCCAATGGAACCAGGATGCTTGCGGCGGACCTGCCCTGCCTGGCGGCAAAATCCAGGGTAACGTAAAATTTAATCAACGATTCCAGCTGCACATTGAGTACCGGGCTCAGCTTCTTAAGGGGTATGGCGGCAAGGGAGACGCTGCTTGCGTCTTTCCCCTGTGTACCGCTTTCATACAATCTATAGGCGGCTTTTATCCTTAATTCAAGGCTGCCGGCGATTCTTTGAAAATTTCTTTTGTATGTCTCTTTTTTTTTATCATCCATGGTATGTGCGGCAACCTGGTGGTAAGATTTCCGTGCCTTCTTCATTTCATCTATAAAATACATTATCCTCTTAATCTCATTGATTTTGAGAGCGTTCTTATCGTTTTTAACAAGCTCGTTTACTTCCTTGATTACGGAAACCAGGGTGCTTCCTTCCGTCTCCTGTGCGGTATGTTGTTCCAGCCAGCGTTCATCGCCGGTGGGTTCTACCTTACCTATGCTGATAAGTCTCTGGATATACACCGTCAACAGGAGACCGTACATGACATTAAGCTGGGCCTTAAACTGTTCTAAATCGGGCAGAGCCTCCTTACTGTTTTTGATAAATGTTAAAAGAGAATCCATAACGGATCTTTTCAAATAGAGAATGCCCTCTTCCTCCGCCAGGTTGAGATTGGCACGGGTTTCATCCAGCACCTCGTCGGTAGGAACGGGCAGTCCCTCAATGTTACGGAGGGTTCTCTGTTCCTGCTTGATTTTATCCTGAAGATCCTTTATTTTTTTTCCTATTTCTTCCATGCGTATAAGTTTCTTGCATATAAGTATATATGCGGATAATAAAAATGCAAGGGCATTATTAAGTGCCGGATGTGTTTATGGGGCGCCGCCGTAACCGGGAAAGTTGTGGCGGGTTCGCAGGCCACAGATTGCAGTAAAAAGTCCCTGACGGTAATTTTTGCTTCTATCGTCCGTATTATCAGAATAAATAAGTTCGGATGCGGATTCCGGTTTTATCTCAACCCAGCCGTCGGCGGAAGTGATAACAAGTATATCACCGGTCATGTGTTGTAGATTGAATACCGGCTTGTGTTTATCAAGATCAAATATTTTTACCACACCATCCCAAGGATCCAGGTACCCCAGGAAATGTTCACCTCCGCTGGTATAAAATATGGAATAAGGATAGTATTTACTCTTTATAGCGTCCGGGAGATTATATTCCTGCTTGAGAATACGATTATTAATATCATAAAAGAAGATTTTGTCGTCACATACATAAATAAGCGTTTTTCCGGTCTGATCAAAACGCGCGCAGGCAATGTCCCGGTATTTCCTACCGGAAGAGGCAATAATCTCCCGAACCTGCCAGTTTGCCGTATCCCATAGCGTCATCTTATCCCAATGAGCCGTCAATAACATCTTACCGTCCGGGCTGAAATCAACCACGTGCTCCGTACCCGCATCCAATGTCCGGAAAAGTTTACCTGTCTCCGTCTGCCAGATGACAACATACTCCGCTCCCGCCGATGCAAGCAATCCGGAGTTCGGGCTGAAGGCAAGAGAAAAAACACCCTTTTGGTATTCTTCCTTATATGGATGCGCCAGTTCGTGAATAAGCCTGCCCGTTTTTACGTCCCAAATTCTCACAAATCCGTCCTCGGTCCCCGAAGCCAGCAGGTTACCGTCCGGGCTGAAATCCAGGTAGAGGATATGATTGTACTTTCCATATTTTAGATATTTCTCATTGATGATAAACGTCTTTAATAATCTGCCTGAATCAAATTCAAATAATTCAATTATACCGTTTCCAAATCCCATGGCATACCGGTTGCCTGTGTCATCGATCGCGAGTGCCTCGAAGGGGGCCTTTTCCGGCTTGGGCGCTGCGGCCTTCTCTTCATCCGGGCCCGGCGTAACGGTCTTACAAGCCGGATTTATGAGAATACCGATAAAAAGAAGGGAAATTACGATATGCCGTATGACCGCATACTTCATGATTACATGGTTATAATAATAAAATACAGGCGCCTGGTCAATAAATCGACCGCCCGGCCGCCCTCTTTTTTTGGTGTTATGAAACTATTTCGCGATCCGCAGCACAACGAAAGATCCTTGAACAACGGGTCTTTAATATCTTTACCGCTTTTCATTAAAACAGCGTCAATCCTTGTGCCTGCGGCCGGCTGTTTTACCTACTCCCCCGCCCCCGCCGAAGAAGATCAGCACACCGAGGATAAATCCGAAATTATACCAGCCGCCATTGTTATGTATTTCATAAACTGTCACTGTGCTGGTAAAAAGTGAAATTATAAAGGTAAAAAACGAAATAAAGCCATGCCACAACCCCAGCCAGAAACCCGCTACCTTGCCCTCCTTATTCTCCGTGTTCACCATGTCATTCGGGCCGGCCGCGCATGATGTAAAGGAAAAAAACATAAAGATTACCAGCAGAGCCGCCACACCGGCCTGAACACCCCTGCTTAATGAATGTTGGGTATAGTTGACCATTGCCCTTCCCTCCTTTCTCATAGTATATAAGGTATTGTGAATTATTTGAAGTAAGATATTTCCCACACGGCTCTCATGTGGATATTGTAATAGATTTTCATGTCATTATTGACAGGATGGAGGTATTTTCCCATTACCGACCTGAGGAATAGGCGCGGCGTTATTTTTGTGCCAGAATATGCAACACATCTCCGTCCTGAACCGGATACTCCTTTTTTTCCGAACGCAAGAGACCACGCCTGGATGCTTCCTGTTCCGAACCGCATTCCAATAGCGCTTCATAAGAGATGATCTCGGCCCTTACGAAATTGTGCATCAGATCGTTATGAATGGCTGCGGCCGCCTCCCTGCAGGGGCAGTCCCGCTTCACGGTCCAGGCCCTGACCTCATCCTCCCCAACGGTGAAAAAACTCACCAATCCGGCCGTAAGGTAGGCCTGGCGGATAAACTCCCGCCTGCCGTTTAAGGGAAACGGGTATTCCGCGGCAAACTCCCGACGTTCTTCGGGAGGCAGTTCCTGCAGATCTTTTTCCAGTTTGGCGTGCACCGTTACACACGCTGTTCCCTGGTCCGTAATGTGCTCTCTATACTCTGTTACGGCCCTCCTAAAGGCCGCCGATTCTTCCTCACCGCAGTTTATTACACAGAACAGCGGCTTTCTTGTCAGGAAGCTGAATGACGACAACTCCTTCCACACGCCCCCGGAGAAGTCCATATGCCGTAAAAGCGTATGCGCTTCCAACTCGCCGGCCAGTTTCCCGAACACGTCCCGTTCCGGCATTCCGGCAATCATCCCCGACCTTGTGCTTTTCTGAAGCCGCTCCAGCTTCCGCTCCACCTGTTCCAGATCGGAAAGGATAAGCTCCTCCAGGCAGAAATCAAACTCCCTCTTTAAAACCTCCGCCCCGCGATCCGGTAGGTAACCATTGATCACCACGGCAAGCGCGTCCATGAGTTTCAAATGCTGCAGGGCTTTGTCATTGTTCTCACGTTCCCCGGCTGTCAGCCGGTTTATGTCGGTAAACGAGATCTTTGCGTATGTTGTTTTGCGGGGCCGGTACAGGGAGCTTAACCGGTCTATGCGCTCATCCGGCACGTCCACCGTCGCCGTATTTGATTTGTCCGGCGATAAAAACGCGCCGGCGGTATTACTTAATAACTCAAAAAGCGTGGTCTTGCCGCATCCGGCCGCACCCACCAACCCTACCTGCATGCAGTCCTCCGAAAATCAATGATTTATTTTTTTTATTTAATTGGCTGATTCAACAACGATTTTAACAGGAAACGGGTTGTGTGTCAAAACCTTTACCCTTTGAACCGGAAACGGACTTCACATACTGTATGTGGTGCATTCCGGGAGGTCGCCGGCCATGTCCGCCATTATTCCCGCGGATGAAGTGCATTCGCAATTTTGATTAAAGCGGCAGTCCACGGTCAAGCAGGTTCCCACGCCGCCTTTTAATATACCATTTTTATTTCGCGGCCCCGTTGACCCGTTTATAAAAACATTTAACCGATTTCCACAAAAAAATTATTTTTTCTTAAAGCGGCATCCCCTGCAGCCTTTACGCTTTATGTCCTCTACCAGTGTAAAATCATGATGCAGGGAATTAAAACGGAATAAGAACGTACTTCCGCCCGTTATTATCGCCTCCCCTCCGCTTTTGAGCAAACGTGTGAGGTCTTCCAAAATAAGAACGTGGGACGACGAAACGGCTTCCTTTTCATAATTTACAATAATAAAATCAAAATTTTGTTCCAGAAACCTCAGATACGGGATGTGGCGGATACGTATCTCACACTTAAGATTTTCCATGATATTTAATTGTGAAACAAGCAGACCCAACAGATCCCTGCCGGCCATATACACGCTGTCTGCTTTTTGACCGGGCGCCGAGAGCAGAAAAAGCGGGATATGACCCTGCCCGGGGTTGTACACCAGAATACTCCCGTGGACGTTGCATTTTTTTAACAGGTGAATGCCCAGCTTTACGGCGTAGCCCGGGTGCTCAAAGTCGGGCAGGCCGTACACAGTGCGCATTCGCAGATCCATGTCGTGTGCCCTGAACGCGCATTCTCCCCTGATGTACGGCTTAAGGGAGGTGTCGATCTTTTCTGAACGTAATCCGTTGTAATGAAATACCGTATAGTCCGCGGTAGAATGCTTGTGCAGCAGCCGGCCCTTATTTTTCAGGATGACACCTTCCGCAAACTCCGCCAGGTTATGCACGATCACAATAGTTGCCAATCCCTTTTCGGTGAGCACGGCGGAGTATCCCTTTATCATCTGCTCGATCACCGGGCCGCCGGCCTTAGCGGGGATATTCGAAACCACCAGATCATATTTTTTATCAGGCAGTTGGTTGATGCCCAAAGAGCCCGTAAAAAGCGAGCCGGACAGGTTGTTTGCCATTGCGTTATACTCCGCAAATGCCAGGGCCAGGGCGTCCCTGTCGGTAAAATCCACCTGTAGCTCCGGTCGTTGTGATTTTAGGCAAACACCCAATGTGCCGATTCCGCAGCCCGCGTCAAGTACGCCGCCTGTATGGTTCGTGAATACTTTTTCACCCAGGGAATACAGTAACAGCTTCGAGCCCCGGTCCAGGTCGAAGCTGCTGAATAATTCCTGCGAGGAAAAAAAATGAAGAGGTCTGCCGCCGAGTGTATAGTTTATTCTTTTATGAATATAGTCCTTAATGAATCTTTTCATCAGGCCCTCTGTTCTCTATCCGCGGTTTCGGCGGTCCGCCTCACTGGTACCGCCGTCATTCAGATCGGGGGGAATGTGTTTCTTTACGGCGTCAGCCCCATCGTTCCATACTGCACAGCGGGAAAACAAAAACGATTCCAAAAAAGAAAGCAGCGTGTCAAAGGGTGTATGCGAGAATAGTTTCCAGTATATCTGGCTCATTACATACTGGTGTTCGGCGTAATACCGGTATGTTATTTTTCTTTTAACGCCGTCCGCCGCGCCTCTGTAGTAACGGCCCAGGCGCTTTTTGGCCACCTTTGGCCCCACGCCGAACTCATGATTTAAACTCCAACCGCCCAGGGCCTTGCGGCTGAATGCCATCCATGCCGTATCAACGCCCGGTGAAACCAGGCCCATTCTCCCGATATCCTTATATGTCCATAAGGTCCAGGAAATCCGGTTTTTTTCCAGGACATCCAACAGTTCATTATACAACAGCAGGCGTTCCTTGGGGCGCACCATGCCGGCGGCCACACCGGTTTCGCCGCACCATAAAGGCCTGGCCAGGCGCTCCCTGAACTGGGGTATGGTCATGTTTTCCAGGAAATCCCGTTCCAACAGCCTGGGCCTGTTTCGGCCTTTCAGCCGCCTCAAAAAGAAGTGAGGGTAGTAATGAAAAGAATATGCCACCTGTGGGTCCATACTCGGTGAAAAAATATTCATGTTTCGCCCGTAGAAATTACCCTGCAAAAAAACTATGTGCTTGGCATCCACCCTGCGGACGGCGGAAATAAGCTCATCAAAAAAATCCACAAAGAGCTTCTCCTGCCCGGGGTCGGCGCAGGGTTCGTTCAATAGATCGTAGCCCGCTATCCAAGGATTATTATGATAGCGGTGAGCGATGTGCTGCCAGAGAGAGATTATCCGCTTCCTGAAATCCGCGTATTTCCAGAACAACGCCTCCCCCACCTCATTGTCCGCGTGCCAGTCCGGATTTTGTCCTCCCGGGGCCGAGTGCAAATCGGGGATTGCGAATATCCGGTATTTTTCACACAAGGCCAACACACGATCAAGGTGAGAAAAGCCCGCTTCATTATACTCGTACGGCCGCTGGTCATCCTCCAGCAAGCGGTAGTTGAAGGGGATCCTCACCACATTGATGCCTAAACTTTTTAAAAATTCAAAGTCCGCCTCGGTGATGAAACGGTCCCGGAACCTGTTCCAGAAAGCCTCGGCCTTCTCCCGGCCGTAGGCCGTAACTAATGCGGCATGCAGTTGCGATTCCGTGCCGGGGAGCCCCAGCATAAAATGCTCGCTTAAAAGCCAGCTTCCTAGGGAGAACCCGCGCAAGGTTATGTATCTGCCTCCAAGTGAAAAATGAAGTCCGTCTACTTTAAGAAAATCATTCGGCATAGTGAAGCCCTCCTTTGCGGCGCGGATTACACATATGATTAAGTATACGCTTAAAATATTTTAGCGGCAATTTGTACCGGTTTCAATTGCGTATTTTTTCAGGTATGCACCAACTTGTCATCGATTACGTACGCGTATTCAGGCGGGCTGACGCAGCACAGGAATAAGTTCCTGTCTGTTCTCCCGTCTTTCTTCAACAGCACCAAAAAAAAAGGCCGTGGATGGATCAACACACACGGCCCTGATATTTATTAGTCTTTAAATTATTTTTAGTTCCTCAATACGGCCTGCGCCGCCGCGAGACGCGCGATGGGCACGCGATAGGGGGAACAGGATACATAATTCATTCCCACCTTATAACAGAACTCAACAGAAGAGGGTTCTCCGCCGTGCTCACCGCAGATGCCGACCTTGAGCTCGGGCTTTGTTTTCCTGCCAAGTTTTATTCCCAGGTCCACAAGCTGGCCCACACCCTGTTGATCCAGTACCTGGAAGGGGTCTTTTTCCAGCACACCCTTTTCCACGTACTCGGGCAGAAAGACCCCGGCATCGTCGCGAGAGTAGCCGAAGGTCATCTGTGTGAGGTCGTTGGTGCCGAACGAAAAGAAATCGGCGTATTCCGCCACCTTATCGGCGGTAATGGCGGCGCGCGGAATTTCGATCATGGTGCCGATGGTGTAATCCACTTTGGCGTTCTTCTTTGCCAGCACCATATCAATCACTTTCTGCGCGTTTGCCCGTAGGATCCTCAGCTCCTCCTCGGTTCCCACTAAGGGAATCATGATCTCCGGCATTACCTTTACCCCTTTTGAAGCAACCTCGCAGGCCGCGGTCATGATGGCCTCAACCTGCATATCGTATATTTCCGGGTAGGTGATGCCCAGCCGGCAGCCGCGGTGCCCCAGCATGGGATTAAGCTCGTGCAGCGAATCGACCTTTTCCTTGAGTTTGGCCAGGGGAACCCCGATCTTTGCGGCAAGGGCCTTCGCGTCCTGGTCGGTCTTGGGCACAAACTCGTGCAATGGAGGATCAAGCAACCTGATGGTAACGGGGAGGCCATCCATAGCCTTGAATATGCCCACAAAATCTTTTTTCTGCAGGGGCATCAGGCGCTTTAACACCTTTTTCCTGGTTTCCGCGTCCTCGGCCACGATCATCTCCTGAAAGATCAACAGTTTGCTTTCATCAAAAAACATGTGCTCGGTCCGGCACAACCCGATTCCCTCCGCGCCGAACTCACGCGCCACCTGGGCGTCCTTGGGCTGGTCCGCATTGGTTCTGACCAGAAAGCCCTTCTGTTTGAGTCCCGGTCGTACGGCCTTCAGCCTGATCTCATCCGCCCAGGAGAGAAAGGTGGAAAGCTCGCCGCTGATCTTGGCCTTGATAAGCTTAAGCTCGCCGTCAAACACCTCGCCGGTGGTCCCGTCGATGGTAAGCCAATCCCCTTCTTTATAGGTTTTACCCTTTACCTTGGCCGTCTTGCCGGAGATCACGAAGTCTTTACAGCCGGCGACACACGGTGTGCCCATTCCGCGAGCCACAACCGCCGCGTGCGAGGTCATACCCCCGGTTGAGGTCAGAATGCCTTCGGACACGTTCATGCCGCCAATGTCCTCCGGTGAGGTTTCTTTGCGCACCAACAGCACCTTGGCGCCTTTCTTGGCCTGCTCCTCGGCCTCCTCGGCCGTAAAAACAATCTTTCCGGATGCGGCGCCCGGGCTGGCGTTTAAGCCCTTGGCCAGGGCTTTCATTGTTTTCTTTTGCTTGGGATCGATCATGGGATGCAGCATCTGATCCAGCTGGGAAGGGGTTACGCGCAGCACGGCCTCTTCCTTGGTAATTAGTTTCTCCCCCACCATATCCGCGGCCGTTTTCACGGCCGCAAAGCCCGTGCGTTTTCCGTTGCGTGTCTGCAGCAGATAAAGCGTGCCCTGCTGAATGGTGAACTCTATATCCTGCATATCCTTATAGTGTTTCTCCAGCTTGGCCCTGATTTTTACAAGCTGTTCATAAATCTTGGGATTGGCTTTTTGCAGTGTTTTCAGTTCCTGCGGTGTACGGATGCCGGCCACCACGTCCTCCCCCTGTGCGTTCATGAGATACTCACCGTAGAACACGTTCTCACCCGTGGACGGGTCCCTGGTAAAACATACGCCCGTACCGGAATCATCGCCGAAATTCCCGAACACCATGCTCTGCACGTTCACGGCGGTTCCCAAGAGGCCTTTTATCTCATTGATCTGTCTGTATTTGATGGCCCGCGGATTGTTCCATGAACCGAAGACCGCGTCGATGGCCGCCCATAACTGTTGTTGCGGGTCCTGGGGAAAGGATTGCTTGGTATGTTTTTTATATACGTTTTTATACCTGGTTACCACTTCCTGTAAATCGTCAGCGTCAAGTTCGGTATCCAACTCAACGCCCTTTTTCTTTTTTACCGCGTCAAGCTCGTGCTCGAACGCCTCGTGAGGAACCCCTTTTACCACGTCGCCGAACATGTTGATAAACCTGCGGTACGCGTCCCAGGCAAAGCGGTGATTGCCGGTTTTGTCGATGAGACCCTTCAAGGCCTTATCATTCAAACCCAGGTTCAACACCGTGTCCATCATGCCCGGCATGGAAACCGCGGCGCCGGACCGTACCGATACCAGAAGCGGATCGGCAGCGTCACCCAGTTTTTTGCCCATTAGTTTCTCAAGTTTGGCCAGGTTGACCGCAACCTCATCCCTCACGGCCTTGGTGTAGGTTCTGTTGTTTTTATAATAGGAGTCGCAAACAAGCGCAGAAATGGTAAACCCCGGAGGCACGGGTACACCCAGGTTGGTCATCTCTGCCAGGTTCGCGCCCTTGCCGCCGAGAAACTCCTTCATCTTGGCCGTGCCGTCGGCTTTTCCTCCTCCGAAAAAATACACGTATTTTGTATTCGCCATTATATATTACCTCCACGTAACAGTTGTACATTGATTTTTGCATAATGTAAATGAAAAGCAGGTGCTTGTCAATTGTATTGGCCGTCTTCCCGATTTTAAATTTGTTCATTCCCACGGCAAACCAAGCTGAAAAGGGCTTTTAATGTCATAACAATATAATCGAACAAAATGCGAATTGCGGCCGCCTACATTTATAAATTATGCCTCATCAATTTATAAAAACCTGGTACTGGCATTCAAGTACCAGGATCTTTCCCGTGTCAAAATGCGTCCGTCAGCTCGTGATATACGATTTCAGATACTGACTGCGGATCGGATGCTGCAATCTCTTTAACGCCTTTTTCTCAATCTGCCTGATCCTCTCCTTGGTAAGCATGTATTTATCGCCGATCTCCTTGAGCGACATGGGGCGTCTGCCGTTCAAACCGAACCGGTACTGAAGGATCTCCGACTCTTTTTCCGAAAGGGTCTGCAGAATATTGTTTATGTCTTCCTGCAGTGATTTTTCGATGATAATCTCATCAGGGGACATATACTCCGAATTTTCAATAAAATCACCCACCATGCTCGAATCCTTGTCCTGGTTTACCGGTGATTCAAGGGAAATCAGGTCCCGTGAGATATTTATAAGGTCGGCCACATGGTTTTTATCCATATCCAGGATCTCCGCGATGTCCTTGATTTCCGGATCCGTGCCCTGCTCGCTTTGCAGAGCCTTGCGCGCTTTTTCGATCTGCACAAGCTCGTTGGCGCGATTCAATGGTATGCGGATCATTCTTGACTTTTCGCAGATGGCCTTCAAAATCGCCTGCCGTATCCACCATACGGCGTAAGATATGAAATGATACCCCCTGTTTACATCATAGCGTTCAATGGCGTTCATCAGCCCGATGTTGCCTTCGCTGATGAGATCCGAAATGGGCAGCCCCTGATTCTGGTATTTTTTGGCTACATTCACCACAAAGCGCAGGTTGGCCCGAATCAGTTTTTCCTTTGCCCGCGAGTCACCCTTAGCCGCTTCCCGTGCGTACCTGTCTTCTTCCTCCCTGGAAAGCAGGGGGATTTTATTTATTTCCTTGAGATATATCGATAAGATATTCTCATCCTCTTTAGTGTTGTTTACCACTTTTTCTTTTCTTTTTTTTATTGCTGCTGCCATAAAAGCCTCCGTATATTAATATAGCAATTATTATGCCAATATAATAAAAAAAGTGTGCATATAACTCTTTATATTATAAGGAGTTAAAATAGCGTATTTCCGTTCATATAAGCGGTATATAAGACTGTGTCATTATCCTACATAATTAAATTTAATAAGAAAAATGTGTGTCAAAATATCCCATTTATCAGCTCTTCAACACTTGGGGTTCGTCCGCAACAAATGCAATACGGAAGCCCGCTGCCGCAAAGGCACCTATCGTTCTGGGTTACTTTTGTACCTTTTTTGAAGTTCACATTGATTATAGTATCTCCAAGCTTTTTTGTAAAGAGCAGAAAAGGGAATACAATTTTTGTCTCTTTAAAATAACGGCGCTTTTCTTCTATGCTTTTACCGCCAAGCATACCGTACTCTCGAATCCGTTTCCACGTATCTTCCAGTAAATCGATGATCATATCCGCTTCCGCCTGGGTGCTGAATTTCCCGTTATGTTTTTTGGCCAGGTAGCGTGAAAGCTGAACTGAGAAAAAGGCCTTTTTATCGTCAAGCTCATGATTTTCTTCCCTTGTAAACCCGTATCCATTGGCAAAGCGTTTGATCATTTGTCCGGCGAATTTGTTTTTATTCAGCCTGTAGGAAGAGATCCAAAACCTGATGGCACTGTTGCAATACCCCAGTTTTTTCAGGGTGATTCCCAAATAGAAAAGAACATTGGCAAGCTCCCGCGCCTTGCATGCGGGGCAGTCGTCAACCGCCCTGGCAAACTGGGTAAGGGCCTTATCCGGCAGATGCCTGGCAAGGTTCTGTTTCGCTAGTTTGATATCCAAGGTATAGGAACACATTTGTTTCATTAAAGATACTGAATCGGTATTTTTTTGACAACTTAAATATATTTTTCTTGACGCAAGACACATGATAATTGTACATTAGAAAAAACATTTTACATATTATTCAAGATCTTATTAGGAGGATGACTGTTATGAAAATCAAACCACTGGCTGACAGGGTCCTGGTCAAGGTGGAGTTAGAAGATGAAAAGACCAGCGGCGGTATTTTTATACCGCAAACCGCCCAGGAGAAAACGCAACAGGGGAAGGTACTCGCAATTGGAGATTCATCCGACATTAAAGTAAAGGTTAATGATAAGATCATTTACGATAAATACGCGGGTACATCGATCAAGGTCGAAGGCGAAGAACAGCTTATTCTCAAAATGTCAGACATCCTGGCGGTTATCGAATAGGTGCTTTTTTAAAAAAACCTAAATGAGGAGCACGCGGCGCGCGTGCTCTTTTTTTAGGCAAACATGAAGTTTTCTATGTTAAGAAGTATCGTGTTCTGCGAAACTACGGACCTGGCGGTTTCCGGCAAAGAGTCAATGAACGCCTGCCCGTAATATTTCCTGACTATACGCGAGTCAAGAATCAACACAACCCCCCTGTCTTTCTGGGAGCGCATAAGCCTCCCGAACCCCTGTCTGAAACGCATAATGGCCTCGGGCAGTGAAAGCTCGCGAAACGGGTCCCCTCCCTGCTCCCGGATATGGGCAAGCCGCGCCAGGGTCACGGGTTCGGTGGGCACACGGAAGGGTAGCCTGCAGATAATGACCACGGACAGGGTCTCCCCGGGACTGTCCACCCCCTCCCAAAACGAGTCGGTGGCAAAGAGGGCGCTGTTGGTAACCGTAATGAAATTGTTCAATAATTTGGCGCGGTCCTGGTCTCCCTGCTTCAGGATGGGGATATCCGCCTGGGCCAGATTGTTTTTTACATATTCATAGGTAGTGTTAAGCATGTCGTACGAGGTAAACAGCACCAATGCCCTGCCCTGAAACAGCTCGATCACGCGCAGGATCATCTCCCGGCTGAACTGCATGTATGTGCTTTCCATAGGCATGGGGGCGTCGTGCGGCACACACAATAAAACCTGCTCCTTATAGTTAAAGGGGGATTCAAGGTAGAGCTCCTCAAGATCACGTCCCGCCGGGTCGGTAAGCCCCACTCTGGTTTTCCAGAAACGGAAATCTTTTACAATGGTAAGAGTGGCCGAGGTAAAGACCAGTGACGCATACGGTTCGAATACCGCGCTTTTCATGACACCGGTAATGTCCAGGGGAGTAATGACAAAGCGCACGATCCTTTCGCCGCCCGAGCTCTTGAAACTGTCCAGCCAGTAGATCATCTCCTTGTTCTCTCTGTACTTTTGAAACTGCCCGCAGATATCGGCGATACGCAGGAGGCGACGCATCTGGATCTTCAGCTCAAAAACCAGCATATCCTCTTCCTG
>CAZWYY010000030.1:3255-44973 GCA_964638895.1 uncultured Spirochaetaceae bacterium | reverse complement strand
AAAATTGATATTTTCAATAGAAACAAAAAATCCTCTTACAGGGAACGGTTCGGCAAAATTATTTGTGGAAAAAGCCGCCGGTGAAAACTGGCATATACAATTCGGATACCCGATTCGGAGTTATAAGGGGATGAAGTACACGTTATCCTTTACCATAAATGCAGACGCCCGGGCTAAAATCGATATTTTTTTACAGCAGAACCATGAGCCGTATTCTTCCATTCTCTCTAAGACCATTAAAGCGGATAAAAATCCCAAGAAATATACATTTGTCAATACAGCGCCAGCGGAGGATGATTCGCTTTATCTCACTTTCATGTGCGGTAAGGCAAATAAAAGGACTATTTGCATTGACAATGTATCATTGATTGAAACCGTAAAGAAGTAACCGATCATATTATTATCGGATATATCAGTTTTTTCAGTTATTTATGTGCGTGTCCAGTGAGTTTCCACACCCCCGCTTTTTTGTTATCTCCACGCCTCAGACTGCGCAGGGCCAGCCTGAGAAACCCTAGGGTGCCCAGGAGGCGTCTCCTGATGTTTTTCCCGAAGAGCATGTTCACGAGGTCAAGTAACCCGCGGTACACCCGTCTGCCGTGCGGATGCCACCAGAAACTCCGCGGCAGCATGGCCAACCGGTCACGGATGATCACCTTGAGCTGGGTCATCTCTTCGAACCCCTGCCTGCCGTGGACGCGGCCCAGGCCCGAATTTTTATATCCGCCCCACGGGGTGTCGGACATGCCGTGACTCATCAGGTGGTCGTTGGCTGTTACGGCCCCGGCCTGGATCCGCCGGGCGGTGTTTACCGCCCGGTACTGATTGGCCGACCACACGGACGCGGTCAGCCCCATATCGGTGGCATTGGCCAGGCGAACGGACTCGGCCGTATCCCTGACCTTCACCAGGATCAGCACCGGACCGAACACCTCCTGCTTCAACAGTTCTAGTTCATTGTTGTCCGTTTCCAGCACGATGGGCGGATAGAATAATCCGTGGGCGGTTGCAGCCGGGCCGCCCGTTGTTATTGGGCCGCCCGGTGGACATTTCTCCGCTGAAGCAACCGGGACGCCCGCTGCCGCCGGTTCCCCCGTGGCTACCGGGACGCCCGCGGGGGTGGTTCCGGACATGGCGATAATACGTGCGCCGGCGGCCAGCGCCCCCTCCACCTGCCGCTTTATCTTGTCGTACTGGGCTGTAGTGGTAAGCGAGCCGATATCGAACGATGAGTCCGCGGCGTACCCCTGGGTCAGCGCCGCTACCCTCTTGCATAATATGGCCTTAAAGCGTTCATACACCTTGCTCACCACATAGATGCGCTGCGCCCGGCCGCAGGACTGGCCGCAGTTGGACATGCCGGCCCAAACAGCGCCGCCCGCGGCCCTGTCCAGGTGAGCGTCGTCCAGCACCAGCAGGGGATTGTTTCCCCCCAGCTCCAGGCAGACCGGGATCAGGCGCTCGCCCGCTTGCCGGGCCAGAAGCCGCCCCACCTCGGCGGAACCGGTGAAAAAGAGTTTACCGATGCCCGCGTCAAGCAGGGCCGGCCCGGCCTTGGCCCCAGGAAGCAGGCAGTACCAGAACAGGTCCTTGGGAAGACCGACGGCGCGGCACAGCTCACCGAACAGATCTCCCACGGGCTGCACCTGGGTGGCCACCTTGAGGATCACCGCGTTTCCAGCCAGAAGGCCCGATATCACCTCATGGAAGGGAATCCCGAACGGGTAGTTCCAGGGGCTGATGATGCCGACCACGCCGTATGGTTCTCGGTATAGAAAGGATTGCTTGAAAAAAAACAGCGGGGGGCCGCCCCTGATTCGCCTGGGCCGCAGAAACCGCTTCGCCTGCTTCGCGTAATGACGGGCGGCCAGTAAAGCGGGAATGACCTCGGTGCTGAGTGCGTCGATCCTCGTCTTGCCCGTACACTGGCTGATTACATCGGCAAACCGTTCGGCCCGGCCGCTTAGGTACCGCCACATGCCGTGCACATAACGCGCGCGCTCCCTGACGCTTACCATCCGCCATTTTTTTTGCGCGGCGCGCGCCGCGGCCACGGCCCGGCCGAGCTCGTCCATGGTGTGCTCACGGACCCGGGCCAGCGCCTTTCCGGTGGCCGGATTATAAATCGAGGCCGTATTTGTTTCTTGTACGCCCATACAATACCTCCGCTACCCCCACCGGGGACAACCGCTCAATCGGCCCCGGGCAACTCAAAAGGGGGTTTGTTCTTTTTCCGGCGCAGCCAGTTCATGGCCTTAAAGGCGCGGGTTTTATGTAGTATATACTTAAGTAGCCTGTGCTCGCCCGGAAAATCAATGATCATCAGGCCCAAAAGAATGGTAACAATACCCTGCCCGGGAAGCGCCAGCATGATAATCCCGAACAGCACCAGGACCACCCCCAAGATGTTTTTCGCGATAACATAACCTACATATACCGCCGGATGCATCCACCCGGGCCGACCTGTTTTTTTTCCGTTTTTAAAATAGTCTACCGGCAGGTTGACAATCAGCACCGGAAGCATGAAAACAGAGAAGGCCAACAGTACCAGTGAAAAAATGCCGGCGCCGAACACCAGCAGGGCATGGGTTTTTATCCAGTGTTTAATCCAGGTGAACATCATCCTTCCTCTGCACCGAATATACCCATAAAAAGCACTCTTCTACAATACATATAGTACTTATAGTCTTGCGGTTTGTGTGGTTGGCTGCTACAATCACACCCTATGAAACCGGCGCATATCGGACTGCGGGTGAACAACCTGTACATCATGAAACTCTTTTATATCAGGGTACTGGGCTTTAGGGAACGGTATGTCTATAAAAGCATAAATACACCCGGACTGGAAACCGTTTTTTTAACGCGCGGCTCGTTGGGCCTGGAGCTGCTGTGGTACCGCGATGCGCCCGCCGCGCCGAACGGCTCGCACCTTGCCCTCTACGCAAAAAACGTGGACAGGGCGGCCGTGCGTCTAAGAAACCTGGGTGTAGACATCCTTAAAGGGCCTATGACCACCGGAGACGGCTGCCGGGAGCTAGAGTTCACGGACCCGGAAGGCAATAGTATCGAGCTGTCACGGAGGATGGGCCCGCCCCCCCGCTACCCTGTTAAGGCCGTGATCTTTGACCTTGACGGGACGGTGATAGACAGTGAGGACAATTATCATGAGGCGGACAGGCTGCTCCTGTCACATTACGGCATCGAGTTTACCAGGGAGATGAAAAGCGGATTTATCGGTATGGGCAACTACAGCATGATGGAAAAAATGAAGCGGATGTACAACCTGCCGGATACGATCGAACAGATGGCAGAGGTAAAAAACAAGATCTATCTGGAGCTGGCCCTAAAAGGTACAAGGATCTTCCACGGCATGTTCAAACTTATAAAAAAGCTTCATGCCGTAAAAATGCCCATGGCCCTGGCCACGGGATCATCACCCGCGGTGATGAACAAACTCATCTCCCTGCTGGACCTGGGCCGGTATTTCCGGGTAAGGCTCTCCGCGGATGAGGTGGGCAAGAGCAAACCCGAGCCCAAATTGTTTCTGGAGACCGCGAAAAGGCTCGGGGTTGATCCGTACAACTGTGTGGTAATCGAGGATTCCAAATTCGGCGTTGAGGCCGCGGCGCGGGCTCGCATGCGCTGTATCGCCGTCCCCTCAGTGGTGGAAAGTCCGCCGGCGGAGGCGTTTTTTACCGCGGACCTGTATTTCAAAAAGGGTATGCGGGCCTTCAATTACCGGAAAACCTACAGGTGGATCATGCGCCGCTCGCGGTACGGCAATTTAAAATATTGATGCAATTGCCGCGCTTGTTAGGCCCGACTTGCCTTTGGCCGGCGATCATAGTATGTTCAAGCTATTAATAAGGAGATAAGTCACATGCTGAAAAAAAGCATAAATTCATTTATTCTTACTGTTCTGTTATTGGGCTGCGCCGGCAGCTCGGCTCAGGCGGATTCCCGTACCATGACCTATTACCAACTGCAGGAGCTTGTCTATAACCACACGGCCGACTACATCCTGATCGACGTGCGCACCGCGGCCGAATACGAGAACGGGCATATTCCGTCGGCAATCCTTATTCCCTACGATACAATCGCCGCCGACCCGCCCACTACGGACAAGAATGCCCTGATTATTCTTTACTGCCGGACCGGCAGGCGGTCGGGGATCGCCTATGAAACCCTCAGTAAAATGGGATACAAAAACCTGGTGAACTTCGGGGCTGTTTCGAACTGGCGGGGCGAACTGACTATCAGCAGTACGCCATAGTAATTTACCATTAATTTTATTGATTTTTGTACTATCCGGTACTATATTAACCACAATATCTAAAAGTTAACGAACGTTTGGTAACTTATATGCGGTCGAAATTCGAATGCCAGAAAAATAACATTCTCGACACCGCCTTTAAGATATGGGCCAAGACACGGTTCGCGAAAACAAGCCTTAGCCCGGTGGCCGGTGAACTCAAGCTGAGTAAGGCCGCCTTATACCGGTATTTTACCAATAAGGACCACCTGCAGGAGGCCATGAGCACGAAATTCTTGGGTGATATGCAGGAGGCCCTGGACGGTTTCATGCGCAAACACGGCGGGCGGTCCATACAGATATTGATCAAATCGTACTATGAGTTTCTGTTCGATTATTTCTATGCGCATCCGCATTACTTCGCCTTCCTGCTCTCATATCTCATGCGAACCACGCGCGAACAAGGAAAGCGCTTTGAGAGCCTGACGGAAAATGTCAGACAGATGTTCAGCGCCGCGCTGAAAGTCGCGGGACATGGGGACGATCCGGAGCAGTTGGGCTTAAGCATACGCTTTATTCACATGAACTGCCTTTTCTGGTTCATGCAGCTTTTTATGAGTGAGCAGGAGGAGATGCAGCCGCACAAGCTGGATTTTTCGCGCCCCATGCCTGAAGAAAAACACGCGCAATTCCTAAAAAAAAGCATAACCTACGGGCTTCACGGATTCGTGACCGCGGAACAAGGCTTGCGGGTGGATTTTACCGCCATTGAAACGCTGGGCAGAATTAAAGAAGGGGAGCTGCCGGAACAGGACCGTATTTTCGGAGCCATTGAGGAGGTGATCTCGGAGTGTGGGTATGTGAATGCCTCCGTGGAAAAGATCGCCTCCCGCATCGGTATCAACAAAAGCAGCCTGTATTTCTATTTCAAGAACAAGAACGATATGCTCTTAAAAACCATCAAGCGCGAACAGGAATATTTTTCCAACCTGCTTAGGCCGCGCCTGTCCGGTCTTTCCACGTTCAGCCAGAAGCTGTATGCCTTTATTGTAACCCTGATCTCGTACACGGCACATAACCCGGGCCTGATCACCGTGCTGAATTGGGCGCGCTACCAGAATATCGGCATGTCGCTTCCCAGGCAGGAACTGCATAAGATCTTTGCCAAATTTGATTTTCTGCGCCGGGCCCTGGAACAGGGGGTCCTGCGCGGCGGCCCGGAAGATTTTAACACGATTTTTATATTCATATTTTTTTTTATCATGCACAGACTACGTGAACTCCCGGCCCGGTTCGCCGCCGAAAAAGGTTCTGCGGCGTTTACCGGATTTACCCGGCAGGCGTTCTCCCTATTCTGCGGGGGGATAACCGCGCAGTTGTCTTTAAAAAAGAAAGGAGCAGCTCATGCCGACAGACATTAGAATAACGTGTATAATCTGGTTTCTGCTTGCATCCTGTACCTGGGTCTTCGCCCAAGGGCAGGACGCGTTGGAGATAAACGTGGATACGGCCATAGAATACGCATTTAAAAACAACCTCATGGTAAAGTCGGCCCAGATGGATCTTGACGACAAACGCTTTGCCAGGGACAGCTCATGGAACCAGTTCGTGCCCAACATATCCATAGCGGCCACACTCTCACACCTGAACGAGGAACAAGATCTGGGCCTTGAGCCCATTTATGCGGCCCTGGGCCTGGGTACACCGCCCACTATCTCCCAATGGAACTTTACGGCGTCCCTGAATGCCCAGCTTACCGTTTCCCTGGCCAGCTTCTATAATATACGCAAGACGGTGATCGAGTACCAGGCCGGGGTTACCAGCCTGGCCAAGGCCAAAAGCTCACTTTCGCGCGACGTGAAAAAGCAGTTCTACGGGCTGCTGCTGCTGCAAAACCGGATCAAGGTGGCCCAGACCGTGGTGGCCAATGCCCAGGAACGCTATAACCAGGCGCGCGTCGATTATAGGAACGGCATGATCTCGGAGTACAAACTGCTGACCACACAGGTTGACCTGGAGAACTCCAAGCCCCTGCTGCAGGAGCTGCAAAATGGTTACGACAACGCTGAGCTGCTGTTTAAGTTCACCATCGGGGTGGAGCTTTCCAAGCCTATCACCCTGCAAGGTGGCCTGGATATACAGACCCATCGGTTCGATATCAAGGCCCTGCTGCAAAAATATATAAGCCAGCGCTATGACATTATCGAGGCCAAACAGGCCATCAACACTCTGCAAAACTCCATCGACCTGGCCTCGGCACAGTTCTACCCCAGCGTCACCCTGGGCTTTACCTATGATCCCACGATCAATGGTCCCTTTGAGAACGACCTGTTTGACGGGAACAACTGGCAGGAGCAGCGCGGGGCCCTGTCAATCACCATTACCCAATTCCTGGACCCCCTGCTTCCCTCATCCAAAGCCCGGGTCACCCTGGCCGGCCTGAACACGAAATTGATCATTGCCCAGCAAAGCCTTGAGCAGTCATATACCGGGGCCGAGCTTAGCGTCACCAGGATTGTCCTTACCTTGGAAAAGTCACGCACATCGATCCAGAGCAAGGAGGTGAATGTCAAGGTGGCGGAGCGCGCCTACAGCCTGGCGTTGGAGTCGTATTACGCGGGCGGGATAGACCTGCTACAGGTAAAGGACACCGAACAGGCTTTGGAACAGGCGCGGACCGATCTGCTGCAGGAGAAATACAATTACCTTGCCGGTCTGTTTGACCTGGAATACGAACTTAACACCACTCAACAAGAATTGGAGAAGATCAATGAGTAAACAAAGAAACGCCTCCGCGAGGGGGTTATATATCTTCACGCTTCCGGCGCTTGTGGGCCTTGTGCTTGCCCTTGGTCTGCTTGTATCGTGTTTTCCCAAACCCCCGCAGGAGGATGCGGAAACCGTGTTCGCCGTGAACGTGATTCCGGCGGCAAAGGGCGAGCTGCATGATTACATCCAGGTCAACGGCGATGTGGAATCCCTGGCGAGCGTCAATGTATTCGCCAACAACAATGGCGAGGTGATAAGCATCAACGTGGGGCTGGGGCAGTACGTATCCGCGGGCCAGGTAATCGCCAAGATAGACCCCAGCAGGCCGGGCCAGAACTTTCTGCCCAATCCCGTGCGCGCGCCCATCTCGGGAACCATTACCGGCCTGCCGGTACGAGTGGGCACGACCATCACCGTACAGACGCCGATCGCCCAGATCGCGCGCACGAGCGAGCTGGAAATCGTTACCTATATCGCCGAACGCTTCATCGCTCAGATCAAAACCGGGCTGGGCGCGCTTGTGTCCTTCGACGCCTTCGGTGAAAACAGTTTTAAGGCGCGTATCAGCGAGGTGAGCCCGGTGCTGGACCCGGGCACGCGCTCTATGGAGGTAAAGCTGCGTTTTACCGAAAAGGCGAACCTGGTGAAAGCGGGTATGTTCGCCGCCATCAGGATCATCACCCAGACAAAAGAAGGCATCATCAAGATTCCCGCCACCTGTATCGTCAACAGGTTCAATAAAACCTTTGTTTTCGTGGTAACGGACGGGAACCAGGTGGAACGGCGTGAGGTCACACCCGGCATCCAGATTGACGACAAGGTGGAGATCGTCTCCGGGCTGAAAGAGGGGGAGCTGGTGGTAATCCAGGGACAGAACGTGCTGGAGGACAAGGCCAAGGTACGTATTATCCAAACCCAGGAGCCCCTGCCCGAACAGGATGCAATCCAATAGGAGCGAATTATGAGTATAACACGCACGGTCGTCAACCGGCCCACAACACTGATAGTAATTTTCGGACTCATAGTCGGGTTCGGCCTGTATACGGCCTTTAACCTGGCCATAGACCTTTTGCCCGAAATCAATTTCCCCTACCTGGTGCTTTTTTCCACCTATTCCGGGGCCGGTCCCGAAGAGGTGGAAAAAACGATCACCCGTCCCCTGGAGGCTCAGCTTTCCAGCATCAGCAACCTGAAACAGATAACCTCGACCTCATACGAAGGGACCTGCCAGGTCACCATGGAGTTTACCTACGGCACCAACCTGTCCGAGGCCACCAATGAGGTGCGTGACCGCCTGGAGTTTATCAAGGATATCCTGCCTGAAGAAGCCACCACGCCGCAGATCTTCAAGTTCGACATTTCCATGATCCCGATCCTCAGGCTCAAGGTTTCCGGCAACAGGAGCCCCGAGGACCTGCGGGAGATCGCCGAAAACTTCATCCAGCCGCGCCTGGAGCAGATAGACGGCGTGGCCATCGCCTCGGTCAGCGGGGGCAAGCAGAAGGCGGTGCGCGTGGAGATTCCCCAGAACCGTCTTGACGCTTATAACTTGAACTTCACCCAGATAAAAAATATGCTCATGGGCAATAACCTGCAGATTTCCGCCGGAACCATCACCGAGGGCACCACAAACTTCCTGGTGCGCAGCTCCGGTGAGTACGCCAGCGTTGAAGAGATAATGAACACGGTGATCGCCTATAAAACACTGGGTTCGGGTCAGGCCGCGGACGGTTCCGGAGCGGCTTTCAGCGCATACCCCGGCGGAAAAACAATCGGCATCCGCCTGCGCGATATCGCCAATGTATTCGAGGGCTTTAAAAAAGAAGAGACCCGGGTGTACATCAACGGCGAGCCCGGCGTGTTCGTAATCGTGCAGAAACAGAGCGGCACCAACTCGGTGCAGGTGGCGGACAGGGTGCTGCGCAACCTGCCGGCCATCAACCGCTCACTGCCCCTGGGCATCCAGCTGGGAGTGATCCGGAACACCACCACCATCATCCGCGACTCCCTTTCCCAGGTAACCTCGTCCGCCCTGCTGGGCGTGCTCTTCGCCGTGGCCATCCTCTTTATCTTTCTGCGCAGTCTTAAATCCACGATCGTCATCTCAACGGCCATTCCCATCTCCCTGATCATCACCCTGATGCTCATGTACTTTTTCAACCTGACCCTGAACATCATGACCCTGACCGGTCTGGCCTTGGGGCTGGGCATGCTCGTGGACAACAGCATCGTCATCCTGGAAAACATCTACCGCTACCGGGAGAAGGGGGCCAAGCTGCATGCGTCTGCCATCCTCGGCACCCAGGAGATGATAACCGCCATCACGGCCTCCACCCTGACCACCATCTGCGTGTTTCTGCCCCTGGCCCTGTTCCGCACCCAGCTTGGTATTTACGGTGAGTTTTTTTCCGGCCTGGCCTTTACCGTGGTCATCTCACTGTCCACCTCCCTCTTGGTGGCCATCATGCTCATACCGGTGCTGGCCAGTAAATATGTGCAGATCAACACGCGCCGTGAAATGCTCCTGCCTCCCACCATGGAGAAGATCGACACGGCCATGGGACGATTTTTTACCGGTATGGAAAACCTGTATAAAAACAGCCTGCGCTGGATATTCGGCCATAAAAAAATCACCATCGGGGCGATTGTGGCAGTGTTCATCGGCAGCTTTTTCCTGATGCCCTTCGTGGGCATCGAGCTTATTCCGACACAGGATCAGGACTACGTAGGATTGAGTGTGGAGCTGCCTACGGGCAGCACCCTGGATGCCACCTATAACGTCTGCCTGCAGCTGGAGGAAATCGTAAAACAGAAGATAAAAGGGATCAAGGATATCGTGACCGAGGTGGGCGAACCGGCCGTGTTCGGCTTTGTGGGTTCGGCCCAGACCAACAAAGCCACCATCACCATCACCCTGCCGGACTACGCGCACCGCATCGAGAGCTCAAAAGAAATTCAGCAGATCCTGCGGCCCTCCTTCGGTGATTTTCCGGGGGCCGATATAGGGGTGGCGACCAACCGGGGCGGCGGTATGCAGGGCGCGCCCTTCGTCATCACCTTTAAATCCGAGGACAGGGACCTTTCCCGTGAAACCGCACAAGAGGTCATGACCATTCTCAAGGATAAAGTTCCGGAGATAACCGAGCCCTACCTTGACCTGGAGGAGGGCAAACCCGAGATTTCACTGAGGATAAACAGGGACAAGGCCTATGCCCTGGGCCTGAGTATGGCCTCCATCGGCCAGGAGCTCAGGGCAAATATCGACGGCATCACGGCGGGCAGATATAAAACAGGCGGCTCGGAATACGACATCCTGCTTATCCTGGACCAGCGCTCGCGCGACCAGTTCCTGGACCTGGATAAAATATTCGTGATCAACAATTTCGGCAGAAAGATCGCCTTTTCAAGCTTTGCCCGGCCCGAACCGGCCACCGGTCCGGTAAACATCAAACGGATCGACCAGATACGCTCCATCCGCATCACGGGCGGCATCGCGCCCGGGGCCAGCATCGGCCAGGTTATTCCCCGTATTCAACGTCTCATCAATGAACAGATTCCGCCCAACGAGAACCTGATCATCGAGTACGGCGGGGATTTCGAGGATCTTATCCAATACGGACCGCCGCTCATATTCGCGTTCCTGATAGCAATCCTCCTGGTGTTCGGGGTCATGGCCGCCCAGTTCGAATCCTTTCTGGATCCGTTTATCATTATCTTTACCGTACCCCTGACCCTGATCGGGGTCATCGGCATCCACTTTGTCACGGCCGAGGCCTTCAGCCTGTTTACGGTTGTGGGTCTGATCATGTTAAGCGGTATCGTGGTGAACAACGGTATTGTTCTGGTTGATTATACCAACCTGCTGCGCAAGCGCGGGCTTTCACTCAGGGAGGCGGCCGTAGCGGCCGGAGGCAACAGGCTGCGCCCCGTACTTATGACAACCCTGACCACGATCCTGGGTTTGGCGCCCGTGGCCTTCATTAAAAGCGAGGGCTCGAGTCTGATTCAGCCGATTGCCAAAACCGTGGTGGGCGGACTCACGGTGAGCGCCCTGCTTACCCTGTTTCTCATTCCCGCCCTGTACATTATCTTCAACGGCTTTTCCGACAAGCTCAAGGCCAAGAAGCGTGTGAAACAGGAAAAACGCATGGAGATACGGCGGCAGCGCCTGAGAGAGGAGAGAGCATAATGACCATACGCGTGGAAATCATCGGCAACCGCTCCATACAGGAAGACCTTACGGATCTTTTGAACAAGCACCGGGTCGGACAGTCCCGCACCCTGATCCCCGAGGTCCAGGGCAGGGGCAGCTCGGGTCCCAGGCAGGGTGACCACATCTGGCCGGAAGAAAATTTTATTATGATCATTTTCTGCGAGCACAGTGAGGCCAAAATAATCCGTAAGGCCGTGGAGGAGCTGAAGGAATATTTTCCCGACGAGGGGATCAAAATGTTTGCCACATGCGTGGAAAAGATATAGAATAAACCAACTGCGGGTATTGCCGGCGGCTTTTCCGCAGGAAACCTTCGTGGAGGGAGGCCATGGCACGCTCAGTCAAACACAGCATGTACCAGACCGGTTCGCCGCCGGGCACCTTGATTCATATCGGCAAACGCAAGCGTGAAAAGGTAAGGATAACCTTTTTTCGCTACAACGCGGAGCACTACGATGAAAAGGAGATCTCCTCTTTAAGTGAGTTGCCCGCGAAGAGGGTTCCGGGGGAGATCTGGTGGATCAATATCGACGGCCTGCACGATATTTCACTCATCGAAGCCGTGGGCCGGTATTTCCATATTCACGACCTCATCCTGGAGGACATTCTGGACACCAACCAGCGGCCCAAGCTTGAGGAGACCGAGAACAACCTTTCGCTTATTGTGAAGATGCTGCATAATGATAAAAACAACGGCATTTATGGGGAACAGGTCTCACTGGTAATCGGCGGTGATTATCTTATCTCCTTCCAGGAATACCGGGGCGACGTGTTCGAGCCCATCAGGGAGCGCATCCGCAATAACAAGGGCCGGGTGCGCGGAATGGGGATCGATTACCTGGGGTACTGCCTTTTGGACGCGCTGGTTGACAACTATTTTCTGGTCTTGGAGAACCTGGGGGACCGGATCGAGGAGCTAGAAGAAACGGTGATTACCCGTCCCTCCCACGATATTCTGAAACAGATCTACTCACTCAAGCGCGAACTGCTTTACCTGCGCAGGTCGGTCTGGCCATTGCGCGAGGTCGTCAACAACCTGCAGCGGGGCGGCAGCCGCCTGGTAAGCCCGGCCATCTCCCTGTTCCTTAAGGACCTATATGACCATATCGCCCAGGTGATCGATACCACCGAAACCTTTAGGGAGATGGTATCCAACCTGCTCGACATCTACCTTTCCAGCCTGAGCAACAAGATGAACGAGATCATGAAGGTGCTTACCATCATCGCCACCATCTTTATACCCATTACCTTTATCGTAGGCGTGTACGGCATGAACTTTACCAACATGCCGGAAATAACCTGGCCCTGGGGGTATCCGGTGGTCTGGCTGGTGATTATCATTATCGTAGTAGGCCTGCTGCTGTTCTTCAAAAAGAAAAAATGGCTGTAGGAAGCGTTGGGGAGCGGAGCATATTTCTCACCGCCGCCATGATCCGGAGGGCGCGGTATGGTTTTCATGGGTGCCCGGACGGGATTTGTTCTTCCGCGTTACGACGTCCGGGGACGTGCCGCTTATTCCCGTCAACCGGCCCGGGCCCGTGCTGTTGGTTCCCGTCACCCGGCCCACCCGCGGGTCAGCTCATGCGCCTCCCGCACTATGTAGGTCGGCTTCACGGTCAGGGAGGCGGGGTCGGTATTGCCCCAGGCCACAAAAGCGGTGTCAACCCCCGCGGCCCGGCCGCTTTCAATATCCCAGACGCTGTCCCCCACAAAAAGCGTTTCCCGGCGTTCGGCCGCCAGTTCTTCCAGGGCCTTGAGTACCGGTTCCGGATACGGTTTATGCCGCAGGGTGCTTTCAGGGGTGACCAGCGCGTTAAAAAAAGCATTCAGGCCTTTTAGAACCAGAAACCCTTCCAGTGACACCCTTTTGCGTGAGGTCACAATCCCCAGTTTCTTGCCCCTGCCTTTGAGTGTCGCCAGTAATGACGTCACACCGGGGAACACGGTCAGGTAACGGGGAGTAAGTTTTTTCTGATACGTATTGTATGTTTCATATACCCGCAGGAATTCGCTTTCGGTTAAGTGGCCGGTAAATTGCTCAAACTGTGCTTTTAAGGGGATGCCGATTCCCGCCGTAATCTCATTACGCGTGGGACGCGGTATGTGGTATACATCCAAGGTATGGAGAAAACTCCGGTAAATAAGCTCGCTTGTGTCCATAAGCGTGCCGTCCATGTCAAAGAGGTAACAGGCATACTCTTCGATCAACCGGCTGTCCGCGTCCGCCCGGTGTAATGCCGCCATGGATAAAAATCAATCCTTATTGGGGAAGAACACACCGCGCAGCGACCGGTGCCCCAGCAGTTTTTGTTCTTCGCTAAGGAGCGTGGCCCACGGAATTTTACGGCGGCCGGCCCCAGGATTCTTTTCCAGGTACTCGTACTTGTACATCCGGAGCTTCAGGGCCGTGTTATACCACAGCAGAACTGTTGAAAAACCGAACAACACAAATAGGGTAAGCGCCGAAACCCCCAAAAGAATTATTGCGCCCAGGAGCAGGGTGAAGAGGGTAAAGGCGGTATTGTCCAGAAGCAGCAAAAACATTTTCTTTATGTTCTTTCTCAGGACCTTATTGAACATTGACTGAAGGGGGAAAAAATACTGGCAGGCGGCGGCCCAAAACACAAACAGCCAGGCCAGGAAAAAAAAGATCAGCGGATTCAACAAGTTATCCGTAGCGCCCAGGTAATAAATACCGGTAACCAGGAGAATAAACAGGAGTATAAAATTAAGAATGCCGAAAAGCAGGCTGGATTTCCAGGTTTGTTTCAGGTAGGTTAAAAAATCCCTGAACCTGGAATTTTTATTATCCGCCATATCCTTGGTCAGGCAGCTGACCGCGCCGCTGTACACAAAGAAAAAGCAAACCACCGGTAAAAAAATAAAATGTCCTAAAGCCAGTCCGGGCAGCATGGGCAGATCCTGCACAAAAAACTTTATTACATACAGGATCGCGTACTCCAGGCCCATACCGGCCACCAGCAGCACAAGATACCCCAGGTTCATGAGTATCATGGGGAGCAGGTTGTCCAGCATGCTAAAGAAGGTCTTCTTTATCAGGAATCTAATCATGGCCTACTCTACACTGTCGATTCTGTTTTTGCAAGTGCAAGTGGGAACAGATATCGGTGTCATTATTTAAGCGGTTTTATTTCCGTAATGATATCGGAGATGAGATTTTCATATTGCGTATATTTTGAAAGCGGTGTCATGGCCGTGACAAGCAGAATTTTTTGCCCGGGTGTAAAGACGATTACCACACCGATTCTCATGGGTGTGTTTTTTATTTTTGCAGTCACGTCAAGAAGTACGCATTTCATGCCGTTCAGCAGGTCCTCCTCCGGTTCGTCCAGGGCGCGCAGGTCGCAGGCCAGGCCGTTTAACTGGCTTTCCAGGGCTTCAAGGGCCTTTTCAAGGATATTACCCTCCAGGATCGTATAAACGACGGCAAGCTCTTTATGGGGATCGGTAACCAATATCGTATTTTCATCATCACTCTGCATGGTCCAGGTATCGGGGTACCAGATGCTGATCTTGGCCTGTTCATCCTCAAGTACAGTCGGGTAACAGAGAAGCGGCAACAGCATAAACAGGGATAAAAACACGAATCCGGCGCATATTTTTTTCATAAAAATCCCTTTATTATTTATTGTACACCCGGAAAATCGTTCTGTCCATTATATCTTTAATACCTTGTACTCAAAACCCACTTATTGTATACTTTTTCTGGAAAATGAAGATACTGCACAGATACCTGGCCCTTTGTTTTCTCTGCATGCAACTGGGGACCGGGTGTACCACATCAATCACCCAACTGGAGAAGACCGCTCCCGACACAGGAACCGCACTGCACGAGGCCGCCGCGGACTGTGATCCCGCGCGCGTGAAACAGCTTTTACAGCAGGGCGCCGACGTGTTAAAGGAGGACGCGTTGGGGAAAACGGCCCTGGACTACGCGATGGCGGCGGATTGTGGGGAGGTCAGCGATCTGCTTGCCGGCTATATCGCCGACCATTACCCGCTTTCACTCAGCCTGCAGGAAGGCCATCTATTCTGCGTCAACTCCGTGGATTTCAGTCCGGACGGCAGGCTGCTGGCATCCGGGAGCACCGATGAAACGGTGAAACTCTGGCATATCGCATCGGGCGCCCTGCTCTACACTCTCTACGGCCATGCCGGCTCAATCTCCTGCGTGCGCTTCAATCCGGACGGGAGGGTGCTGGCTGCGGCCGGCGCCAACGGAAGCGTGGAATTATGGGACAGCTCCTCCGGAAAACTGCTCTCCAAGCTGACCGGACATACCGGGGCGGTGCATACCCTGGATTTCAGTCCGGACGGCTTGCTGCTCGCCTCGGCGGGCGCGGACCGCACGGTAAAGGTCTGGAACCTGAAGACCGGCACCATAGTCTTTAACCTGGAGGGACACCGGGGGTTTATCAACACACTCGCTTTTTCACCGGACGGCCGCTTTATCGCCTCGGGCAGCGCCGACAAAACCATTAAACTCTGGGACGTAAAAAGCGGTACCCTGTGGCAGACCCTGCTGGGCAGTACGGACTTTGTCACCTCCATGGCCTGGAGCAGGGAAAGCAGGTTTCTCCTGGTTGCCAGTGCGAACGGAACTCTGAAGTTTTGGGACGCGCGTTCGGACACACTGCTGCGTACCTTTTCCGGCCACACCGGCGTGGTACAGTCCGTGGCCGTAAACACCGAAAAAAATATGGCCGTATCGGCGGGATGGGATTTGACCGTAAAACTCTGGGACCTTGCGGACGCCTCCCTGGTCGAGAGCTTCGGCGGGCACACGGGACTGATCGAAACCGTGGCCGTCAATCCGGCAGGCACCCTGATCGCCTCCGCGGGATGGGACGATACCATTATTCTCTGGGATATAGAGAGCGGGAAGCGGCGTCATACCTTCGCCCCGGTAAGCGGACTGCTGCGCAATGCCGCGTTCAGTCCGGACGGCCGTTATTTGGCCTTGAGCGGGAACAGGGACGAGGTGCTGCTGTGGAACCTGTTTTCAGGGGAGTTTTTAAGTCCGCTTACCATTTACCGGCAGCCTGTGACGGCGGTGGCCTTTTCACCGGACAGCGCGGTTCTGGCCACGGCTGACCGGGACGGCCTGGTCTACCTGTGGGATACCGGGAGCAGCTCCCTGCTTCATCAATTAAAGGCCGGTAGTACGCCTGTTTTCTCACTGGCCTTTCACCCCGGCGGCAGGCTCCTAGCCTGCGCGGGCAGGGACAAATTCATAACGCTGTGGAACCCTTCATCCGGGGAGATGCTGTCCCGGTGGCGGGCGCATGATGACGATATCTACTCACTGGCCTTCAACCCCACGGGCGAGCTCCTGGCATCGGGAAGTAAGGACACCACCCTGAAGCTGTGGGACATGGCTTCAGGAAAGCAACTGGCGGTGATCAAGGATCTAAGATCGATTGTACGCTCCGTTTCTTTCAGCCCGGCGGGTAATCTGCTGGCGGCGGGGGGCGACGGGCCATTGGTGTATCTTATTGATCCGGCCACAGGCGGGATAATCCGCACCCTGCGGGGACCCACCCGCGGCGTACCCGTAGTGGCCTTCAGCCCGGACGCGCGTCTGCTCGCGGCCGCCAGTTGGGATAATACCGTAACCGTCTGGGATACGGACTCCTGGCGGATCCGGCAAACCCTGCAGCTATCCAATGGCTTTGCCTCCTCCCTGGCCTTTAACCCCGAGCTGGGGTTGTTTCTGGCCGTGGATTTTTCACACGTCCACATCTGGGAAACCGGTTCCTGGAAAAAACTGTGCACGCTGGTCAGCCTGTTGGGAAAATACGCGGTGGCATATGCCGGGGAGCGCTTCGATGTTTCAGACCCAAAGGCCATGGACTACGTCCGCTTCAGCACCGATACGGTGGGTTTTGCCGGTAGGCCGTTCGCGGAAAGGTTCCGTGTGCCCGGGCTTTTATCATCGCTTTTAACGCACGACCAATAACATGAAAATCTATCTTGCCGGACTAGTTCCAAAAACGATCAGCGCCGTCTTTCCATCGTTAAAATCTTACAGAAGCGAGCAGCTCTTTGCCTGGCTGCACAAGCCGGTATTGGATTTTAATGCCATGTCAAATCTGCCCCTGGAGTTCCGCGGGCTTCTTGCACGGCGTGCGGTTGCGGTTTCCTCACAAGTAGTGGAAAGACGGCGCGGCGCGGACGGATCATGCAAATATAAAATCCGGCTTGAGGACGGGGCCTGTATAGAAACCGTGCTCTTAAGCGACGCGGCGGGCAGAAACACCGCGTGTCTTTCCACCCAGGTGGGTTGCGCTTTGGGCTGTACGTTTTGCGCCACGGCGCGCATGGGCTTTAAACGCAACCTGGCCGCCCACGAGATCGTGGAGCAATACCTTCTGCTTAAGGCGGAGACAAAGGAGATTTCCCACATCGTGTTCATGGGCATGGGCGAGCCGCTTTACAACCTGGAACAGGTCAGAACCGCCATACAGGCGCTTCATCACCGGGGCGGTTCGGGCATCAGCCTGCGCCGGATGACCATCTCCACCAGCGGCCGGCCCAAAGGGATTTTTGACCTGGCGGAGCGGGGACCGCACGTGCGCCTGGCGTTGAGCCTGATCACCGCCGATCCCGTGCTGCGCAGGCGGCTTATGCCCGGCGCCTGCGCCACGCCCCTGCCTGAGCTGCAGCAGGCCCTGCAGGCCTTTCAGCAGGCAACGGGCAAGCGCATAACCATCGAGTTGATCATCCTGCCCGGGGTAAACGACAGGGAAAAGGATTGCGATTTGTTAAAGGGTTTTACGGAACCGCTACGTACGGTGGTAAACGTGATCCCCTGGAACGGGGTGGATGGCCTGCCCTTCCGAGAGCCGAACGAACGCGAGACCGCGGATTATATTCGGCGATTAAAAAAGCGCGGCCTGCATATCACCCAGCGCTACAGCAAAGGCAGAGGCATTCATGCGGCCTGCGGCCAGTTATGTGTGCCGAACCAGGATACGGGTCCCGCGTCCTGATCCCTATTATTGGTCCAGCTTGAACACCTCGGCATTATCGAAGGCTGCGGAAATACCGGCGGCGCAGAAGAAGCCCACCCTGCCCTTGACGAAGGTTTCATCTTCGAACTCATTCACAAAATTATCATTGATATAGAGTTTGTGCGTGCCGCCCACACTCTCCGCGCGCATTATGTTTTTCCCTTGGGGATTGATGTAACGCGATTTGGTCCAGTCGATGAGTGTGGTCCACTTTCCGTCTTTGTAATACCCGAAGCGGTAGTACCCGCTTTTCGTAATGATAAACAGGTAGTGGTTGTTAAAATCCTTTACCTGGAAGACCAGGCCGTACCCCGACTCCGCAGACCCCTCCAGCCAGCGCGCGTCCGCGCGGAAAGAGATATTTTCGTAGTCATCTTCAGTCAGGGAGTAACGATCATTATCCGAGGCCTTCATTACATATTCGCCGTTGCTGTACCCGGCCCACTCCGTTTTCACAAAGGTGGTATTTTCCTGGCTGAAATCCTCGTACAACAGCAGGTTGCCTTGGTATACGATAAGGTTATCAAAGGCCGCGTGCACATTCGCACCGGCGATCATGCCGAAGCTGCCCTTGGTGAATGTGGAATCAAAGACTTCCTTTATTTCAATGTTGTTCACATAGAAAATCAGGCGCCTGCCCACGGCCTGCACCTTGAGGTAGTTTACGCCCTTGTCGTTGATGGCGTTGCTGCGCTCCCAGGGCACGATCTCTTCGTATTTACCGTCCACCGCCTTCTCTATACGGAAAAATCCTTTTTTAGCTAAATTAAAAGAGTAAAAATTATTCTCATCCTGCAGCCGGAACACCACACCGAAAATACCATTATCGTCGCCCTCGATCCACTGGGCCTCAATTTCCAATACAAAATCATCCGCGGTTGTTGAGGGGTCCCATACATACCATTCTCTTTTCTTATTGTAAATATTGTATTTGCCGTTCTTATAAAACAGGTTTTCGGACTCGATCCATTTTTTTGAGTTGAAATTGTCATAGTAAATCACGCGCGCCTTTTTAATGAACATGGTCTGCATGGCGGCATTGGCGATGTTGTCCGAGATTTTGGGCAGGTCGTCCACAATATTCTCGAGTTTGGCGTAGGTCTTGGAATGCGTGCTTACCGTGCTGCCGGTTTCCACGTCAACCACGCTGATGTTAAAGATGATGTTGGAGCCCAGCTTGCCCACGCTGCCGAACACCAGGAGCTTGGCCGAAAGCAGTTTCCCGATTTCCTTGGTCTTTTTTTGGTCCGCCACATCGGATGACGAAAACTCGATCTCTTTTAACAACCTGTCGCGTTTGTCCTTCTGGATAACGTCAAAGATGCCGGTCTGGAACAGCGAATGGTTGAAGTAGTCGATAAGCAGGTCAACCTCGTCCTTCTTGACATTTGTCACTTTGAAGTCCATAACCGCAATGGGGAATTTCTCTTCAGCGCACAGCCCCGCCGCGCTTAACACAAGAAAGACCGCCGCAATTATAAGTATATTAATCGTTTTATACTGAAAGTCTGCCATTACCTACCCCCTTGTTTGTTACATACCTGAATTTTAGCCCGTTAATCTAGGTTCGTCAATTATTTTTTAGCGGCGCAGCGGGGACGTTTCCCTGATCATGGTCCCGGTGCGCAGTATTTCGAAAATCTTATAGGTTCCGAACTTGCGCGCCTTTAAAAACCCGTCCCAGGCCGATTCGGCCAGACGGCCGTACTGCCAGAGATCGATCAGCCATTCATCGGCAAACTCCGGGTCTTCCTGGGGGATACCCGCCTGGATTTCCAAGAGCCACTTTTTATTATACCGTTCCTGGGCGCCGATGGGATCGGACATGATGATGGGAAGACCCAGTCCCGAATAAAAGGACAGCTCGCTAGGTTTGGTCCACAACACGTCGATCACCCGCATCAGCTCGGAGAATTTATCAAAGTATTCGTAAATGTCCTGGGAGTAGACGATCGGGACCTCCTCCGCGGCGAACCCGAGGTCTTTCAGCCCGTGCTGGAAATGCTTGTACACCTCCTCGCGGATGCCGGCGATCAGGTAGAGTTTCATCTCCTTTTTCTGGATATATTTTTTTAGGCTTTTAGCGATCTTCAGGGCCACGTCCGTCTGCGCCCCGGCCCCACCCACTGCAAAGGCCAGTGAAAAGATGCGCTCCTTTTTGAATACCGTATACTGCCTGCCCAGGAAATGCCTGACGCTCAACTCATGCAGGGGCCAGAATTTGTTGCGGGGATCAAGGTAATGGAGGCGCTGTCCCAGGTCTTGGCGCAGTACTTCCAGCTTGTCGCTGCCTAAGGTACACAGGGGCAGCGGGAAGCCGGTTAGAAAAATACGCTCGTCAAGCACCCCATACTGGCGCAGCCGCTGCAGCGCCCTGCTGCAGGGCGCGAAATACACGGTCCTGCTGGTGGCCGGTTCCTTGGGCACCCAGGCACGGTTGATCTCCGCGTCCGTAATGATGCAATAATTGCGGCTGTAGTTATAATAATCCGCAATCAACGCCGGTACCGGGTAGCTGCAGATCAGGGGCAGTGATTTGGTTTCTATTTTTTCCATCAATGACTTGCCCAGGCCCTTCTCAATGTACGAGTAGATCAGTTTGGTCTGAAACCCGGGCCGCGACATGTCACGTAGGGGATAGATCGGGGCGATATCCATAAACTTATCCATGACGCTGAACAACATATTGCCGCTTAACGGTATTTTTTTTATGCGCGAGATAAGCTCGTACCCGCCCGTGATGCGGTGCCAGAGTTTTATCTCATGGGGTGATGAGGTCCCCTTTTCTCCCACCAAAAGAATTCCGTCGTAGGCGATGTCCTTGAGCGGGTAGGTGGCGCGCTGGTGTCCCAGGCCCATATTGATACTTACAATCCAGGCTTGAAGTTTTTCTCTGGTCATAGGCTTAAAAGCTCCTTGTACCTGCTTAATTGAATGCACCGTCACTCTCCGGCGGTCGGGCCATAAGTCCAACTATAGTGTAGTATCACCACCGGGGAAATGCAATCAACAATTTTATTTTTATGCCTGCGTACGGCAGACCGGTTCACGGATGCGCACGGAGAAACACGGATTGCATACTTACGAGGACGCGGACACGAGCCACAGCGCCTCAAAGGGCTCAAGGCGCGTGTGTAAGGCACCGGCCTTCCACACGTGTGCGCCCACAAATACGCGCCCGGTTATTATATCCAGCAGACTGCCGCCGGGTGTCAGACCAAGCTTATTCGCGTAACATTTAAAATCCACGGCCGCCCCGCTGACATTGTGTATACAGACAACCGGCCCGCCGTCGCTGCTTTCACTTCCGGCCCAACCCTCTTCGGCCTTCCCGTATTCCCCGGCCTTTATGCCGTTCCCGCCTCCCCTGACCAGCGCAAACAGGCGCGGGTCGACGTCCAACACCCGCTGTCCGGCCTGCGGGTGAAAAACAGGGTGGGATGAGCGCGCCTTAAGCAGCCGTGCATACCCTTCATAGACCAGCCGGCGCAGGCCGCCTTCCTGCGCCAATTCCAGTTCCATATCCCGCAGCCGCAGCTGCTGCCGGTTTATGGCCCTGTTGCCGCCCGTTCTCTCCACTCCCTCGAGATAATTTTCCGAGCCCAGCAGGCTGTGCACGTAAATGCCGGGCACCCCTCGGAAGGCCAGCATGACGGCCTGGCTTGCCAGGAACCTCCGCGCCTTCAAACTTGGAGGATCGCCCGGTCCGGTTACGGCGCTGAGGTACGAGATGTTGAGTTCATAGGGAATGGAGCCGCTTTGTGTTTTTTTATAAGAGATCAGGCCGCCACACTCCTTTGTAACCTCCGTCAGCGCCTCAAGCTGGGCCGGTGTCAAAAGTCCGTGCGCAGGCAGCAGGCCGATGCCGTCATGCGAGGCCAGAAAATTAAAAAACGCCCCGCCCCCCTGCGGAAAGCGTAACTTCCCAGCCCAGCGGGTAAGCACGGATGCGTCCTGCGACAAAAAGGAATGCAGCACCAACGGCGGCAATGAAAACTGGTACACCATATGGGCCTCGTTGGTACCGTCCCCGAAATAAGAGACGTTCTCCTTATGGGGCACATTGGTTTCGGTTATCAGCAGCACCCAGGGGGCGATACAATCCAGGATGGCCCGGAACAGCCGCACCACCAGATGCACCTGGGGCAAGTGGATGCAGGAGGTACCCGCCTCCTTCCACAGGTAGGCGATCGCGTCCAGGCGGATGATGCGCACGCCCCGCTCGATGTACAGCAGCAGCACCCTGATCATCTCCAACAACACGCGTGGGTTTTTGTAGTTCAGGTCAACCTGGTCCCGGGAGAAGGTGGTCCAGAGCATCTTTTCCCCGCCGCGCGCGGCAAACACGTGTGTCAGGGGCAGGGCGCGCGGGCGGACCACTGAAGAGAGATTGGTTCCGGGCGTGGCCGTGATAAAAAAACCAGCATAGCGCGGGTTTCCCTTAAGAAACTCACGACACCAGCGGCCCCCCGCGGACATGTGGTTGAGCACCAAGTCGCACATCAGGATAAACTCCCGGGCTATGCCTCTGATCTGCGCCCAACCGCCCAGGCGTGGGTTTACCCTTGTATAATCGGTAATCGAAAACCCGTAGTCCGAGGAAAAGGGGAAAAACGGCAGCACGTGCACACCGGGGATGATATGCTTTACATACGTGCTTAAGAATCGGCGCAGGGTGGTAAGCGGTTTTTCTCCGGGTTGTAAAAACTGGTCGCCATAGGTGATCAGCACGCTGTGGCTTTGGTCCGGTTCAAATGCGCGGTGTTCGAAACCGGGGGGCGGGACCGTAGTGCGGGAGGCCCGCCGCATAATCCGGCAGAGGGCGGTGTATGCCTCCGGCCCTTGCCGTATTCCGTAGAGTTCCATAACCAGGTTTTTGATACGCTCATTCATGGATATTCATTGTAAAAGATGCGGTCTTGACATGCAAGCTCCTAACTCAGTATAAGTGATACTATTACATGACCCATCTGGTTATATTCCATTATCATATGCTTCCGGGCGGGGTCACGGACGTTATCGTACAGAGCGTCATGGCCCTGGCGCAGTCCTCCCGCTACATAACGCGCATCACCCTGGTCTGCGGCAGAAGCGACAATACCGATCACGTCTACAAGTGGCTTACCGCCTACCTTTCCCGGCACAAATACCCTCTGAAACTGGACATACACATCATGCCGGAGATAGACTATCTTAACCATTCGGACAAGCTCACCGATCTTAAACAGCGGCTGGCCGCTTTGCAAAAAATGTTGATATCAATGTTCGCTTCACCCTCCGGCATCTGGTGGATACATAACTACCAACTGGGCAAAAACCCGCTTTTTTCGGAGGTCATCCTAAGGATCATCGATTCGGGAATCGGCCAGAGGATCATGCTGCAAATCCATGATTTTCCGGAAGCGGGCAGGCCCTACAACCTGCTTAAACTGAAAAGGATCGTGGGCCATCCCTTGTATCCGGTGGCGGACAAGGTGCGCTACCTGGTTATCAACAGCCGGGACAGCTCCATTTTACGACAGGCGGGACTGCCCGCCGACCTGGTCTACCTGGCGGAAAACCCCATCAGCCCATTTGCACGCCATACACAGGAACCGGCGCGCGTCAAACAAATTCTTTCCTCCTGCGGCGGCCTCCCCGGCCGGGAACTGAATACGGACACCCCCCTGGTAATATATCCGGTCAGGGCCATCAGGCGGAAAAACGTCCTGGAAGCCGGACTCATCACCAGGCTGCTTCCCGGCAGTCCGCGGTTGCTGGTCACCCTGCCCGGCGTATCGGCGGCGGAAAAATCCTATTCAGCCTTTGTGGCGGATTGCTTTGCCGACGGGCTGATTCCGGGGTTCTTCGGCCTGGGTACCCGGCTGGACGAGCTGGGCATCGGGTTCGCCTCGCTGCTTGCCGCGTGCAGCCTGATGTGCTGTTCATCGGTACAGGAGGGCTTCGGTTATCCGTACCTGCAGGCCCTGCTCTTGGGGGTTCCGCTTCTGGCCCGCAGGCTTGACGTAATGGACGGGTTTATTTCGATGTTCGATCATTACCCAAGCTCCTTTTATTCCTCCCTGCTGGTTCCCCTGGAGTCCGAAGATACAACCGGATTAAAGCGGGCGTACATGGGCCATATCAGGGCCCTGCGCCGTACATTTTCTCCCGCGCTCCTGGATTCATTGGCCGGGGAGGTGGAAGAACTCTTCCACAACCGGTTGATTGATTTTTCCTTTCTTTCCTTTTCCCTGCAGCGGAAGATGCTTGAGCGCGCCGCCGGTGCGGATTTTCAAAACCAGGTAAAAGCAGTCAATACCGCATTGTTCAGGGATGCCGGGAAACTGCTCTCTGCGCCACACAAGCCCAAGCAGGAGCACGTGTTAAGCCGCTATGGGTTTAAGGCGTATACCGAGACAATCGACCAGGTTATTGAATCATTTTCACAAACGGTGGAGTTGGGCGCGGTCAGGCCCGAGAGTATCGACGACGCAGTGCTCGGAATGTTCTGCTCACTCTCGAACCTGCGCCTGCTGTTCGCGCCCCGGCCCCAAAGCGGAGAATAAAAAACCACCACCTGTTTTCATAAAGGCAAAGCCTCCCTTAACCACGACCAAAGGTTTCGCTAACGCTTCCAAAGGGGGGCTTTTTCATAAGTAAAACGGCGACGACGAGTAACACGTCGGCCGGCAGCAGCCCCGGGTTACATGGATCTTTCCCGGGTCAGGTAGATCTTCAGCGTATCGTAGAACTTGACCACGTTGTTGACCGAAATCTTTCCGTAGCTGTAGCGGATGTTGTCATCATTCAGGAAATCCTTTATGGCCGCGTCCCCCTCCCCGCTGGTGTTGGTCATCACCCGCAGGTCTGTCAGGGAGATGTCAAAGAAATAGGACTTGTCCTTCTGCTGGCCCTCCCTGGACTGGATGATAAAATCCAAGCAGTCATAAAGCCTTGTTACCGGGTTTTTGTAACTGAGGTTGATGGAGCGGCGGTAGGAGTACCAGATACGGCGGGCGAAACTGGTGAATATTTTTTCCAGGATTTTTGCGCCCAACTGGTTCATAAAGGTGTCCTTGCTGAGCTCAAGCAGTTTGGTGCTGCTGAAGGCCGTTGCCGTGGCGTTCCTGTTCAACTGGTTCAGGATGGCCATCTCTCCGAAAAACTCGTTCTGCTGCAGAATGGCGATCACAAACTCCTTTTCCCGGTCGATGTGGGAGATCTTGACCTTACCGCTTTCAATGAAATAAAACTTCTCTCCCTTTTCCTGTTCCAGAAAGATGATATCGCCCGGTTCGTAAATCAGGTGCGCGCCGTTTCTTACCGGTTCCCGTACGGTAACGTTCTGCTCTGCGATAATCGAGTCGATCAATCCCCTGGCCTGCGTTACCGCTTCCCGGTCTTCCGAGTACTCAACGAATTTTGTAAGCGCGTATAAATAATGGGAGAGCATGTTCCTCTTTTTAAAATAATTGGCAATCTCCAGCAGGTAGCGCGGCAGATCCATATACGGGGATTGGGAGCAGAGCGCAAACAGCTTCTGGTTGATTTTGCGCAGGCGGTTGGAATAGTCGCTGACGATCTTGACAAAAATCTCCGGTCTGCCCGAGAGAAAGGGTATGATATCTTTTTTTTCGAGCAAAATTACATGAGTATCTTTGACCGCCACCAGGCGGTCCAGGTAGGAGTGACCGGTCAGGCAGGCGATCAGGCCGAAGGTGTCCCCGCCGCCCAGGTAGGTGACGTCCTCGTCATGCATGATCCGCAGGAAGCGTTTCAACTGCCCGCTTTTGACAATAAAAAAATATGGCATGGCCTTGGAGCGCTCCATCCAGACGATCGAGCCGGTTTTATACAGCCTGGTTTTAAACGAAATTTTATTCATTATAATCTTAGTATAGTATAAAGTTTGAAGAAGAGACAACAACATTTTAGGAGGGCGCTATACCCTTGACTTTTTATTTTGATCCGGGGTAAAGAAGGCTATGGAACTGGTTGCCCCGGCGGGAAATACGGAAAAGCTCCGGTACGCCTATGATTTCGGCGCGGACGCGGTCTATATCGGGATCAGGGACTTCTCACTCCGCGCCCAAGCCGACAATTTCAGCGACACGGAATATACGGAGCTTGCCGCAATCAAAAAAGACAAAAAACTATACGGCGCGCTTAACATCTACTTTCACGATCAGGATATCGACGCATTGAAGCAGAGACTGGATGATATCGCGCGTTTTCCCTTTGACGCGTTTATCATCAGCGACCTGGGGATTGTCAGGATGCTGCGGACACGTTTTCCCGATGTCCCCCTGCACCTGAGCACCCAGGCCAACTGCATCAACTCGGACGCGGCCGCCATGTACAAAGACCTGGGCTTTTCCCGCCTGGTGTTGGGCAGGGAACTCAGCCTGAAACAGATTGAGCGCATAAAAAGCAGGGTCGACATCAAAATAGAGGTGTTTGTCCATGGAGCCATGTGCCTGGCCTACGCGGGCCGGTGTTTCTTAAGCGCTTATATGTCCGGGCGCTCTGCCAATAAAGGGGACTGCGCCCACTCCTGCCGCTGGGGTTTCCGGGTACTGGAAGAGGAGGAAAGGCCGGGAGAGCAGTTTCCCGTGGTCGAGGGCAAAAACTTCACCTCCATCCTCTCCTCCAAAGACCTATGTATGATCGATCACCTCGGCAGCCTGCGCGACGCCGGTGTGGACGCGCTTAAAATCGAAGGCAGGATGAAGTCTGTGTACTACACGGCCGTCGTCACCCGGGCCTACCGCAAGGCCCTGGACAGGCTTCTGGGCAAAACACAGGAGGATGTAAGCCGTTACATCGCCGAACTGGACAAGGTGAGCCACCGGGAGTTCTGGACGGGATTCTATCTGGACAGCCGGGAAATACAGAAACCCACTCTGAAATCATACATGCGTTCTTATGCCTTTCTGGGTACCGTAGGCCCGGAAACCCGCGCCGGACTTTTCAGGGTGTACGTAAAAAACCAGGTACGGGCGGAGGACATTATAGAATACATCGGTCCCGATATCTGCTTTCTGGAGGATACGGGTTTTTTACTGCTGGACGAAAACCTGCGATCGGTGGAAAAGGCCGACCATGGGAAGGAGTACCATCTCAAAACCACTCAAAACATTAAACCAGGGTATATCATCAGGAAAAAGCTCTGCTGATTACCGGGCGGCGAATACAACAGCATAGAGCCGGGTGCGGCGGACCCAACAGTGCAGGGACGGCGGCGTAGTTAAGCACCAACACGTTCAGGTGTACCGGTTCCGGCCGACATATTGCCTAATACTCGCTTTTATTGTATTGGATATCAACATAGACGGCGATATCTTTTATGGTATTGAAGGTATCATCCTCGTTCAGTTTTGCGGTGATGTCATCATCGATTGCCGGTACATTGGCAAATCCGCCCCGCCTGTTATTGATGAAAATCGCGGCCAGGTAATACGGCACGGCCCCGTTCGCGCCCGCACCCGTAAAACACGACAATAAAATCGTAATATCGGAAAACCCGTCCTTGTTCATATCGGTAAAGGCCACGGCATCCACCTGCGTCAGCATGTAGTCCCTGGCATCGTCCATGGGCAGCTCCCATACGACCTTATTATCCTTGATAATATAGAAGGTGATATACGAGCCGGCCTCATAATCATGGTGAATGGAAACGAAATACGCTTCTTTTAATCCGCCGATGGTAATAAAGAAGGACTGGTCTGCTACCAGCCTACTGTCCTGAAACAGGGCCTCGAGCGCGTCCGCTTCGGTCTTGGTAACAAGCCTGATGCTTTTTTGTTCCCCAAAACAGAAAATACAGAAAAAAATAAAAACAATAACCAATACCGCCTTTGTCATATATTTCCTCCTTTCTTCTATTATTAGTTTTCCCCAAAACCCTGTCAAGCATACTCTTACTGTTGCCGTCACATTGGGGTTTGCGCGGAATACGAAAATGTAGTAACATAAAGGGGACAAACCGTAATATTTTATGGTCAATATACAGATAATAACACTATGAGTGAAGAAATCACCCTATTACAACAGGCCGAACTCTTCTCCAAACTCCAACAGCGGGAACTGGAAGTAATCGCCGAATACAGCGAGTTTGCCGCCTTCCCGGATAACGGGATGATCTTCAGTGCCGGAAGCCCCGGCAACGCCCTGTATATCATAAAAGAAGGTGAGGTGCGCATCATCACCCATACCGAGCACCATGAAGAATTGGAGATCGCCCATTTTATCAGGGGCGAATGCTTCGGCGAGCTGGATTTTTTTGAGAATGCTCCGCGCACCGCGGACGCGGTCGCGGAAACCGAAACCAACCTGCTCTGTTTTCCCGCCCGGGGAACCTCCTTTACCGATATACTCACTAAATACCCGTCAATCTGCGCGCGCATTCTGCACAAACTTATCACCCTGGTCGCGGGCAGAATCCGGTATACCAATAAACTTGTTTCCGAAAAAACGCCCTGGATCGAGGACCTGCGTAAACAGGTACTGTACGACAAACTCACCGGTCTGTATAACCGCAGCTACCTGGATGAGGATTTCAAGGCCCAGTTAACTTCGTTCGGGGAAAGAACCGCGTTGCTTGTAATCAAACCGGATAATTTTAAGGAAATTAATGACAGGTTCGGTCACGCCGCGGGTGACAAGGTCTTAAGGGTACTGGCCGATATGGTCAGGGTAAAGCTTTCCACGGCGGATATCGGGGTGCGCCTCCGGGGCGACGAGTTTGCCGTAGTCCTGCCGGGAAAGGACGCGGGTATGGCCCAAAACCTGGCCCAGGACCTGAGGCGGAGTATCCGGGATTTCAATATCCAGGAGTATATCGGCGATGATGATTTCCGCCTGACCGCCAGCGTGGGCATCACCCTGTTCCCGGACCACACCCGAGACGCCCACGAGCTTGTCGACAAGGCGTTTGCCGCCATGTGGCGGGCCCGGGAAAGCGGCGGAAACGTTGTATTAGTTTGGGGCCAAGGAATAGAATGAGCGGGAGCGTGAGTACGACAGCATTTTTACACAAAATAAATATTTTCGCGGATCTTACCGATAGTGAACTTTCCAGCCTGGCCACATACCTTCATCCCCTGAAGGCGGCCAAAAACGCGGTTCTCTGTAAGGAAGGGGATCCGGGAGACCAGCTTTTTATCGTTAAAAAGGGGACGATTGCCAGCACCATAAACCTTCCGGACGGCAAACAACAAAAAATCGCGCAGTTTTCGGGCGGTGATTTTTTCGGAGAAATGGCGATCTTTGAAAACGCCCCGCGCTCGGCCACTTGTTTCGCGGAAGAGGCCAGTGAGGTGTTTACCATGCACAAGGACGATTTTTATAAGGCCGTGGAGTCCCATCCCCAAACCGCCATCACCATCATGTACAGAATGCTCACCATTATAACCCAGCGCCTGCGCAACACGGGCAGGTTTCTTTCGGATATGGTCCGCTGGGGCAATGAGGCCAGTAAAAGAGCGATTACGGACGAGCTTACCGGCGTATACAACCGCCGTTATCTGGACTCATCCCTGCAGGACATGTTCAGGTCCGCGCTTAATTTGCGGCAGCCCCTCTCGCTGATGATGATCGACCTGGATTATTTCAGGGAGATCAACGAACAGTACTCTCCCCAAACCGGCAACCGGGCCTTATGCAAGGTAGCCGGCGTTTTTAAGCAGGTATTGAAGGCCTCATGCGTAATCGCCCGCTACGGGGGTGATGAGTTTACCATTATCCTGCCGGATACCAAATCTGAACAGGCCGTGGATCTGGCCGAAACCATAAGGCAGAAGGTCGCGGGTCTGGAGATTTTCGAAAAGCCCAAAGGTTCGCTTACCCACATAACCTTGAGTATCGGTATCGCCGCCTTTCCGGAGAACGGGAAGGAGCTTATCCACATAAAGGACCTGGCGGACAAGGCCCTATACAGCGCCAAAGAACACGGCAGGAACAGGGTGGAATGCGCTTCCACATAATATAAAAGAATATTATGTAAATAAGTCCTCAGGCAAGATCACCGCCCCCTGCCTTACCAGCCGGGAGGGAGAGGCGGTAAGATCCACAATAGTTGACGGCAGGTTGTCCGGCAGATCCCCGCCGTCCACAATGATCTCCACCTTGTTTTCGAAAGCGGATACGATTTCATCGATGCGCCAGAGAAACTCCCGGCCGCTCACATTTACACTTGTGGAATATAAGGGTGAACCCAGCTCGGTAAGTAAACTCGTCAGAAGTTTATCACGCGGGACGCGCAGCGCTACATTCCCCTGCTCACCTTTACGCCGTACAATAATGGTAAGGGGACCGGGCCAGTAGGATAGTATTTGCGCCGGTACGGTCTGGGTGGTAAAATCAGCAAGTCGGGCGGGGTCGGGAATCAGTTCCAAAAAGGGTTTGTATTCCACCCGCCCCTTTAAAGCACGTATGCGGGCCTCGGCGCCTGGAACGGCACCCACAATCCCGTAGATTGTATCGCAGGGAAGAATAATCGGGGCGTTTCTACGTAAAACCGGGAGAAGTGCGGCTGAAAGGTCGGGATCATCTTTGTTTAAAACCATATACCTGTTTCTTACGATCGGTAAATGTCAGGGAAAACAAGAACACAAGCAAAAAAACGGCAAAACCTATACCCATAAATACACCCTGGGACTCCCTGTTTTCCTGCTGGTTTCGTTTGAGTATGGTTCCCACTCTATATGATATCCTTCTGGTGTTCAATCCCCGGAATCTGATTACGTACTCGTCTTTTGCGTAGTATTTCAGGTCCCTTGAAAAGAGTCTGACAATCTGAGCATCGGTTTTTAGTGATTTCAAATCATAATATAGGTCATGGTAGATTGTTTCCAGTTGTTTCAGGTTCCGGGTGAGTGTTTCCTTGTACATGGCCAGGGACGTGTATTCCGCGAGTCCCCCGGTTCCAAAAACAGAGGTTAACACAATATATACAAGAAATCCTATATACACGGATATGAATAACTTTATTTTTACCATCCCTTTCAATATACGGCGATTGCCCGATCAGGCTTTACATTTTCAATCCTTATTTTTTTTATTTTTTTTCACTATATTTTACAATAAGAAGTATTTCTATTGACAAGCTGAATGAACATGAATAACATTTAACTATAAACAGAAAAAAAAGAAGGCCGATAATATTATATTGAGAAAAAAGATCATGTTTCCAGGAGAAACTGATGGATATTGAAAAAGATCAGGACCTTGGGCCTGAAACTCAACACGAAACGGTATTTGCTGATGATCCGGCTTCTTTGGACATGAATTTAGAAGAGGAAGACACAAACGCCGATCCCCCTTCGGAGCGGACGGAGGATCTTGAAAAATACGGTGTATGGGTTAAGGTTGAACCCACTGATGTGGAAGATACGGAAATGGAAAAAGAAGAAAACTCCTTTAATTTAGAAGATTTGGCAACCGATGAAGCGGAAACCCCCACGGAGGAGCAGGCGGAATCCGAGCAGGATTTGCAGGAGATCGAAGATGTTGATTTTGATCTTGATACCGAAACCTCTGACCAAGGTTCGGAGGAAGATCTTTCGGCGGTTTCCGCTACGGATGAAAAGGAGACCGGTCTGGATTTTGACGAGGACCTTTCCGGGCTGACCGAGGAGCCGGCAGACGAGCTTTCCGCAGAAACTCCCGGTGAGGAGTTCGGTCTGGAACTTGAAGAGGAACCCGTGGAAGAGGAACAACTCGGCGAGGAGGAGCTTGAAATAGGTACGGAGCAGGAAGAAGCGGGCCTCGCCCTGGAAGAGGAAATCCCGGAAGAGGAATCCGGCCTTGCGCTGGAAGAGGAGGCTGCAGAAGAGGAGCAACTCGGCGAGGAGGAGCTTGAAATAGGTACGGAGCAGGAAGAAGCGGGCCTCGCCCTGGAAGAGGAAATCCCGGAAGAGGAATCCGGCCTTGCGCTGGAAGAGGAGGCTGCAGAAGAGGAGCAACCCGCTGAAGAAGAGCTTGAGATAGGTCCCGAAGAGGAACTTACTCCGGAGATGGAAACGGAAAAAGCAGAAGAAGTAAAACCGGGGGCTGAAGGAGATATTGAAGAGGTCTCCCTGGATGATCTGGGTATCAGTATTGATTCCGAAAGCGGGGAAGACCAGGAGAAAAAATCCTTTGAAACCTCACCTACCGAAACCGAGGAGTTCGCGATACATGAAGCGGTGCCGGTTGGCGGCGATGATGAGGTGCCGCCGCTTGATATAGATCTTGACCTGAGTGAGGATGAAACCGGTGCGGGCACGGAAGAAGCCACCGGGGAAGAAATTATTTTTGAGCAATCTGAGACCCCACAGGAGGAGATGAAGGAGGTGGAGCCGGCCGAAGAAACCGCGGCTGAAGAGGAGTCCCTCAGTTCCCTTGAAATTCCGGAAGAGGAAGAAACCCAAGCCTTGGAAGAGCTCCTCGAACTTGACGGCACCGGTCCGGATGTAACCGGTGAGTTTGAGCTGGAGGAAATCGGTGAGGAGGAACAGGTAGAGGAACCTACTGAAGAAATTGAAGTTCCGTTATCAGAGGAACCCAATATCGCCGAACCCCTTGAGGGGATTGATGAAATTGAGCATGGCGCGGCCGCCGTAGCCGAACCTGAAACCGTAAGCGGCGCCGCGGAAGCATCACCACAGATTCTGTTAAAGATAGAAGACGAGCTTAAATCCATCAAAACCGAGCTTACCCATTTAAAACAGGAGATAGACGCTCTGCGTGTGCAAAAACCCTTGGATAAAGCGGTCGGCCGGCCTGGGGCGGAAAAGGGCGATGAGATGGATGAAAAAAGTTTTTTTGAAGAAGGCGAAGAGGAAGATGAAACAATAGCCTTAACGGGCGAAGAACTTGATAATATTCTTACCACCGCAGAGATAAAGGAAGAGCAGGAAGAAGAAAGCGGAGAGGTATCCGAGGAAGAGGAACAGCTTGTTGATCAGGAGGATATCCTGGAATACCAGGATACAGAGAGTAAACAGGACGTAGAGGCCCTGGATGAACTTGAGGAGCTTTCCCCCGAGGGGATGGAGATGGAAGACCTTGGCCAGGAACAGGAACAGGCCGACCAGCTTGGGGAAATAGAGATGGGAGCGCCGGAACAATCGGAAACCACCGTCGAAGCGACCGCCGCCGCCGAGCCATCCGAAGAGATTGAGATAGAGATTCCTGAACTTGAAGAAGAGGCGCCGTCCGCGGAACAAGGTCATGGTATTGAAGACCTGGATATTCAAACTCACGAAGAAACCGCGCCTCCTCCCGTGGAAGAGGCACCGGAAGAGGAAATTTCCGACCTCTCTATTGAACCCCTTGCCGAGGCGGAAACAGGTGAAAAGGAAGAATCCACATTAGACCTGGAGATCGAGGAGATCCCTACAGAATCCATAGCCGCCGAGGAACAGGAAAAACAAAAATCTGATCTGAACCCAAAACTCAAGGAAGAGCTGAAATCCGTACTCGGATACATGGACCAGTTGCTGGAATCCCTGCCTGAGGAAAAAATCCAGGAGTTCGCTCGCTCGGAATATTTTGAGGTATATAAAAGGCTGTTCGAGGAATTGGGGCTGGCCTCCTGACCTCCAAAACAAGGACATCTTTTTTGGAAAATGAGATGGGTCTTTTAAAAAGGGCAGCGAGTTTATGTTTGGTACTGCGGCAAAACGCTCCCGGGTCCGTCCATACAAAACCACAAGGCCTATTACACAAAACCTTATCCACACTTAAAAACAGCATCATCCGCACGCGTGCATCCCTTTTTTGGCAGATTCCCCAAATACGGGGGGCGCACACCGAACATATACCCGACCGGGTGAAACAAAAACTAGCATCGTGCGCCGGGGGCATAATTTCTCCCTACCTTTTTTTCAACCTTGTACGGGAGTACCTGGGTCTGGTCGGTGCCGCCTTGTTTTTGTTCGACCGTCTGCAAAACACCTACAGGCCATGGGCCTGGTTCGGGATTTCCGCCGATCTTGCCGGCAAGATGAGTATCACGACGCCCGCACCGGAGATCGGCGATCGCCTGTCAGCCGGTAAGCCGTTTGTGCTCAAGGCCGGCTCACCCGGCACGATCATTCCGGAGCAGGAACGGTTTGCCCCGCTTCTGCTGGCCCCGATCATTTATCATACTAACCTGATTGCCCTGTTTGTCATTTTCAACGCCGGACAAAAATCGTACGACCGCCCGCGGCTTACGAATTTTCTGGCCGCGGCCTGCCGGTTCGCGGCCCCGCTTTTATACCACGAACGGGAACAGGTACTTTCGGCATTTGCCTCACCCCTCCCCCTCCACTGGCGGGACCGCAGGCGGACCATAGCGGTGTTGTACGGGGAATGCAAACAAGAACGTCTTCCGCTCTATGTATTGGTAACAACAGCCAAAACATTAACCGAGAACATCAAGTCCAGGCTAGAATCCGTTGATCCGGACTGTTTCTACGCAGACCTGCTTTTACTTGTCAACTCTTTGCTCAGCGGCCTGGGAGCGGCATATCCTCACGGGGACCAAAAGATCGTTATTTTTTTTAAGGGATACGACTCACTTGACCCGGAGCTTTTATTGCACCAGATTTTTTTACAAATCAAGTCCATATACGGCAACGTCTCCGCCGAGTGGAAACTGCGTCTGCCGGAAAAACCCACCGCCCTTTTTGAAGAGGAACGGGATTTCCAAAATGTTCTCTCCGATTATCTATAACCCGCATACCGGAAAAACCCGATAATATAACAAATGGAAGGACGGATGATGCATACTCCCGTAGAAACCGTTGCAATCAATGGAATTCTTCTCCATTCACGCTATGACCCGCAAAAACAAGCCCGTAGATTTATCCAGACCGGGCTTAAGGGCAAAACCCCCGGTACCGTCATCCTACTCGGCGCCGGGCTGGGGTATATCGTCCAGGCGCTGCGAACACAGTATCCCCGGGCCAGGCTGGTTTGTATATATTACACCGAAAAGCTATTTAGGCAGAGTTTTTGTAGGGGAGATGAAAACTGGCATCCGCAGACAGGCAAGAGTATTGTCGATTTCCTTTACTCCTGCCTTGATGAATCGGATGTGGAAGGCCTTGAATTCCTTGAATGGCCTCCCTCGCCGGGCCTGTTCCCGGCTGTCTCCCGGAACGCTCATAACGCCCTGCGCCAGGTGATCCGCGAGTTAAGCGGGAGTGTCATAACCACATTAGGGGCCGGCCGGCTATGGATCAGAAACACACTCTTCAATTTCCTTTGCCTTAAAAATCCGGTTGGGGGCAACCTGTGCCCGGATGAGCGGCCGCTGGCGATCATGGCCCCGGGCCCCTCTCTGGAAGAGGCCTCCCCGCTTATAAAGCGCTTTCGCCGAAAACTCCTGCTATGGGCACTCCCTTCGGCACTTGGATTCTGCAGGCGTAACGGGATTATTCCCGATCTTGTGATTGTTACCGACCCTGGTTACTATTCCACCCGACATTTTCTGGAAAACCCGTTCCCAAAACTGCTGGTGGCCATGCCCTTTTCGGCCTGCCGGGGATTATGGAACATCTCAGCCGACATTTACCTGTTCGCCCAGCCATCTCCTATTGAAAAGACGGTGCTGACCGCCCTGCCGCAAATACCACCCATGGTTCCCTTTAACGGTACGGTGGCGGGTACGGCACTGCTTTTGGCGCTTAAATATTCCCGGACCAAAATTCTTTTCCTTGGGCTGGATATGTGTTTTCATGATATCTTCGCGCATGCCCGCCCCGGTTCGTTCGATACCATGATAAATGTTTTCTCCCACCGCATGTCTCCCCTGCTCGGCGCCATGTACGCAAGGGCCGTGGAAAGCGCGCCGCGTTGTAAAAATGAAGATTCATGCCGCGTTTCACCGGCCTACGCCACCTACTCCGGCTGGTTCGCCCGCCTGCCCGCTGTAATACAAAACAGGGTCTACCGCCTGAATCCATCGCCGGTGGACATACCCGGCCTGCGCAATGTGCGCGGGGCCGATCTGGCGGATTTTTTCAATTCGCCGGCAGGGCGTACACCAGCCCACGCCGCGGCTTCTCTTAAAGGGCAACCCCGGGCGCCCACACTCACTCCGCTTGTCCCCTACCCCTCCTACAGCCAAAGAAAAGATATGGTTGTCGCCATTCTCCGCCGGTGGCTTGATGAGCTGCAAACCACGGATGTGCGCCGGGTTATCGTACACGGCGGCACGCTTTCGGACCTTTTGTATTTTACAAGCGCACGCGCACTTCTGGAATATAAAAGGAGCACTAGACTGGGGGATACCGTGAGGGCCGAAAAACTGCTGAGATCGCTGCGCCGGGAAAATATGGATTTTATTTCGGGGCTTCTGGCCAAGATAGCACCGGGAGCACGGCCGTGAGTTCCGATACGGTTCTTAAGCGCAATATGCTCGCGCTTTCGGCCACAAACCCCCATCTCTCCGCTTCCATCACCCAGGCGCGGCCGGGGAAAAACGTCAGGTTCATTTCCAGTAAATCGGGACATTTGGTGCCGGTCATCGTTAAGAACCATACGGACTACCCGCTGCACTCCACCTTTGACCCGGTAAGGGAAGGGAACCGGTTCCTTGAGTTGTATCCCCATGAGGGCTGCCTGGTGTTTCTGGGCATGGGTGCGGCGTATCATATTGTTCCTTTTTTAGCGCACAAAGCGATCTCAAGTATACTCATCATAGATAAATCGGTGGAGATGCTGAAAAGCATCCTGGAACAGATCAATCTCTATCATCTTTTGATTGATCCCCGGGTACAGATTCTCATAGACGGGAGCAGGGAGGAGCTTGAGGATTATATGTTATCCAATTATATGCCGTCATTAATGGGGAACCTGACATCGATTCCGCTTCTGCCGAGGCTGAACCTGGAGAAAGAGTTCTTCTCCCGTACCATGGATGTTCTGGAAAAGGTGATTAACAGAATCGCGGACGATTATACGGTGCAGGCCGCCTTCGGCAGGAGATGGTTCGTGAATACGCTTTACAATCTTGAGGCCGCGCAGTCGTCGATCCACACCCTGCGGCCGCAGAAAAAAGTTATCGTAACCGGCGCCGGCCCCTCGCTGGATGAACAGATCCCCACGCTTAAAAAAATGGCGGCGGATATGTTCCTGATCGCCTCCGATACCTCCCTGCCCTGCCTGTTGAAATATGATGTACCGCCGGACCTGGTGTTGTCCATAGACTGCCAGCAGGTCAGCTACCATCATTTTCTTACAGGCTACCCGAAAGACATTCCCCTGCTGTTGGATCTGGCCTCACCCCCTATTCTCACCCGTACCACCGATAAGGTACTGTTTTTTTCCAGCGGGCATCCCTTCTCCCAATATGTAAGCCGGAGGTGGCGCAGGTTTCCCCATATCGATACCTCGGGCGGCAACGTGTCCCACGCAGCCGTGTCTCTGGCCGAACAGCTGGGGGCGGACCAGATCTACCTGTTCGGAATTGATTTTTCATTCCCCCAGGGCAAGGCCTACGCGCGCGGCACCTACCTGTACAATTTCTTTAGACTACTTGAAACCAGGATGAACTGCGTGGAGACCCGTTTTTTTTCATTTATCCATAAAGATAAGGTCATCCTTAAAGAGTACAACAAAAACTATATACGTTATATCACCAAACCCATGATCAACTATAAGGAAAGGCTTGAGTCCGCAATCAGGGGCCTTCGGGCGCAGGTTATCCCTATTGCGGGAAAGGGAGTACCCATCAATGTTAAGTCCGCGTCCGGAAGGAATAGGGGGACCAATAATATCAACACGCTTTTCGCCGCCGGACCCCATACCTCGGACTGGAAGGAATTCCTGCAATCATACCTGCATGGTGTCCAGCAGCTGCCCGAGCCGGCAGACCCCTTAATGGTCTATCTCTCCGGCCTTAACGCCAATCAGAAGGATTTATGGACAACCCAGCTTCCGGTGGCCGCGGACCTGGGAAAAAATGTCTCCTATAAACATATGGACGGCGCCGCCCTGCTGCACAATGTTCGGGCCTGGACCATGGAAAAACTGAAAAGACGCCTTAGACGGCAATTTTAACATTAATTGCCGAAGCAAGCATATGCCGTCTAAAAACAGAGCATGTTCATTTTTCGTAGATAATGCCGGCATATCCCACGAACGAATCCGAAGGATAGATATCCCAACTGGTATAATAACTCAGCAGCTTTCCGCTTGTTATACCCGCTCCGGCGGCATACCGGATTGCGGTTGCCGCCCCGCCGGCCGAACACGCGGAACGGTCCTTAAGGGCGTGGTTCAGGGCCTTGGAAGGCTCAAGTTTAAGCAGCGCATCGATAAAATGTTTGTCGTTTTCCTGTTTTACCCATTCCACCGCTTTTACCCCCAGACCCTTGGGCATAAAACCGTAATTAAGGCCGTAGTGGGTAAGATCCGTAGACCCAATAATAAGCAGACCAAGATTCAACTCCCGCGACAACTGCCAGAGGGTTTCGCCCAACACTATGGCCTCATCCGAGGGTGCGGCCCGGACCCATAAGGCCTTGGCTTCAGGGAAGTGATACTTGATAAAGGGAAGCTGGATCTCTACGGTATTATCGGGAACCGTATCTTCATTTATTGTTATTCTTTGTTCCAGTTTTTCCAGAAGTCCGGTATCGGCCTCGATGAGTCCGAGGGGTGTTTCATACGCTTCTTCGTAAGCGGCGAAGATACCGGAAGACGGCCGCAGGTGTCCGCCGATAACCACCACCGTATCCGGCTTGTTTTTTATACTGCAAAACACATGCGCGGCGGCCTTTCCCGAAAACTCCCATCCCGCGTGAGGTACCACTGCGGCCACAACATTATACTTAGGTTCGGGGCTGTTTTCTTCAAGTATTTTAATTTTAGCCGTCGTGTCCGCATGATCCCGGGGATACCAGCCTGTAGGAAGATATCTCTTCCTGACGTTCATAATTCCTCCAGCCGCATAGCTTAAGTATACCAAATAATTACACGCTTGTGGCCCCGGTTTTCAGGTTTTTAAAAAAAATATATAAAATAATAATTGCTAGTTTATTTAATCAACGTAATGGGTATATAATAAACAGATGAACATAGTAAAAAAGCGTTATATTACCGGCTATGCTATATTCAGCCTGTTCTTTTTCCTGGCCCTTTTTGCCTTTACCTTACTTTCAATCCAGAATATGACCATAACCAACAGGGACGCGGCCGAAAAGCATTTTATGGAAACGCGCAACAGTATTGTCTTGAGTTTTGCCCGCAATGGAAATCTTGGTTCTGCAGATATGGAGAATGTGTTTAAGAACAGCTTTTTAAATGAGCCGCGCCTTTTGGCCCTGGTCCTCTATTCAAACCGGGAGGGTCCGCTTAAGGTCAAGGCCCGCGACAGCTACTACCTTAAGGATTTTACCTCAAGGCTGCATACGCGGCCGTATACACTCGAATATACACAAACCGAGGGTACCAAGGCTTTTGAGCTCCCCCTGATCCTCCGTTATAAGAATGTGGAGATAGACGCACTGGTAAGCGGATATTATGTTCTTTTAGGCAGCAAGGACTATACGGCGCTTTTATGGCAGGTTCTCTATATTCTCATCGGGTTTCTGGCCCTGACCATAATCGCCATGATTTTCATCGCCGCCATAGGAGGGGCCGACCGTGAGCACGCCTATACCGCTTCCGATCCGGGACAAAAACCCCAGCAACCCCTGCCACGCGCGGGGATACCGCCATACGCGCATGATGTACATGAAGACCTGTACCAAAAAAGCGCCGCCCCCACGAAATACCGCCGGCCCCGGCACACATCAGCCGTGTTTCCCGCGGAGCAATACACGGACCATGATCCGGTGCGGGAGGAGGCGCAGCGCGTGGCCTTCGGCGCGGAGCAAAGTGCCGATTTTCTTCCCTCCACGGGACTGGGAGTACCGGAAAACCTGCTTTCCAGGCTGAGTTTTGAGCTGGAACGCGCAGCGTCCTTTGAACAGGATCTTGTGGTAAGCCTGATCAAAACCGAACGCACGGACTCCAGAACAAGGAAACTTATTTCCGGGATGTTGCTGAAGTATTTTCCCTTCCAGGATCTGGCCTTCGAATACAGGGCCGACACGTTCGCGGTTATCATCCCCGACCGGCCCGATGCCGTCGTTCTCAAGGAGTTGAACCTGCTCTCCGAACAGGCGTCACGCAATAATATTCCGCTTGCGGTGGGTGTAAGCTCACGAAACGCCCGCAGCGTGGGCGCCGAAGTACTGTTCGCCGAGGCCCGGGAATCCCTTGAGCAGGCGGAGTTAAAGACCACGGATAACGTGGTGTTAAGCCGGGGAGAGCCTGATGAGTTCGAAAAACCCGTAAGTCCCTGACTCTTACTTGTACACGGGCGACCCTTTGAACCCGCTACCGATAGATTTTATTTTGCCTGCGTCTCTTTGTCTACAAGCTCTTCCGGTTTCTTGATGATCTGCATGATCACCCACTCGCTGGCCATATACGTATACTTTTTTTCGGAAGATTTTACATAGTAGCGAAAATCCTTGTTGGGCGGACCGCTGCCGATGATAAGCGAATAGCGCAGCCCGTCTTCCGTGGTTAGCGTAACCACGGCCGCGGGATGCTGCAGGCGCTCTGCCGCCTCCTGGTTGTCCGGCACCAGGTCTTCGGCTGAAAAATCGATGAAATTATTAATAAGGGACTGTACCCGTGATTCGGAAAGCACGAGATTTGTCCGGCCCTCCAGGGTCCAGTTCGCCGTTTTATCGGACTCGACAAGCCCCAGCTTGTAGCTGTACGGCGTGGTATCCTGCTGCGGTTTTGTCTTATCCCCGGATGTGCCCAGGTCGGGGAAAAACCCCATGTTCTTGATCTCTACCGCAGTTATGCGGGCGTTGCCGGAAATGGCGGGAAACAGCTTTAAATCCACCCAGTCCCGCAGCTCCGTGGAAAGAGAAAGTTGTACGTCGGTCTGTACCACTTCCCTACCCTCGGCCAGCCGTACGTACTGGCCGGACCCGGGCGCGGCCTTGCCGATATACAGGTCGGCCAGGGGCTCTCCCGCGGTATTCACCATCCGGATGCGGCCGCCGGCGGACTCATCCAGGGCAAAGGTGGGGAAGGTGTCCGGGTTGGTGCTGACTACCGCCGCGCGCTTAAGATCCCTTACCGAATCCATGAAGGCGTTCACCTTGTCCTGTGACGCGGGAATGTGTTCGGTTCCGGAAAGCAGGCTCCAGCCCGCGTCATCCTTTAAAAGCTCAAGGGTAATTCCTTTGACCGTCACATCAAGCTTTTGCGCCTTATCCGGGTCAAGTCCGGCCACAACCGGCATGGAGGCCTCACGCGCGCTCCGGCCCTGGGCCGAGAAGAAACTGCCCAGAAAAAGCAGGATGATAAGCGCGCCCAAAATCGAGCCTAATGTCAGTACCTTGGATCTGAAATCCATGTGTTTTATCCAACTCATACCTTTTTTTGTCCTTCTTCATAGAGTCTTTGTTTCTTTTTACGGTTCA
>CAZWYY010000030.1:0-3155 GCA_964638895.1 uncultured Spirochaetaceae bacterium | reverse complement strand
ACTCATACCTTTTTTTGTCCTTCTTCATAGAGTCTTTGTTTCTTTTTACGGTTCAGATAGCGCCATACGCCCAGCAGCACGACCAAAAGCGGCACAATAAACTGGTTCAGAATATAGACCGTGCCGGCCACGTTGGCCCGTTTTTCCTTGTCCTGGATCTTATACAGGTCCCTGCTGTGCGGGACCCGCGTTTTGATCTGCAAAAGGTCGTCGTCATTGGAAAGCCACTCGGCGCAATTCGAAAGCAGGTCCAGGTCCGCGTTAAGATTAGTGGTATCGTACAGGGTGGCGCCTATGGCCGCGTCCCCGATCACCACCAGCCGCGTATCCTTGCTCTGCGCCTCTTTGGTTTTCCAGTCCCGCTCTTCACCCTTGCGCACCGGAATGTCCTTATCCGCAAAATAACCGGGAAAGCTGCCCTGCAGGACCGCAACCAGGCCGCGGCTCTGTAGTTCGTTTTTCGGCGCCAGCTGATACTGCATCATGGCCTGATCCGGCTGGAGGTTGAACTTATCCGAGTTTACGGCGCTTTTGTCCGTGGAGTTTATGATCAGCTCTCCCTGTACGCCGGCGGGCGGTTCCAGGTCCAGCGGGCTGGGCCAGTAGAACACCGCGCCCTGAAAACGGGAGGTGATGGGGCTTGTTTTGGAGGCAAAATCCGCGTGCGCCACCACCCAATAGGGATAGCGCAGCCAGGTGATCATGCCGAACTGGTTCTTTACGGGCACGGGAAGGTAATCCATGAGCAGCGCCTGTTCCACGGTCACGCCGTAGGTTTTCAGCATATCCAGCACGGGCTTTGAGGGCGGCTTGAATCCGACCTGATACTGAAAGTTCAGGTTGATTCCCGAAATCGCGAACAGCGCCTTTCCCCCGCGCATCAGGTACTGGTCAATGGGAAACAGGTCGAACTCATCCAGGTCCGCGCCGCCCAGCACGAACAGCACGGAGATATCATCCGGAATCTCCTGCCCGCGCGCCACCTGCCGCACCTTGAAGGTGGATGAAAAGTTGTCCGCCAGCGCCTTGTAATACTCAAAGTTAATATCCCCCCGTCCGATCAGCACGCCTATGGTCTTTTCCTTGTTCCGGACCAGCCTGCGGATGTTGGAGGTCAGCTCATACTCCAGGTTCTCTATCTGGCTGACAAAGGGGATCACCGCGTATTTGTCCAGGTACTGGATGGCGATGCCCATGTATACCTCAATCTCACGGTACTCACCCTGCTCGGCAACCGGAAAAGAACGGGAATAGATGTTTAAGGCCTTTGTTTCGTTTTCCAGCTTCTGTTCTATGGGATACTTTACGGTCAGCGTTATCTTGCCCCTGGAGTTGGCCGCGTACTCGTTCAGCAGGTCCTCAATCTGCGTGGGCAGGGGGTGCAGATTCTTTATTTTTTTGGAGACATAATAGGTGATATGCACCTGTTCCGGAATGTCCTTGAACAGGTTTTTGGATACATCCGATATGGTAAACATCCCGGTTTCGGTGATATCCAGCCTGAAGAAGTATACCGCGCTGTTAAAGCCCAAAAAAAGAATAATCAACAGCACCAGTGCGCTTATAATAATCTCTTGCATTCTCTTGGTCATGACATTCTCCCCTTAAAGCCACTTCTTGAATATCAGCACTTTGCTGTTCAGGTATAAAAAGAAGGCGCTTACCAGTACGAAGTAAGCGATATCCCTTGAATCGATAAGTCCTTTACTGAAGGCCTCAAAATGATAATTGAACGAGAGCGCGTTTAAAAACCCGGCAATGACCGAGGGAAGCTCCACCATCTTATTTACCTCGCTTAAGATGATGATGAAAAACAGGGTGAGGGCGCTGAAGATAAACGCGATGATCTGGTTTCGGGAAAGCGAGGATACGAACAGTCCCACGGAGATGCAGGCCGCGCCGAAGAGCACCACCCCGATATATTGGGCCGCGATCTGGCCCCATTCAAAATCGCCCAGGAAACTCAGGCTGATGGGCAGGACCAGGCTGATGACAAACATCAGGGTAAGCAAAATGAAAGCGGCCAGAAACTTGCCGAGTACCAGTTCATACTCCCGAAACGGCAGGGTAAGCAGGAGTTCCTCGGTACCCATTTTCCGTTCCTCGGCCCAGCTTCTCATGGTGATGGCCGGAATGAAAAATATAAACATGAAGGGAATCATCGTAAAGTACATCCGCAGATCGGCGATGCCGCGCGGAATGAACTGGTTTACGGTAAACAGCCAGATGGACATGACAACCAGGAACACCGCCTTCACAATATAGGCAATGGGTGAGTTGTAGTACGAGCGCAGCTCCTTTTTGGTAATGGTCATAATATTCGCAAGCATCAGCGTTCTCCCTCCCGTGTCAGTTTGGTAAAAATATCCTCCAGGCTGATTTTCTCGGGAACCATGGCCAGAATTTTGTACTGTTTGGAGACTACCCAGTCGAAGATCCGTTCCGCGGAGCCGTCGCCCGGTGACAGTGACAGCTTCACCATGACGCGGTCGGACGACTCGTTTCTGCATTCAAGCACGTTCTCCACCGCAGGACACGCGGCAAGCTCCTGTTTTACGGCCCCGGCGTCCCGCGCCTTTAGGGTCAGGTTTAAAAGCTCTTCACCCTTCAACTCCTTGCCTATCTCCTCGGTGGTGCCCTGGGCCACGATCAGACCTTCGTTTAAGATCAGCACGCGGTTGCAGATTGCCTCCACCTCCTGCAGGATATGCGTGGAGATGATTACGGTCTTCTCCTTACCCATGCGGCGGATCAGATCGCGAATATCCAGTATCTGGTTGGGGTCAAGCCCGCTCGTGGGCTCGTCCAGAATAAGGATCTCCGGGTCATGGATGATGGCCTGCGCCAGGCCCACGCGCTGCCTGAACCCCTTGGACAGTTCCGAAATACCGCGGAAGAGCATTGATTTCAGTCCGCACTCCTCTATTACCGTATTGATCCGTTCTTTTCGGCGCTGGTTCTGGAGGCCGCGCGCGTCCGCCGTAAAGTTGATATACTCATGGACGTTTAAATCCGTATACAAGGGTGTGTTCTCCGGCAGGTACCCCACCTTGGACTTGATCTCCCGGGCTTGCTCCATAATATCTTTATTGTCTACGGTTACGGTGCCGAAGCTGGGATAAAGATATCCCGTCATAATCTTCATAATCGTGGTT
>CAZWYY010000029.1:25785-45204 GCA_964638895.1 uncultured Spirochaetaceae bacterium | reverse complement strand
GTATAAATAGTGAGGAAACAAATAAAAATATATTTATTAAAATAAAATCAATATCCGTGGGTCAACGGAGTGGTCAAATTGGATGGGAAATGGAAATAGCAGGTGGAGGGGGCGGTGCAGATAATTTCTTAATAACAAATGACAATAGAATAATTTTACAAGATAGGATTAATTATAGGTTTAATATATATGATATGGATATGAATTATATTACTACTGTAACTGAAAATGATATAGTTGAACTATGTTATGCTTATAAAATAAATATCACAAGTGATAATGATATAATAGGCGTAACAGAAAATGGATTTAAAAAAATGGATGAAAGTGGTAACACGATATTTTTTATAAATAAAAATAAATTACCAGTAAAAGTTTATCGGTATGACTATTATTTCCCGGTTGATGATGAAATCTTTATTTACGATGATAATGATTCTTTAGGGGTTATTACTCGTGATGGAATTATTGGTACGAAAGAAGAAGCAATTAAAGTAATTAATAAGTTAAATAATCAATTCAAAGAAGATAATGAATCAGACACTCCAGTTGTTCTTCATGATAAAATAAATAATATTAAGTTACGTTATGATTATCCTGTTATTAAAGATGAAGTATATACTATCAGTTTTCAATTATTCAAGGATTTTATAGATGAAATTAGATCGCATTATGAAAATAAAAATCTGCATAAAAATCAAGTAATAAAGGAAAATGATTTTTATAAATATAACATTGGATTGATTGGATATGATGAAATGCATAATAGCTATTGGTATGCTATAGAGAAACATAGTATTAATGGAAAAAGAAATTATATTATAATAATATATTCAAAATATGGTATACTACTTGCGTCCTTTTATTTTGGGCTGTATTCAAACATGCGATTTAATAATGAACTTTATCCCACATCAGGAGCGGAGGTTGCCATCGCACCAAATGGTGACGTATATTTCATGGTAGGTAATGAAAAAGAATATACTTTTTACAAAGTGAAGAGGGCGTGGTAAAAACGTTAAACGACAATTCTTTCATGATTTATCACGCCTCTGTACATGGCGTCTATCTCTACTGTCAGCACCGGTGTTAAACTGCAGAAAAACACCGGAATAAAATTGCAGGTTCCGGCTTAACAAAAAGGGCGGAACATCCTTTAATAGGTTTTACGAAAATCACAAGTTAAAGGAGCCGCCCCGAAAATGCTGGAGCTAAGAATGAACGAAGCAAAGATCTTAAGACGCCAGGGCAAGAAAATCAGCGATATCGCCCAGGCACTGGGAAAATCGGAAAGGACAGTGTATTACTACCTGTCACAAGAAACACGCAGCCGCAAAAAAAGGCGTTACCCAAGCAAACTGGACGCTTACAAATCCTTCATAGACAGTATACTGGAAGACACGCCGGATTACAACCGTGTCGTGCTTGCCGACAGACTGCATAAGATCGGATATGACGGGGGCATGAGTATCCTGCGTGAATACGCGGCCCAAAAGCAAGCCCAGATAACCATACAGGCCGTGATTCGCTTCGAGACTGAACCGGGCTACCAGGCACAAGTCGATTGGAAGGAACACGGAACGAAAATAGTAGACGGCGAAAAACAAAAACTTTATGCCTTCAACATGGTATTCGGATTCAGCCGCACGCCCTTCGTCATGCATACGACCAATATGGAACAGTCGACGTTTCTGGCCTGCCACGTGAAGGCTTTTGAGTATTTCGGGGGTGTGCCCCGAGAAATACTTTATGATTATGTGGCGTGACACATAATCATAAGCTAAAAACTCAGCCGCCCCACCGTAGAACTCGAGCATATTAACGTTGCTTTCGACAAATGATTCCTGATCCTGGCTGTAGACAAACTCTATGTAAGGCAGGCGGGAAAAAGACAGCTTTCCGCAAAATGCCCACACGACCCGGTTTCTTTTCTCTGCAGGGTCATACAAGCTTCCTACCTTACCGTAATCAAGTTGTATTTCCTTACCGGGCGGTAATTCGATCCTGAGCGGCGCTTTGACATTCTTTATTTCAAAAGCCTGCTCCCGCATAAATAACTTGAATGTTTCATAGCTTCCGGGAAGGTCATATTTTTCTTTGACGATTAAAAACGCGGTCTTGGGTTTAACCGGTTCTTTTTTACGTGTAACCAGCTGTATGATTTCATCTTTATGACGTTCGAATACCTTGCGTACGTTCCGCGGCCTTGCTTTGAGCGGAAGTATGGATCGAAATAGTCCGGCAAGCTCGTTCTCTTGTGGGAAATCGCATCCGGGTGCATATCCCGCCGCCTCGAACTGCCGGATATAATTTCTTATTGTGTTGCGGTCTACATCCAGTGCCCTTTTTATTGATGAAATGCCGTGACTGATATGCCATCTGCGAAATATTTCGTTTAGATCATCGATTGTCATGTATCGGTATCCCATTGTCCCTCCAAATATTAGTTTTGGAGGAGATTATACCGACTTGGGGTGGTGAATCCAAATTACCCTGGAACGGGTTTACATGGTGAATCTCGATTACCCTATCGCGTTTTAGGTGATGAATCTCAATTACCCTAAAACACTTCCAGATGATGAATCTCGATTACCCTATTTGCATTTTGAGTGGTGAATCTATGTTACCCCCGACACCTCAACTGAAAAAACGCGTTAGATCCCCCATACAACTAACTCCCAAACACTCCACCCCGGCATCGCGGTGATACACCTCGGCAATATCGTAGCTGATCTTCTTGGTGCAGGCGACATACGCGCCTCCCATGTTTTCCTCTCCGTATATTTCCCTAAACACACACATTGAACGGCAGCGCGTAATCATTTTCGGTCAGGGGAAAGATTTTATCCCCCAGGTATATCACCAGGCCTGAGCCGATACGCAGGGAGGGGTAGGTGTTGCGGAAGGCGGTGATCCCCCATATGTCCTTTCGTGATACATGGCTTCCGCCTTTGATCTTAATCGGGTAATACGTGTTATCCAGTTGCAGGATCATGTCAACCTCCGCTCCGGCATGAGTCCGCCAATGGCATAACGCCGGAGGGTAGGTAAGCTCCGCGCATTTTTTAATAATATCCATTACCACCGCGGTTTCAAACAGCGCACCCCATAAGGGGTGGGCGGGGAAAATACCGGGTTTGGAGATCATCTGGGCCGCGCAGAGTAAGCCCGTATCGGCCAGGTATCCTTTGGGCTTTTGTGAAAGCCTTTTGATGCTGTTGCCTGAAAAGGCGGGGAGTTCATGCCATTGGTAGGTGGATTTGAGAATATCGATCCATCTTCCGGCGGTTTGCGCCGTGATCCCGAGCTCCCTGCCTAACTAATTAGAATTGATTTCCTGAGCCGTTAACGCGGACAGCAATCTGAAAAATCCGCCGAATAGCTGATAGTCGGAGATATCCGCCACAAGCCTTACATCCCTTTCAATATATATCCTGATATATGAATTATGAAAGTCCCGTAAAACCTGGGGCGGCAGCGAAACAGCCCGGGGCAGCCAGCCGCGGAATAAATGTTCCATTAAGGGATACGGCGTATGGATCAACTCGTATGGAGTATGAAAGAAATCTTTGTGGTTATTCAGATACGTATCGACCCAGTTACCAAGATTGCTTTTATCACTCGCCTCACGAATATCGAAGCCGTTCAATTCCAAAAAAACGGCCCGTCCCGCTAAACTCTCGGCAATGCTTTTTAATACACTCCACTGCTGGGAACCGGTTAATACATACTGCCCGGGATTACTGTTGTTATCCACCCTTCGCTTGATTACCGAAACTACCTCAGGAGCGTATTGAATCTCATCAAGGATGATTGGGGTTTGGTGAGTGTTTAAAAACAACTCGGGGTCCTGCCGCGCGTTCTCAACATCAACACTCGGATCAAAAACAACATAATCCGCTTTATCTTTAAAGATATTTTGCACAAGGGTGGTTTTTCCGGTCTGCCGGGCGCCCGTTATCACGATAACCGGGAAATGCTTTACCAAACTTAGTAAGCGGGCTGTTATAATCCTTGGAACATAGGTCATTTGCTTAAAATATATATCATACAATATCAAGGAAAAGATGATTTCCTCGCCATTACTTCACGCGCATCGAGTACCTACCAAAAATGCATCAAAATGACACCGCACTTGCACACCCCGGTAACTTGCGTTATGATAATGAGATACGTATGCGCCATACAAACAGAAGCAAACGCCTGATAATTCTCTGCCTCGTTATTGCTGCATTCTCTTGTATTTCTTCCTGTGAATTGCTGCGTTATTATGAGACGGAGTGGGACCTGGAAGGCGAGGCCTATATAACGGGGGTGAACAACATCTCAAATGACATCAAGCTGGCCGCCTTCTATATTGATGAACCGGGCGGGAACCTGACCCCTGACAGAGACATGGTAAGTAATGTTATAGACCTGGGGACAACGGTAAACAACCATGTATCCTTTACACTGAACATCGATATGAGCAATTTCGATCTTGAGGACGGTGACGAGATCCGGCTGTATATGTGGGAGGACGCGGGCACCATCGACATGTTTGAAAGCGGCGAGGACAAAAGCGCCTGCGCGCCGGGCGCGGGGTGTATGGTGTTCAACCAGTCGGCCCTGGCCGTGTTTTTCTTTATCAAGGGCAACGAGGATGTAAGCGACGGCTGGTACCTCAACACGCCATCCGGGATTCTTGCCGTTGAGGACGCCGGGCTTACCGGCGCCGAGTTGATCAACAACAGCGCGTTATAATTATACATAGATAAATATAAACGCCACCGAACTTACGGCCGTGCCGCCAAATCCGAGTCCGCATTCACGCGTATTTAAGGCCGCGAGGTTGGCGTACCGCCCGGTGCCGCAGAGGGAGTCGGTGTTACCTAATCGGAGAATATGGTGCGCCGCGGTGTGGGCGTAGGTGTCGGGGAAGGCGCTGTCGCGGGCGCGATCGTCGGCGCCGGTGTCGTTTGAGCTGGCGGTGTAGGAGACGGAGTGGCTGGGGCCGCAGGTTTTTCGGGCTTCGGTGATGGTATAGACTCGGGCGCCGGAGTCGGCGTTGTTGCCGGTTCCGGCGCTATACCGGGTTTAGATGTATCCGGCGATTCGCGCAATTGTGCCTCAAGCTGCTTCAGGCGCGAAAGTACGTCCGCGTTTTCCTGCTGATGCACGTATTGTTTCAGGTAATACACGGCCTTGGGTATGTTCTTAATGTAGTACTGGTAGATATCGGCCAGGGTCAGGAATACCACGGGTTCGACGATTCCCTGCTCCAAGATGGTGTTGAGTTCCTTTATTGCCAGGTCCACCTGGTTGCGTTTTAAGGCCAGTACGGCCTTGAAATAAAGCAGGATGGCGTTGGTGGCGTCTATCTTTCCGGCCCGTTTAAGAAACTCCTCGGCCTTGCCCAGTTTCTTGTTTTCCAGCTCCTTTTCGGCCAGCTCTAAAAGCTGATTCAGGGAAAAAAGCTTCAGATACAGCACCTGGGTCCGGTTGCTGAAATCGAAGGAAAAACCGACCTCCTCGAACCCTTCCTTGGAAAAGGAAATACTGTGTGTGCCCTTGGCCAGGTTTTTCAGCACAAACCGACCGTTGATGTCGGAAGCGGGACCCTTTCTGTTGTCTATACGGATATTGACGTTCGCGCAGGGCTGGCTGTGAAAATCGTAGATCATGCCGTGCAGGTCGGCAATGCTGAACTCCGTCACCGCCTTGTCGGCCAGGGACGAACATCCGGCAAGCAAAACCGGAATACAGAATACTAAAAATAAGAAACCGTGTTTATTCGCCATTCGCACTCCTATCTCTTCACCACGTATGTTTTACCTTCATTGTTAAGGGTAAAGTCGGCTGCCGAGATCCCGGCCAATGTCCATCCCCCGGCTGTTTCTCCCAGAGCAAGCTTTATTATACGGCTTGATCGCGTGTCTTTAAAGTAGTATTTTTTTTCCCCCTCGGGCGTGGAGATCAGGCCGATGTATGTTATCCAGCTTGCGGGCTGCGGTCCGATGTCCGTGGGCGCGGCTTTCAGGGCCGGGGTTCCATTGCCGCCCGCCTTTGGAATACGCACGCCGAAGAGAAAGGCGCACCCGGCCACGCTTTTTTCCGAGTTTTGCTCCTGTGTTTTGGTAAAATCTATTTTTTTCACAAAGGGCTCCCGGCTGGATTTCACCTCGATCCGGGGAAAGGGCCAGGGTATGATGAAAAAAAGCAGGAGGATGCCGGCCAGCGAGAGAAACACGATATCGACGATATTATTCTTCAAGCTCTTCATAATTTATCCTGAATGTGGCTGAAATTGTTTTGTTCCGCTTGTTGGTAAGCGTAATATACGAGATGTTCCAGTATTTGGGGTTCTGGGAAATCTCCTTTAAAAAGCGGGAGAAGTTCCAGGCGCTTCCGGAAACGGAGACCTCGACAAAGCGGTTTCCCTTGTCGTTTGTGCGCTGAAAACGGCTGAAGGCAAGGTTGTAGGACGCCAGCAGTTTATGGATTTTCATCCCGAACATGGTCAGGTCTTCTTCCCCCGGTTTGTAAAAACGCGTTTCTTCCCGGTTTATCTCCTTTGTCAGATCATCGAAATACGCCTTCAGCTCCTCCTTATTGGGCTGGATAAGCTCAAAGCGCTCGAGCTCCTGTTCGTATTCAGCGATCTGTTTACGGGACTCCACCATCTGCGCCGAGCGCAGGACAATAAGGATCAAAAAAAGGCAGGCCGCAAAAACCCAGCCCATAATCGTTAAAAGCAGCTTTTCACGCTTATTGAGCATTGTAGACCCCTTGCAGGCGGAAGCGCTCTTTGTTACTGTTTCTTTCCGGCTTGAACTCGGGCAGGCTAATGTTGCCGAAGGAAGGATGCTTCTTTAATCTCTCCTCCAGGGCCAAGGCGCTGGGGGTTATGGCTTCCAGGGTGAAGCTGTTACCCTTGAGGATAAAGGACAGAAGGTCGGTCTGTTCACCAAAGACACCGGAAAGGTCGTTGAACAAGGAGTACAGGTTCACCGGTTTTTTGGACCTGAGCATAAGGAGTTTCTCTTCAAGTTTACTGATCTCATTCTGCATGGAAGAGATGTCCGCGTAAAGTTTCACCGATTCGTTCCGGCGCTGTTCAAGGTATTTCTCGTATTCCGCCAGATTAAGCGCGCACTTGTTGTACAGCAGACCGCTTAACAAAAGCAGGGCAAAGGCGTATATGCCTATGCGCTGCTTCAGGGGAGGAAGCCTGGTCCTTGAGGGCGGCGCGAACAGTGTATCGCCCCTTGCGATCCTGTGATTTAAAAAGTCATTGAACAGGTGTATTTCCGCAGGGTGCCCGTCCAAATATAACCGGCTGCTTTCGTCGATAAGCCGCCCTTCACCCTGTCCGCAGTAATGAAACAAGGGCATGTCTCCTTGTTCTTTGGCAAGGATTTTGGCGATTTTACGGAGATCGGATTTCAACTGCCTGCCCCGCTTCAGCACCGTGGTGGCGCCCAGTACGCCCTGCCTTAAAATAAAGAGCTCCACCCAGTCCGGATGCCAGAACAGAAAACAGGCGGCCTCTTCCCTGTATTGTTGCATCCGGTTTTTTAACAGCGTAAAGGGCAGAAGCAGGGACTTTTTACCGGCAATACTTTTATACTCTTCAATAACGTGTTTCTTGGTAATAAACAGTACGGCATAGCGCTTTTTGCCCGCGCTGAACGGTTTATAGTCGAACCGCGTGCCCGCCGGGTCCCCGGGATACAGGCTTTTTATTTTGAACGAGAGCATGTCGCGCACGTTCGCCTCCGGGATGGGCGGGATTTCGATGATCTTGCTGTCGAAATCCAGGCGTGACATCAATAGGCCCCTTATATGGTTGTTCCCGGCCACGGTGTGCCCGGCCCCGGCATCATCCCGGTCCAGAAAAACGAGATTGTGTTTGTGGTTTTCCAGGTCCGTATAGGCATAGCCGCTCATTGGCTGAACCTCTCGTCGATCAACGTAAAATACACGTCATGTACCCCTTGATTTTGAATGCTCATGGATTGCGCCTGCTCGTCCGGGATGCGGGCCACGATCCACTCCAGCGCCGCCTGCTCCCCGGCGATGGTTATTTTCCAGAACCAGGTGCGCGTACCCAGAAATTGCCCGATCCGCGCGGTTTTATACCTGGGTTTGATTGTGTTCTCCAAATCCGTTTCTGTCAACTCCCGTTGCTCCCTCATGTGTATGATCCAGTCCGCGACCGTGGGATTGATATGTTTGTCTTCCCCCTGGTCGGTATAGGGATAATTGATTATTTCCCTTAATATGTCTTCGGATACAAAGTTTACGTTAAACAATGGCTCCGCGTTGATTATGGGGTAAAGGGCCTCGTAATCGTCCTTCAGAAATTCGTGAAGCTGCCCGGACGGTACCAGGCGTTTAAGCGGGTTTTTCTGCAGCCTCCTGTTGTGAACAAGCAGGCGAAAACTTTCCGCCTCCGCCTCGCTTTTCCCCGTACGTTCACTGTAGACGGTCGCCAGCACGAACTCATCACTTACGTTTATATTGAAATACCCGTAGCCGCTGAAGTACTTTTCCAGGTTCTCCGGGCTGAAGAAATCCCTGAAATGCGCACCAATATTTACTGAAACCCCCTGTTTTTGGCGAAATTCCTGCAGCTCGTCCGCGCTTTTGCCATGGGAGAAAAGGTGATGCAGATTCGTCCTGGTGAACAGGGTCCGCATCATCCAATTGGGGTTGAGCTTGCTGGATACATCCTCCAGCCCGATTTTCGCCCCCTCAATTTCGCAGAATTGGATCCGGTTCCAGATATCGTCATACAAGGAATCGGCCGCGGCCGATTCCGAGGCCGTACACGCTTCATGTACTAGGAGGTTCACCACGCGTTCGGCCTCTTTCACGTACTTTTGTTTAAGGTCCTGTTTCTCGCTGATCATGACCGAGGTGCGCGCTACCATGTGCGCATAGGTGCTGATCCCGATAAACAGCACGGATATGAACAAGAGCACTATCAACAGGACAATATAGGTTGAGCCGGTTTCAGTCGTTTTCATCTGTGTGACTCCCCAGCGGCAGGGCCCCGAATTCCACGGTAATCGCAAGTTCCCCGCCCGCGTCCGCCCGGTCCGTACTCTCCGGCCCGTCCTGCGCATCCTGCTTTTTGAACGGGCGCAGGGTCACGGTAATACCGTATACGCCGCGGTTTTCAGCCCGGGCCGTGGAAAACTCCGCGCCGCCGAACGGCCCGTACGGGAGCCTGCTTACCTCTTCCTCACCATCCGTGGTCCGCCTGTGCTCGGCAATCCAGAGCCGGTTGTCCTCAAAACCGATCACAAGCGTGTCCTCCCGCCTTCCCCCCAGGTAATGCACGGTAATGCCGCTTTCATTCTGTTCAATGCCGCTTTGTCCCAGCCAGTAGGGAAACCGGATTTGTCCGCATTCCTCCCGCAGCGCGTGCTCGGCCAGCAGGAACGCCCCGGTTCCGTCAAGATGTGAATCCATAGCGGAGAGCGCGCGCATGGCCAGGGTGGCGCCGGACCACAGCACCACCCCCAACACCGAGATCACGGCGATCATGGTTATGGCCTCAATCAGCGTGAACCCGCGGTCACTCGCGGCCCGAGCTCCAGATTGTCGTACGGTCCTGCGTAAACTCATTTCTTTCCAGAATGATTTTTTTAATCTCATCATCAATGGTATGGACGGCAAACGCCGAATGCGCCACCGCGCCCAAGAGCAGGGCGAAAGCGATGCCGGCGATAATCAGGGCCACCAGGATCTCCGTGAGAATATAGCCGTTTTTGGCGGGCCTTGATTTTTTTTTCATTTCCAGGAGACGATATCCTCGTTATCACCCTCGCCGCCCTCCTTGCCGTCCGCGCCGAACGAGCGGATACCGTAGGGCAGGCCCTCCGGACCGGGCACCGTATATTCATACTCATGATCCCAGGGGTCCTTGGGTATTTCCAGCTTGTTCAGGAACGAACTGGTCCAGCCCTCCGGGATCGGTTCAGAGGTGGGCTTTTTTACCAAAGCCGTGAGGCCCTGGTCCTGGGTGGGATAGGTATGGCATTTCAACAGATACATACCCAGGGCGGTCTCGAACTCCTTGATCTGATTCTTGGCCGCGGCCCTCTGGGATTGGGAGAAAACCGAAATGGCCACTATGGATACGGTCCCCGCCAAAAGCAGAATGATCATGATCACTATCATGATTTCAATCAGGGTCATACCGCGTTCGCGCTCCTTTTTTTTCTGCGACAAGGCCCAGCGCACCGCGTCACGCAGAAAACATATAAGATTGGGCCGTTTTTTCATCGTACCCTCCTTTGCGTACACAACTATAATATCTTTCCATACATAAGAAAGATCGGCAGGATGAATAATACCACAAACAGGATGATAAACACACCCACCATAAGCATAATGGCCGGCTGTATCCATGACATGAACCTGCCGGACCATTTTTCGATCTCTGCCTGGTAATACCCGGAAAGCTGGCTGAACACCTGTTCCACGTTTCCGGAGCGCTCGCCCACCGCCAGCCAGCGGCCGATGCGTTCCGGGAATATTTTCTGTTCCAGGAACGCCTCTGAGATCGAGTCCCCCCTGATGATCCTTTCCTTGATGACCAGCAGCCTGGATTTCAGGGCCAGGTTTTTTACCACGTTGGCCGCCTCCTCCAAGGCCTCCTCCAGGGTAAAACCACTGCCGGTCAGGGTCTCCATGGCGAATAAAAAGTTCAGGCTTTCCCGGTATAAAACGGCCCTGCCGAAAACCGGAATGCGCAGGATAAGCCGGTCCACCTTTTCCGTGAGTGCGCCGCGTCCCCGGCGGACGACCCAAAGCGCAATGGCGAACCCTATGGAACCGAGAATGAGAAACAGCATGGCGGAAATGAAGATGCGCGCGGACAACAGCAGCGAATCCACATTCCGCGTAAGCTCGGGTCCGAAGCTGGAAAAAAGACCCTGCAGGGTGGGGAAGACCACCAGCACCATGAGGATCAGCCCCACAAACACAATGCTGACAAGCATCAGCGGATAGACAAGCGCGCCCACGATTTTTTCGCGCATAGTCTGGGCGTCGTGCAGGTACTTGGAAAGGCGCTTTAAAATCAGTTCCAGGGTTCCAACCTTCTCCCCGATTCTTACCAGGCTTTTATATAACGGCGGAAAACTGCCGCCGAAAGAGTCCAGGGCATGGTGGAAGGAGATGCCCTTTTGCAGGCGTTCGGAGATATGGACGATCATATCGTTCTCCGCGCCCTTTAAAAAGATGGTACGGGCAATCGAGAGCGCGTCCTTGAGCGAAAGGCCGGAGTTAATAAGCATGGAGATGGTGTCCGTAAACTCCAGGATGGATTTTTTGGAATAGCGTTTGTAAATCTTTTTGTCTTTATCCTCAACCGTCTCCTGAATGGTGAGGGGGGAGAGGCCCTTGTTGATAAGCTCCATGCTCAGGGCGTCCGGGGACGAGGCCTCCCGCGTAAACTCCATTATTTTGCCGGTGCTGTCCGCTACCTTGCAGTGATAAATGCCCATCTATAACGTTACCACCCTTTCGATTTCCGCGATGGTAGTGGTTCCCTCTTTTACCTTTTTTAACCCGGCGGTCATCAGGGTAAGCATGCCCTTTTCCACCAGGTAATGCTTGATTTCCGAGTCGCGCCTGTCTTTTACGATCATCTCTTCCAAGGTTTCGTCCGGCAGGCAGATCTCGAAAATACCGACCCGCCCCTTATACCCGCTGTGATTGCAGGCCGCGCACCCTCTGCCCTTGTACACGGTCTTAAAATGGAAGCCGTAGCGCCGCAGAAGCGCGGCCTCGGACGGCGCGGCCGTGGTTTTTTCCCTGCACTTTTCGCATATTCTCCGGGCCAGACGCTGGGCGATCGCACCCCTGAACACAGCGGCCAGCAGAAACGGCTCCACACCCATGTTCTTCAGCCTGCTGATGGAAGATACCGAGTCGTTGGTGTGCAGGGTGGAGAATACAAGGTGGCCGGTAAGCGCCGCGCGGATCGACAGTTCCGCGGTTTGTGAGTCGCGAATCTCGCCCACCATAATGATATTCGGGTCCTGGCGCAGTACGCGGCGCAGGATGGAGTCGAAGGTAAGCCCGATTTTTTCATTGGTCTGGATCTGGTCGATGCCGTCGATGACGTATTCTATGGGGTCTTCGATGGTGATTATCTTTGTCTGGTCCGAGGCGATCTCGCGCAGCACCGCGTTTAGGGTGGTGGTTTTCCCGCTGCCCGTGGGTCCGGTAACCAGGACCAGGCCGTGATGCTTGGCGGCCAGCCCGCGTAGAACGGAAAGCTCCTTTTTGGCCAGGCCCACCTGGGGAAGCTCCAGGGGCGTGCGTTTCTTATTAAACAGGCGCAGCACGATCGATTCGCCATTGGCGATGGGAACAATGGAGACCCGGAGGTCCACGATGTCCTCTTCCAGGTACACGGTAATGCGCCCGTCCTGGGGCAGGCGTTTTTCCATGATGTTCAGGTTGGCCATGATCTTGATGCGGGAGGCCACAGCCGGGAACTTGTCTTTCTCCAGGGTATGCACGGTCTGCAGGTAGCCGTCTATGCGGTAGCGCACGCGCGCGGTATCGGAAAAACACTCGATGTGAATGTCCGAGGCGTTTTTACGGATGGCCTCTATCATCAGGCTGTTGATCAGGTTGACGATGGGCGCGTCGTCGGCGACCTGGTCAATGAGTATCTTCTCTTCGCGGCCTTTTTCCTTGTACGCATCACCCTTGTCTATACGCGAAAGCAGCTCTCCCAGGTAGGCGGTCAGCTCGGATTTTTCAATATGGTAAAATACAATGTCCTTTTTATGAAAGTTGCGTAGGCTCTCGCGCAGCTCGATGTTGTCATTGTCGCACAGCCCGATATACACCTTGTCCGGAAACTCCTTAAGCTTGATAACCAGGTTGGCCTGAATGTATTCAAGCGGGTACTGTTCCTGCTCATCTGGAAGGGGTTTGAAATCCGCCAGGCTGGCCGCCGGCGGTGTATGGTCGTACAAATCATCGTTATACATATTTAGTATGCCGTGCTGTTCATTATGGGTTTGACATATTTTGCATAGGCCCTCTCCAGGCTGTAAGAGATTCCCAGCTCCGAATCATAATCATAGATGACATGGGGCACAATATAGATCACCATCTCGGTATTGGACACTGTTTCCGTGGCTTTTTGAAAAAGCAGGCCCAATAGCGGAATATCGCCCAAGATGGGGGTTTTGTACACGTTCTGGTCCGTTTTCTGTGATATCAGACCGCTGATGACAATCGGTTTGCCCGCATCGGTGCGGACCTGGGTGTTGACGATCTTTTCACTGGTGGGGGGCAGGCCGGTGTCCGATGAGCCCCCCGAAGACTGGTCCGACACCGTGGCGCTGACGTCCATGGTAATCATGCCGTTTCCCGATACCCAGCCCTTTACGTTTACAATCAGACCGAAGGTGATCTCAACCAGCACCGTGGAGGTGGTTTCCACACCGATGTCCGTATCGGTTTCCTGCTTTACCTCGTGGCGCGTGGTGTGCGTGTTCTGGAACTTGACCTGCTGACCGGAGATGCCGTTCAGCGTGGTATCGGCGAACACGCGTGCCTTTTGATTGCTGAGGCTGGCGTTGAGCTGTTCCGAAAACTGGTAGCCGAAGGTGGAGACGATGTCGAAACTCAATTTCAAAAGTTCACCCAGCTGCCCCTTGACCGCGTACTGGTACTGGTCCGAGTCTTTTTCGGATACATCAACGCCGCTGCTTCGATCCATGGCGTCCCCGAAGGAATACTCTATAACCAGCAGTTTATATTGAATCTGCGGCTGGGGCCGGTCTATAAGGTCCAGTTCCCTTTTAAAATCCACAAATTTATCGTGCGAGCCGATAAAAAAAACAGCCGTGGGATTGCCTGTTTCCATTATCTCTTCTTTGCTGACCGAAGGGGGGAGTGTCTTCAGTAGGTCCTCGGCCTTGATATATTTGAGTTTCACGAATTGCGAATCGGGTTTGGTGTCGACGGTGCGCAAGTATTCATCGAATTTACGCTTCTTCTCCGGCGACAGCGCGATGATAAAGGCGTTTGTCCCGGGCACTACAATGGGCTCGTTGTATTTAAAGGATTCGGGCAGCAGGGTCTTCAGGTTTTTTACATCCAGGTAATTGAGGGTGTAGCGGTAGTAGTTGAGGTGTTTGTTTTCGCGGTCTATCTGGGTGATAAACTTTTGAATGGGGGCGATCTCTTCTATGCTGCCGGTAAGGATTATGATATTGTTGGCCTCATCGAATTTATAAAGTTTGCTTGAGGACAGGTCTGACGGCAGGAGTTTCTGAAACTCCTTGATGGAAATATAGGTCAACGGCACCAGTACCGTGGTGTTCAGTTTTTTCAGGATGTCTCTCTGTGAAATTTCAAAGATATAATACACATTGCCCACAAGCTGGTAATCCATGGACATCTGGTCCAGAACAAGCCTGAGCATTTCCTCAAAGCTTTTATCGGTAAACTTCAGGTCTTCAAGCATCTGGTCTTTGCGGCTGAGGTTGGAATACTCAAATCCGGCCCTGGAGAACAGGCTGTCCAGCAGGTCCTTAAAGCGGATTTTATCTACATTCAGGGAATAGCGTTTGTCCTTTTCCGTAAGCCCGCGGCCTCGACCCCCTCCGCCTCGGGCGGATCCTTCGGTTTGCAGTTTGCGGATGAAAAAATACTCGTTTTTCGCCTCCAGTTCGTAGTCGGGGAAGCGCACCAGAAGCATGGCCAGAAATTTATCGGGCGCCAGGCTCTGGGCGTGGATGGTCAGGTTTGACCTCGGAAGCTGGTCATACTGGATGGTCTTGTTCATGGCCTTGGAGGCCGCGTCCACCAGGTCTTTGATGTCCACATCCTCCGCGTCCATGGAGATGACGTTGTTTTTCGCGTCATACTCCGCCTTGATGCGCGACACATAATACACATTGTCCTTTTTGACATAATACATCTTGTAGGTGCTGAGAAATATCTGCAGGGCCTTCTCGAACTCCATCTCCACGAAAAAATAGGTGGCCGTGCCCTTTACGGTTTCATCCGGAATAATGGAAATGTTCGCGGCGTTGGACAGGGCCTGGAAGATATCGGTGATTTCGGCATTGTTGAACTCCATTTCCGGTATAACCTGTGAGAACGCGCCTGCGGCGCACGCCAGAAAAAACAGGAAGAATATTGCAGTGCGTACTATGTTCTTATGCGTCATACCGGCGACAACCCCGTAATCAAGGTAAAAATGCTTCCCTTCAACAGTACGCTGACCGCGCAGCCCAGTCCAAGAAAGGGCGCAAAGGGCAGGGGATCGTGAATCTCTATTTTTTTTAACTTGATGCCGCCAAGCATAAAGGCAAGCCCGGAGAGTGAGGCGGCGAACAGGGCCACAAACCAGCCGAACAATCCGATGGCCATGGCGATAAAACCCGACAGCTTGGCGTCCCCCAGCCCGATTTTTCCCTTGGTAAGCACCCAGAGCAGGGCCACAATGCTGAACGCGGCCGCCGTATCTATAAGGATGACCGGAATATATGCGGTGTCCGCAAATAGTCTTTTCAGGAACAACACACCCGCGCCCAGAAATACGAACAGGTTGGGAATTCTTTTTTGTCTTATGTCACAAACAATAATAGGTACGAGAAAACCGCTTAAGATAAGCAGATCCGCCCATTCATAATTATAACCGGCCACATTCATTCCATAATGTAAGTTTTTTATTTGTTCGATTATACTATATAAGAATACCGGCTCTGTCAATACATGGTGACAGGCTTAATGTGCACGGAGGAGGGGCGGTTTGAAGAGGGTGCGGTCCGACAATGGGGGCGGGCGGCGGAACCGCCTGCCTATAAGGCCGTTGAAGCGGGCCGCTCCATTTCCCGCCCGGCGTTATCCGCGCCGTGCCTTTGATCCCGCGTGTGTCCTTGCGGCCGCCCTATTTACTGTAACTTTTCCCCGCGCTGTCGGTAAAGGGCACAAAGATCACGCCCATCCCGTCGTAGACGTCCTTTTGGATAAGGGCGATATCGCCGTTCTTGTTTTGCACCTTTTGGATGCGCATCAGAAACTGGCGATAGGGGGGGCCCAGCGGAACGATGATGGTGCCGCCCACCTTCAGCTGCCGGATCAGGGGCGGGGGCAGGTGATCAATGGAGCAGGTGACGATGATTTTGTCGAACGGGGCGTACTCGGCCCAGCCGTAGTACCCGTCATCAAGTTTTCGCACGATGTTTTTGTAGGAGGGGTACCGGGCCTCAAGCGATTTGAACAGCTTGTCCGTCTGCTCGTACAGCTCCTTGATGATCTCAATCGAGTATACGTGATTCGTCAGCCGGGTAAGCACGGCGGACTGGTAACCGGAACCGGTCCCGATTTCCAGAACCTTGTCTTCGGGTTGTACATGCAGGGAGGTGGTCATCATGGCCATCACATTGGGCGCGGTGATGGTCTGTCCGTACCCTATCTGCAGCGGCCTGGCGCCGTAGGTTACGAACAGGTCCTGGCCGCGCGTAAAGAGCTCCCGCGGGGTCAAAAGATAGGCGCGTAGGGCGTTGGGATCGGCGAACTCCCCCTGACCAGACTGGATGATGAGCTGGGCGCGCTCCCAGCGCAGGGACAGGGCGGCCTCGCTTTCGGTGGTATGGGCAAGCATCCAGTTTATATAATCATCCCTGTTGTCGATGGGCGGCAGGTCCTTTATCTTGGTAATATTGTACTTAATTGGAGCGTTTTTATTCCCAAACTCTTCAGTGGAACCGGCGTCCGGACCAACCAATGCCTGTGACCCGGCCGTATCAGTCGTGGAGGCCGCGCCGCCCGCCGCGGCTGAGGTTGACCCCGAATCCCCGGCGGACCGGTCCCCGGTCTGACCGGAAACCGCCGGGGTCCCGGGCGTTCCGGGTCCGGGAAGGGTTATGATTACGGCCGTGGCCGTAATCGCAAGAATACCCAGCGCCAGGATAATGACCATGGGTAGGGAACCGGCCTTCCGCCTGTTTTTGGCCGCGGATTGTTCGGCGCTGCACTCGGCGCACAACCCCGGCTCCGATATATCAACACCGCATACTTTACAGTTCGGCATGTATCACCCCTTATTATCTGAATTGAAATACAACTTAATGTACTAAAGTTTTATACGTCAGATCAAGTGTGTCTTGGAGCGGATCTTAGGGCCCCCGCAAACTTCAGAACTGTCAATTTGACAAATCCCGGTATACGGGATATTATCGCTTATTTGTACGGGGGGTATATGCGGAGCACCACCTTTAAGCTGATTGCGCTGTTCTTTTTCTCAATAGGCCTGATTGCCTATGAACTGTTTGTGATGCGCGTGTTCTCAGTGGGAAGCTGGTCAAACTTCGGGTCCATGATCATCAGCACCGCGCTCCTGGGTTTCGGCGTGGCCGGAACTCTGCTTACCTTTTTGCATAAAAAAATCAAGGCCTCTCCCAACAAATGGCTGACCGTACTCGCGGCCGCCACCATGCCCGCCATGGTGTTCTGTTACGTCGCGGCCCAGCAGGTGCCGTTTAATCCCATGTTCATGGGGGCTGATCCCATCCAGGTGGTCTGGATCGGCGCCTTTTATCTCATCTACAGCGTACCGTTTTTTCTGGGCGCGCTTTTTATCGGTATTTCCTTTATCGTCCTGGCCAGCCGTATGTACCGTCTGTATTTCTGGAACATGTGCGGCTCGGGGATGGGCGGGCTGTTGATCATCGTCTGCATGTTTTTTCTGCCCACGGCTTCGTTATTAATCCCCGTCCTCTTCATGATATTGGCGGCGGCCGTCCTGTGTTCCCTGCGCTTTGACGCGGAAAGCGGGAAACCGTTCATAAAGCCGCTTTCCCTTGTTTCCATGGGCGTGATCTTTGTGCTCTGCCTGGGCGTGTTCCTGGCCGCGGGAAGTATCCGTGTATCGGACTTCAAACCGATCTTCTATGCCGAGCATTATAAGGATTCACGCGTGGCAAGCAGGATCTACAGCCCGGCCGGGGAGATGTACGTGTTCCAAAGCTCCTATTTCCATTCCGCGCCCGGTATGAGTATGAACGCGTGGCAGAAGATAGGAGCGGCCCGAAAGCAGCCCTTCTGCGGGCTGTATATCGACGGGAACGGTCCCATTGTGATCATGGGCAAGACCGATTCGGGGGAACAAGGGTTCCTTGAATACCTGCCCACAAGCGCGCCCTATGTGATCAGAAAACATCCGCGCGTGCTTCTGGTAAACATCGGCGGCAGCATCAACTGCGAGGTGGCCAAATACTTCGACGCGTCCTCCATCACGGTCGTGGAACCCAATCCGGAGCTGATCGATATGTACCGGCACGATCCCTTTGTGGCGCCATTTACCGGAAACCGGCTGAACGACAGCCGCATACATGTGGTTGTGGGGGAGCCCCGGGCGTTTTGCGCACGGCACCGCGGCCGGTTCGACATTGTGGAAATCAGCCTGGTGGATTCGGTGGGGCTTTCCCAATCCGGGGGATACGCGGTGCAGGAGAACTTTACCTATACGGAACAGGCGATCAGGGACTACCTGGAGGGACTGGACAAGGACGGGATTTTATCGATCACGGTCTGGGACCGCCTTAAACCGCCCAGAAACGTACTCAAGATCCTTTCCACAGTGGTGCGATCACTCTCCGACCTGGGCGTGAAGGAGCCGGGCCGGCACCTGTTTGTGTTCAACTACCTCAATTCCACCGCCACGGTGCTTGTGAAAAAATCACCCTTCCTGCAGGATGAACACCATAATGAGGTGGGGGCGCTACTCGCGTTTACGGAAAAACTGTCACTCAGCGACATTTATTATCCGGAGATACGGGCGGACGGCGGTGACCTGCCGCGGTTGATTGCCTATTATAATTCCTGGTTTGAGGAGAAAAGGCCCGCGGGCGCCGACAGGCCCACTTACGTGGAGCCGGCCCATTTTTACCGCAGCGCGCTGTTGGCCATGCTGGCGGGCAGGGCGCAGGAGCTTTACCGTGACTATGTTTTCGATGTACGGCCCATGACCGACGACAGGCCGTATTATACCGTGTACCTCAAACCTTCAAAACTGGGATTGGTGCTGGACCAGCTTCCGGCCGTGTCCGAGGACTGGGGCTACCTCCTGCTTTTGGCCGTGTTGATCGTCTCCGTGGTGTTCGCCGTGTTTATCGTTCTGATACCCCTGGTAGGCAGGTGGCGCGAGTTGTTCAGCAAAAAACGCGGGACGCTTGGGGTGATCGCCTACTACGCGTGCCTGGGTCTGGGCTACATGCTGATTGAGATGTTTTTGATCCAGCGCCTGGTGTTCTTTTTAAGCAACCCCATTATATCGGTTTCCATGGTGATCACGGCCATGCTCATTATTTCCGGGATCGGCAGCATCTGCAGCAGGTACCTGGCCCGCACCAGGAAGATGATCGTGCGTCTGGCTGCCCTCGG
>CAZWYY010000029.1:0-25775 GCA_964638895.1 uncultured Spirochaetaceae bacterium | reverse complement strand
TACCTGTTCGGGCTCTCGCCCGTGCTTTCCCTGTTCCTAGGCATACCCTTCGGCGTAAAATTGGTGATAGTCGTCCTGCTTATAGCGCCGGCCGCCTTTTTTTTGGGCATGCCCTTTCCCAATGGATTAAGCGCCCTGTCCGAGACCAGACCGCGGCTTCTGCCCTGGGCCTGGGGCATGAACGGCGCGCTCTCGGTGACCGGCACGGTGCTGGGACGGCTTGTCTCGGTCTCCTTCGGATTTACGGCGGTTCTGATTATTGCGATTGCGGCCTACCTCGTTGTGGGTCTGCTGTTTCCGGCCAACCGGGGATGGACGGTCGGCTGAGCATATTACAGCCGCGGGCAGCCTTGCGGGGCGGCGTAATCCGATCCGGCCGCGAACGGCGTTCAGCTCTCGAAAATAATCCGGAATCTGGTTCCGTTTTTGTTGCCGATACTTATTGTACCGTTCAGCTGGCAGGAAAGCGATACGATGAGGCTGAAACCCAGTGTGGCGGGGTTGGATAAATTCAATTTCGCCGGCAGGCCTATACCGTTATCGGCCACATCAAGCAAGATTTTTTGATCGGCGGTTTTTTTCAATGTGATGGATATGGTGTTGTCCCGCCCGCCCTTAAAGGCGTGCTTCAGGCTGTTGAGTACAAGTTCATTGAGTAAAAGGCCGCAGGGAACCGCCTTATCGATCTTTAGGGGTATCTTTTCGGTGTAAAGCTTCAGGTTCACCATACTGTTATTAATGCGGTAGACCTGCAGCAGGTCATGCGCCAACCGTTTTATATAGTCCGCGAAATCCACCTCGGAAAACTCCCCGGACTGGTAGAGCTTCTCGTGTATAAGGGCCATTGATCTTATGCGCGACTCATTGTCTTTAAAATAGTCACAGATCTTTTCTTCCTTTAAATACGAGGTCTGCAGGTGTAAAAGGCTTATGACGATCTGCAGATTGTTCTTGATGCGGTGATGTATTTCCTTGAGTAAAAGAACTTTCTCGTCCAGGGAATGTTTGATTTTGTCTTCAAACCTTTTTCGTTGAATGGCCAGGGCATAAAATTCGGCGAGGCGTTTCACCGAGGAGAGGTCCCTGTCGGTATAGTCGCCTCCCGAGTTTGCCAGCGAAATCTGGCCCACCAACTCGTTTTCCAGCAGCACCGGTACGGACAGGAAACGTTTCAGCGTAAATTTTGAAGAAGGGTCTTTGGACGGCGTGTTTGTGAAAAAGGCCTGTTTTGCGTTCAGGGAATGCCCCCACAATCCCGTATAGGCGCCGTCCGGGTTACGGGGAAACTCGAAACTGTTATCATCTCCGGAGATCGTATACTGTTTGGGGAGAATTTTCGTACGCGTATATCCCACATTTCTTCCGGTATCCGGATCGATGACGGAAACATACCCCCGTTCGCTCCGTGTCAGCCTTTGTGCGTGCTCCAAAACCGCGTACGCGATCTCATGCAGGGTGGTTGCCGGCGACACAAGGGGAGTATACAAAGCGGCAAGGGCGCTGTTGACCTCAAGTTCACGCTGGAGGGCCTCCTGGGTCTGTATGCGTTGGGTGATGTCCTGATTAATGCCATAGGTTTTGACGGTTTTCCCGTTTTTATCCTTTACCACAAAATAACGAACGGTAATAAACCCGGGCTCTCCATCGGCATAAACTATCCTGTGCTCCAGTTTTCGGACAAAAAACGGATCCGAGGTTTCAAGGGCCTTTTTGATCTCCGAGGCCACCATGAACCGGTCATCCGGATGAATAAAGGTGTTTGCGTAATCCTGTGATGACATGATGTACCCGCCCATTTCTTTGGCGGTTGTGCGGAAGAGGGCATAAAAATTGTCATTAAAGGTGAATTCATCCCTTTGCACATCATATTCCCAGTTTCCGAGGCTGGCGATTTTCAGTGCGTTGGCCAGCCTGGCCTCCTGGATCCGGAACTCTTCCTCCATCAGTTTGCGTTCGGTGATGTTGTCGAAGACCGCGACAATTTCCCCTGAGGGAAGCTTATAGACAAAGTTTTCATACCAGCCCCGCAGCCGGTTGTCCTGGTAGAGGGCCACGGGGTGTATGGCCGGTCTGCCGGTCTGCCAGACCTTTTTAAAGGTATCAGTAAGACCGAACTGCTTTATGCCGGGACGCACTTTATAAATACTTTTTCCGATCAGATCCTCACGACGGACATTGTCTGTTTTTTCACCTGCGCGGTTAAAGTCCTTGAAAATGAAATCTTTGCCGTTGTCAACCACCTCGTAGACCGCCACCCCGCTGTTGATGTGGTCAAACAGCTCCCGGTAGCGGTTTTCACTATGGCGAAGGGCGTTCTCAGCCCGCTTTCGTTCGGTAATGTCACGGGCGAAGGCGCAGTTATACTCCCTGTTTGCCAGCTCGATATGGTTGGCCGACACCTCATAATCAATCAGGCGGCCGTTTTTGGCCCGGTGCACAACCTCCAGAACCAGTTTCTTTTTTAACCGCAGTTCTTTCCACCGTTGGTTCCATTTTTTACGGCTGTAATCCGGATCAATGTCCGGCACGGTCATGGTCAGGAATTCGGCCTTTGTATAGCCGAGGGAAAGGGTGGCCGCTTCATTCGCGTAAATAAAGCGGCCCGCGCGATCGAGCCAATACACGCAGTCGGACGTTTTATCCATGGCCAGAAGTGCTAAGCTGGCTTGATTTGTACTTTCTACATGCTTCGGTTTTAGATTCCGCATAGAATACTCCGACCACGAAAACGCACTATATTGTTAATTTTACATGATCTTACCCGGATATTGCAAATGAATCGTATTGTCATTAACAGCAAACCGCGGACCCTTGCGGGAAAAATATAATGGGGTATAATATGGATTAATGAGAATGTTTTTACGCGCTAAGGTATTGGTAATAATCGATATTTTATTACTTATTCAGCCTGCCGGATTGTTGGCGCAGACAGTCCCCCTTCCATCCGTGTCGGTGGAGAAGATCCCGTCCTCACTGGAAGAGTTTATCGCACTGCGTGATACCCTGGCCCGAACACCACAGGGCGGGGCCGTGGTTTTTGTGCTCGCCCTGCTTATATATACGAAAAACCATACCCTGGGTGAGCAATGCCTGGTGATCGCCCTGGATATGAGCGTACTGGTGGAGGGAGAAACCTACAAGGGGTATGCCCTGCACCACAAAGACCGAAAGTTTATAGAGAAGTATATCGGAAAGGACTCGGGGACGGAATACCTTCCCAACTCGTACGTTGCCGGTACGGAACGGGAAAAGGGATACGCGCTCCCGGCGGGCCGGCTTACATTCAGGTTTTTCTCCCAGGAACAAAAACCGGATGCCGATCCCTCCGCCGCCAAGGTGTTTGTGGCCTCTACGGGAGCCGATTCCCCTCGTCCCGTGAGTCTGGTGCGAAATGTTAAAGGCATCTGGAAGGCAACCAATTGGCGTTCCCTGCTGGTGAGTATAAAGCCGCCGCCGCGCCCGGATGATCTTTGATTACCGGCTTGAAAATACGCTTACGGTCTGGTTTTCCGTATCCAGCAAGGTTATGGTTTCAAGGTCCCGTGACAGATACACCGAGTTATGCGTATAATCCCTGTCCGTGGTGAGGGTGCTGCCTTTCCAGTTTGCGCCTCCGTTCGAAGTAGCAAAGACGCTGATTGAAAACGGATCTTTTATCCTGGCTACCAGTATGCCCTGCGCGGGATTTACAAAACGCAGGGCCACGGCGGGGGAGTTACGGATCTCAAGATCAATGGCGCGCATACCTGTCCCGAGCGGTTGCGGGCGCCAGGTTGCGCCGCCGTTTTCAGTACTATACAGCACACCTTTGCTGTCCAGAATCAGTCCCTGTGTATCCGTGATAAGGTCGATTGCCACGAGGCGCGCGCAGCCGGGGGGCAGGGTGATCCCGGTCCAGGTTTTGCCGCCGTCGGCGGTTCCGGCCAGGAGAGCGGGCGAGGCGATCCAGCCCGTATTCGGAGAGCTGAAGCTGAGGTAGCGGCAGTGGCCGGGCTCGGGAGGGCCGAAGTCGGCAAGCGGCTCAAATGTACGTCCCCGGTTTTTGCTTACCCGCACGTTTCCCTTATCGCCGCAGGCCCAGATATAAGAGCCGTTTATTTCCAGGGTAAAAAGGCAGAACGAGCTGTTGGCCGAACGCCGCCACGTGGCGGCATGATCGTTGGTATAGAACACCTGCCCGGCGAAACCGGTAACCAGGCCCAATTCACCGCCCTCAAAAGCGGCGTAATAATAGGTCACGACCTTTTCCAGCGGACTCTTATTAATTATCGCCCGGAAGGCCCCGGGTTGTGTGGTTTTGCAGGCAACACATATTCCCGCTGTTATCAACATTACCATCAAAGGTAAGTATTTCATGGGTACGTCTTTCTTTAGAGAAGCGATTCGATCCTCTCTATGTCTTCATTGTCAAGCTTAACCTCGGGCGCGTGGATCACCCCGTCCACCTGGTCGGGCCTGCGCATTCCCACGATGGCGGCGGTTACCGCACTGTGCCGGAGTGTCCAGGCAATGGCTATTTCGCCGGGCGTTTTGCCCTGTTTATCACCGATCCGCTTTAAAAGCTCCGCCAGCTTCAGGTTTTTCGACAGCAACGGCTCCTGAAAATTGGCCGAACCTTTTCTCCAGTCTTCATCCGGCAGGTTTCTGATTCGCTCTGGGGTCATTGTTCCCGTAAGCAGGCCGGAGGCCATGGGGGAATAGACGATAACCCCGATCTCATTCTTCAGGCAGAACGGAAGAATTTCGCGTTCCACATCCCGGGATAACAGCGAATAGGGCGGCTGCAATGATGTCACCGGAGCCAGGGGCATGATCCGCTGGAGTTGTTTTACCGAGAAATTGGAAACCCCTATGTAACGCACCTTGCCTTCCTCTTTCAGCCTGGCCATGGTCTCCCACCCCTCTTCGATCTCGCGTTCCGGCTCCGGCCAGTGGATCTGGTACAGATCGATTACGTCCAGCTTCAGTCTCCGCAGGCTGTTTTCAACCTCCCGGCGGACGGAGGCCGCGGTCAGCCTGCCCCAGATCGCGTCATTTTCGTCCCACATCCGGGAGCACTTGGTAAAAACATAGGGTTTTTCGGACCGTTCGGTATACACCCGGCCTACGATCTCTTCCGAATGGCCGAGGCCGTAGACGGCCGCCGTATCGATCCAGTTTATGCCGCCGTCAAGGGCCTTGTGAATGGTCTTCACGGAATCCGTATCATCCTGGTGACCCCATCCCCACCTCCAGCTTCCGCCGATGGCCCAGGCGCCCAGACCTATACGCGTTATCATAAGATCCGAACCGCCCAACCGCCTTTTTTCCATGCGTTCCTCCTTTTTAGAATATATACGTATTTGGGTGGTACGCCAATCACTTATTTTTTTATGCTGATTGACAGAATCCTGCCGACCGGTACAATTAAACGGTATTTCTTGTACGGGAGGTGCATATGTTAAAAAGGAAGGCATTTATTTTTTTTATGGCGGTATTCCTGGGTTCACACGGCTTTGCCCAGCTTCTGGTTTCGGCCGGGGCAAACGGATACCTGGGGAAGACAGGATTAATGATCGGGGGCGGTGCTGAGGTCGAAATGGGGTACGGCGGCTGTTTCGGCGGCGGCCGCCTTGACGATATTACCACGCTCGGCATAGGGCTGGAATATCTCTACTTGCAAACCGAATTTACCCAGCAGGACGGCGGCGCGTTTATACTGCCGATTGTAATCAAAAAACGTTTTGTCACGCGCACCCCCTTAGCCTATGACCTAGGCCTGGGAACCGCATGGGCTATAATCGACACGGAGAACGAATCGGATCACGAAGTGGATTCGAGTATGGGGATCGCGGCCTTTGCAGAGGCCGATATCAATTACCTTTTGCCTTCACGCATCCTTTTCAGGGGCGGGGTGAGGGGCGGCATTGTCTATATTGAGGACCAGGTGCTTCCCTTTTTTGGTTTTAAGATATATGCGGGGTATCTCTTCCCCGTCGAGAACCCGGAGGAGGAAACCATTTATTAATACGAATTATCCGCGCCAGTATCCGGTATAACGGAATCGGGCTCAGTCCCGGAATTGGCGGTTAAAAATGGTAGCGGAACCCGATGCCAAAATCCATATCAAACCTGGTTGCGGGAAACAGGTCGATACCGGGCGCAAGTTCCAGGAACAGTTCGTAATGCGTCTCGAAGGTATATTGCAGACCCACGGGGATCCGCGCGCCCACGGCAAATTCCGAGTTTTGTTGACGCCGTATATTTCCGTCAAAGTATATTTTCAATTTCCCGCCCGCTCCCAGGTACCAGTTAACCGAGGCGGATAATACGGGATTCAACAGCCAGATATCCACATGTACATGTAAGTAGTTTTCGAACGACCAGGCCACACATAAAATCGGAAAATTATCATATTTGAAACTGAGGCCCGTCGGTTCACCCACAATAATACCGACGGCCACATCGGCCTGTGCCGCCAGAAGGCAGAGAAACATAAATATAAAACAAAGCATGGATATTTTTTGTTTCATACTTCCCGTCTTGAAATTTTTACAGATTATATGGTTTTATTATTGCTTAAACAAGATGCCGTATATATTTTTGTGTGTAAAGGAGATAGACCCGGATTATGAGTATTTTTGAGGCAATCATGCTCACCTGTTTCGGCGTGGGCTGGCCGCTTTCCATTTTCAAGGCGCTGCGCCGCCCGGCTACCGGTCGACAACGGAAAGACTAGAGCTCGACCTTGGCTATCCAACTGCCAGTGATCATCCCGCATTGGATGGGGCACGGAGCCGACCTTTATATGAACGTCACGGCAGGCATCGGGGATAAGCCCGCATTCATCGGTGACGAATTATATAGTAGGTACCATATACTGATAACCGATACCTGTAAAGTGTTTATTTTAAACGGATGAGGAAGCGCCGGACCGCCTTCCCGGTGGAAAAGCGGCCGGCAACCCTTACCCCTAATTTTATTATTATGATCCGCCCTGAAGGGCTTCGGTTAAACGGTTTTATTTATTATCGCGCGTATCCAGTTTTTGAGCGAGTTTTACAAGCTCCATAAACTCCCTGCGATAGCCTTCCTCATCCTTTCCCTGTGCACCGCCGGCAAGCTTCAGAACCTGAGTATAAGCGGCGTTCTGTTTGTGTTCCGAATTTCGCAAAAGCAGTCCGAACTCCGCCACACTCGCGGCAAAGCGGAAGTTGTCCGAGGTCTGTGAGAAGGATAGCTTTTTATAAGGTACTGGTGTGGTGATCAATTTGCTTTGGCTGCCGTCCGGATCTTTATAACGGAACTTGATGAACATCAACTCATTACTTGAGGCGGCGCCGTCCTTGATATCCTTGTCCTGGTAACGCAGTTCCGTGCCCGGGGATAATTCGGCGCCGACCGGTGTAAGTTCATAAAGAGCGGTAACGGTGTGGCCCACCCCCAGCTCACCCGCGTCCTTGGTATCATCGGCAAAATCTTCGGAACGCAGCAGCCTGTTCTCATATCCGATCAAACGGTAGGAGTCCACAACCGCCGGATTAAACTCAATCTGTATTTTTACATCCTTGGCAATGGTATGCAGCGTGCCGCCCATCTGGCTGACAAGCACCTTTTTGGCCTCAAGCAGGTTGTCTATATACGCATAATTGCCGTTTCCCTTATCCGCCAGGCTTTCCATCTTGGAATCCTTGTAATTACCCATGCCGAAACCCAGCACGGTCAAGAATATACCCTGCTCACGCTTTTCCTCAATCATGCGCACCAGTTCTCCTTCGCTGGAAGCCCCGACATTGAAGTCCCCGTCCGTGGCCAGGATGACCCGGTTGTTGCCGTCGGCAATGAAGTTTTCCCTGGCGATTTTATAGGCAAGCGCGATTCCGGCTCCGCCGGCCGTTGAGCCTCCGGCGGAGAGCATCTCCATGGTGTCGATAATCAGTTTTTTATTGTCACAGCTTGTGGGCGGCAGCACCAGCCCGGCCGCGCCCGCGTACACGACAATCGAGATCTTGTCCTTGCCGCGAAGCTCGTTCACCAGAAGTTTTAACGCCGATTTTAAGAGCGGCAGTTTGTTATAGTCGCTCATGGAACCCGATACATCAAGCAGGAACACCAGATTGTTGGGCGGCAGGGCCCCAAAAGAGATTTTTTTGGCCTGCAGCCCTACATGCAGCAGCATATGTTCGGGGTTCCAGGGACAGGCCGAAAGCTCGGTAAAATAAGCGAACGGCGCATCGCCTGTGGGTTTGGGATAGTCATAGGTGAAATAGTTCACCAGTTCCTCGATCCGGACCGCGTCCGGGTACGGCAGGCCGCCGTTTCGCAAAAAGCGCCTTACATTGGCGTATGACGCGGTATCCACGTCTATGGAAAACGTGGAAAGCGGGTTGTCCCTTACCTTAAGAAAACGGTTTTCATAAATGCGCCCGTACTCCTCGGTATTGAATCCGGTCTGCGGCGCCTCCCCGGCCTGAACCGGCATGCCCGCCGGAGCTTCTTCTTTCTCCACAGAGCGCATCTTGCTTTGCGGCAGGTATAATGCGTCCCGGGTCCGGCCTCCGTTCATACAACTCAGGATAAGTGCGGCCGCGGCGGCGAATACGAAGAAAAACCTTACGGCTTTGCTCATCAATATACGCTTGTTCATTTCAACCTCCTTAAACGCCCCGCCGGTTTTACGGCGGGTTTTTATTATATACGTGATAGGACAGGGAAGGTAACAGGGAATACTTCACCAGTGCGCAGTGCCATGCGCTCCGGGAAAGTATGGTGAGAAACAATTTAATGTTGCCGGGGCCGCTTAACACCACCTATGTGTCGGTGACCGACTGCAGCAGTGTAAAAAAACCGGGAAAGGTGATGTCCACGCACTGTGCGTCGCGGATGACGGTGGGCCCCTCGGCGCCCAGAGCGCCGACCGCCAGGGCCATGGCCACCCGGTGGTCCAGATGGCTCTCCACGGTTGCTCCCCTAAGCCGCCCCCCCTGAATGACCATGCCGTCGGGGAGTTCCTCCACCTGTGCGTTCATTTTACGCAGTTCCTCACACATTACGCTGATTCTATCGGTTTCTTTCAGGCGGGCCTGGGCCACGTTAACGAGGGTGGTGGTGCCTTGGGCGAAACAGGCGGTGACGGCAAGTGCGGGCAGAGCGTCAGGAGTATTGTTCAGATCAAGCTCCCGGCCGCGCAGGGGTCCTCCCTGAATAGTGATGCCGTCTTTAAGGACCTCAACCCGGCAGCCGACGCGTTCCAGCATGGATACCACCTCTTTATCCCCCTGCGAATCGTTCATGTCCAGACCCAGAAGCGTGAGGGTCGAGCCGGTGACGGCCGCGGCGCAGAGAAAGAAGGTGGCCGAGGAAAAATCCCCGGGAATTCGCCTGGTAAAGGCCTTATAGGACTGGCCCCCTTTTATGGAGAATGAGGACATATTATCATGTTCATACACTATCCCCTGGCTGTCCAGCCAGTCCAAGGTCATTTGCACGTAGGGCTGTTCGTTCAACTCAAGCACATGTATCTCGGTGTCGCCGTCCGCCAGGGGCGCATTAAGCAACAGCCCGGACAGGTACTGTGAGGTCGGGCATTTGATGCTGGTGGTACCGCCCTTAAGGCGGCCCTTTATTACCAGCGGCGCACAGCCGTTATCCCGCGTAGAGAAGGCCTGCGCGCCCAGGTCGTTTAACGCCTTAAGCAGTTCCGCCGCCGGACGTCTGCGTACTTGGTCGTCCCCGGTCATGACCGACCAGCCCGGGATGAGGGCCGCCGTGGCCGCAGCCAGGTACAGGCTGGTGCCGGAATTGCCGGCATTCAGTATGTCGGCGGGGATTTGCAGGCGCGCCCCGGTGCCTTCAACCGTCCATTCGCTGTCTTTTTGGCTGATTACCGCGCCAAGCTGCTCGCAGATGGCAAGGCAGGAATGGGTATCCGCCGAAGAAAGGGGGTAGAGGATGCGTGAGCTGCCTTGGGCCAGGGACGCTATGAGCAGCGCCCTGATGGTGTGTGATTTTGAGGGAGGGATGCGCACCTTCCCGTGAACCGTTGCCGGATGAATGGTTACCTGCATGCCGTATTCCTCCATGAATTAAGCGCGGTCTATTTTATTTCTAAAAGCTCTATCTCGAATACAAGGGTTTGGTTCGGCCCCACCTCGGCTGAACCTTCCCGGCCGTAGGCATATTCCGGGGGAAGAACAATCTCCCATTTCGAACCCACCGGCATAAGCTGGAGTACCTCGGTCCAGCCGCTGATCACCCCGTCAACACGAAATTCCACGGGTTTACCGTGTGAATATGAGCTTTGGATCACCTCACCGTCCAGTGAACGCACCAGGTAATCGCACACCACGGTATCGGTTAGTTTCGGTTTCGGGCCGGCGCCCGCCTTCAGTATTTTATACTGGATACCGTCCGGCAGCACAACCACCCCCGGCTGTGTTTTGTTCCGTTCCAGATAGGCCCGTCCCTTTTTAGTATTTGTTTCGGCCTGCTCCTCTATAATATAGCTCTCGATTTCGCGCTGCAGCTGCTCGCGCGGAACCGTAGTCTTATTACCCATGATTCCGTCTTTAAATCCACGCAGCACCATTTCATAGTCAATGGGTATATTGCCCCGTTCATAATCAAAACGGGACTGCCGTCCCAGATTATACCCGATGCCGTAGCTTATCCGCTTCTGGACCGTATCCAGATCGTTTTGGCATGATATCCAGAAGAAGCAGATAAAACAAATGCTCCACAACCATAATCTTCCCATGTGGTTGGTATAGACCTCCGACCCAAAAAAGTCAAGGACGGAGCGGGGCCGCATCATCGCAGGATCACCTCGTCCGATTGGGTAATCCCCAGTGCGGCCGCCGCGTTCCCGTTTCGGATCCCTATTTCCAGGAAACCCGTGCTTCCCCAATAGGCCAGGGGCCGGCCGGGTGCAACGTCTGAAAAGGTACTGTGGATGGCATCCAGCGTAATATGCTGCGCCCCCAGCCTGACATGGGCCGTAAAATCTTTTTCCCCCGCCTCACTGCGGTGAATAGCGGAAATGCAGTTACCGAACCTGTCTATATGCAGGATCTTCCCTTTAATGCCGGGCGGGTCTGCGATCTTCTCCGTATATACATCCGGTATGATGTACGGATCGATCTCCTGTTGTTTTACGGCGCCGTACCGTTTATTACAGATCATGGCCGCGGCGGGGGCGAAAATATCCCTGCCGTGAAAGGTCGCGCTGATCCGCCGCCCTCCGGAGGCGCCCATATCGTCGGGGGCGCCTTTGACGCCCGCCGCGCGTACCGCCTCTCTGCTGACGGCATGGCAGGGAAATGGGCCTTTCATGCGCGAAAGCAGGCTTACGATCCCGTTGTCCGGGCAGATTATGTATTTTTTATCCGTGAGGGCAACCAGCTCTTTGCGTTCCCCGCCCACCCCGGGATCGACAACGCAGACAAAGACCGTATGGTGGGGAAAATAGTCCCACGCGGCGTACAACAGGTAGGCGGCACCCAGGATATCATGGGGGGGAAGCGCATGTGTAATATCGATGAGGGTTGCCCGCGGGCAGCCGGTAAGCAAAACGCCCTTCATGCTTGCCGCATACTCATCGGAGGCGCCGAAATCGGTCAAAAAACAGACAATAGGCCGCATGATTTTAGATGTTCCATTCTAATCGTTTTCCGCCGGCGAATCAATAACCCTTAGGCGGTTATCCGGAAGGCGTGGACCGTCGTGTATGAATTTTGCTTTGCTTAACAAATAAAAACTCACAGAATAGTATTGTAATCTCTTGAATAAAATGTAATTATAATGTATAACTAATGTAATAACATTGGTGGAGAAAATCTATGCGAATACCGATTATCGATATTGGAAATTCAAAAGGCATACGAATCCCTCAGGCAATTCTGAAACAGGTAAGTTTCAGCGCAGAAATTGAACTGGAAATAATTGAAGGGAAAATTGTTTTAAGCCGCTCAGCCGGTCCTGATATTGTGCCTGATTTTGCTTCACTATCAAAAATGGATGATATCACCATACAAAGAATGCTCCGGAAAATAAACGGAACCGATCTTATTACAGCTTTGATTGATGCTGAGGAGAGCATAAAAGAAGCAATCTACAGAAATCTATCTGATCGTGTGCGCAATTATGTCATGTCAAAAGTAGATAAGCTGGAGAAAGGAGATGCGCGGGATTTAATTATTGAACGAAGCCGGAATTTAATAAGTGAAGCCTTTATGGATTTACTGAATGAATAAAATTATGGTTACTTGTTTTCAATCGTAATAATGGGGGAGAAAATGAATAAATTAAACAGATTAATGACTATGACTGATAAACAAATTCAGGATTGGCTGAGGAAAGTAAGCGCGGAAACTGATATTAATACGTTTTCAATTGCATTATCGGGTGTAACTGATGATGTTAAGGAATGTGTATTCAGGAATATGTCGATGCACGCAAAGACTCTGGTAAATAAATCTATTCAGGAACAAAGTAAAAATAACATATTAGAATCTGAAATACAGAAGAGTATTAATATTTTGGAAAATTTAATGTAATAAAGGAAACAATATTATGGATATTTTTAAAGCCATAAAAACAGGTAATAAGGCTTCTGTAATTGAGTACATAAAAAGCGGTGGTGATATTAATGTCAGGGATTTCTATTACATGACCCCTTTGATTGCAGCAGCCGACGAGGGCAGGCCTGATATCGTTAATCTGCTTATAAAATCAAATGCCGATATAAATGCGCAGGATAAAATCGGCCAGACCGCATTACATTTGGCGGCGGGAAGAAATAATACTGAAATTGCGCAACTCTTAATAAAAGCAAAAGCCAGGGTAAACATAAAAGCTGTAAATGGACTGACAGCATATCAATACGCGGCTGAAAATGGAATGAATAAAGCCGCAATGCTTTTAAAAAAAGCTGGTGCGTAAATAACTCCATGCGCAGAGTAATTTCCAAGTCGGCAAACCACGCGCATCAGCCGACAGAGATTACAAGGTTCGGCCTATGGCCTCTCCGGAATTGTCTTGCCGCGCAAGCCGGCTTCCTGTAAACCCAAAATGTGATGCGCAGCGCGCGGTGGTTATGAAAATCCTGAATAGGAGAAAAATCATGCATAAAAAGATTATCGGCCGAAAAACCGGGATTTGTTTTTTGATCAACAGTGAAATCCATGATCAATCAGTCAATGCGCCGAACAACACCGGCCCTTGATTCCGGGTAATTTATCGTGATAGGTTTGCCCTATTATGAAGGATTACTCATGGCGGGACCAGTTGTCGCGCCGTCTTACCTCGGCCGCTGATCTTCCGCCCGGCTTCAGGCTTTCCGCAAACGAACGCCGGTTTTTTGAGACAGACCAAAAGCTCCGGGTACTGCCCTTCAACGTTACTCCCTATTACTTTTCCCTGGCCGATCCGCGGGACCCGCGCTGTCCGGTACGGCGCCAGGTTATGCCCACGGACCTGGAGTTCCTGCACAAGCCCTATGAAAGCGATGATCCCCTGTGCGAGGCCGGGTACACGGTGGGGCCGGGCATGGTGCGCCGCTACCGCGACCGCTGCGCGCTTAAGGTAACCGACAGGTGCGCCGCGCACTGCCGTTTCTGTTTCCGGCGGTATTTTACGGGCGCGGCAAAAAGTATGCTGACGACCGGCCAGGTGAAGCGGGCCGCCCTCTACCTGGCAAAACATCCGGAGATATCCGAACTGCTGCTTACCGGCGGGGACCCCCTGGTGCTGGGGGATGGGATGCTGAAAATGATTTTGGGTGTTATTCGGGGAAAAAACCCGGGCTTGGTGCTGCGCATATGCACGCGGACCCCTGCCGTACTGCCGCAACGGATTACTCCGGAGTTGTGCGCCCTGCTTGCGGGGAATACGCCCCTGTGGGTGATAACCCACTTCAATCACCCCAAGGAGATAACCCCCGAATCCTCCGCGGCCCTGGAACGGCTGGTTGATACGGGGATCCCCGTGTTGAATCAAACCGTTCTCCTTAAAGGCGTCAATGATTCTGAACAAACCCTGGCCCGTCTTTTCAGGGCCCTGGCTGCCTTAAGGGTAAAACCCTACTATCTTTTCCAGGGAGACCTGGTGAAGGGCACTTCGCACTTCCGAACCAACCTGGCGCGCGGAATCGGCCTGATGCGGCGGCTTTCCCGGCGTGTTTCGGGGATCTGCCTGCCCAGGTACGCGGTTGACCTGCCCGGGGGCGGGGGGAAGATGCTGCTTGAACGGCTTGATGTAAAAAGAGTTGAAAGAGGCTTTTACATAATAGATAATTATGCTAAAAAGCTTTATAAATATCCCAAAGAATAATGATATAAAGCGAATGTCGGGAAAGAGTAGTGCAGCGGAGAGTTAAAAAAATAATAATATTGTTCATTGAGCTGGCGGTCATCTTGGCATTATTCATATACTTCGGCTTTCTTATCGCCCAGGACTCCGATAAATTCGCCAGTACCCTCTCACGCCTGAGCGTTCCCTTTCTTTGCGGACTTATTTTGATTCAGCTCCTGATGCAGGCCGTGGGGGGATTGGAATGGCTTGTTATTCACCGGCAGACGGGCTCCAAAAGGTCTTATTTTTCATTGTTCACCGCACGTTTGACGGGGTTCGCCATCAGTTACCTTACGCCTTCTTTATACCTGGGGGGGGAGCCCGCCCGGGCCGCCGTAATTCGTGATCCGGGTATCACCTATAAGAAGGCGCTGGCGTCCGTTGTCCTGGATAAATATATAGAGCTTTCCACCAAAATGCCCTGTATCATTGTGGGGTTTGCTTTTTTAATTATAATTTTGAAGCCCGAGTTTTTTGTAATTTTCATTTCCACCCTTTTTATAGTTTTTTTTGTCAGCCTGTTCTTGTTTTTGCTTATTAAGCTGTTTAACGACAGGTCGTTTCTCTTGCGCTTCTTTAAAATTCTGGTGCGTCCGCTTCTAAAAATCCGGCCCAGGCTGGCGGTGAGGGTAATCCTGGTGGTGAAGGAGTTTCAGGATGATCTTTCCACTATAATAAAAGAAAAAAAGGCGTTTTACCTAGCCAGCGGGATCGGGTTTCTTATCAGCCTGATTGAAATCATGCAGACCTATTATATCATTTCATTTTTATATCCCACGGGATACAGCCATTCCATGATTTTAATTTTCTCTTTTATTATTTATTTTTCATCGCTTATTTTCAGTCTTATACCCTATCCCACGCCGGGCGGCCTGGGTCCGGTTGAGGGGATTTACGTGATTTTCTTTGTGTTATTCGGCATGCAGCGCGCGGACGGGCTGTTGTACTCTTTATTGTTGCGCATGGGGCAGTTGGTCAGCATCGGCGCCGGGCTTGTCAACCTTTTTTTACGAAGGCTCTTTAAAAATCGTGATAAAACAGTATAATAAATTTATTATATTATAAAGAGGGAAGAGGCGCCGACCGGATTCGAACCGGTGCATAAAGGTTTTGCAGACCTCTCCCTTACCACTTGGGTACGGCGCCCTGAAAGTCGTTCCCATATTATTAGATAAGGGGGGTTTTGTCCAGTAGTCATGGTTAGTATTATAATTCCCGCGTATAATGAGGAGCAGTTTATTTCGCACCTGCTTGAAACAATAAAACAACAGACCTACAAGGATATTGAGATTATCGTGGCCGATAACCATTCGCATGATAAAACCCGGGCCATAGCCGGAAGATACGGCGCGCGTATTGTAGACGGAGGTATTCCCTCGGTGGCCCGCAACCGGGGCGCGGGAGTCGCCCGTGGGCGCTACTTCCTGTTTGTAGACGCCGACCAGGAACTGCCGCCTTCGTTCGTATCGCGCATGGTGGCCAAGGTTGTGAAGAAAAATCTTGATATATGCGTACCCAGGCTTAAACCGCTTCATGAAAAAAGCCCGGTATACGTCCTTCTTTTTAAGCTCCACGCCATTTACCTCAAGCTGATGCAGCATGTAAAGCCGCAGGGCAGCGGGGCCTGTATTTTCGCCACTCGTACGCTGCACAACAGCATCGGGGGGTTTGACGAGTCACGCAGGCTTTCGGAAGACCATGATTATATTTTCCGGGCGGCGCGTGTGGGGAAATTCAGTGTGCTGCGGGACATGCATATAAATTTTTCCGTAAGAAGGATACATGACGAAGGCCTGCCGGTATCCCTGTACAAGGTGATAAAGGCGGCCATGCTGCATATATTTACCGGAAAGGCCGACGAAAAGGTGGAGTATGAGTTCGGCAACTTCCGACACAACTATGCGGCTGCCGGGAAGCGGTCCATGGAGGAGGAACTTAAACCCTCTTTTACGGCCGTTATATCCCAGATTTTTTCCCGCTTTGTACGCAAACTTTCCTACTTAAAAAACAGGAAAGACGTATAAAAGCATACCGGGGGCAAGGTGAACATACAGCAGTTTTTACAGAGCGTTGCCGACAGTTTTCAAAAAACACCGTGGCAGATAGTATTATTTGTCATCTTCCTGTTTTCACTCATCTTTCTGTACATTGTGGCGTCGTTCATCAGATATGTAATAGACAGAAGCAGGCAGTTACGGCGGCTCAATGAGAAATATAACCGGTTCGCCGGGGATTTCTCGATCACACAGGCTGAGGAAAACTTAATAGAAGCGCTGTCCCGCTATTTAAAGTCTCCTGAAAAAAAATACCTGTTATTTCTGAACCAGCACACCTTCAATTACTGCCTGAACCATCTGAGAAAGCATACGGTTGTGCCGAATGAGGTGCTGCTGCCCTTAACCAAAAAACTGGGGTTTAATTTATACAATCCGTTCCATCTTCCCCGCACCACGCGTGAGTTAAGGCCGGGCAAACCAGCGTACCTGGTGCTGCCCGAGAACCGGAGAATCGCGGGCATCATAGACAGGCAGCTTCCGGACTCCGTGGTGCTTGTCTCAACGGACACATCCGCTACCCCCTCTCTGGGCAGCCGGGCCACGCTTTACCTGCATAACGCTCTGGGCATTCTGTCATTCTCCACCATGGTTCAGAACGTCAAGAACGGGAATATTTATTTGGAGCATTCCGATACCGTTACGGCCATTCAGCGCAGGATGTATTACAGAAAAAACATCAGGCTGCCCATACTCGTGCGTCAGGAGGGCTCAACCGAAAAACCGTTTAAATCGGTGATTTTGGATTTAAGCGCGGGGGGCATGAGTATACAGAACCCCCGCCGGAAATTTCAAAAGGGCGATGACCTGAGGCTGTTCTTTCATGAAGATACCGGAACCGTCTTTGATATCAACGGTGAGGTTATTAGGGTCTCCAGAAACCGCGAGGTGCTGCACATTCGCTTCGGACATATGATCGAATCGGTACAGGACCGGATCATGGGATTTATCAACATTGAAAAACAAGAGCAAACGTAGACCCTCGGTTTGATGGCGGTCCGTACCGCCCCCGGCCCCATTATAATCCCTACCAGAGATGGTGCACCTGATCCCTTATATACGTATCATACACGCGTTTTACCCCCTCAAGCTGTCCGGGCGTAAGCGGCGCAAGATCGGCTGCCGCTATATTCTGCTCCACCTGCTCGGGCCGGGAAGCTCCCGGGATTACACAGCTTACCTCGGGAAACATCAGTATCCAGCGCAGCGCCCAGGCGGCCAGGCCGGGCTCCGCCGGAAACAGCTTTTTAAGCTCCTCAACGGCTTTAAGCCCCATATCAAGATCCACACCGGAGAAGGTCTCCCCCTTGTCAAAGGCCTGACCCCGGCGGTTAAAAAAGCGATGGTCCCCCTCGGCAAACGTAGTGCGAGCGGTAATTTTACCGCTGAGAAGCCCGCTGGCCAGAGGAACCCTGGCGATAATACCCACATTGCGCTTTTTGGCCTGCTCAAAAAATAGGTCCGCGGGCCGATGGCGAAACATATTAAAAATAATCTGTACGGTCGCCACATTGGCGTATTCAATGGCCTTGAGCGCCTCTTCCACCTTTTCCACGCTTACGCCCAAAAACAGGATCTTCCCCTCCTCCTTTAACCTGTCGAACAGGCCGAAGATATCCGGACGGTAATATACCTCGGGAGGGGGGCAATGCAGCTGGATCAGGTCGATACAGTCAATACCCATGTTTTTAAGGCTGTCTTCCACATACCCCCGCAGCACTTCGGGAGTATACCCGGAGGATACGTGGGGGTTGATTTTCCGGCCGCACTTGGTGGCGATGTACAATCGCCCACTGTGCGCGCGCACCACCTTGGCTACGGCCCGCTCCGAAAGGCCGTCGCTGTACACGTCGGCCGTGTCGAAAAAGTTAACGCCCCTTTCTATGGCCCGGCCTATGATCTGTTCGGCGCCTTGTTCGTTGAATTCGGCGCCCCACTTGCCGCCTACCTGCCAGGTACCGAGTGATATTTCCGATACCTTAAATCTGGTTTTGCCCAGGGTTCGAAATTTCATGTTCTCTACCTCCTTTTTTTCAGCCGTCATCGGCATGACCGCTTTCCTGCATGATGTCGTTTATTTTTATCTCCAGTTCTTTTACGCTGAACGGTTTCTGAATAAAGCCTTTGGCTCCTTCCTTAAGTATTTTCTGGATTTCGCCGTTGATGCTGTATCCCGAAGCGAGAATAACCGTGACCAGGGGATTGATCTTCCGCAATTCATAGAATATTTCACGGCCGCTCATATCGGGCAGGGCGATATCCAAAATCGCCAAATCAAAACTCTGCCGGTTTTTTTTATAAAAATCTACGGCGGAATGCCCGTTGTTGAATATCCGTGCCTTATGGCCTATTTTTTTTAACATGAGACCCAAGGTCTCGCTGACGATGTCTTCGTCGTCCACAACAAGTATGTTGTAGGAAGGCATGCCGGCGGCCGCTTTATTCGGCGTTGTGGCAACCCGGCCTGAAACGGTATCTCCCTTCACCAGGGGCAGAAGGATAGTGAAGGTGCTGCCTTTTCCTTTTTCACTCTGTACGCTGACCGCGCCTTCGTGACTTTTCACAATCCCATACACCGCGGCCAGCCCCATGCCTACGCCCTTGCCCTGGGATTTGGTGGTGAAAAACGGCTCAAAAATCCTTTCCTGTATTTCAAGGGGGATCCCTTGACCCGTATCCGTTACCGAGACCAAAAGATACTCCCCCTGTTTCAATTCTTTTGAAAGGGTTTTATACCGCCGGTTTTCGGCGGTCGAGGTCTCGGTGGTGAAAACCAGTTCCCCGCCCCCGGGCATGGCGTCACTCGCGTTTATGGCCAGATTTAAAATGGCATTCTGAAGCTGGGTCGGATCACCCAGCACAAAGGAAGGATTCGCGTGTAGGTTCTGGAGGATCTTAATCCGCTTATCAATACTGTGTTTTAAAAGCGAGACCACATCCGCGATAATCTTATGTATATCAAGTTTCACACTGCGGTAACGCCCCTTACGGGCAAAGGCCAGCAATTGGTCCGTCAACTCGGATGAACGTTTGGCGGCCCGGACTATACCCTCCGCGATACCTTTCAGTTTTTCATCCTTGAGATTTAACTGCAGCACATCGGCATATCCCATGATACCGGCCAGCATATTATTGAAATCGTGGGCAATACCTCCGGCGAGCCTGCCGATGGCCTCAAGCTTTTCCGACTGGGTAAGGCGTGACTCAAGCTCCTTGCGCTCGTTTTCCATCTTCATCTTTTCCGAAAGATCTTCGTGCATAATCACCACGTTTGTTACCCGACCCATGCCGTCCTTGAGTGGGTATAAGCGTGCGTGGGTGTACATCTTTTCGCCGGGTTGGCCGGATTCGGCCGGGTCATATACTGAAAGGGGTATATCGACTATTTCGCCGTTTAACGCCCGCTTGAAATCCTCAATATAACCCGCTTTTTCCATTTGTTTGTCCTGAAACACATTGTAGATCCCGATCGCGTGCTTGTTGTCGGGGATTTTCCACAGCTCGGACCAGGCCCGGTTGGACATGATCATGGTCCCGTCCAGGTCATGAACTTGGATCGAGAACGGAGCCTGCTCGATCAACGCCCGGAACTTCTCCTCACTTTGTTTTAAGGATTTTGTGGCTTTACTGATCCTTGTGTGCAGGAGCGTGTTCCAGAGGGACAGAAGGCCTATAATGAAAAGTGCGGCTATGGCGCCGAAAATGATTCCCTGCCAGGGGATTTTAAAACGAATGCGGCTTCCGTACCATTTGTCGAAGATCGCGTCCTTTTCCGCCTGATCCATGGACGCAAGGCCGTCATTCAACAGCGTAACCAGGGCCTCATCCCCTTTGCGCACCGCGGCGCGCAGATCCCCGGTATACAGCGGTTCTTCCAGGTGCCTGAACTGTTTTGGAGTCTGATATTTATCCAGGTAGTAGGTTACCGTATCCTCTTCGGCAATAAACACACTGATTTTTCCGGAGATGGCCGCCTCTATGAGACGGGGATAATCCTCATAACCGATAAGCTTCAGTTTTGTTCCGTATTGGGCTTCAAGCGAATGTTTCAGGTTGATGCCTTCAAGGATTCCGATGGGAAAGTCGGTCAAATCGGCAAGGCTTGTAATCCCGCTTATGCTCGGATTAAAATATAGAAACGATCTGATATAACCGTAGGGCCGGCTGAAGCTTAACACCTTGGCCCTTTCCGGGGAATAGGAAACACCGATGACAACGTCCGCCTTGCCCGCGAGCAGGTCGGGGATGGTGCCGGCCCAGTTTGTAAGGCGCCAGTCGATGATGACCCCGGTTTTACGGGACCAGAGTTCCCAGAGATCGTAATAGTAGCCGTCCGGTTTCCCGTCGATATGTACGAACAATCCCGGGCGAAACGAGTTGCCCCCGCTGAATATAAGAGTGGTTTCTTCAGGTTGCGGGGATATATTGCGGCAAAGCAGCAGCGTTATAACCACAAGAACAACCGCCCCAAAAAACCTATGCCGCACAATCATTCTTTACGCCTCTAATTACTTATTTTACAATCAACCAAACAATTATAATGCGCAGTAATTTTACAGTCAACGTGCATTGTCCGCTTTTCCCCGGATTCTCCGGTTCCGCCCACGCCTGCGTTCCCAAATTAATACTAAAGTATGAGGTAAAATTTAGCGCAATGTGATAGAGTAAAAGGTATAAAATTGACCTGTCCATTCAAAGGAGGAATATAAAGATGAATATTTTGAGAAAAATAAGCATTGTAACAGCGGCCGCGGCCCTCTGTTTTCTGTTGTCCGTTACCGGCATGGGCCGGGGCGCGGCGGCGCAGGAAAAACAGATTACGCTTTCGGTCTGGGCTTTTTCAGACGAGTTAAAGGATTTGATAAGCAGGTTTGAGGATCAGAATCCGGGGATTTCGGTTAATTTAACGGTTGTGCCGTATGATGCGTACCTGGATAAGCTTATGCCGGTGCTAAAGGCCGAAGAGGCCTCTCCGGATGTATTTGTAGGTGAGTCCGGGATTATCGGCAACTTTTTGGAGGGCGGTGTCTGGGAAGACCTGTGCGCTGCGCCTTACAAAGCGGACGTGGGTGATATGTATCCCTTTATGCTTGACGCGGCCCGTGATTCCAAGGGAAAACTGCGGGCGCTCGGCTGGCAGGTATGGATCGGAGGATTTTTCTACCGTAGAAGTATCGCCAAACAGTACCTGGGTACGGACGACCCGGAGAAGATCGGGGAGATGCTCTCAACGGAAGACAGGTTTATTGCCGCGGGTCTGCGCCTGAAGGACAAAAGCCGGGGCAAGGTCAAATTGCTTGCGGGGTGGGAGGACTACATGCGCTACGCATTGGCCGCCCGCAAACACGCGTTTGTGGACGGTAATAAGCATTTTGTGCCGGACGACGCGGTTGTCAGGTATTTTGCCGTAGCCAAGGTGCTGCAGGAACAAAAGCTTACCGCGGGTTTCAGGATGTGGTCCCCCGAATGGTTTGAAAGCATGCAGAAAACCGAAGATTCCGAGGTTTTCGGGTACAGCTTCCCACTGTGGGGCTTCACCTATATTTTGAAGAGCCAGGCACAGAATACCGGCGGTGATTGGGGAGTATGCAGGGGACCACAGAGTTATTTCTGGGGAGGATCATGGCTTGGCCTCAATTCGAACTCAAAAAACAAGGCCGCGGCCTGGGAGTTCATCCGCTTTGTCACCCTTAACAGGGACACTCTTGAGTGGTGGGCCCGGGAAAAAAAAGAATGCGTGAACAGCAAGACCGTCATGAACAAGCTGAAAACCGATATGACGGATGAGTTTCTGGAGGGGCAGAAATATTTCAAATATTTCGCCGGGGAAGCCCCCGGAATTAATGGGAACCTGTTAAGTAAATATGATACGAAAATAGAACCCATACTTACCGGCGCCATCGCCGATTACCTTGAAGGCGGCGGCGCGAGCAAGGAGGCGATTCAGCATTTTATCCGCGATGTGCATGAGGCCCTGCCGGAACTTGTGATGGAGTAAGGACCGGACAGCCGGATATTCTTACGGTGGACGTTCACGGATGAACTGAAAAAGTTTGTTGAGCGGTTTGAGGACACGTATCGCGAAATCAACGTGGAGTAGGGCCGGTTTTCATGGTGCAAGATCCGCGGTCAATGTGTGGAAATAACGCATAATGGTACCGCTTTTATCAAGTCTGATAATTTTGTTGTAGATCCGTACGGGAATGGGCCGCACATAGACAATACGGGAATTGTACACACCGAGCGCCAGAATCACTGACTGTTCGCACAGGGGAGATATACCCATTTCGGGGAATATAAAATCCCCCAGCGAGTAGGCGATAAGCCCTGTTTTATACGCCTCCATGCCCTGGAGCACATGCGGGTGGGCGGCGAACACCGTGTCCGCGCCCAGGTCGATCAGGGTATGAAACAACTTTTCAGTATGCCGGTCGGGGCGGGTGCGATACTCCTGTCCGGCGTGTACCATCACAATGTCGAAACTCCGTTCCGAACACATGGCCTTTATGGCGGAGAACGCCTGTTCTCCCTCCCAGAGGATGCCGGGCCGCCCCGGTGTGGCCACGGATTGTGTTTCTCCCGCAAACACGTTGACGTCCTGGGGGTGGGCGCCGAGCGAGAGAATTCTTACCTCCTGCGAGCCGACGGTCGTGCGCCAGGGCCGTGCGGCCGCGGCCAGGTTCAGTCCCGCGCCTGAGGTGGGCATGCCGTAGGCCCGGAAATTGTCAAGCGTATCGAGGAAACCCTGTAACCCGAAATCAAAACTGTGGTTGTTGGCCAGGCCCAAATAGTCGAAGCCCGCGTGCGTCAGGTAAAAGAGTACCTGATTTTCGAATTTGAAGGTGTATTTTTTATTCAGCTTTTTGGTTTGATTTGTGACCGCGCCTTCCAGGTTACCGAGCAGCAGGTCCTGGGCCAGGAGCACCGGCCAGGTGTCGTTGAAGACGGTCTCCATACCGTCAGCGCGGGTCATAAGGATCTCCTGCACGCCCCTGCCCGGCATGATATCGCCCACGGCCGCGATCCAGACCAGGGGCGGCTTTTCCGCGGCCGCGGCAAGAGAATCGAACCACTGCCGCAGGCGCGGCGCGCAGGACTTTTTGACCGACACAATGGTTTCCAGGCAATAGGGATAATCCGTGTCTCCGGGGAAGGCGCCGTTCACATCCAGGCCCCGCAGGGGAAGTGTTATATCCTCCAGCCGAACCAGCGCCTGCTGCAATCGGGGTTGGTTCTCCCATAACAGGGCCACGGGAGCAAGCCACTGCCTGGCGACGGTTTTATACTCATATCCCTTTCGGTATGTCCCGCCCGAACGCATTTCCTGAAGCAGTGTGACCTCGGCGTCGGCGGTGTTCCTGAGGGCAATCTCGATGGAGTATTCCCCGGGCAGCGGGTACCGTAAAAAAAACTCCGCGGCGTACTCCTTTACGGCCGGGTCAATGTACACCACGCAGGCAGACGTGGCGCAGCACACAAGCAGTAGGCAGGCGGAAAGCACTAAGAGAAAGAAGAACATACCCTTCTTGTTTTGCATGTCTTTCTAGTACAGGAAAATCGGGCAAAGATCAAGGTTCAAGCGCCGGCCGGGTATCGGTTCTCAGGCGGGTGATCAGGTCCTTTATGGCAAAGGGAGCGTAATAGACCAGGAGTGAAATGACGCCGATTACCTCCAGGCCCAGGATGTACCAGGGCCAGGGGCCGAAGATTTTGACCAGCACGTCGATTATGGAGGGGGTGTTCGGGGGTGAGCAGATATACAGGTAGTTGCCGTTTACCAGCAGGTTGAACAAGCCGATGATCCCCATATAGATATTGGTAATGACGATTGTCTTTACCAGTGATTTGAAGGTAGGGCGGTATCCCTCCACGAATGTCATGTATATGATGGCCATGATGATTGCGCCGTGGGAGACGAAGGTCTGGATCATCCTGTAATGAGGGAAGGCATACGAGTTGTCGGGGGTGAGAATGGACTGGATGGCCCCGCCCATGCCCCAAAAATAAAACAGCTCATAGAGAAGCTTCTTTTTTTTGATGAGCATCACCGGCGAAAGCACGACCGCGAGCCCGCACAGGTGCAGGGGCAGGTGGTGCCCGACAGACCATTGCCCGGCGCAGATATACCAGATATTCAGCGAAAGCTCTTGGGCCAGGAGAATAAACGACAATATATAGCAGAAATACCTGTTTACCTTTTTGCTGTCTACTTTTTTCAGCGCCAGCACCATGCCCACGTTCAGGGCGGCCACTATTAGCAGGGCGATAATATGGGGCAGGGAAAACATTTCAAACTTACCCAAAAGGTAATTCGGATCGAAGTATTTGGCCATAATGGTATCTTATATGTGTAAGATGATAGGGGATATCCGTGAGAATATCAACAATTTTTTATTGTAAAACGCGGATTATTCTGCGAATATAAGAGTATACTATGTGCCGCAATTTGCTTGAGGCCGCTTTTTTATTATTTCTCTTGTTCTGGGGATGTACAACCATGAATGACTATACACTATTGGAAGACGCGAGCCGGATGTCCGCCTATGTGGATAAGAAAATTTCCCTGGAAGGGGAAATATCCGGTACGCCCTGGCAGCACATGATCGCCGCCACTGCGGAATACCCTTACAGTGAGTATTTCGACGTAAAGGACTTCCAGATCGTCGTTTATTCAAAGGCGCCCATGGAATGCCGGGGAAAACTCAGGGTGTTCGGCAGGGTACTGAAGGTAACGGGTAAGGGCAAGCGCCCTGAGCCCGGAGACGAGCCGTATACCGAGTATCACCTGCTTGTTGACCGCTGGGAATGCCTGCCCTGAGGCGCGGCTGCCGAATTTGCGGTCGCCGTATTGTCTCCCGACGTGAAGTGTTAATTCATCAATGTAACAATTACCGCCACCACCTCGCAGTTGCGGATCAGAGCGATACCCTCGCGCCCCGCCATATGCTTTTTGTCCCAGGTTTCGGGCGGGCTTCTAAATTCCCACAACTCATCGCCTTCCTGCATTTGGGCCAGGAGCGCCTTCCAGTCCGCGTTGATATACCCGAAGGGAACAGGGTCGGGCCCGAGCTCCTTGGCTGTTACCATGTGGGCGGCCTCTGCCTCCTCCACTGTTGTGGGCTTTACCAGCCAGTCAAGAATCAAGTTATCCGAGTCCGGGCAGGGTGACTGCGCGTAGGCCGCGCCGGCGGTGAGGGCCGCCAGGATAATCAGTAAGGGTAAAGATTTTTTATTCATATCGCCCCCTACAAACCAATATATACCAAAAACAGCCTTTTGCTATTGACAAAGTAAAATAAATCTGCATAATTATGCTAAAGAAATACATAAATATGCAGATAATGGAATGCAGGAAAAAAGGGAACGGCAGAAAAAAATAGAAAGCATCATCCG
>CAZWYY010000028.1:0-45291 GCA_964638895.1 uncultured Spirochaetaceae bacterium | reverse complement strand
GTATGTTATTTCCTGGTGCGCCTGAAAAAAATCTATGCCGCCAAGCAGCATCCGTTGCGTGTTTTTGTTAGGACTTCATAGCTGTTGCTGTGTCTCTGACACAGGGTATTTTTCTGACAGACGTTTTTTAACCTTTGCAAGGAGTTCAGTTCCTTTTGCAACCTGATCCGATGCACCGAGAACATGATATTCCGTCTTCACTAGTTGGTAGGCTGCTTCCATTTGTGCGTCGGTTATACCTTTTACGGCTAATGTGGATATTTGAGTAGGTATAGGGTCACACATAGATAGTGCTTCATGGCAAACTGCCATTGCCACATAGAACTTTACATTGTTCTTGTCCGCAGCAGAAAGCCCATCAGCATGATGTGAGAGAAATACCTCCGTCTGCTTCACCAGTCCAGCACACACACGATAAAGTTCTATAGGGCTCTGAGAGTTGAACAGACTCTGATACTCCTGATCTCGTTTCAAGAGGGATGATGGTCGTGCACGGGCAATATCGGGCCTGCGAAGTGCTATCGCCATTACAGCTTGTGCCATCTGAGAAATACTAATTATCCGATTAATGGGTTTTCCCTCGTTCTTATAAAAGTTTTTGCGACGGTCGTAGTATAATCCGAAGGGCTTCAAGTATTGCTCGATGTCTCGATGAATGCGATCGGTTGCACGAAGTGAAGCAGGGGGGATTGTAGTCTGGCTGTTTGTCGCTTTTATAATCCTGTCGCGGCTTTCAACGGCCTTTGGAACAATGACACGCACCAAGATGTTTCTTGCTTCTTTGTCCGTGTTGCACGATGAAACATATGTATGGATTTCAGTGGACGTCTGAAGGCCGTTCACAATTTCCGGGTTCTCGATTGTGATTGTCTTGCCGCTCTGCGTTGCACGAGTCGCAAGGACTGTGACGCCGTTGTTGAGCCACCAAAAGTCTTCCGCCCATAGATTTTGAAGTGTATCTTGAATCTGCTCGTTTACCTGCGTCTTGCCTTGGTAATCTCGAACATTAGCTTCAAATATGTGTCTTACAATGTGGCCATGGCTATCCGTGATGAATCGGAAGAAATCCTTGATCGATACAAGGCATACGAATGCAACGTCGCCAGTGGCCGAGATGGGATTCTCTGCCACCTTTAACTCGTATGATGTGGTGCGCGTTCGCCTAGCCAAATCCAATAGTTCGCGTGCACCGAAGAAGTTAAATTCAAACTCCGCCGAAGAAAAGTGCTGCTTGATCGCTGTCTCAATCCTGGAAACTTTTCGGGTGACGTTAGGATGGACTTGATCTCCTTTTGTTGCGTAACAGAAGCGAACGGAAAGCCTCGGGAATTTGGCCGCAAGAACCTGGTAGACTCTCCGGAAGTTATTAGCAGCATCAAGTAGTCGCAAATTGTACACGGTCGTGAGGGATGTAAGCTGCTTGGCTAGGTCGAAAAGCTCTTCCGCCGCCGCCGCAAACCGGTCCATTGCATCCTCGGAGAATCCTGTACCTGTCTTCGCTTGGAGCAGGACAACGTTTATATGAATGTTCCTCTTGAGGTCAGTGACATCGGTATCTTCTTGAATCAGTTCACCGTTTACAAATGCATGAAACGTATCTATGCCCCCGTCACCGCCGCCCGCAACAATACCTGACTCGATCTCATCGTAAGACAGGTCGTAGTCTTTAAGAATCTGCTCGGCTGTGAAGATCTCGAAGTAAGTTGCAGCATTGAGACTGGGGGCAACAGACTCACGCTGTTGTTCGAGTACTTGGTCCAAGATTATGCGGTCATTACTCGGCATAATAATCTCCTTCTCGTTGTGGCCCCAACTAGTGATTGACCTGCAAATATGTCAGATATTGGGATACATAAGCTTCAATATTGTTAGACAACACCTCCAAATAGCCTACTAAACTATAATACTACATATATAGTACGCTCATATCTGAATATTTGCTTGTATATTATCATAAATCTTGTTTATTTTCACACACTTTTTAAATGCAAATTGGTAAACAAAGGATTTTATTTAAAAAAGAGAAATGATTCTTTCTAAATTCAAAATTTCGCTTTTTAAATATAGTGTTACTATTCATTCCTATTGACAAACCTCTTCCATTCCAGGCTGGTGCTGTTGAAATTGATTAAATAACCCACGGGCAGCCTGGAAAGCTTTAAGTAGTTAATAAGCTGCGCTTCCATTACCTTGGTAAGCGCCTTTACTGATTTAAGCTCCAGGATAATGGTATTGTCTACCACCAGGTCAGCGATATACCCGCCCACAAGTTCACCCTTATAATACAAAGGATAAATTTCCTGCCGGGAAAACGGAATGCCGGCCTGCTTTAATTCCACGCAGAACGCGCCTTCATAGGCCGATTCCAACAGGCCCGGGCCTAGAATATTGTGCACGGAAAAGGCCATGCCCAATACTTTGTAGGATAAATCTTTTTGAATAAACTCTGCCATGAGAAACCTCCTTTTTTTAAATTATTGGAGGAATCTTTTTCGAAGAGCTGTCAAGGTTTCCTGCCGTAGACTAGCAATTCTCATTTTGAATAATATGGAACAAAATTAAAATTGCTGGTCACAGGCAGGAACACGAAGTGCTTGACCTTGACAGCGATGAGAAAAAGATTATGTCGCTTAAAAAAAGGAGTTTCTCATGGCAGGGTTAATAAAAAACAATACATAAATGCAACTACTGATTACACGAATTACGCGGATACCTACGTAACCAACAATTCGTGTAAATCCGGGTAATCCGCGGTTTGTATATCTTCTTTAATAAATCAAAAACTAAATAAGAAACCGCCGATTACGCTCAGGCTACATCTGTTCCAGTGCGGACAATGCCTCTTTTTTTACCGCGGAATTGGGATCCTTTTCCGAGAGCTCCCGTATTCTGTCCTTAAGATCATGCATATTGTTGGTGACCGCGCCGCGAATGCCCTGCACACGCAGTACAAAATAAGCGCTCTCCATAAAAATCACATAGATCGGCCTCAGGCTGCCCGCTTTGGTAATGCTTAGTTTGCGCGCGATGAAATCCAGCACCCGCTGCTCATTTCTCTTACCGGCATAAGCGAGTACGCGTTCGATCGACGCGATGGTGGCCGGAGACAGGTCGTTGTCAACTAGTGCGGCCAGGGCCGATTCCCTTATGTCCATGGTCTGTCCCGTGTCCTCGAAAAGCCCGCGCAACGCGGTAAAGGCTTCGCCCGTACCGATGGCGCCCAGGGCGCGAATGGCCTCCCTGCGCACCACGTTTTCCGGATCATGTAATGCCTTATATTTTAAGATGGGCGCCGCGGGCGCTCCTTCGGGCCGGGCCAGGCCCCTGGCCGCGGCGATCCGCACCTTCCAGTAATTGTCCTTAAGCCCCTGGATGAGGAGGTCGAATACGTCATGCATGCTAAAGTTGGCCAAAGCGCCGATCGCGTAGGACTTGAGCAGGGGATCGCCCTGGGCGAACGCCTTTTTAATCACCGGAACGGCGCGCGGGTCCCCGATCTTTCCCAGTGACTCACAAGCGTACATCCGCCACACCTTATCCGCGTCCCTGTTTTCCACAATTTGTATCAGTGTATCCATGGCCTTGGCGGAACCCAGGTCGCCCAGGGCCACAATAATCTGAGACTTCCTTGCCGGGGGATATTCGACATCATCGAGTTTGGACAGGAGTAGATCCCCGCCGGCGGGATTACCGATCTTACCCAGGGTAAGAATGGCCTGCTCCGCGATAGAATCATTATCGTTGGAGACAAGGGCACCCACCGTAGTCTCGGCCTTACGCGATTTGATCTCACCCAGATAGATCAACAGGGCCCGGATAAGATCCGGCTCCTCGTTTTCATAATTTTCAAGCAGGGTAACCGCGATGCCTTCCGCGGCCGCGTTTTTCTCCTGGGTAAAATGATCCAAAATGGCCTTGCGCACATCCGTACTGACAGAACTGCCTAAAAGCTCCAGAAGCTCATTATCCAGCGCCGTCTGTTTAAGACCTTTAAGCTTTTGGATGACCTCGAGTATCTCCTGGTCAATGCCGTATTTAAGGGTTTGCCGCCATTCCTCCAGGAAGCTTTTAGAGGTATCTCCGGTGTTCTGCGCCGCCAGCGGCAGGCAGAAGACTAAAAGCCATAGAAAGAGGACAACAGCCGGTTTCCTATCCATGTGTTTCCTCCCTTGATTTTTTAAACCTTCTTGTTATAAGATCGTAAAAAATATCCACCTTCAAAAGCACATACGTCAATGCCGTGGCCCCCATGGCCAGTGCGCACATTAATAGTACCACAATCAGCACATAAATAAAAGCAAGACTCTCAAAATGAATAAGATCCTTGAGAACATACTGATAGATAAAAATTACGGCCAATAGCGGCAACATGGCCGCCGCGGTCTTTATCCCGGTAATAAGGATCTTCCTTCCATATAGCCGGCCCAGCCGCTTCCTGGTCAGGTAGAGCATGATAGCCACGCCCAGGCTGAAGGCGATGCTGTTGGCCACGGCCAGTCCGGTGACGCGCAGCGGCGTGTTCATAAGCCACACCGAGAAGGCGATATCGGTAATCATTATCACCACGGCCACAACCATCGGGGATCGGAAATCCTTGGACGCGTAAAAAAAGCGCTGGAATAAATAAAGCGCCCCGGTGGAATACAAGCCCAGTGAATATCCGCTCAACACCAGAGCGGTACGCGTGGTATCGTCAGGGGTGAACCTGCCGTACTGCAGAAGCACACGGATAATGTCGTTTCCCATAAAGATCAGAAGCAGGGCCGAGGGAACCAGCAGGATTAAGATAAAGCGCATGCCGTAGCTGACGGACTCCCGCAGGCCCTGAATATTTTTTACCGCCGCCTGCCTGGACATATGGGGAAAAAGCACGGTCACGATGGAGTTTGAGAAGATACCCAGCGGAAGCTGGACAAAAACCACCGCGTTGGTCAAGGCCGTCACACTGCCGTCCTCCAGGAAGCTGGCCAGGAAGATAGCGATGACCTGGTTGATGGCGAAAATGCCCGAAGAAAACAGGGCCGGGCCCCATTTGCGCAGGATCTGCCTGAAATCGGGGTTGTTGAACCTGAAGTCGGGTTTAAGATCATAGTTTTTTCTGAAGTATGAGGGCAGTTGAAACAGGATCTGGGCAATACCGCCGGCGATAATTCCCAGGGCCAGGGAATAGATGCCCATGCTCCCGTATAAAAAAATGATTGAGGCGATGACGCTGATGGAAAAGAGGATGGGGGTGATGGCCGGAACGATAAACGAATTTTTTGCGTTCAGCGCCCCCATGATCACCGCGCTGATACTGATAAAGAAAATATAACTGAACACCCAGCGGAAAAGATCCACGGCCATGTCCATTTTTTCGGGCTCGTCAAAATGGAGCAGGAGGTTTACCAGGGGCCCGGCGAAAACAACCGCCGCGGCCACCAGCGGCACCAGGATAACAATAAGAAAACAAATCAGGTTGCGGACGATTTTTCGCGGACGCCCCCCGGAAGGATCCTCAACCACGGCGCCGGAAATCGTGGGGATGAAGGCCGAGGAAAGCGCCCCTTCGGCGAACAGCTTACGCAGGTTGTTGGGGAGGTTGAACACCCCATTGATCACGTCCGCGGCGCCCTTACCGCCGATAACCAGAGAAACGGCGAATATACGGAAAAAACCCAGAAACCTTGAGATGAAGGTGCATATCATCACGCCTACGGTAATGAGTGAGTTTTTGCGCATTGGTTTCTGATCGCTGATTGAGCTATCCCTCGACCGTAAACTGCAGGGTTAGAAGATCATGGCCCTGCCCGTCCCTGATCATAAGCGTCCACGTACCGACGGTCGGCGTAAACCATAGCATGGAATACGGTGAGGAAGGCCCCGAGCGGACATTCTTGCTGAACAGCACCTGGTCGGCCTGCTTTGCCAGCACCGTTAAAAACTCCGTACCTTCCCGCCCGCCCACAATATACACATACAGCGGTATCCCGGCCTCGATCGGGGCCACCAGTTTGGCGGAGGAGGGATCTTTAGGGATCTGCAGTTTGAGTACCGGGGCGCCGTAATCCAGCAGGCGCTTGGCGCCCAGATAGCGCGTTTTATAATACTCCTCATCCAGGGAAGAGATGATGACACCTGTCTTGGAACCCTGTGAGGCGGCGTGAATGAACTTGTTGTCGCCTATATAAATACCAACATGGGAGATGCCCCCCACAGTATTAAAAAAAACAAGGTCGCCGGGAACGGGGGCGCCCTTTACATCCCGGCCCGAGTTGTAAAGCCCGGTTACCGAGCGTTCGGGGGCGATTCCCACCACGTCTTTGTATACCGCATAAATAAGCCCCGAGCAGTCGGTGCCCTCCTTGCTCTCATCCCCGTAGCTGTAGGGAGTACCAATATACTCATAGGCCTTCTGCACGATATATTCCTGAAGATAGATGCTCTGCACGCACACGGTATCCTTACTTTGGGCGTAAAGCGTAAAAACAGCCGAACAAAGCATGAAACAGATTATTTTTCTCATGTAGGTCACCTTCCCATTCCCCTCCTTCTTATTGTTCGGTATTTTTTTATTCTCAATATACTAAAAGGTACCACATTTTATAAGATTTCCAGATACCGGCTTAAGAATTCGGTTTTGAAAACCGAAAACCGGTTCTCGCGTATGGCGTGGCGGGACGAAACAACCAAATCCCTGATGAATCGCAGGTTATGGCGCGTGGCCAGCACGCAAGCCAGGATCTCCCTGCATTTGAACAGGTGCCGCAGGTACGCCCGTGAATAATTCCTGCAGGTGGCGCAGCCGCAATCCGGATCGGGCGGCGAAAAATCGGTCCTAAAGCGTTCGTTCCGCAGGTTAAGCGTGCCGCTACGAGTAAAAATCAGCGCGTTGCGCGCCGTGCGCGTGGGGAACACACAGTCAAACAGGTCTATACCCTGCTCTATTGCCTCCAATATGTATTCCGGGGTGCCGATGCCCATGAGGTAGCGCGGTTTTTCGGGGGGCAGGAGGCCAGCGCAGTAGGCCAGGTACTCGGTAAACACGGCCGGTTCCTCACCCACGGAAAGACCGCCGACGGCATACCCGTCAAAATCAAGCTCTAAAAGCTCCTGCGCGCTTTGCCGCCGCAGGTGTTTGAAAAAGTTTCCCTGCATAATACCGAAAAGGCTGCCGCCGATACGTGCCCCAAGTTCATCCATGCGCAGTTTGCTGCGCCTGGCCCAGGAAGTGGTGGCGACCACCGCCCGCAGGGCCTGTTCCTCAGGAATTTGCGCGCCCGTGCACACGTCAAGGGGCATAAGAATGTCGCTTCCCAGCCCGCACTGAATCTCCACCACCTGCTCGGGTGAAAGACGGTGCGCCGAGCCGTCCACATGAGAGCGGAAATACACCCCCTGTTCCTCCACCTTGCAGAAAGGGGCCAGGGAAAACAGCTGGAACCCCCCCGAGTCCGTAAGGATGTTATGGTCCCAGGCCATAAAACGGTGCAGACCGCCGGCCTGTTTGATGACCTCCAGGCCCGGGCGTAGGTACAGGTGATAGGCGTTGGCCAGAATAAGACCGATGTCCATACTTTTAAGCTCGGTAAGCTCAAGCGCCTTTACCGTGGCGTTCGTACCCACGGGCATGAAGGCCGGGGTAACGATCTCCCCGTGCGCCAGGGCGAGTGTGGCTATACGGGCGCGGGAGGAGGCATCGGTATGTTCGATAGTGAATGAAAACACGGCGTTACGTCCTGGCCCGCCGGAACAGCACGGCCCCGATGATAACAAACACCACAAAGGGGATGAACGCGCCGGCAAGGGGGGGTAAAAACCCGTTTTTAGCCAGGGCGTCGCTTACCATCTGAAATACAAAGAACAATACGGAGGCCACAAGCGACATCAGAAGGCTCATCAGCAGAATGTTCTTTTTAAACGCGCTGCCCAGTGAGCTTGCCAGCACCACCACCACCAGGGTACGCAGCGCGTAAGCGAACTTGTCATAAAAATCCGTAAGCGCCTGCACATAGGGGAGGCCCGCCTTCTTTAAGTCGTAAATCCATTCAGCGGCCGTGATCATATCCATTTCCGCGATTTCCGCCCCGGATTCACGGAAGGTACGGGGCTCCTGTTGCATGTCCTTGGCGTCATACTGCGCCTCATTTTCCATGGTGATAAGGTCCCCGCTTTTATTCCATGTATACACCTGGCAGCCGAACAATACCCAGTTGTGGCCGTTCCACTCGGCCTTGACGGCCCTGATGCTGAGTTTGAATTTTCTGTTGTTGTCCTTCTGGATTAAAAGAACCCCCTTCATGGTCTGGTGCGCGTCGTCATAGAAGTCGACCTTGTACACGGTATGCGTTTCCTCGTTTCTGAAACTGAAGTTGGAACGATTATAGGTCGCGGTCTGGCGTTTTAACAGCACCTCTTCCAGCTCGCGCTTGGCCTTGACGCTTTGGAGCACTAGGTTGTCTTCGAAAAAAAACACACCCACGCTCACAATCAGGCCCACGATCAGAAACGGCGCCACCAGGCGCAGCAGGCTGATGCCGGAGTTAAACACCGCTATCAGCTCATTATTGGCATACAGCGAGCCCATGGTAAAGGAAATGGAAAACAACACGGATACGGGTATGGCATAGGAAATACATTTCGGAAGATAATACAGCATCACCAAGAGGATATTCCACAGGGAAACATCATTGTCCGTGTAATGCCAGATGTTGGCAAAAATATCCACCAGCTCCAGAATCAGGATAAAAAATAACATGGTGATGAGACAGACCGTGGCGAACATCTTGAGAATCATGCGGTGTAAGGTAATCACTTCTTTAAAATCCTGATGAAATAGAATACCAATCCCGCGCACAACACGACCACGTTCGGCATCCACATGGCTACGATAGGAGGATAATTCTCCCTGAAACCCACGTGATGCCCCACCACCAGCAATATCCAGTAGACGCCCGAGATGATAAGCCCGATCCCGAAACCCACAATCCTGCCGCTCCAGCGCGCCAAAAGGCCCACGGGAAAGGCGAATACCATAAAGAACATGCAGGCAAAGGGAAAGGCGAACTTCCTGTGCAGTTCAAGTAGGTATTGCTGCAGATCACGGTTGAATATGGGTTTGTTTTTTTGTCTGGTGTATTCTCCCCACAGCCTCTCGACCTCATTTTTACGGGCGGCCAGCCAGGTCTTTGACTGGTAAAAGTAATCCTGGGTTTTGGTGATTTCCATGGCCAGCATATACAGGGTTTCATCGGCCTTGCGGTCTTGGGCGCGCCGCTGTTCTTCCACCTCTTTGCGTTTGACCTCCACAACCTGCCACACGTCATAAGTGGTTTTCTGCAGCGGAGTGGGCACCGGCTCTACGTCGAACTCCCGTATCAGAATATTATAGATCAGGGTGTCGCAGAACGAGTATTCGAATTGGCCGGTGTTCTGGGGATCAATAACCTGGATGAACACCTTTTCCAGGTGCAGGGAAATAACGTCGACCTGTTCGGGATTTACCACCACGGCGGCTGTATCGGCGGTGATTATGCGGGGTTCATTTTTATCGGTTTTATCGAAAATGACGATGTCATGGATTATTTTGTTTTTTACGTCCCCGATGACGATCGTGGTATCGATTTTCTTGAATCGCTTGACGCTGTACGGCTCCAGCTCTATCTGCGGGTTGGAATACAGAATTTTATTATACAGCTTTTTGTGTTCAAGGTAACTGGCCGGAATCAGGTAATCGTTCACAAAAAAGGACAACATGGAAAGGACAATACTTAAAATAAAAAGCGGTAAAAAAATACGCCGCAGGGAAACGCCGCAGGCCTGCAGGGCCAGAACCTCATTATCGGAGGACAGCCGCGCCACGGCCATAAGCGAGCCTACCAGGGCGCCGAAGGGTACGGCAAACAGCAGAATCAACGGAAACGCGTAGAAAATAATCAAGAGCACGTCCCCCAGCGGGATTTTTTTAGAGAGAATGTTGTTTGCCATGAGCAGAAGCTGATTGATAAAGAAAACAAAAAAGAAAAACAGAAAAGAGACCAAAAACGAGAATAAAAGTTCTTTGCTCAAATAAAGATTGATTGTTTTGAAGCTACTTCGATTACGCCGCATCCCTCTCTTTTATCTCCCGGTTGAACCGAACCCTCCCGAACTTCTGCCGGTTACACCCAGGTTGTCCATGATTCTAAAACGGGCGCGCACCACCGGGGCCACCACCAACTGCGCTATCCTGTCGCCCGGGCTGACGGTAAAGTCCTCATCGCCCATGTTGATTAAAATCACCTTGATCTCGCCCCGGTAATCCGAATCAATGGTGCCCGGACTGTTTAAAGCCGTTACCCCGTTGCGGACCGCCAGGCCCGAGCGGGGGCGCACCTGCGCCTCAAACCCAAGGGGCAGCTCGATCCTGATTCCGGTAGGAATAAGGCTGCGCTCTCTGGGCTTGAGCACTATCGCCCCTTCGATATCCGCCCGTAAATCCGCGCCCGCCGATCCCGCGGTTTTATACTCCGGTATCAACTCAGGCCTCCCAAGAACGGCCACTGCTATTTCTTTCATGTCCTACTCCTTGCCCCGCATGGAAAAATTATGTTTTCGGTATTTTACAGCATCCCTGCAACCAAACACAAGCAGGTTATAGACCGCGCTTTGATCAAGGTAGGCCAACTCCGCGTCAATCTCATCCTTGGTAATGGAGCGCAGCAATGAGATCGAGTCCTCGTAGGTTAAAAGCTCCTGCATCACGATATACTGGCGGGCGATGCGTTTCATGCGCGCCTCCAGGTCCTGCTTGGAAAGGATAAGCGTACCCCTGATATGGGACTTGGCTTCTTCCAGCTCTTCATGTGAGGGCGGTGTGTCCAGTAATTTTTTATACTCGGCCGCCGTACAATCCAGGAGCCGGGGAATCAGTCCGGGCAGGGTATTGGCATAGATTATCCACAACCCCACATCACTGTAATACATGCGGTTGGAAAAAATGCTGTAACACAATCCCTGTTTCTCACGTATCTCCTGGAACAGCCTGGAGCTTACGGCCTCGCCGAAACAGGTGCTTACTATAAGCTGGATGTAGTAATCCCTGACCGAGTGCGCGGGCCGGAGGTAGGAACCGAGGTACACATGGGCCTGCTGGAACTTATCCGGAATAAAGTCCGCGCGCACCTGCTGCGCGGGTCTTGTCCGTTCTTTAAAGGAACCGCCCCCGCCCGCCGGGCAGTCGATGCGGGCGAACTCCTCCAGGACCTCCTGTTCGGTAAAATCCCCGGCAACCGCCACCACAAGATTCCCGGCCGTAACATACTTCCGGTAAAAGTCTAAAAGCAGCCCGCGGGTGATGCCCTTGATTGAAGGTTCGGTGCCGATGATCCTCCTGGAAAGCGGGTGACCGTCCCACATCTTGGAAAAAAACAGATCGAAGGATTTTTCATCCGGAGTGTCCTCACTGCTTTTCAACTCATTGATGACGACCGTTTTCTCCAGGTCAAGCTCATGCTCGGGAAAGATGGAATGGAATACGATATCGGTGAGGATGTCAACCGCCAGGTGAAAATGTTCATCGGGCACCGTACTGTAAATGCAGGTAACTTCCTTTTCGGTGAACGCGTTTATTCCCCCACCGACCCTGTCTATCTCGCGCGCTATCTGTGAGGTGGAACGCCTCGATGTGCCCTTGAATAACATGTGCTCAAGGAAATGCGAGAATCCCTGCCGGTCTTCCGTCTCATCCCTTGAGCCATGCAGAAACCAGAACCCCACGGATATGATGCCCGTGGCGGGTACCGGTTCAAGCAGTATCCTGATGCCGTTGGGCAACTGCGTACTTGTGATCAATACTATCTCCGTCTGTCCCGGTTACGATCGTGAAAACGGGATGACGACGGGCTGCTTCTCTTTTCTCTATGGTATGGATTGTTGTTGTCTTTTAGTGTCTCCAGGGCATCCGTTGAACACAGGTTTACCCTCCCCTGTGAATCTATTTCAACAACCTTCACCTCGAACTCCTGTCCTTCATGCACCACATCGGTGACGGCCCGGACCCTTGTCGGGGCCAGGCGGGAGATATGGCAGAGGCCCTCTTTGCCCGGCAGAATCTCGATAAAGGCGCCGAAATCCATGATACGCTTCACCTTCCCCTTATAGATTTTGCCCACCTCGGGCTCCTCAACGATGGCCTTGATCTGCTCCAGAGCACGCTCAGCGCCTTCCTTGTTCTTGCAATAGATGGTGACCTTACCGTCGTTCTCTATATTGATACTGGCGCCGGTTTCGTCCGTCAGCCCCTTGATGGTCTTGCCGCCCGGACCGATTACCGCGCCGATCTTGTCCACATTGATCATAAAATTGATGATTTTCGGCGCGTATTGTGAAATATCCTCCATAGGCTCGCTTTGCGTTTGGTTCATGATGCCCAGAATATGCATACGTCCGGCTTTGGCCTGTTCCAGAGCGGTTTTCATGACGGCCGGATCAACACCGGCAATCTTGATGTCCATTTGAAACGCCGTAATCCCTTCCGCGGTTCCGGTGACCTTAAAGTCCATATCCCCAAGATGGTCTTCCTCACCCAGAATGTCGCTCAGGATTACGTACTCGTCCCCTTCCTTCACCAGTCCCATGGCAATCCCGGCCACCTGTTTCTTGAGCGGCACACCCGCGTTCAACAGGGCCAACGAACCGGCACAGGCCGTGGCCATGGATGATGAACCGTTGGATTCCAGAATTTCGGAAACAACCCGGATGGTATAAGGAAACTCGTCCTTGCTTGGCAGCATCGGGGTCAGCGCGCGTTCGGCCAGGTGGCCGTGTCCTATTTCGCGCCTGCCCGTCCCCAGTCTTCCGGTTTCACCCACCGAGTAGGGTGGAAAATTATAGTGCAACAGAAAGCGTTTGCGGGCGTCTCCGTCGATATCATCCATTATCTGTTCATCGAACACCGTACCCAACGTGGCACTGGTAAGTGATTGGGTTTCACCCCTGGTAAAAAGGGCCGAGCCGTGCGCACGCGGAAGCACCCCCACCTCACAGGTAATGGGTCTGATGTCGGTGGGCTTTCTGCCGTCCGTGCGTTTTTTATACTTCAGGATCGAGGTACGCACAATCTGCGTTTCCATCTCCTCGAAAAGGTCGTACGCGGCCTTTTGCCCGGTCTCGTCGATCTTATCCTTGAACTCCTCCAGGGCCTGTTTATAAAGATCCTTCAAGGCCTTGATCCGGTTCATTTTGCCCGGGACAAAGCAGGCCTTCTCCATTTGCGGATAGGCCCAGCTCCATAACTCGTCCCCGCAGGCCAGCGAGGCTTCTTCCTTTTCCGCGATCTCAAATTTCTGTTTTCCCGCCTTTGCGGCCAGTTCCACCTGCAACGCGCACAGGTCCTTGATCACCTTGTGCGCCTCTTCGATGGCCGCAAGCATTATATCTTCCGCCACTTCTTTTGCGCCGCCCTCGACCATGGTGATGCCTTCGCTTGTACCCGACACTATGATATCCAGCTGGGACTGCGCAATCTGATCGAAAGTGGGATTGACTACGTACCGTCCATCCACAAAAGCTATGCGCACCGCCCCGACCGGGCCGGCAAAAGGAATATCGGAAATGGTAACGGCCGCCGAAGCCGCGACCATGGCGATAACATCCGGCGGATTTACCTGGTCCGTTGATATCGTCGTGGGAACCACCTGCATATCACGCCTTATTTTTTTAGGGAATAACGGCCGCATTGGTCTGTCTATCATCCGTGAGACAAGGATTTCCTTATCACGAGGCCTGCCTTCCCGTCTTAAAAATCCGCCGGGGATCTTTCCCGCGGCATAATATTTTTCATTGTACTCTACCGTAAGCGGTATATAATCGATACCTTCCACATCTTCACCTGAAGCACAAACCGTGGCCAGCACTACGGACCCGCCATAGGTGGCAAGAACCGCCCCGTTGGCCTGTTTTGCCATCCGTCCTGTTTCAAGGATGAGCTCATCATCCCTGATCTTTATTGAAACCTTATGAATCATCTTTTCTCCTTCGTTACGTACTATTTACGTAGGTTTAATTTTTTCAGCACTTCGCGGTAGTGTTCAAGGTTCTCTTTTTTAAGGTAGTTCAGCAAGCGTCTGCGTTGGCCGACCAGTTTAAGCAGTCCCCGTCGTGAGTTGTGATCTTTTTTATGATCGTCAAAATGGGTTTTCAACTGGTTGATTCTCTCAATTACCAGTGCCAGCTGCACTTCGGCGGAACCGGTATCGTTTTCGTTCTTACCAAACTGTTTTACAAGATCACTTTTCTTGCTTTTTGTGAGTGCCATCGGATACTCCTTCCTTTGAAGATATTTCATTGCCTTCTCCGGCAATAGATGTAATGAAGCGGAGTGATTTCAGCTTAAGGCTGTCATCCGCTTTACAAATTATTTCCTTGTCATTAATCTCTACCACGCCCCGGCCATTAAAGTGCAAGCCGGGGTTATATTCACACAAATACCTGCCGCTTTTGGGCAGAATCTGGGTAAACAGAGCCCTGTCAATTGCCACGGAACCGTTCTGCAGGGTATTATAAGAGGTTCGCGGCATCTGCACGGTATAGGTATCACCCAGCATAAGCGCCACCTCATCAAACATTCCGCGGCCGATCGCCTCTCTTATGCGCGTGCTGCTGACGCTTTGTTCCTTGTAAAGCACCGGTATTACTATTTCCAGGCCGATCCCGGCCCCGGCAGTCAGGCTTTTCAACAAAATGATATCTCCCACTTTATTATGCCCAAAGCGGAAATTATAGCCTACTACCATCTCTTTTATGCCGAACGCGGCAGTTATACGGTTAAAAAAATCCTTTGCGCTTATTCTACTGAAATCGTAAGAAAAGTCAATCAGCGCAACCGCGCGCACACCCAGGGCATCGAGCTTCCGGATTTTCTGGGTGGCGGTAAGAATATCCCCTTCGTACTCATCCCCGTGCAGAATCTTGGCGGGATTCTCACGAAAGGTAATCACCAGCGGCAGGTACCCGCCGGAATTTTCCACCACACGCCGTATCAAAGCGCGGTGTCCCAAGTGCAACCCGTCGAATACGCCGATGGTAAGCGAGACGTTCCGTAACATAGGCTTTTTAGCACGCTCGATGTCCTGCCATGTATATTGCTTCATAGCTGTTATTCCTTCACCACCATCCTGTACCTGAGTGATTCCCGTGTTTTGTCCACAACCGCCATAAGCTTCTCTTCCCGCGTAAAAAGAGCATACAGTCCGGGCCCCGTATTCTCAAGCCCCAGGGAATGCTCGCTCAGTTTTACCCCTCTCCTTACGCCGGCGCACAGATCGTCATCCACGGTTACGCAGCGTACATGATCAAGCCTCTTCATGCAGGCGAAGGCCGGTGTAAGGTGCAGCTCCGGTCGGAACTCATCCGGACGTAACGCCTCATGAATTGTGAACGGTCCCACACCATGACGCACCAACTCGGTCACGTATCCGCGGGTGCCAAGCTCCCGGGCAATATCCCTGGCCAGGGACCTGACGTACGTGCCGCGCGAACAGGTAATATCAAGCGTAAGCAGGGGCGGCGTATACTCACGCATCTCAATCTTAAAAACGGTCACCGGCCGGGGCTTAAGTTCGATGTGTGCGCCCCGGGTCGCATATTTGTAAGCGCGCTTTCCGTTTACATGAACCGCCGAATACAGCGGCGGCACCTGTAAAATCGTTCCCCTGAAAGCGCCGAGCGCTGCGGGTATCCGTTCCTCGGCGGGGATCTCCCCCTCCGCGATTATCTCACCCTCAGGGTCCAGGGTGGAGGTCTCTTGGCCCAACCGGACCACGGCCCGGTATGATTTGTGTAGGTCCGTGAAAATTCCGGCCAGCCGGGTATAGCCGCCGCACAGGGCGATAAGCAGGCCTTCGGCGAATTTATCAAGCGTACCCGTATGCCCCACACGTGTGGTGCCCAGTCTCTCTTTAATGGTATGCAAGGCGGAAAAAGATGTAACTCCCCTGGGTTTGTTCAGGAGGATCAGACCGTTCATAAGTCTATTCAGGATAACTCTTCGATCTTTTTTATAATTCTATAACCGCGTTCAAGTGAATCATCATAATGAAAACTCAACCTGGGAGTGTAGCGCGTATGCATAATCTTTCCTATTTCCTTTTGCATAAAACCCGCGGCATGATTCAAACCGTCGGTAACCGATTTTATCTTTTCCTGCGACCCGATATATGAAACAAATACCTTGGCGTATTGCATGTCCCTGGAAACCTCGACATCCGTAACCGTAACAAGCTTGTCCACGCGGGGATCCTTGATCCTGTTGTTCAAAATCAATCTGCTTATCTCTTCTTTCAGAAAACTGCCTACTTTTTTAAGCCGTATCGCTTGCATCTTTCTTCCCCGGGCTGAGTGTCTTTGCGTATTCCTTCAACTCCACAACCTCTATGGTATCGCCGACCTTGATATCATTGAAATTCTCAATCCCGATACCACACTCATACCCGGCTTCCACCTCCCGCACATCTTCCTTAAAGCGTTTTAAGGATGAGATTTTTCCTTTATAAATCTCTATATCATCCCTGACCAGGTGGGCATTCAGGCCTCTCTTTACCGTACCGGAAACCACGTAGCACCCGGCGATTACGCCGATCTTGGGCACCTTGAACGTATCCCTGACCTCGACCGAAGCTACAACCTCTTCTTTTATCTCGGGCTGCAGCAGGCCTTCCATGGCCTTTTTGATCTGGTCAACCGCATCGTAGATGACGTTATACTTCTTTATCTCAACCTTTTCCTGTTCGGCCAGGGCAAGGGCGTTTGTCGTGGGCCGCACATGAAAACCGATGATCAGCGCGTTGGAGCTGGAAGCCAGCCGTACGTCGCTTTCGTTTATGGCGCCCGCCAAAGCGTGGATCACGTTGAGCCTGACCTCGCCGGTACTCAGTTTTTCCAGCGCGGTTTGCAGGGCCTCCACCGAACCATGGACATCGCCCTTGATAATAACCTTGAGCTCCTGGATCTCGCCCTCTTTTATCTGTTCGTAAAGATTATCAAGGGTGATCTTTTTCACATTCCGGGCTTCTTCCAGCTTCTTCAGCTCCTGGCGCTTTGAACCGATCTGCCTGGCTGTCTTTTCGGATTTTGTCACCTGGAAGGGATCACCCGCATCGGGTATTCCCATAAAACCCAGAATCTCTACCGGGATGGAGGGGGTGGCCTCATCAACCTTTTCGCCCCTATCGTTGAACATGGCCCTCACCTTACCGGAATAGACCCCGGCCACAAAGGAGTTGCCTACCTTCAGCGTGCCCCGTTCGATAAGCACGGTGGCGATGATTCCCCTGCCTTGGTCGATTTTGGACTCAATCACCTTGCCGTACGCCGGACAGGTGTAATCGGCCTTCAATTCAAGCATCTCCGCCTGAAGCAGTACCGAGTCAAGCAGGTCCTTGATGCCCTGTTTCTTAAGCGCCGATATCTCGTTGAAAAGCGTATGCCCGCCCCAGGCCTCGGGCATAAGCTCGTATTCGGCCAGTTGCTGTTTTACCTTGTCCGGGTTGGCATTGGCCAGATCCACCTTGTTGATGGCCACAATAATGGGAACACCCGCCGCTTTGGCGTGGTTGATGGCCTCAATGGTCTGGGGCATGACGCCGTCATCAGCGGCCACGACAAGAATGACGATATCCGTAATCTGCGCCCCCCGGGCCCGCATGAGCGTAAAGGCCTCATGACCCGGCGTATCCAGAAACACGATTTTGTGGTCCTCAAGCTGCACTACATACGCCCCGATGTGCTGGGTGATTCCGCCGTGCTCCGTATCTACGATGTTGGTTGTGCGAATGGCGTCCAGTAGTTTTGTCTTTCCGTGATCAACATGGCCCATAACGGTAACAATGGGAGGACGGGAAAGCAGCTCCGCATTCTCCCGTTTTTCCTCTTCGATGATGGTCTCATCATACAGTGAGACGATCTTTACGTCACACCCGTATTCCGCGGCCAGAATCGAGGCCGTTTCGGCGTCGATCTGCTGGTTGATGGTTACCATCATTCCCATACTCATCAGCTTGGCGATAAGCTCGGAGGCCTTGAGGTTCATCTTTTTGGCTAGGTCGCTGACCGTGATAACCTCCATGATTGATATTTCTTTGGGCACGGGATTTGCCCTGTTTGCGTTTTTTTTCTTCTGGGCAAAAAGCTTCTCTTCATGCTCCTCGTGCCTTGATTTATGGTAAAGAAACTTCTTCTTGGTCTTGATGAACCTGCGGTTTCCCGCCTTTTTGTCCTCACCGGCGCCCGTATGCTCTTCCTTGCCGATACGCGGCTTTCCTCCTGCCGCCGGTTTGCGTTCCGCGCCGGGCCTGCCTGCCGGCCTTCCCGCGGGTCTGTTTTGCGGCCTGCCGGGGGGCCGGTTTTGCGGCCGACCGTGCCCTGGCGGACGTTCTCTGTTGAAGTTGCCTCTGTTCCCCTGCCTTCTGTCATCCCTGGCATAGGGCCTATCAGTGGGTCTCTGCGTCCTGCGGAAGTCCCTGCGCTCCTCCGGTTTGTTTTTGGCAAATACACCCTTCTCGTTCTTTGCGGCGGGCTGGAATTTTTTCTTTACGACAACAACCTTCTTCTTTACGACAACAACCTTCTTCTCCTGCTGCTGCTGCTGTTCGGGCTTCTTTTCCGGAGACTCTTTTTGCGTATGTTTAATAAGAGTAGCTTTGGGTTTTTTTTCTTTTTTCTTCTCCTCTGCCATATTACCTCTTTACCTGTTATTCTTCTTCCTCAAAACTTAAACCCACTCCGCAGTTGGGGCAACTAGTCATATCGGCCGTAATCGTGTGTCCGCATTCGGGACATTCATACGTTTCTTCTTCAGTCTCTTCCCCTTGTTCTGCGGGTGCGGTCTCCTGCTCCTCCTCCGCTTGCGTTTCGGGCGGCTCCTGCTCTTCCGCCGGTTCCTCTTCCTCGACAATTTCTATTGTTTCTTCCATTATATTTTTAATTTTCGCCACATACTCTTCGGTCATTCCGTCCAGTGCCAATAACTCCTCATCCTTCATCGAGACCAGGGTTTCAATCAATTCAATATTGTTCCTGGTCAGTATTTCGGTCAGTTCCGGCGTGATCCCCGGGAGTTCCTGTATTTTTTCGATCTCCTCTTCTTCCTCGATCTCTCCGAACAGGGCGCTCACCTTCTTCTTGGTCTCGGCCGCGATATCCATCTCCTCAAACTGCTTGTCGGTCTTCACGTCGATATTCCAGTCCACCAGCCTGTTGGCCAGCCTCACGTTCAGCCCCTGTTTGCCGATGGCCAGGGAAAGCTGGCTGTCATCCACCAGGGCCAGGGCCTGTTTCTTGCCCTCATCCAGAATAACCACATGCGCAACCTTGGCCGGCGATAAGGAATTCTTTATAAACCCCATGGGGTTGGAATCATATTTAAGAATGTCTATTTTCTCGCCTTCCAGTTCCTTTACAATCGCCTGAATACGCACGCCCTTGAGCCCCACACAGGCCCCTACCGGGTCCACATCCTCTTTATTGGTGTATACCGCGATCTTTGTCCGGTACCCCGGCTCCCGTACGATCTTGAATATTTCGATCGTATGGTCATAAATCTCCGGCACTTCCAATTCAAAGATTTTTTTCACGAACTCGGTGTGCGTGCGCGACAAAATAATCTGCAGGCCTCCGGGCGTTTTGTTCACCTCATAGATAAAGGCCTTTATACGGTCGTTCACATGATAGATCTCACGGGGCGACTGGTACTTTTTGGGGAGGATGCCCTCGGTTTTTCCCAGGTCAACAAAGATATTGCCGTTTCTTTCCCGCTGGTAGTACCCGATGATCATCTCTCCGACCTTTTCCTTAAACTCGGAATACAGGGTGTCTTTCTGGATTTCCCTTAATGTCTGTTTCGCCCGTTGTTTGGCGCTTTGGATCGCGCCCCTGTCGAACTCACGGGGGTTCACCTCTATCAACAGCTCGTCACCGATTTCGCTGGCCTCATTATATCCCACGGCCTCCTTCAGGGAAATTTCGGTTACCTCATCCTCCACCTCATCCACAATCTTTTTTTTGGCAAAGATCGTAACTTCGGATGAGTCTTCATTGAAACGAATAACGGCGTTTTCCGTTGTTCCGTATTTTTTCTTATAGGCCGCAAGCAAGGCCTCTTCTATTGTCTTTACGATCAGTTCTTCAGGAACACCCTTTTCCTGAACGATCCGTTTAATAGCATCTGCCATTTCAGAGGACATGCTATCTCCCCTCCTGTTGAGAAAATTCTAACCTGGCTTTTTTAATAAGATCGAACCTTATATCCATTACCTCACCGTTCCTGTTTAAGTATACACGGTCCTGATCCGCTCTCTCAATGATACCGTCTATCCATTCGCTGTTGTCGACGGTCAGTACGGAAACAGCCCTTCCTTGGAAAATATCGTACTCCTCCCTACTTTTGAATATGCGGCCGATCCCCGGGGACGATACTTCCAGTGAAAAATTACCCAGATCAGGTATCAACTCAAGCCTGGGATGAATATTTCTGGAAACCGCGGCGCAGTCATCAATACTCACGCCTTGTTTTCTATAGATGACCAGGGAAACAAGGCTTTGGTTTTTTGTTCTGCCCACATTCACCTCTACAGGCGTAAAACCCATGGCCAGAATAACCGGCCTGATCTCTTTATCCACCTCCCGGGCAAGTAGGCTTTGAAATGTTTCCATTCATATTCACCTATAAAAAAAGAGTCGAAAAATCGACTCTTTGCATCATAGCTTTAATAAGTCTTATCATAAACATAACAAATAAAATACAATAGTGTCAAGGTCGGTAAATCTTATTTCAGCAATTCATTTTGGACCCTTCGGTGGGGTAACGGTTCTGCGGTTCGGCCCGCTATAAGACCCTTATTGGTCCAGGGCCAGGGTAACCACCGAGACCTCCCGCAGGCCGAGGCGTAACAACACGCGCGCGCATTCGCTGACCGTGGCGCCGGTGGTAAAGACATCATCCAGTAACACCGCCCGCTTAACCGTCTCCGGATTGAATCCCCCCGTAAAAAGGATTTTCCCGCGAATATTCAGAAAGCGCTCTTTTTTTCCTAGTTCCTTCTGGGAGGACCCGCCCCTGCGCGCAAGACAGTCCAGCACCCGTACCCCGTAGTCCTTGCGCAGGATTCGCGCCAGGTGTTTCATATGATCCAAACCCCTCTTACGGATGTTTGCTGGTTTTGACGGTACGGGAATAACAGGCACCCCCCGCTTTTCTGTGTCCAGATACGCTTCCAGCAACTCGGCAAACAGAAACCCCAGGTTTTGCCTGGCTTTGAATTTATAATAATAGAGCAGCTCCCTGACAATCCCCGTGTACTCAAACAACGAATAATTATGACTGAAGAAATATTCCTGATCCCGGCAGCGCGTACAAACAGCTTGTTCGGAAATCAACGGTATGCTGCAACGTGTGCACCGTCTGCCGCCTAAAAGCGTAATTTCCCCGCGGCAGGTGGGGCAGAGATGGTAGGATTTGCGCGCGAACGGATCCATGGTCTTTCCGCAGACCAGGCAGCGGCAGGGAAACAGAAAATTCAAAACCACATAGAGCCGGGACATTACAGTATTATAAAATCCATATGTGTTTGACACAACCTGTATGATTTTGTATAATATTCTATCAAAAAGATGGGAGGGACACATGAATATTTCTTTTGAAGGCTTGCCTAAAAAGGAGCGCGGGGAGTTTGAGTCCCTGGAGCGTTCGCAATCAAATCAAAATAAACAGAAGATCAGGCCCGGAACACATAATACCGCGCCGGACATCCATTACGAACCGGAACTTAAGGAGTCGTTTCATGATGCGGTTTCATCCAACCAGCGCAACATGTTAAAGACCCAAACCATAATAAACGGTTTGGAGAACATTGCCGCACAGTTACGCGCCGGAAACTCAAAACAGGAAAGTGAGGCACAGTTGGCCCTGGTCCTGGAAAATACACGCTTCCACGATGAACAGGTCCTCATGGACTACAAAGACAGCCTGATATCGATCACGGAAACCCATGACACCGAAAGGCTTGCCGGGCTTATTGACGAACAAAAACAGACCCTGCTGGGTTTGACAACCCGGGATACCATTGCCCAGAACATCATTTCCACAACAGGGGCAACCGATGACGCGGAGTACGGCGATCTCTTACAAAAGGTTGTGCGCCATATAAAGCAAAACGGGATGCCGCTTTTTAACGTAAGCCGCGACAAGGTTCTGGATCTTTTAGGCTGATTACTCTTCGGAGGTTAATTCCCGTTTCCACCCGGCCAGGAGGGTCAGCGCCTCCAGGGGTGTCAGGTTGTTCTCATCGAGTGTTTTCAACTGCTCAATGATAAGTTCGGATAATGGAAACAGGGAGGGCTGTGAATGCTCCGGCGGCGGTGTATGTATGTTTGTTTGTACGGCCGGACCCCTTCCGTTTTCAAGATTTTGCATGATCTCCGCCGCTCGTGCCACAACCTCCGGAGGAAGTCCCGCGAGTTTTGCCACATGGATTCCATATGAGCTGTCCGCTGCCCCGGGGATGACACGCTTGAGAAAAATAATCTCCCCCCCCCTTTCCAGAACCTCAAGTGAAAAGTTGCGCAGATGCGTATGCATAATCCTGGTTAACTCATGAAAATGCGTTGCAAAAAGGGTTCTGGCGCGCACATGTTCCAAAATATACAGGGTAACGGCCCAGGCGATGGCCAGGCCGTCATTGGTGCCCGTGCCCCTTCCGACCTCGTCCATGATTATCAGGCTGCCCTTGGTGGCGGCGCGCAGAATATTGGCGGTTTCGTTCATTTCCACCAGGAAGGTCGATTCCCCCCTGGCCAGGTTGTCGCTGGCCCCCACACGGCAGAATATCCTGTCCACGATCCCGATACGCGCCTCCCTGGCCGGCACAAAACAGCCGATCTGCGCCATAAGGATGATCAGGGCGGTCTGTCTCAGGTAGGTGGACTTACCGGCCATATTCGGGCCGGTAAGAAGGATAAAAAAACCCTCTTCGGGATCAAGCGAGATGCTGTTGGGTATAAAGGAACCCCCGGGCAGGTTGGTTTCCACCACGGGGTGCCTCCCCTCCTCAATACGAGTTATCCCGCCTTCCTCTACCCGCGGCCTTGAGTATCCGTTTACCGTGGCCGCGTGCGCGAAGGCATGCAGAACGTCTATACGGGCCAGGACGGCCCCGACTTTGAACAACAGGTCAAGCTGTTTTTTCACCGCGGCCCTTATCTCCAGAAAAAGGTTCTTCTCAAGCTCGATGATTTTCTCAGAGGCATTGTTGATCTCGGTTTCTTTCTCAATCAATGTTTCAGTGGTAAAGCGGTCACCACCTACCAGTGACTGCCGCCTGATGTACGTGGAGGGAACAAGTTGCAGGTTGGGTTTGGTGACCTCAAGGTAATAACCGATTATTCTGTTAAACCGCAGTTTTAAAGAAGAGATGCCGGTTTTTTCTTTTTCTTCCTTTAAATAAGCGGACAGGACCTCCTGCGTGTTTTTTTTAAGATTCCGCAGTCTGTCCACTTCGGGGTCAAAGCCGCTGCGGATGATGTTCCCCTCGTTAAGCTGGATACTGGGCTCATCCATTATAGCCCGCGTGATCAGGCGCCCCAGATCTTGGATCGTGTCGTACTCGGCGGGGGTAAAGGGCATAATGCCCAGTTTCTTATGCGAACCGAGCAGGCCGCTGACGGCAAGAACCTGTTCCAGGGAGCCGCCGAGCGCCTTCAGATCCTTGGCATGAGCCTTATCCAGCGCCACGCGGGTGGACAGGCGTTCGATATCCAGAATGCGCGAGAGCAGTTCCGTAAGCCCCGCCAATAGCGGCTGGTCATGATAAAACAGGGCCACGACCTCCTGGCGTTCGGAAATGGAAGCGGGATCTTTCAGTGGACTCAAAATCCAACTACGCAGCATCCGGGAGCCCATGGAGGTTCTGGTATGGTCAAGCACCTCCAGCAGCGTGTAATGTTTGCCGCCGTCCTGCAGGTTACGCACAAGCTCCAGATTCTTCTGGGTTGATTCATCCAGGCCTATATAACTCTGTTCGGAATACACACGTAAATCCCTGATATGAGGCAGCATTTGTTTGGCCGTGTCCTCGATATAAGAAAGGAGAATCCCCGCCGAAATAATTTCCGGGGCGTCATCCCCAAGACCGAACCCCTTTAAATTGGCGACACCCAACTGTGAGCGCAGTTTCTCCCTGTTCATCTCGGGATCATAGTACCAGTCGGGATACCGGTTGACGACCATGCCTTCCCGTTCTCCCAACAGACGGGCCAGGGATCCGTTTTCTTCCAAAAGCGATTCCTGGATTATTATCTCACGCGGAGAGAGCCTGTAAAACTCCTTTTTTAACATATCTTCGGACCCTCCCGCTTCAAAATGAGTCGTATAAAAGGCGGCGGTGGAAAGATCTATGTAAGAAAAGGAGAGGGTATCTCCCCGCCCGGCAATGGAGACAAGGTAGTTGTTGATGTTGCTTTCCAGGAGGCCTTCATCCACCAGGGTGCCCGGCGTGATAACCTCCACAATCTCACGCTCGGCGATACCCTTGCCGGGCCGGGCCAGCCTGGTCTGCTCACACACCGCAATCTTTTTACCCGCCCGGATCAGGCGCGCGATGTAGTTGGAGGCCGCGTGATACGGAATGCCGCACATGGGCACACCGTTCCGTTTGGTCAGGGTGAGATTAAGAAGTTTGGATGCGTCTCTGGCATCCTGCTCAAACATCTCGTAAAAATCACCTAAACGAAAAAAAAGTATTGAATCACGGTTATTTTGTTTTAATTTCTTATACTGGAGCATCATAGGGGTTGTAGTTTGAGCCATAAAAGGATTATATTTAAAGAGTATAATGAATACAATAGGCAGAAATGAATACGGGACTCCTGGGATGAAAAACGAGATAGAGTATAAGGAAGAAGGGGATATCATATATATAAAAGCCGTGGGGCAGATAACGGCGAACAACTGTTATCTTTTGCGCAAAATGATCTTTGAAAGGCTGGAACACGTTCCGGCGATCAGGGATATCTTTACGGATCTTTCGGGTTGCTCGTACATGGACTCCACGTTTATGGGAATTCTTATCGGTATAGACAAAAGATTCAAATCCGTACGCGGGAAGAGCATAAACATCATGTGTCCCTCTGCAGAATGCCGCCGCTTGTTCACGAGCCTGGGCATCATAAAACTGCTTCATGTCAAGAACAATTCGGTTAAATTCCCCGCGCATATGGAATCGATCTCCTCACAGCACAAACCGTCCGTGTACGCCATCCTGAAAGCGCATGAAGACCTGATGGAAACATCGGACGAGAACAAAAGCAAATTCAGACTATTAAAAGAGATCCTGGAAAAAAAGATAAACCAGAAAAAATAACCCGCCCCTTATTTTTGTGAGTTCAAATAACTTTCAAGGATGAATGAGGCGGCGATGCGGTCAATTTTGTCCTTATTGTTCTTGCGTTTTAAACCGTGGCTGTGAAGCACCTGTTCCGCGAGTCTGCTTGAATAGCGCTCGTCCCACAGCTCAGCGGTGATCTGTTTTTGTTTCAGAAAGACGACAAACTGCCTGGCCAATCGGCAGCCCTCTCCCTCTTCCCCGTTCTCTTTAACGGGGAGACCTATAATAACACGATCAACCTCTTTTTCACGCACGATGTCTGTGATCTCAGCCGCCAAAACGGATAAGGAAACAAAGGAGGAAGTTCTGAAGGGTTGGGCAATCATTTGCAAAGGATCGGAAAGCGCAAGCCCCACGCGTTTTTTACCCAGGTCAACGGCAAGCACCCTGCCCATAATCAACGGTTCTTTCTGTGCCTGGCGTTTATCTCTTCGACAACCTTGTCCGTGATGTCCACGTCTTTGGTATAAAAGATCACATACGGATCATCGATGCGCAGCACCACCGAATAACTTTCCTTAAGCGCGATATACTCTATTATACCGATAAGTTCAAGCCACAGATCCTGGGACTGTGATTTCTTTATGGAGTCAAACCGCTTTACATATTCCTTGTATTTGACCCGGTAGATCTCGTTACGCAGATTTTTTAATTTATCGCGTTCTTCCTCAAGCTTGATCTGGTCTTCGGGTTTGTTTTGTTTTTTTGCCTCTAAGATCTTCTTATCCAGCTCAAGCAGTTGGTTGTCCATCTTGTCCAAGTCCGCTTCATACTGCTTTTTAAACTCCTCCAAATCTCTCACGGCCTTGGACTCCTTAAAAAACGCATTATAGATTTTTATAATGTCCACAACGGCGATTTTGGTAAGCTGCTCACTCCACGCACCGGCCTGTACAATCAAAAACAGCAGCACAACACAGATAAATATTTTTTTATTTCTCATTTTTTTCCTCCTTTCTATTACCATACTTTAAAACGTATCCGCACCGATTGCAAATATCAGTTCAAAGCTGAAACTTTTTTTATCACCCAGGCGGAACCGGCCTTCTTCCCATTCCACCTGTCCGTCAAGTATTCGAAACCGTTTTGCAATGTAGAACCGCAGGGGTATACCCGGAATGGTCAGGCGTAGTCCCCCGCCCAGGGTAAAATAAAAATCATCCAGTTTCATATTACTCATATCTCCGATATTCTGCCAGAGTGCGGTGGCGTCGGCAAACCAGGTCCACCACAAATACTGCTCAAAAATGGGCATACGCAGCTCCAGCCGGTTATCCCACAGGGCCTTGCCGCGCAGATCAGTCAGGCTCCAGCCCCGTCCCACGATCATGCCGTCTATATAGTAGAGGTCGTCATCCAGGTATTTGGATGATCCGCCCAGTGGAGGTAAAAACATGCTGAGCTGTGAATGTGCGGCCAACACATACTTAAAATTCCAACCCGGGAACACCGGAATACTGAACAGGGTCAGGTACCCCTCTGCTGTTGAGGAAAGTTTGGTATAATGCCTGTCCCCGAACAAAAATCCCCCGGTAAAACCGATGTACTGCGAAAGGTAGTATCCATTGCTGGGACTGTACATGTAATCCCTGTTGTCAAGGTAAAACTTTGTGCCCCAGGTGTTGATAAAACGCCACTGGTCAAAATCATCACGCAGTATGGGATCGTAGGGACGGTAAATGGAGTCGTCGTAAATCGTATACTGAACACCTGTTGAAAGCCGGGTGATGGCCCCCAGCAGTCCCACAGGTGTCGGTATGCTGTAGCCGGTCTTTACACCTATGGAAAAGTTTAACGCGTGGTATTCCATGGTTTCTTCGCTGGGTATACGCAGGTCCCCGTTCCGCCTGGCGTATTCGTAATCGGTAATGGCCTCACCGTCCGCAATCTGCTGCGGTGTGGCGGGCTCACCCGTGTTCGGATCCACCCACTCGCCGGTATAGGGATCCGGCACCGCGTTAAGCTCGTCGCCGTTGAATATGGGAAACATAACATCCTGCAGAACCCCGGTTATTATCTTATGGGAAAAGGATATGTCGGCGCCGGCCATAAGACGGTATCCGAACAGCCAGTTCTCCGTGTACTCCACTGAAAGACTCTGCTCCAAGGGGGCAACCATGGCGTTTACCCCGAAGATATTGCCCGTGCCCAAAAAATTGCTGTCGTATACCTTGGCATAGGCGGAGAACGGAAATTCACTGGGGATAAAACTTGCCCCGAACTCAAACTGGGCGGTGTTGGCCTCTTCCACGGTGATGACCACATCAAGAAGCCCGGGGGCGCTGCCCTGGGGCGTATCCACCAAGATGTTCGGGGTAAAGTATCCCAGGCGGTGCAGGTTTATGATGCCCTCCCTGATTTTGTCGACATTAAACACATCTCCCTCCTCAAAGGGCAGTTCACGCCTGATTACATATTCTTTGGTTTTTTTATACCCCTGGATAATGATATGCTCGATATGGGAAATCTCTCCTTCGCGGATGGTTACCGTAAAAGACACCTGTTTTGCGCTTTCGTCCACGTTTTCTTTGGGCAAGAACTGGGTGGTGACATATCCCTCATTGTAATAAAGTGTTGTGACATCCGCGAAACTCTCCTTGAATTTTTTACGGCTGAATATCTCACCGACCTTTAACCGTATCATGGAGTTTAATCTTTCGGTTGAAAAAAGACTGTTCCCCTTGAAGGTGACGCCGCCGAACGTATACTGATTCCCTTCGGTAATATAGAAGGTAAGCACCATGTATTTCCTGCGCTCGTCGGGAGCCTCCTCCACGCTTTTATCCACCTTTTCAACCTTGGCAAAATAGTACCCGTTATTGGCGTAATACTCCTCAATGGCCTGAATGTCCTCAGCCAGCTTGTTTTCCTTAAATACCGGATTTACGAAGACGGCGGGTTCTTTTAACTGCATCAGGTTTTTCAATGTGGCTTCCGAGGCAAAGGAGTTACCCTGAAACTGGATTTTCTTAATTGTGGTCTGGAAACCCTCTTCGACCGTGAAGATTACGGTCACAATATTCTTTTCTTTATTAATTTCCATTCTCCCGCTCACTGCGGCGTCAAGATACCCCTTTTCCACATAAAGCGCCTTTAAAGCATCGGCGTCCACACGGACCTTGGCTTCCGTGACCACGTCGCCGGGTTTCAATAAGATATTCTGACGAAGCTCTCCCTCACCGATATTATACGCACCCTCGAATTTAATCTCGCTGATAATAGGATTTTCTTTTACCGTAAAGTGTACGCTTACCGCCGATTTGGTTTCATCGATCGGTTCGGCATCGGCAGAGATGCTTTCAAAATATCCGAGAGCATATAACTTGTTCTGGATTTCGTAATAGAGGTCATACGAGAACGGGGAGCCCAGATAGCTTTTTAACAAATTGTCCAATGTCCCGGCGGATACAGCCTGGAGTCCGGTATAGGTGAACTTCTGGATGGGTTTTCCGATAAACCAGCCGGTGTCTGTCTGCGCGGAAAGTGAGGTTATCAGCAAAAGGTATAGAAAAAGCGTCAAAACATATTTCTTCATATATGCTCCTTAACAGATAAAAGAATCAGTTAGAATGAAAATCCCCACTTAAGAGTTATTTTATTGTCCGGCAGGAAAAATGACTCCCAGTGTTGCGGGGTAACAGTCCACTTTATAGTAAGAAAAAAGGGTGTTGTCAACTCCAAACTAAACTCGGATTCCAGATTCAGTCTTTTATCGGGAATAAGGCTTTCATATTCCGGGGCCTGTTCATCCATAGACTGGAACCTTAAGACCATCTCAAAATAGAGGTCGTTTTTCCCACCGATATACTGCCCCAGATTAATGGAAGTATTCTCAAGATAACTCTTTCCTTCCGGGGCCGTGGCTTGGTTTTCCGGGTTATTGTCCACGAACACCTTGTCTACAAGGATATTTTTAACTATTTGGGTGCGAATGCTGAATACATCAAGATGTAATATCTCCTTCACCACCCTTTCAAAGGGCCTCAACACCCATACCTGGGTAAGAATATCGCTGCCCAGGTTGACCGCCAGATCAAGGGCGTTCTCATTGGTCGGGTTTTCCTGGTTCTGGAACGCGCCTCCCATGGCGGTCAGGATATCGTATTCGGAGGCCAGGGGCGGTTCGGACCGGAAATGCGGCTCAAATTCACTTAAATACTGGTTTTTAAGGGTCAGGAAAATCTTTAGGTCCTGGCCGTCAAACTGTTCCCTTTTTTCAGCTTCCAGCGATACAATGGGATCAAACCGTGTTTCGTTCTCCCTGAATGAAATCAACCCCGAGCGAATAAAGAAATCCCTGTCAAAATAAAAGACCTCACCGCTTTGCAGCTCCACGTCTCCGGTAAGGGAATACCTGCCGGAGGACCCGTTATAGCGTACCGCCAGGGCCGCACCCGGTTTGGACACAGCCTGAATTATGGGAAACTCACGAGAGGGCCAGGTGAACTCCACGGATTTACCGGTTTTTATATTCAGATTTACCAAGTACATGTAATCACCGGCCGTCCCCGACCCGGCACCGGTATTCCCCAGGGTTATATTACATCTGGGAAGCACCAGGTCTCCTTCAGCCCTCAAACTCCTGCTGTCTCCTACCAGTTTAAAATTGGGGGAAAGAACATATCCGTCGATATTTACGACATCCGCGGAAAAGACAAGGTGCATACCGATGGTATCCAGTGTTTTTACATCAAGTGCGTACTGAATGGGCACCCAGTTCTTAATAGTCAAAACGGCGTACACGTTCACCGGCGCGTTACCGAAGTAGGTTTTAATGTTGGTCGTTCTCATTTCGTTTTTCTGAAAACTGATGGCGGTGTTTACCGGTGCGATTATATCAGGGGATACGTCCGTTGCGATTGACGCATTCTTAACCTCAACCAGGCCGTAATACTGCGGATCGGCAATATCACCGGTCAGGGTAAGTTCCCCCTGTGCGGTTCCACTTTTAAACACGAAGGATTTGTTTGCAATCAGGGGGTTTAAGAGCTGCAGGTTCAAAAAAAGGTTTTGGGCCTTGGCCTCCAGCTGATTATCCTTTACCTTACCCTCAATATGCGAGCGCAAAGGCAGGGGGTCCGTCAGATCAATATCAAATACGCCGTCTCGCCCGAACCGGCCGCTGACCGCATGCTGCGGGCCTCCGTTAAATGTAAACTCGTTCGCGTCCTTGCTGAAAAGCAGCTCCCAGGAATCATAGGTTTTCGCAGAACTTTTATCGTTTTGGGCCGAAATATTAAAAAACTGCAGTCTGCCTGTAAAGCTTTGGTCCCAAAAGGAGGTAAACAGCGAACCATAATCACCCTGCGGCAGGCTCCCGGCCAATAACGTATCCGTGTCTATATGTTCACCCAAAAAATAACCGGCCAGGTGGCCCCCGAACTGAAAATTTCCGTTATATCTGTCGGCATGTCCCATGGCACCCGTTATGGTCAGGTTGTTATTGTAGGTGCATTCCAGTGAGTTGAGGATGATGGAATCCGCCGTAACCGAAAAATCAACATCCATGGAAAACGGACTTGTATTAAGCCTGCCGTGCTCAAGCACCAGTTCGGCATTAATAAGCGGTTTCTCATATGGGCCCTCGGCCCTGATCCTGCCCGAAAGATTTCCTTTCAGGGCCAGATCACCAAGCCTGGAAAGCGGTGAATTATGGAAGGTGAAATCCAGGTTCATAGACCCGGGCAAAAGCTTAAGCTCCGCCGTATAGCTTTCATCCGCATCCTTGTTTTCCAGGTACAGCCAGCCGGAACCTCTAAACGGGGAGAATGAACTGATATCGAACTTACCGCTGCCCCTGACCTCGGAAATCGTATCAACATAACGCAGTTCTGAAAGGTTTATTCCCTGCGGAGACAGGATAAAAGAGGCATCCAGGTAGTTTTCAACTTCCGTATCCGTGTGTATGGGCAGGTTGTACACCCTTGAGTTCGCGGAAGAAACCTGCCATTCACCGTCCGCCTTTACATAGCCCATACAGTTGAGAGTGGCAAAAAGCAGGTGATCTTGTATGGGCAGGGGCAGCCTGACGGTTTTTATCCAGAAACGCAAATCCTGGTTTTCGGAGAAGATTACGGATGCGCTTAAATCATACGTTCCGGAGATAACAATACCCTGTCCCGGTACCACCAGGCCGGAAAAGGCATAGGGAACCTCATTTATATGAAGCAGGGCCTCAAACTGTGTATTTTTCGCCGATGGAACCGCAACCTCCACATCGCCGTGCAGAGGCAGGCCGAACCATTCCCCCCTGTACTCCCTGGAAACAATATGCCTTCTGTCGGCCGTGAAATCCAGGGATACCGTATTGGCGGTATTGTTCCGATCACTCACTACGGTATCCGCCGAGCCGAGTGTAAAATCATTCAGATCGGTATCAAAACGCAGATGAGAGCTGACTTGGTAATTTTTCAGACCTTCGTACAGTGAGTTCGAACGCTGCCTTTCCGGTGTAACTATGCTGTAAAGCTCACTTAAGGGCAGGTCCGATAGGATCCATTCCGAGTTTAAGGCATACCCCCGTCTAGAGGTTATTTTCCCCCTGGCCGATACCGTGCCGCCGGGCGCCGTCGACCCCAGAGCGGTCTCAAGCTCAAAAGCCAGCTCTCCTTGCCGCGGTTCCAGGGAGAGATCGAAATCTTTTAGGTCCGTTTTCCCTATGGTTGCATTGCCGCCTGTAAGTGAAAAACCCCGGTAAGACCTGGTTATGGTAAAATCCGCGTTTACATTACCCGTAACACCGGTTGTAACGTCCTTAAGCGAGAGTGTTCCTTCCGGGTAGAGGTTGCGGGTCAGTATGGTGCCGTTGAACTCTATCCTGCCCGGATCTCCGTTAACCAGAAAGGGCCTGACGGTGACCATATCCTCATCCCCCCTGATTTTTGTTGTCAGGAGCAGACCCGGGACCGTCGCCCCCCGCGGCAGGGCCGCGCGCAGGTCAAGAGAATATGTCATGCCTTTTTGCGGCAGGCGGTACTCAAGCTCACCGGACGCGGTCACGGAAGCGGCCAGCCAGGGATTATACTCCGCAAGCCGGTTTTTAAATCGGATAAGATGCGCGGGACGCCAGTTTTCGGTAATAAAGTTGACCTGCAGGGTCCGGTCTTGTGTATTGTATTTGCCCTCAAGGTCTATCGGGGTCCGGTCTTGGATTTTGTTCAGGGCGAGCAGGTTGTCCTTGAGTGAAACTTGAAATTTCTGTACGGCCAATGAAAAATCATCGGAGTCCGTGGAATATATATTTGCCCGCATATCAAACCAGCCGAACTGTTTACTCACCTTACCTCCAAAATCCATCTCGGTATCCAGGCGGAACCCGTCCCGGCCTTGTTCACCGGTATCGATATGTACATCACCCCGTACCTTATAGTCATATGCATCCTTCTCATTGTTTAACGTTAAAAACAACTTTGAAAGCAAAAGGTTATAATTATTGTCGGAAATATTAACCGTGAGGTTGGATCCGATAAGGGAGAACTCGACATCAATCTTCTTACTGAGTCTGTCCCTGATAAACTCTATGATGGCGTCGGCAAACTCTCTCTCCCTTACCAGGTCAAGGTTGAACTCCGAATGCTCAATATTTACTTCATAAATAGAGCTTAAGGGATCGGGAGCCGTAAGCAGGTGAAAAAGATTATAATGGATCTTCAGGGTTTTCACCCTCAGCAGCGCTCCGTTTCTCGCTTCAGGGTCGTGTATGACCAGATCCCGGATCTCAAAATACTGTAAAATAGAGGGGGAGATTGAACTGTAACTTAAGTCTCTTCCTGAAAAATCATGAAACATGGAGAGTAAATTTGTTTTCAGCTGTGCCATCCTCTGATCGAGTAAATAGTTTACGGCGAACAGCAGGCCCAATGTGATAAGCAAAAGTCCCGCCGTCAAACTTATACGCAAGAGTACGCTTCTTTTCACCTTCAACAACGGGCGCAAAATGTCCTCTTCCTTATGCGATAAAATATCCTTAATATAAATATAGCATAAAATTTACTATTATTGTGCATTTATGCCGCTCAAAAGATAAACTCCCACGGAGGCGGTTTAGTTACAGATTTTCCGGCCTTTTGCGCGCCTCGATCTTTATTATGCGCTTTTTATCACCTTCCATAATTTTATACACAATATGCCCGTCCTCAATAACCGTGCCCGGCGGAGGGATTTCACCCAGTTTTTCGCAAATATAGCCGCCGATGGTGTCGTAGGAGCCTTTGGCCACACTGATACCGGTTTCATGGGTAAACTCCTCCAGATCGGCGGTTCCGGTAACCAGGTACCTGCCCTTGCTTACGGCCGTAACCGCTTTCACGTTACCGTTCAGTTCTCCGGGAATAAAGCCTACGATATCGGCGATAATCTCATTACTGGTTATCATGCCTGAGACCACGCCGTATTCATCGCTTAAGAAAACCACCTGCTGCTTCTTCCTGTTCATATTCAGAAGCAGGTCGGGAATGCGCTTGGTTTCAGGGTAGAACACGGCCTCTTTAATGATATCGGAAAAATTCTTGGATCTGACAAAAAGAAGATCCTCAACGTCAACAAAACCTGTAATATTATCCATGCGCCTCTCATAGACGGGGATAAACCGCGCGCCATTGCTTTGGGCGAAGGCCACCAGCTCGGCCATGCTTACATCCCTGCGGCACAGGGGCAGTTCATGAAAGGGAATCATCACCTCCCTTGCCTTGGTGTTTCTGAAATCAAAAATATCGGCCATCAGCTTCTGGTCATGCTGCGAAAGACCCAGCTCCATGCTGCGCAGCCTGATTAACAAAAATAAATCATCCCTGGAGGCGGGAATCCTGCTATCCGCCCTGCCCTTGCCCAGGATAAAAAGAAACAGCTTTATGAGCAGGTTGAGCCCGGCCGAAAGGGGAATGGTAATCACGTAAAACACCAACAGCAGGGGTGAAAGCTTTACGGAAACCGTATCCGCGTGGTTGCGAAAAAATGATTTCGGGATGACCTCGGCAAAGACCAGGAACACAAGGGTAAGGGCAAAAACACCCAGGCCCCGGCCCCAGGCCGGCAGGTTCATCCGCTGTAATACCATGATAAACAGAACAGTCGCGGTCACCACCGCGATATTATTGCCTATAAGGGTGGTGCCCAGCAGGCGTTCTGGTTTGCGTAAAAGAAAATAGGCGCAGCGCGGACCCAGGTGGCCCTTTTCCCTTCTATCGTATATTCCAAGCTGATTGGCGGCGATCAGCCCGGTTTCCAGGCCCGAAAAAAACGCGGACAGGACTATGCAGATTATAATACCGGCGACGATCATCTTATTGGGCCACCTCTACCTGTATCAGTTGGATGCGGTTTTTCAGGCGCTTTAATACCGTGAAGGTGGTTTCTCCCAAACGAAGGGTGCTTCCCTCCGGCGGGATATCACCCAGGCGTTCGATCAGCAATCCGGCGATTGTTCTGCTTTGGGAACGGATATCGAGTGAAAGCGCCTCATTAAGGGTTTTTAATTCCAGAGTACCGGGCACGTTGTACTTGTTTTTTTCGACCTCCTCGATCGCCCCCTTCTCCGAGGTATAGAAGTATGAAAGAAAGTTCTCAACCAGGTGCTGAAAGGTAATTATGCCGGCCGTACCCCCATACTCGTCCACCACCAGGGACATGCCGCAGTTAAGACTCTTCATCTCTCTCATCAGGGTGTTGAGTTTTTTACTTTCAGGAACCGAGTGCAGGGGTTTGATCACCCCGGCCAGGTTTTCCTGCGTGCCGTGTCTGAACTGGTAGAACAACAGGTCCTTGAGTTCCAGGTACCCTTCGGGTTGATCGATATTCTCCTTATACACCAAGAGGTAAGAATCATGGGTCTGTCTTTTTCTCAGGCGGATATCGCGCACCAACCGGCGCATTTCCGTGGCCAGATCCACCCCCTTGACGTCCGTACGGGGAATCATCACATCACCCGCCGTAATCACATTGAAATCAAAATACGACTCGAACAGGCTGTACTCAAGTTGGTTGATGATGCCCTCATGCAGGCCGATCTTTATGGTTGCGTTCATCATCTCTCCATTGGGCAGGGCCGCGGCGGGGGCGGTAATAAACACCTTGCGAATCAGATTAAGTATGAAACGCAGCGGGGTTACCGCCTTATGAATGATATACAGGGGCGCGGCGCTGAACTTGGTAAATCCCAGCGGGCCGCGTACCGCCAGGTTTTTGGGTGTCATTTCGCCTACAATCAGTAACACAATGGTAATAATCCCTATGGATAAAATCGTGGAGCCGGCTTCTTTTTCATGGCTGAAAAAAATGGTGTCGAACAGAGCGGACGCAAACATATTCACAATCATATTGCCGATCAGTACGGTGATAAGAATATCATCAGGGCGATGTTTTAACAGTTCCAGGAAGGACTTCATACCGAACCCGCTCCTGCGCCGCAGCTTCTCCTTTTCCAGCGGGCTTAACGCGAATATGGCGGTTTCAGAACCTGAAAAAAACGCGGAGAACAACAATAATACGATAAGAATGATCAGTTGTATAAGGCTTTCTTCATCCATAAGGGGGTGTTACGCTAATGAATCTCTACCATTTTTGCTTTAGACTATAGCCCGAAATCGCTTCTTAGTAAAGTGGAATCACCGGTATAAATGGATAAAATACTACGTAGTATGAACCACTTTTCCTCTTATTAAACTTGACAGACGACTATTATAGGCATAATAATTTTCTATGTTATTGTATAAAAATTGATTAAAAAATGGGAAAAAACGAACAAAAGAATATAGTTCCTTCTATTACGCTCCCTAAAGGCGGAGGCGCCGTAAAAGGTATCGGCGAAACATTTACGCCTGATTTGTTTTCCGGTACCGGTCAATTCAGTATTCCACTTCCCGTATCTCCTTCACGTCATGATTTCCAACCAAAACTGAGCCTTACCTATAGTACGGGACAGGGCAACGGACCATTCGGACTTGGTTGGCAGTTGTCCATACCCCGGATTACCCGCAAAACTGAAAAGGGCCTACCCGGCTATACTGATCAAGACGTATTTGTTTTATCAGGATCGGAAGATCTGGTACCTGTCCGTGATGAAGAAACATTTGAAATCATAACCAAACAGAAAGGTAATTACCTTGTAACCACTTACCGGCCCAGGACCGAAGGGCTGTTTGCCGGAATAGAATGCTGGGGAAAATCACAAGCAGAAGTGTTTTGGAAAGTAACGACAAAACAGAATATTACCAGTATTTACGGTAAAACGCCAAACGCTCGTCTGGCAGATCCGAAAGATTCAGGCAGGATTTCCCAGTGGATGTTGCAGGAAACATTTGATACCAAAGGCAATCATATTTATTATGAATATGCTCACGATAAAGTACCCGACCATGCCGAACGCCGATATACGCAGTGTTACCTAAGGCGGGTATTGTACGGCAACACGCCCGACAAGATTGACGCCGATAAATGCGTCGGACCTGAACGAACAGCCACAGACCATTTAAAAGATGATCGATTAAAAAACCGGCATTATTTATTTGAACTATTATTCGATTATGGTGATATTCCCCGCACTATTCCTGCGGATTATCTTTTCTCTAAAGAAACCGAATCCAATGTTTTTAGTAATCTTACAGAACGTAAGGACGCATTTTCACAATACCGGTCAAGATTTGAGATTCGTACCAGGTATCGATGTGAAAGAATATTAATGCTTCATCATTTCGCTGAACAAGAGGTAGCGCAGGCACCTTTAGTCAAATCACTGGATTTGCATTATGAGTATGAAACTTACAGCGCGTTTTCCATGCTTACGTCAGCCATATTGAAGGGTTATGCTAAAAGGGGCCGGGATTATATCGTCTCCGACATGCCGCCGCTTAGCTTTGCTTATTCTGTTTTTGAACCCGAAAAACAACGTTACCGAACATTAGAAACAAAACATCAAGCTTTGCCGGCAAAGGCCTTAAATGACCGGAATCATGTCTTATTCGATGTCTATGGCAATGGGTTGCCCGATATCCTTCACACAACCGACGCCGGTTACTTTCATTGGGAAAATTTGGGAGAGGGGAACCTGTCCCTGCGCCGGCCTCAACCTCACGCAAGCGTACCGGCCGGAGTCAAACTGTCGGATTCTAATGTGGCCGTTGCTGATATAGGCGGTGACGGGCTGCCTGAGCTGATCGTGAATTATCAAGGCCTTACGGGATTTTATGAAGCCGCATCTGATGGGAATTGGAAACCGTTCCAAAAATTGGAAAACTATCCCGTTGACCAGATGCGGGATCCCAACCTGCGCATGGTGGATTTGACGGGCGACGGATTGGCGGATATTTTGATTACCGGCGATAATTATTTTATCTGGTACCGATCATTGGGCGAACAAGGTTTTGCTAATCCGCAATTCATTGCGCGTCAACATGATCTCAACCTGTTTCCCGATGTTTTTTTTAATGACCCGGCGGGCCGTGTGCGTCTGGCGGATATGACGGGCGACGGTTTGGCCGATATTGTACTGGCCCATGACGGCAGAATAGAGTACTGGCCCAATCTGGGCCATGGCCGCTTCGGCTCGCGAATCGTCATGCAAAACACACCGCTGATCGGCCCGGACTATGATCCAAAGCAGCTTTTATTTGCGGATATTGACGGCACCGGGTGCGCGGACATGATTTATGTGGAGAACCATCGAATCCGGTTTTGGTTTAATCAAAGCGGCAATCGCTGGAGTGATGAATGTGTCATTAAAGGAACTCCGCCAATACATGATCTTACGGCCGTTCAATGCGCGGATATTTTGGGAACCGGCACAACCTCATTGATGTGGAGTTACGACCAGGAAGTCTATCCGGGTAAAAATTATAAGTTTATAGATTTCTGTAACGGAAAAAAACCGCATCTATTGATTGAAATGGCCAATAATCTCGGTACAACCACAAAAGTACACTACGCTGCTTCAACCAAATTTTTTCTTGAAGACAAAGAAAAAGGCCTGCCCTGGCCGACGCCGCTGCCATTTCCCGTTCAGGTACTGGAAAAAAGTGAGACAATCGATCACATCAGTAAAACCAAATTGGTAACCACTTATAAATATCACCATGGGTATTATGATGCCGGGGAAAGGGAGTTTCGAGGATTCGGCAGGGTTGATCAATTTGATACGGAGATATTTGAAAATTTTACTGGAAAGCAACTCCATGATCGTGACGTGTCGTTTGATAATAATAAGAAATGTTTTCATCTTCCGCCTGTGGAAACCAGAACCTGGCATCATACCGGTATTTATTTTGATCCTGAGCGTTCTTTGTCTTTAACCGATCCATTGGATTATCATAAACTCATGGAAATCTATGAAGCGGAATTTTATCAGGGCGACGGCAAAGCCTTTCCGCTTCAATCGTTCCGGTTCGACCAGGCTTCCGGAAATGATCCGCGCGAAGTATTCAGGGCGGTCCGCGGAGCGGTCATCCGCAGCGAGGTTTACAGCCGTGACCACACCCAGAACGCCGATAAACCCTATTTGGTGACTCACAACAGTTATGATGTTCAAACCGTTCAACCATCAGGCCGGGGAACGCATGGGGTTTATCTTACTGCTTTGAAAGAAACACTATCCTATCATTACGAACGCAATCCCGCAGACCCCCGCGTCGGGCATCAAATTAATCTGAAAACGGATGCTTTCGGCAATGTCACGGACAGTGTCACTATCGGCTATCCCAGAAGAGAACCCCAAACCGGAAGCGATGCACGGCTGGAAGAACAGAAACAGCTGTCTATTGTCTATACTCATGCGGATTATATCAATCAGGACAATGATGAGAATGCGTATTTTATCGGGGTGCCCTATCAAACCAAGGTATTTGAAGTAACCGGCATGGAACAGGCGCTTGGCAACAACAAGCCAATAGAAGTGTCGCAGTTTCCGGAAACCCTGTTTGATACCGATGAATACAAACCTTATCTCTGGGAAAGACCGGATACTCAGCAAGGTATTGAAAAACGGCTGATTGACTGGAAACGTGATTATTTCAGAAAAAATATTGATCCTGAAGAAATTGATCCGGTTGGGGACCTGTCTCATCGACTGGAATTGGGCAATATCGAATCCTTAGGTTTGCCTTATGAATCTTATCAGGCTGCCTTCACACCGGAGATGTTGGAAACCATATATGGTCCGGAACGGCTTGATTTGATTGCTTCGTGTCATAAAGATTATTCGCAGGAAGACGGCATGTGGTGGATTCCTTCGGGCAGGCAGGGTTTTTCGCAGGATTATTTCTATCAGCCGATAAAAACGCAGGATGCCTTTGGTTACCGGCACAGATTGACCTTGGATGGATATGGTTTGCTGCTTACGCAAAGGAAGGATCCTTTAAACAATAGTATAACGGCGGTAAACAACTACCGCGTCCTGAAACCGGACCATGTTGTTGATATAAACGATGTGAAATCGTTTGCCGCGTATGACGCATTGGGCATGATGGTCGGTATGGCTGTGCAGGGAAAACATGGAGAAGGCGATTCATTAAGCGGCTTTGAGCCTGATCTTTCATCGGATCAAATACGAACGTATATCGATGATCCGTATAATAGTGATCAAACCGGCAACACGCACCATCTTCTGTGTAAAGCAAATACAAGATTTGTGTATGATCTTCATAGATATATTCGTGAAGGCAAGCCGGTAGTTGTAAGTTGCATTACAAGAATTACACATGATTCTGATATGACGGACGGTGAGAAACCGGATATGCAGCTTAATTTTGTGTATTCCGACGGATTCGGCCGTAAGATCCAGACCAAGGTCCAGGCGGAACCGGGTGAGGTGATTGGTCAATATGTCAGTAAACGCTGGACAGGGACAGGCTGGAAGGTTTTTAATAACAAAAACAAATCGGTACAGGAATTCGAACCTTTTTTCAGTACTACACATGAATTCGAAGCCAATGTCATATATGGTATAAGCCCGGTCATATTTTATGATCCCATGCTGCGTGTGATTGCTACATTACAGCCCAACCATACGTACGAAAAAGTACTTTTTTCACCGTGGCGGCAAAAATGTTGGGACTGCAATGACACTGTGCTGCTGGATCCGCGGGAAGACGATGATGTCAAAGAGTATATCCGTCCCTATCTGGATATATGGGAAGCAGAGAACGGCACATCCTGGAAGACCTGGTATGAACTTGCCCTTATGGGAAACCGGCAACAAAAACAAGCGGCAGAGCAAACCAAACAACACAATAATACCCCCGCAATAGTGTGTATGGATCATCGGGGAAGAACAATTACAACCATTGCGGATAACGGATCGGATGATAAGCCGGAAACCCGTGTGATTTTGGATATTGAAGGCAATGAAAGAAAGGTCATTGATCCCAGGAAGATTGAAAATTTTAAACATATATATGATCTGGCCGGCAGAAAATTAGCTGTTCTGGGTAAAGACGCGGGATTGAATTTGATGTTTCCAAATACCCGGGGAAAACCGGTTTTGACTTGGGATGGCAATGAAACCATCGCATATATGAAACGCGACGAACTGGGCAGACAGCTCGAACTCTGGGTAAAAATTATGAATATCGACATGTTCTTCCTGGCTGAAAAGACCATCTATGGGGAAAAGAATTTACTTGAACTTGATGATGGATCTATTTCGGTAAAAGATAATTTCAGAGGCCAGGTGTGGAAAACGTATGATGGGGCCGGTCTTGTGGAAAATAGAAACTATGATTTCAAAGGAAATCTTTTACATACACAGCGTACCTTATTAAAAAATGGAAAAGACGAAATAAAATGGATAAAATCCGCTTTTAACCTGATAGATCAACTAGCTATAGATGAACATGAACTCGACGCGTTTCTTGATACCAATAAGGCATTTGATCTTTCCACTGAGTACGATGCCCTTAATAGGGTGATATGTATAGATTTGCCGGATAATACAAAAAAAGAACCTGTTTATAATGAAGCGGGATTATTGAATACCGTATGGATTACACAACCCGCTGTTGCCCGTAAAAAATATGTGGAGAATATTGACTACAATGCCAAAGGGCAGCGGAAATTAATAAAGTACGGCAATGGGGTGGTGACGACGTATGAGTATGACGAACTGACATTTCTTATGGAAAAAATAAAAACCACAAGAAGGAACGGTGCCGGTACGCTCCAGGAATTATATTATACTTATGATCCTGTGGGAAATATTACCCATATAAAAGATGACGCTCATAAAACAATATTTAATCATAATGACAGGATCGAACCGATCAGTCGTTATATATATGATCCCTTGTATCGATTGATAAGGGCCTCCGGCCGCGAGCACAACAGCATGACTAAAACTCATTATCAACACGGTCGGCGTAAACATACCGAGTTTATACCACTTACCAATCAGCCGGTGAATAACGGCCGGGATCTGGGGAATTATGAGCAGCAATTTGAATATGACGCATCAGGCAACCTGACCTTAATCAAACATAAGAATAAAACAACGAATAAAGCCTGGCAACGCCGTCAGACCTTCAGCAATAACAGCAATCGCATATTGGAAAGCAACAGCGGCGATCCCTTAGAGAATAGTCCGATTGAACATGATGCCAACGGCAATATCATTATGCTTCCCCATATGAAACCCAAAGATCCCGAGAAAAAGACTTTCACCTGGGATTTTAAAAACCAGCTTAGAGCGGCAATACTTAACAATGCGGATGATCCCGACATGGCCTATTACCAGTATGATGCAGCAGGAAAGCGTGTGCGGAAAACTATTGTTAAACAGGGAATAACGGAAGAACGCTTATATCTCGGAGGTTATGAAGTTTATATAAAATCAAATGGAACAGGACCAACCTTCAGGCGTGATACTGTTTATGTAATGGACAATAAGGAAAGGATTGCTTTGATTGAAATAGAAAAGAATGTTGCGGATGAATCGGTTAAAGATTCACGAGTTCGCTTTCAGCTGTCAAACCACTTGGGTTCTGCCCTAATGGAAGTGGATGGAACAGATAAGGCCGATCTCATATCTTATGAAGAGTATTATGCGTACGGCGAAACGGCTTATATGGCAGGCGAAAGCCAACGGGAATCAATAACCAAACATTATCGCTATTCAGGTAAAGAAAGGGATGATGAGACAGGACTGTATTACTATGGAGCGCGTTATTATGCGCCGTGGATGGGCAGGTGGATGAGTGCGGATCCCATTAAAAAGACATCTTTAAGTTCCTATATGTTTAATAATAATAATCCAATATGTTTTATTGATACTAATGGTTTGGAAGGTGAAAAAAAGACATTGCCATTGGGATGTGATGACAACGATTCAGGCAGTTCTGATTATAGTGAATATGAACCATCCTCCTCAAATCTGAATCTAATGGCCAGAGGAATTGGATCACTTCAAATAATGGGAGGTGGCGTTGAGATGTATACAGGCGCAACCGGCTTAACTATAGGTATCAGTTTATTATTGATTCCTGAACCTTCTATAACAAAAGCAGCCGCGTTAATAATTCTTGGTTTAATAGGATTAATTCATGGTGCCGATATGCTTTCCACAGGATTATTATCATTGTCCAGCGGCAAACTACATCATACCATAACCTATGAACAATCTTATGCTTATTCTCTATCAAAAGGACTTTCAGAAAATTCTTCGTTCTGGATAGCAGGAGGGGTCGATTTTTTTGCCGGTACAGCTCCTACTTTAGGATTAGGATTTTTAATTCCAATTGCTGTAAATACAACCAATAAAGCGAACCTAACTCTGTCCTATAAGCTATTCAATGCAACCAAAGAAAAAATGGGCACGCGGATACAAACATATATGGGGCATAATGTTGTCGGAACGAATTATAATAACAAACTCAAATTATTTGATTTTATAGATGAGGGATCCGGTGCCGTGTGGAGGAATTATCCCGGCTCACTTGAACATTATTCTACTGTTTCAATACCCGTATCATCATATCAGGCACGCAGTGCGTTATTATATGCTGAATATACTATGCCTCAATTATTGGCAAATAAGAGTTTTCAATTTTTAGGACCCAATTGCACAACAGCAGCTTCAGCTGTGTTAACGGCAGGTGGTGTTTCAGTCCCGTTTTGGGCGATTTCCCCTAAATTGCTTTATTATGCGATGAAATATCCCTGGCTTTCAAGTTTACCAAAATCAGTACTTTCCGGTACTGCCTCAGTCTCAGCAAATACAGTTGAAGATGATACAAACAAAGAACAAAATAATCAGTAAGTAAAGAAAATTTTTCTCAATACCTCACCTTTCCCCTATAATTAACCACCCATATCAGATCCTTCAAGGACTCCGCCTGAGTATCGTCGGATACCTTGATTTTCCACGCACCAAAAGGTGATTTGCCGTTGAATTTACGCTTAATAAATTCATCTTGGATGAACCCGTCTTCCAATTCGGCTGAGACGGTTGTGTCGTCGAATTCGACTGCGGCATTCACGGTTTGTTTGTTCTCTACATCCTGAACAGCCGCCAGGTTCAGCAATGTTATGCGATGCGCGTTTTCATTGGGCGGAAATATGCTTTCTTTAACTTCGAATTCCAAAATGCGGTCAGGGCCCGGTGTGTTCTGGAATTTGTACCACTCGTCGGGGAACTGGTTGTGCATACCGATATAATGAATGCTTTGGACCGGAACAAATCCTTGATCATCCATACCCATGTTTCGCAGCACAATATCTCGATATGACCTGTCCTCCATGGCCGTATATTCTATTCGTAGCAGCACGTCAAAAAGTGTGTCAAAATTAAAGCGGTTGGCGCCTTTGGGCATTTCAAGGGTCCAGCTGGTGTCCACGCCCTTGCCTTCAAAAGGCAACAGCATGGGATCGTGCAGATTGGCTTCAAAGAGGCCGGTGGCGCCGAGGGCAAAAGAAAGGGCAATGGATTCGGGCTCGCGGTAGATCACTTTATAATCCTGCCACGGGGCTCCTACCATTACATGGGAACAACCGTTATCGGATAAAGTGGCCCGGATCTGTTCAGTAGCCGGAAGCAGGGCGACAACACTCACGCTTATCCGTTTAATCAGCCGCATGTAATGGCCCGGAAAATAGCGGTCGAACCACGCCATCTGCGGTGTGAACTCCATAATACCCGATTCCTTGAATCGTTGAAATTCAGCCGGAGCATAGGAGGCGAAACTTAAGGTTTTTGTGAGTTCCTTTTTGCGGATATCGGTCTGTATGCGTAATTCTTCCAGGCTGTTGATATCCTGCAACAGTTTTTCAGTACCAAGCAGTCCTTTTCTTTCGCCCTCCCAGTAATTATGTTTGATAGTGGTAATAGTCTGCTGGCGTTCGAACGCCAAAGCCTGTTGGGCCATTCGAGCCATGCCCAGCGCGATATACAGCTGATTGCGGTAAATCTTGCTTAATTCTGTACGCATCCAGTTATAGAGTTTGCTGCCGGTAAAGCGTTTGTGTTCCAGAAAATTCAATGTGTCATTGGCATGCTGTTGTTGAAGCTGGGAAATTTCTTTTTCCTTATCCACAATGGCCATTCGGTCTTCCGCCAAGGCAACACCCATATCGGCTATTTTAAAATCAACTTGCGCAAGTTTTAATTGGTATTGCCACTCCTGCCGTCTTCGCTCGTTAGATGCCATTATTTGGAATATAGATGATGTGGTTGAAGCGGCAGATGCGGCAGCGGACAAACCGGACGCAAAGGTAGCCAGGGATTTTTCTTCTTGCCAAAATTTCCATGTTCCACCTAACGACGCACTAATATACGCGGCAGATGCTGCAACTTGATGACCAACAGCTATCCATAAGAACGCGATAACCGCTTTCTCATAACTGCTTATATCATTGAGCAGCAATTCTTCATAGTTCTCAATTTGCACATTGACCCTTGAAACCTGCAATTGCGCATGCTTTA
>CAZWYY010000027.1:17858-46254 GCA_964638895.1 uncultured Spirochaetaceae bacterium | reverse complement strand
CCAGGAAGATCCTTATGGGTCTGGAAACCTATTTCAACAAGGAAAACTCCGATTTCTGCAGGCTGTTGGCAATCGACCTGATCACCCTGGCCTTCATGGTGGTCCGTTCCAAAAAACTCTTAAGCGATAAGGAGATATTCTTTATGACCCTGGTGCTCCTTGTCCTACACCCCGACATTGCGCAAAAAGACAAGGAAACGGTTTGCGGCATCATCAATGAGTTTGAATTGGAGTATGTGCACGATATAAACGGCCTCTGGCCCAAGGTGGCCAGGTTTTTTCCGGAAAGCATGGAAGAACCCGTAACCTCACTGCCTTCCCTTGACTATGTGCTGGAGGTGGACAGTGAGCATGGAAGCAAGCACCTGGATGTTATCCGCACTCAGCTTTTTAATTTCACGCAGTGCCTGATCAAGGCCGACGGGCGCATAACCCAGAGTGAGATCAGTACCGAGGAAAACCTGAACGCCCTGCTGTTCGGCCAGAAGCCGCCCGGTTCATCCGGCCGGAATAAAGAAACGCCCCGCTCCGGCCCGGGCGCCGGACCGGCGGCCGGGACCCTGACCTCCACCCCACGGACCGGCCGCAGCCCGCGCAAAGAATCAAGCACAACGCGTGCGCGGCGCAAGGCCCCCAAGAAAGATATCGGCGCACCGGCGGTGCAGCAGGAAACGCTGGAGGCCGTGCTGGAGAAGATCAACGCGCTCGTGGGCATGAAGAACATCAAACAGGAGATCGACACCCTGGTCAACCTGATAAAAATCAGGAAGGCCCGCCAGGAACGCGGCCTTCCCGTATCCGCGATCTCGCTGCACGCGGTCTTTTACGGACCCCCCGGCACGGGCAAGACCACGATCGCGCGCCTGCTGGGCAAGGTGTACAAATGCCTCGGCCTGCTGCAAAAAGGCCACATTGTGGAGACCGACCGAGCCGGGTTGGTGGCGGGGTACGTGGGTCAGACCGCCATCCAGGTGAACGACATGGTAAAAAAGGCTCTTGATGGAATTCTCTTCATAGACGAGGCCTACGCCCTGAAACCCGGCGGCGGCGGCAATGACTTCGGCCAGGAGGCCATAGACATCATCCTCAAGCGCATGGAAGACCAGCGGGAACGCCTGGTGGTAATCGTGGCCGGGTATCCGGACGAGATGAAACGCTTTATTGAATCCAATCCCGGCTTAAAATCAAGGTTCAGCCGCTATTTTTATTTCACGGACTACAAGCCGCGCGAGCTTATCAGCATCTTCAAAATTTTCTGTAAAAATGCGGCCTACACCCTCACCGGCCCGGCATGCACCAAGTTGCTTGAGCTGCTGAAGAAATTATACACCGTAAAGGATAGGACCTTCGGCAACGGCAGGCTGGTACGAAATATTTTTGAAAAAGTAATCGAAAACCAGGCCAACCGGCTGGTAAAGATAAGCCCCCTTACCGGTGAGATACTGTCTTCAATTCAAAAGGCCGACATTCCCACGGAACAGGAGCTGAACGAGCGTTCCCCCGTCATAAAATAGCAGGGCGCGGCGCACGCACCAGTTCGGCGCCGGTTCAAACCCCGGCCGGCGCAGCAGTGATTCGGCCCGCGGCGCAAGCTTCAGTTCCGGCGCGCCGCTTACTATAGTGTCTGGAAGGAATCGGCGTGTTTCAGGTTGAAGTCCTCGACATGCTGCAGATACTCGGGGCTGAACCCCTCCAGCCTGATCTCTTTGATCAGTTCCCTGAACACCTTGGTATACTTTACGTCCGTGGCGGAGATCGACTGCTTCATGTATTTGGTCAGGTCAAGGTCCGTCACGATGCGCGAGCCCCGATGTATGTCCGGGCCGTCCCCGCGGTCATCCGTATAAAAGCGCGAGATCGTCAGCAGCCTGGTACCCAGGAAGACCGCCTCCTCCAGGTCGTGGGTGATGAAGATGATGGTCATGCCCGTCTCTTTCCACAACTCCAAGAGGTATAGCTGCATGTCCTCCCTGGTGCCCGGATCAAGAGCGCCGAAGGGTTCGTCCATCAGGAGTATTTTGGGTTTTACGATCAGGGCCTGCAGAATGGCCACGCGCTGCCGCATGCCCCCGGAAAGTTCATGCGGGTATTTTTTTTCGTGCTCCTCCAAGTGTACCTTTTTCAAGTACTCCCGCACCAAAGCCTTATGTTCCCGCTTACGCTTCTTCCATTCCATAAACCCGCTCTGCAGTCTGAGTCCCAGCAGGATATTCTTCATCACCGTCAGGTGGGGGTAAAGCGAATACTGCTGGTACACCACGCCCCGTTCCGGGTTGGAAAACATGGCCGGTTTCTGTTCGATATAGATCTCACCCGCGGTGGGCAGCTCCTGGCCGATGATCAGGCGCAGCAGCGTGGACTTGCCGTGACCCGAGGGGCCGACCATGGTGCAGAACTCGCCGGGGGCCAGGGAAAAATCTATGTCTTCCAGGACCACATTTTCATGGTAGACCTTTCTTACATTGAGCAGGTGCAGGATATTCTTTTGCTTTAATACCTTTTCATCCATAATATGACCTACTCCTGCTCCCGGCTGTACCAGGGAAACCCATGTTTCACCAGCATAATCAGGCCCAGGTCCACCAGGAATCCAATAAGTGTAATCCACACCACATAGGGGATGATCACATCCATGGCCAGGTACCTGCGCACCAGGAAGATCCGGTAGCCCAGGCCGTTCTCGGAGGCTATGGCTTCCGAGGCGATCAGGTACACCCAGGCCGCGCCCAGCGACAACCTGATGGAATCTATGAGTTTGGGCAGAATCTGGGGAAAGACGATGCGCCAGGGAATCTCCAACTGGCCCGCTCCGAGGGTGATCGATTTGGTGATCATCTCCTCCGGCATTTTTTTGACGGTGAGGTATATGTCCCTGATGATCAGGGGAAAGGTGCCGATGAAGATAAGCATGATCTTCCCCAGCTCACCCGTGCCGAAGCTGATAAACAGAATGGGCAGGATGGCCAGCGGGGGGATAATGGCGATGAAGTTCACGAATGTAAGACCCAGGGCCTTATACCCGCGGAATATGCCCATATTAAGACCGATCACCAGTCCTATGACCGCTGAGAGTAAGATCCCGATGCCTATCCGGGACAGGCTGGCCAGGGTGTCGTCCAGCATCACATACCCGCCGGTTTTGGGATCAGGGGCAAAGGCGTAGCGCTGCACCGCGTGTACCATCTTGGTAACCGAGGGCAGCAGTTTGTCCGCCGGGTTCTGCGCCAGCCGGTAGGAGGATGTCATGAGGTACACTGCGATCAACAGGGCGAACGGGAGCAGGGCCAGCACAATGTTGAACTTGAAGCCCGGCCGGGCATGAATGCCAAAGAACACCGGGACCTTGGGTTTCATCTTTCGGATTACATTGAGTATTCTCTTTACTGCGGCAAGAAAAAACCGGCCGCTGCTACGGACAAACGAAGGAATTTTCATCATTATTCCGGAACTCTTCGACTGTTATAATTTTCCGTCCGCGGCCAGCTGCATATAGGTCGGATCAAAGGTGATTTTCACATTGTTCTCGTCCCCGATGACCGAGCCGTCCGGGAACCTCATGCCCACGTAATCCTTTGATGAGGCCTCCGCATACAGACCGTGGTCGAAGGAAAAACTACGCACATATTCCATGGTTTCCTTGAGCTTGGAGCTTTGGGCGAACTCAACAGCCTTGGCCGGGTCATAAAACATGGCGGTGGTTTTCAACTGGGCCTTGAACTCATCCACCGTGCCGCCCGCGGTTTTAGCCATAAAATCAATCGCCTCATTATACTTGGGGCTGCCCGGCTGCATCCGCTGCATGACCTCGAACCAGGCCCCGGTCAGGGCCTTTTTAAAGCTTTCGGGTGTGTCGGTTTTAATCACGGTCAGATCGATGATCTCGCCGGGTATGCCCGAGGAATCGAATACCACGCCGGCACCGGGCGCGTTCCTGACCTGCATTAAAATCGGGTTCCAGGTTACAATGGAGGCATGGGGGTTTGAGTCGGTAAGAAATACCGAACCGATATCCGCGTCGCTGGTGTTGATCAGGGTGACGTCCTTTTCACTCAGGCCGTTCATCTCCAGGGCCCTGGCCAGCAGGTAATGAGACACGGACAACTGCACCAGCTTGATCTCCCTGCCCTTAAGCTCGGCGACCGAGCCGCCGTTTTTCAGCACAATACCGTCGTTGCCGTTGGAAAAATCCCCTATTATAAGTACGGTGTTGTCCACGCCCCCGACCGCCGGAATGGTCAGGGCATCCATATTGGTCATGGCGCAGGCGTCAAATCCACCCGCCGTATACAGGTTGATGGATTCAATATAGTCGTTGATCAACTGCACCTCTATGTTGATGCCGTATTTTTGGGCCCATTTGTCTATGATACCCGCTTCCACCGCGTAGGCCCAGGGCTCCCAGCCGGTATAATGCGACCAGGCGACCTTGAAGGTCTGTTTTTCCTGCTGGCAGCCTATGCCCGCAAACAATAACACCGCCAATATCGACAATATAATTTTTTTCATATCCCGCTCCTTCCTGTCTGCCAAAATTGTAGTTTCTTAGAATCATTATGTCAACGACAAATTTATGACGGCTTGACGGGTGTCCCGGTCCGGCGGGAAGATCCGCCCGGACGCCTCAAGCCGGCGGCAGGTTCCGGCTAAGCGCCTTATTCCGGCGGTAGGTTCCGCCCAAAATGACATATTAATTATAGAAAAAAGTGATGGTTTTATTATATAATATGCTAAAATAAAACAGTAGGAGAAAGAAATGAGACCTCGAACGTTTTTTTCCATAATAATTTTTATCTGTCTGCCGCTTACCTTCGGCTGTGAAAAATCCTCCCCGCCCGATACGGCCGTGGGCACGGTGGATGTAAACGCGGGCGGTTACAGCAATACCGGCCTGGTGAAGGTGCCCCTGATTACCTGGGGCGCGGACCTGGTAACGGTATACGCCAACGGCGGGACCAAAAAAACAGCCCAGGGCTCCCTGTTTCAAAAATACGGACTGAACATAGAACTCTATCGCGAGGATGACTTTCAAAAACAGATAAACGAATACTTGAGCGGCGAAACCCCCTATCTGCGCGGCACCATGGGCATGATCAACATGGCCGCCGAAAACTGCAGGCAGTACCCCAACCTGCAGTTGGTGGTTGTATATCAACACTCCTGGTCCGCGGGCGGCGACGCCCTGGTGGTAAAACCCGGGATACGGGCGATAAAGGACCTAAAAGATAAAACAATCGCCTTGCAAAGCAAAGGACCACACCTGGCCTATTTTATGAAACTGCTCACAGACGCCGGGCTTTCCGTAAAGGATGTCAACGTGGTCTGGACAAAAGATTTGGTGGGCCCGGAGGGCGATACCCCTATGGCCAAGTTCTACGGCAATGACGTGGACGCGGCCTTTGTGATCATCCCCGACGCCCTGGCCCTAAGCTCAAACGGCACGGTCGGCACGGGGGCCGAGGATTCCGTAAAGGGGGCGGTAATTCTGCTTTCCACAAAAACGGCGAACAGGATTATAAGCGACGTGTACGCGGTGCGCAAAGACTATTACCAGAGTAACGCCAAGGACGTAAAAAACTTCGTGCACGCCCTGCTGGCGGCCGAGGAGGAGGTCCGGGACCTGTTTAAAAACACCAAGAGTGACCGCTTCAAACAGTTCATCACCGCGGGAGCGCTTATCCTGCTGGACAGCGCAGACGCGGCCGCGGATATGGAAGGTATGTACTACGACGCCGAGCTTGCCGGGTTCCAGGGCAACGTGAAGTTCTTTGCCGACAAAAATTACCTGCGCCGTTTTGAAAAGCTAATCGATGAGATCCAGCGCTCCTTTATCTCGCTGGGGGTCATGGGCGGAAAGCTGGAGATCCTCAAGGCCAACTGGGATTACAACGAGCTGCGCGGCGGCCTCAAATACGCGGACAATGTGGAGGTGCCTAAATTTGAAAAGGATGAGGTGGCCACCGTGCTTACCAAACGCCAGCATCAGGACACCCCGGAAAGCGGCGAGCTGTTTTCCTTTGAAATCTATTTTCAGCCCAACCAGAACGATTTTTCCCCCGATCTGTATAAGGAACAGTTCGATAAGGTGATAAACTTCGCCTCCACCTACGGCGGCGCCATTATCACCATCGAGGGACACTCGGACCCCATGGGCTACCTGCGGAAAAAGAAGGAGGGTGAGCCGGAGGTAATGCTGAAGCGGGTTGAACAGGCCGCCAAGAACCTGAGTTTAAGCCGCGCCAACAGCGTCAGGGACGCCCTGATCTCCTACGCGGCCGCGAACGGCATAACCCTGGACCAGAGCCAGTTTGCCACCATCGGACACGGCATAGAAAAGCCGCGCTACGCGGTACCGCAAAACGACGAGGAGTGGCGGGCCAATATGCGGGTGGTCTTCAAGATCATCCAGATTGAGGCCGAGGAAAACGTGTTTAAAAAGCTTTAACAAAAGGACGTACCAATGGACCGGAATAAAACGTTCAATCTTGTGTTCTCACTGGTTATTGTTTTGTCGGTGGCGCTGTTTGTTTTTATTATCCCGGCGCTCCTGGAAGAGGGGGAGTCCGGAGACTCCGGAGAAACCGTGGGCCGGGCCAAGGCAGGCGGGCTTTGGTTTGAGAGCGGGGGGAAGGACCAAGGGGACGTAAAACTGGAAGACAACCTGCTTGTCAAAAACTATTATATTATCTTCGACGGTTCTGGCAGCATGCAGGATGATGAGAAGCTGCCCACGGCCAAGAAGGCCCTGATCCGGTTTGTTTCCTATGTTCCCGATACCGCAAAGCTTGGTCTGGCCATTTTTGACGGGCACGGTCTCTCCGAGCGGGTGGCCCTGGGGAATGACCGGCAGGGGTTTATAAATCAAGTGAACCAAACCAGCGCGGAGGGAAACACCCCGCTGAAGGAGGCGCTGCTGCTTGCCTATTCCAAACTGACGGAGCAGGCCCGCAAACAGCTTGGGTACGGGGAGTACAATATTGTAGTGGTGACCGACGGCGAGGCCAGTCCCGGGCACGAACCGGACAGGGTTGTGAACTCCATTCTGGCAAACAGCCCCGTGGTCATCTACACCATCGGTTTTCACATCGGGGAGGACCATTCCCTAAACCAGCCCGGAAGAATATTCTACCGTTCCGCCAAGAACCTGGAGGAATTAAGCCAGGGTCTGGAAGAGGTGCTGGCCGAGTCGGAGAGTTTTGTGATTACGGACTTTAATAAATGAAACCGCATACCATAATCCTGATCATCATTATTGTCGTGGCCATGGCCGGAATCACCATATATAAACTCATCAGCCCCTCCCTGGCCGAGCAGGCGGCCTTCCAGACAAGCGACGCCAAGGACATCAAAGGAACCATCAGGATCGCCCTGGACAGCTGGATCGGCTACTTTTACCTGCGCTCACCGGTTTTTAAAAAACTCATGCGTGAAGACAAATATAACATTGAGATTATCGACGACAACGCCAATTACGCGGAACGGATGCGGCGGCTTAAACGCGGCGAGATAGACATGGCGGTTGCGACCGTAGATTCCTATCTGATCAACGCGGTGGATGTGAAATTCCCGGCCACCATCATCGCCCTGATAGACGAGTCCAAGGGCGGGGACGCCATCGTGGCCTGGGGTTCAAAAATCGACGGGCTGGAACGCCTGAAGTCCGCCGTTGGGTATAAAATAGCCTTTACCCCCGATTCCCCCAGCGAGTACCTGTTAAAATCCATCGGCGTGCATTTCAACATCTCCGCTCTTCTGGACAAGAAAGGCGCCTGGAGGATTGAGACCAACGGCGCGGAGGATGCCTATAAAAAGCTTATGGCCAAACAGGCCGATGTGGCGGTGATCTGGGAGCCTCACGTCAGCCAGGCGCTTTCACAGCCCGGAATCATCAAGCTGCTCGGCTCCGAGGATACGGAAAAGCTGATTGTGGACATCCTTTTGGTAAACAGAATATTTGCGGAGAAAAATCCGGAGCAGGTCAGCCTTGTTTTGGCCGATTATTTCAAAACCATGAAAGCATACACTGATGACAAGGGAATGTTGAAAGAGGATATCATCAAGGAAACCAAGAGCACTCCTGAAAACACCGAGGCAATGCTTGAGGGAGTGGAATGGATTAACCTAAGGGGTAACGTGCGCTGGTTCGGACTTGAGTCCGGAGGCGCGCTCAAAGACGCCGGTCTGGCCGAGACGGTGGAATCCACCATCGGGATTCTGATAGAAAACGGGGATTTCAGCGAAAATCCGTTGCTGCGCGGGGACCCAGCCACCATCATCAACTCAAGCTTCATCAAACAGCTTGACGCCCAGGGCCTGGATTCCGCCGATGCTTCCCAAACCACTACGTCGGGTTCACTGCAGAAAAAGTTCAGCGCGCTCACCCCGGAACAATGGCGGGAACTGCGCCAGGTCGGCACATTGAAGATCAGGCCCATTACCTTTACCAGCGGCACCTCGGAACTCAATTCCCAGGGTGAACAACAGGTGGACATGATCGTGGAAAACATCGAGCATTACCCCAATTTCAGGATACTGGTAAAAGGGCATACGGGAACACGGGGGGATGAAAAACAGAATATCATTCTTTCCCAACAGCGGGCGGACAGCGTGGCTTCCTATATAATTAACAAGTACCATGTGGATAAAAACCGGGTGATGGCCGTGGGTGTGGGCAGCTCGGAACCCCTGCAGCGTGCGGATGACGAATCAAGCAGGGCTTACAACGACCGCTTAAAACGGGTTGAAGTACTTCTGGTACGCGAGGAGTTTTAGAAAAAGGGCATATGGAGAAGAAGAAGAAAAAACTAACGGCCATAGATTTTTCCCAAAACGCGGTGGATAAGGCCGTAATGGGGGAGATCTTCCAAAATCCCGTTTCATTATACGTTACCGCATTGGCGGGGGTGCTGTTGTTCGCCAATGTGATGATCCTCGGCGTTCCGGCCCTGTTTTTCGGCGCCCTGGCCGGCATAGGCCTAGGGATAGGCAGCTTTTTTATCAATCTTTTCTTAAGAAGAGAGCGGTTTGCCAGCCGGTACCTGGGGTATATCAGCAGGCAAATGAGGATTCAGCAGCAGAAGATCCTTGCCAATCTTAAAACGGATTTGGGAAAATACCGGTCCGTAAAGGGGCTGGAAAACTACGCGGACCAGGCGGTGAAACAGTTTGAGAAAATACAGGTCAAGTTTACCAGTTTTAAAAAACTGCTGGCGGAAAAATACGATGTCAGGGAGCTTACCTATGCCAGGTATTTCGGGACCGCGGAACAGGTGTATCTTTCCACCCTGGATAACCTTACGGATATAATGAACACCCTGGAAAGCGTAAGCTCGATCGACATCAATTACATCAAGGAGAGATTTGACTACTTAAACGGGCTTTCCGCGCCGGAAGAAGCGGATAAGAGGGAGATTGAAACCCTGCGCAAGCGACAGGAGATCAGGAAACGGCAGCTGGAAAAGATCAATGAGCTTCTGACCTTAAACGAGGAGGCCATGACCCAGATAGACCTCTCATTGGCCGCGATTTCCCAGGCAAAAACAAAACTTGGGCGGGCCTCCATGGATATGGAAACCGCGAGAGAAGAGCTGCAGGAACTCATCCGCCGGACCAAGAAATATTCGATGCAGACGCCCTGAAGCGCCTGCTTTGGTTTTTAGTTTATAAAAAAGGAGTGACGTTATGAGTGATCAACAACAGATGACCCTCCCGGATAAAAAGGAGATAAAAACCGAGCTGGGCCTGGTGGACCCGGCGGAAATCAGTGTCGATAAGGAAACCGACACCAAACTGGATAAGGAAGCGGCGGGCTTTGTCGATAAACTGCTTGATTTCTCCAAAGACGACATAAACGCCCGCGAGTCGAGCAAGGCGGCCGTGGAGGTGCTGGGGGAGAACGTCCAGAAGGAGGCGGCGCGGCGGAGCCAGATGCTGCAGGGACCGATCAAGGAACTGCAAAAGCGCGGCGAGGACGGGGGAGACGTGGCCAATGCCCTGATCGATCTGAAGATAAAGGTGGAGGAACTCGACCCCAGCAAGATAGACTTCGGCAAACCCGGATGGTTCTCGCGCATGGTGGGTAAGGTCCCCATCATCGGCAAGGCCTTGAAAAAATATTTCTCAAAGTTTGAAAAATCCCAAACCGTGCTCGACGCCATCATCAACGCCCTGAAGAACGGCAAAGTGCAGTTGGACAGGGACAACGGCATGTTGGTGGAAGACCAGAAGGCCCTGCGTGAATCGACACTCAAACTGGAAAAGGTGATCAAATTGGGCCAGCTTATCGACACCAAACTCCAGTATAAGGCGGCCAGGGAGTACGCGGACGATGAGGATAAAAAGCGCTTTATTGAGGAAGAGCTGCTGTTTCCCCTGCGCCAGCGGATCATGGACCTGCAGCAGCAGTTGGTCGTGAGCCAGCAGGGGGTGATCGCGATCGAGCTGATCATCAGGAACAACAAGGAGCTTATCCGTGGAGTGAACCGGGCAATCAATGTCACGGTGAACGCCCTGCAGGTGGCGGTGACCGTGGCCCTGGCCCTGACCCACCAGCGCATCGTGCTGAAAAAGATAGAGGCCGTGAATAAAACCACCTCGGACCTGATTGCAGGGACCGCGGCCACCCTGCGCCAACAAGGGGCGGCCATCCACAAACAGGCCTCCTCCAGCATGCTTGATATTGAGGCCCTGAAATCGGCCTTCAGGGATATCAACATCGCCATGGAAGACATCGCCAGATACAGGAAAGAGGCCCTGCCCAGGATGGCCGAGACCATTCTGGAATTCGAAGAACTTTCTCTGAAGGGAGAAAAATCCATTCAAAAGCTGGAAAAAGGAAATCGGATTAATCCCACGGTTACCTTAAACATAGATTAAACACGGAGCAGAGAGGTTGTCTGAACAGAAATCCACCCTGATCGTCAAGCGTACGCGGGACGCGCATAAAACATACGGGTTTGACAATGACCACAACCCGCGCCTGCCGGCGGACTACTGGTTCCAGAATCCCCCTGAGGGGCTTACCCTGTTTACGGTGTTCTATACCCAGGCCTGCAGGTGGGCACAGTGCCTGGGCTGCAACCTGCCCTCCCGCATGTCGGAACACCACATCGGGTTCCATGATATCATCAGACAGGTTGATTTTGTGTTCGACACACTGCTTGGGGGCGAACAAAAAACCCAACTCAGGAAGATCATCATCTCCAACAACGGTTCGATCCTGGATGAGAAGACATTTTCCACCACCGCCCTGATTTATTTTATCGCGCGCATGAACATCCACTGCCCGTTCATCTCGGTATTAAGCATGGAAACCCGCCCGGAGTATGTTGATATAAACGAGCTTGAGGTGCTTTCACGGGCCATGAAAGAAGGCGGCACCCCCACCGATTTGGAACTCGCCGTGGGGTTCGAGGCCTTTAACGACACCATTCGTAATGAACATTTTCATAAAGGCCTGGATCTTCATGTATTCGAGGATATGGCCCGTATGATCTCCGGCTACGGCTTCAGGTTGAAGGTGTATTTTATGCTTAAGCCCATACCCGGAATGAGCGAAGAACAGGCCGTAGAGGACGTAGTAAAGGGACTTGCCTACCTTGACCGGATCGCGGCCGAATATAACATCCGCATCAACATGCACCTGAATCCCACCTATGTGGCGCGCGGCACTCCCCTGCAAACCGAATTTGATAACGGGAATTATACCCCTCCCCGGCTGGAAAGCGTGCGCAAGGTGCTTCTGCGGGGCCGGGGCAAGCATATCTCGGTATTTGTGGGCCTGTATGACGAGGGGCTGGCCGTATCCGGAGGCTCGTTTATCCGCCCGGGAGATGAAGAACTTTTGGCGAAACTGAACCGCTTCAACACAAGTCAGGATTTCGGTGTGTTGACATAAGGCGAACATGGTTCTTGTGCGCGTCGATATTATACACGGTCCGCTTTTTTTCCGGTATTACCGCGCTTCACAGTAAAAATAATAATTTGTAATACCCATCAGGATGTCACTCCCCGTGATCCCCCCCGGTACATACACGGCGATCTTCCTGCGATTGAAAGATAATAAACTCGGTTCGATCTTTGAGAAATAATTCCGGTTTTCGACCTCCCCCAGAACCGTACCGTCACCGCCAAGCACCAAACAGCAGAAGTATCTGTGATTCTTGTAGAAAACCAGGCGTTTTGGTGTTGAAAAATCCAGCAACAACGTCTTTTGCGGACTCATATCCCAGACCCGGTTTACCGGCCAGTAACGGTGTTCCTGCAGTTGCAGCGAAAAAAGTTCGCCGTCGGAGGTTTCTAAAACCGCGTGAATCGCGGCGCCGTGGCCCCCATACTGGGGCGGGACGTAATACCCGGGATTACTGGAACCGGAACCGCTTACCCCTAATTGCAGGATGACGCTTGTGTGGTTGTTGGACCGGAATCCGGTGATATCTACACGCTGTAATATTTCAGGGGCGAACAAAGCCGGAAAATATTTATAAAGCACACAATAGGAGTGCGGCAGGCCCGTGGGTCCTGAAAATACAAGGCGGTTATTCCGTATCTTCCCGATCCGGTCATTAATTTGTCCGGCGTATTGTGTCCAGAGGTTTCCGATGGAATCGTTATCCGCCCTATTAAAAGTATCCAGCTCCTCAAGCCTGAGTTTGTTGACAAAATACCTGGCTTGTATTTGTGTCTTATTACCTTGGACGTCGGTGGATACGATACGTAGGGTGTTGAAGCCGGTTATACTGCCCGAGAGTATGGTGTTATTTTCTGTATCCAGGATTTGTCCGTTCAGGTATATGTTCACATCACCGGGATTTATAACCGAATATCTTAAAACCGGATCATGTTCATAATATCTGTACTGTGGTGAGAAAATTCGTATTTCGGTTCCGCCGGGCCGTTTAAGACTCTCCGAAGTGTCGGGGCTGGGAGCGGAGGGGGGACCCTGATCCTCAGAGCCGTCCTGTTTATGTAGTAAGGCCTTCCTGGCCTGATCAAGTTTTTCCAGCTCATCCTCAACCTTGTTTGTATCCGGGCCCTCTCCGGCCGCAAGCGATTCCTGCACGGCGGAGAGGATCACCCGCATTCGCCGCTCGGTTTCTGCAATATTGGTAAGGGAAAGGGACAACTCCTCGTCCGCCGATAAAAACAACATGTCATCAAGAATTTTCGTAATCCGGTCGGCCAGCCGGTTATTGAGATTTCTGATGTCCTCTACACTCCCCACATGAATTTTAGGCTTGATACTCACCCGGCCGTGTATTACCTTCACCTCGGTTGTGTTGTTTTTCACACTTACCAGGAATTCCGTGCCGATTACAAAAAGCTCAAGGGCCCCGGTTTCCACCGCGAACTGTGATCCGTTTAAATCCTTCACCTGCCTGCAGTGCAGCATGCCCCGCTCCAGGTACAGCCTCGTCTTTTCAATCCCGGCATGTTGGAACAATTCCAGTATTTTAACTTTGGATTTTTCTCCAAGTTCAACCCGTGATTTCAGGCCTATCCGCAATGCCGCTGACGAACCCGCTTCCGACTCCACGCTTGAGTTCTTTTCCATCTTGTCTCCGGTGGACGCAGCCCTCAGTCTGTCATCCGCCGTAATCATCACCCGCCCTTTCAGGGAGGTGATGCTGCAGGTTTCCTTATTCTCCGTAAGCGGCGGGAGATATACGGTAAAAAACAGGAAAAGGGCGGTGAAAAGCAATGCGGCGGTCCCCGCCGCGCCGATTGCGTATTTAATAAAAGACCGGGGAAAAGAAAAAATACGTGTCCCCGCTTTTGGTGCGGACCGTTCCCCGGTCTTAAGCCGGGCGAGTATGGCATGAAACACCGTGTCCGGGGTGCGGGCAAGCGGATTTTCTTTCCGAAAATACCTCTGTAAATCATCATCATGCAAGTTTTTTGCCCAGCGTAATAATAACTTTTTCCTATTCATAGGTAATCCTTTATTAATTTGGTCAATTCTTTTTTAAGCTTATTTTTGGCCCTGAACAGGCTGCTGGTGACGGAAGACAAGGTTTTCCCGGTGAGCTTTGCTATCTCCCGGTTTGTTTTATCCTGTAGATGTTTCAATTCTATCAGTCTTGCGTAATCCGGAGGAATATTTTTAAGCGCCAGTTCAAGCATCAGATACTTTTCCTTTTCCAGAATGGGGTCGGGCAGTGCTCCCTCAGGGTGTTTCATATTGTATGCATCTTCCGGTTGGGGGCTGATGTATTTTTTGCGTATCTTCTGTTTACGATAATAATCGATATATTTATTATTGGCGATCCTCAGCAGCCACCCCTGAATATTCTTGGTATCTGCCAGTCTGGGCGCAAAAACAAGGGCGGCGCTGAAGGTTTCCGATAACAGGTCTTCGGCCACATGGGTGTTGCCCCGGGTTTTAATAATCAGGAAATTAAAAATCTTATTATGGTATTCCCTGAATATCTTCTCAAATATCGCCGGATTCCTTTCCCGAATGAGTCCCAAATCTTCATTTGAAAAAACAATAAAAATGATCATACCGGTATCACCGCAAAACCAATACGTCCAGCTTAAGATATAGACATAAGTTTCGTCAATGATTTTCTGCAACCGCACAAAGCCCCCTTTTGCTGCGGGCAAACACTCGTCCTTATTTAAATAACGTATAACCGGTGCCGATTTTGCGCAGGAAGGCGATATTCTTTTACACGGTTTTAACGGCAGGTGCCGAATCTGATCTTGTAAACCGTCCCGTTTTTTCTGGTTATCTCCAGGCTGCCCCCAAGCTGATTTCGTATCAGCATGCTAACCATTTGCAGGCCGACGGTTCGGGAACCGGAAAGCTTTATATCGGGCGGCAGGCCCCTCCCGTTATCACCGATTATCATCTCAAGTGCACTCTTATTCCTTACATATCCTATTTTTATACTAATTTTATTTTTTCCGGTTGTTTTGCCCCGTGACCGTTTAAAAGCATGCCTGATGGCATTGGTCAGTATTTCATTGATGACCAGCCCGCACGGCGTAGCGATCTGGATGTCCAGAAAAACCTCCCCGACATTAATATCCATGGCAATTTTAATTCCCCGGGCATAGGTGTGGATAATCCTCTTGGCAAGGGAGGTAACATAACTCTTAAAATTTATAATTGACAGATCCCCGGTGTCCAAAAGCTCTTCATGGATAAGGGCGATGGTTTGAATGCGGCTTCTGATGCCGTCCAGTAATTCGGCCGGTATCTTGCGGTCCCCGTTTTCCGGTTGAAAATTCATAAGGCTTAGAATGATCTGAAGATTGTTTTTCACCCGGTGATGTATCTCCTGCAGCAGCACCTCTTTTTCTCCAAGGGACCTCTGCAGCTTCTTCGCGTTTTTCTGCAACTGCTCCACTATGAATGCGCTTTTAAGAGCGCTGCTTAACTGAACGGTGAAATTTTCATAAATAATTCCCTTCAGGATTGACGGTTCAAAAACCGCGAATCCTAAAAGTTCGTTTTCAATAAACAGCGGCATGACGATATAGATAATTCTTTGCGCGGCGACACTCAGGCATTCCTGAATAAGTCTGCTTCTGGGAAAGGCCGCGGAGGGGAACCCGGTAAAAGAATCGCCCGCAGCGTCATAAGCAATTACCGGCACAACCTGCTGCTCCCGGCCTTCCCGCGGCACCGTACAGGTGATGACCATCTTCCTTATACCGAGCTTGGCGATAACCTCCGTTATTTTCGGTTTGAGTTTTTCCAGGTTGAAGGTAATGATAAGCTTCTGGCTGAACCGGTGCAGCTCCGCGGCAATCCGTTCCGTATCAATGCTGTAAGGTTTGTATTCGGATTTTTCCAGGTCACGGAAAAGTTCGGTAACATGAATCCGCAGACAGTCCAGAGTCTGTCTGTCTTCGGGTTTTTCGATACACGCAAAATAGAATTGAAAGATCTCCCCCATTACCCTGTTCCAGTCCTCTATTTTTAAACCATACTGCCTGCTTTCCAGGATAAGATTTTCCAGGTTTTCTATAAAAATCTGCGGTTGTCTGTATTTGAGGGTGATATAAAAAATCGTATAAATCGTGTTTGCATAATGGAAGGCAAGCTCCTTATCAGCGGCCACGGAACAGAGTAGTGTCAATTTTTTCTTTATTTTACCGAACAGGTCGTTTTTCAGCAGTAAAGTGCGGTCCTTACACCGGTTAACATCCTTATATACATTAATTGTGTATTTTGCCGTTTTTTTGATTTTACACCCGCAGGACTGCCTGATTTTCAGATAGGTGGGGATGGCGGTTATCTCGGCAATACTCCCCTTTTTCAAACACTGCTTCATCAGCACAACGGAGTTATAACCGAGTGAGTATACCGGCTGGCTTACGGTAGTCAACGCTGGCTTTATATGCCTTCCCTGGTCGATGTTGTCAAATCCGAATACCTTTATCTGCTGCGGCACATTAATGCATCTTGTCTGAAGGGTCTCTATCACATCAATGGCCATAAGATCATTCGAACTGACGATGGCATCAGGCTCGAGTTTCCGCTCATCCAGCAGTATTGACACCGCGCGCCTGCCCGATCCGTAGACAAAATCACCCGGTGCAACCAGTTTATCATCAAAAGGAATTCCAAAAAGGGTCAATGCCTTCTTATACATGGTAAAACGGTTGATCGCGTCTTCATTATCCTCCGTTCCCTTGATAAATGCTATGCGTTTGCATCCATGTTCACGGATACAGTGGGCCATAAGCTCAAACATACTTTGATCGCTGTTAACCACAATACTGGGCATACCCGGGATAACCGTGCCGATACTGAGCGTGGGGATTTCGGGAAAAGAGAAACAAAACTCCGTAAGTTCGCGTTTTGTCACATAATTGCCGATGGAAGAAGACAGTATAATCAGGCCGTTCAGATCCTGGCGCCGTATTAGCTCGTAGGCCTGGGTGCGCGCGTCGTTTTCATACGGGCTTTTAAATGCGCCTCCGCAGAAACAGACCATATTAACATCCTCTCTCTGCGCGGCCGCATAGACACCCGACCAGATTTCCATCTGGTACTCGTCATAAAACACATCGATTAAAAACCCTATGGTAGGGCGGTGTTGTTTCATCAATACCCTTAATCCAAAGTTAATACTCTTGTTCTACTATTTTAATGAAACTTGTCAACCGAGTGAAACTGAATGCTTATCATAAATCATAACGGAGATTGTTTTTAAAATCAATGCAAGATTTTTTTTCCGGCAATTTTAAATTCATTCCCTGTTGCTTTATTTTTTAGTGTTTCTTCATTGAAATAATACCGGGCACATACTACACTTGAAACGTGCGTGATGCTGAAAAAATAGATAACCGTGCCGCCGCTGTCCGGGCGGTCTATGACGCAGGGTACGACAGGTTCAAACAGCTGGTGGAAAACCTGAAGGAGGTGTTCTGGCTCAGGGACAGCCGGGGATTTATTTATGTAAGTCCGACCATTGAAAAGGTATGGGGCAGGCCCAGTACATACTTTTATGAGAATCCGCGGGCCAACTTTGACCTGATGCACCCTGAGGACAGGAAGCGCCTGCAAAGCGAGTATTCGGTTCGGCGTTTCCGGGGCGACGAGATATTCAAGGAGGAGTTCCGTATCCTGCTTCCGGACGGCGGCACGCGCTGGATATCCAGCCGCAGTTTTCCGCTGCCGGACAGCCGGGGACATACCGTCTACCGGGCCGGAATCTGTGAAGACATCACCGAGCGAAAACTCTATGAGCTTTCCCTGGCGGAAAGGGAAGAGCAGCTTTACCAGATTCTACAGCAGATGCCCTATCCGGTAGAGGTACTGGACAAGCAGGGAACGGCGGTGATGGTAAACAAGGCCCTGCTCGGCCTATATGGGGTTGCAAACGAAGAAAGCATCATCGGCAAATTCAATATTTTCCGGGAAAAAACATTCCGCGAAAACGGGCTGTTTAAACATTTTAAAGAAGCGTTCAAGGGCAAGGCCGTCCATATACCGGAGTTCATTCTGACCCAAAACAGTCCCGGAGTGGAGACACTTAAAAAAAAATACCATATGAGCAGGACTGAAGATGTAGCCGTGGAGCTGACCATCTTCCCCGTATTTTCACACACCGGAGAGATCTGGCGTGTGGTGAGTATACGCAAGGATATCTCACAACTGATCCAACATAAAAAAAGCCTTGAACAGAAAAACATCGCCTTAAAGGAGATACTGGCGCAGATTGAGCTGGAAAAGCTGGAGATAAAAAACAAGGTAAAACAGAATCTCGAGCGCCTGGTTTTTCCCTATCTGACAAAGCTTTCCGAAACCATTATAATGGGACAGACCGAAAAGACATACCTGGCATTGATAAAGAACAACCTGGATGAAATTTGTTCCTCCCTGATCCAAAAAACCAAAGACCATTATCTGACCCTTAGTCCCCGGGAAATCGAGGTCTGCAATCTCATTAAAGCGGGCCTTACCAATAAGGAGATAGCCGCCACCCTGTCCCTTTCCCTGCTGACCGTGGAAAAACACCGTCAGCACATAAGAAAGAAGCTGGGGATAACGAGTGCGCGGGTGAACCTGCATACCTATTTGCAACAAGCCGAGCATCCCTGACCGGTATATTTATATACCTGGTTTATACCCATTATTCTCTTATTGCGCGCATGCCCTGCATGCCTATTATTTATAATAGAGTCCAGATGAGTACCATTGAAATATTAAACCGGAAAATAATGGAAGCAAAAAAGAATTACGGTAAACTTGTCCTCCAGAAACTACCGGTCTGGCGGTATACAAAGCCGGACGGCATGCATAACATTCTAATTTATCATTTAAAAAACAACATATACCTGATGGAAAACAGGGGCATTGCCTACCAGGAAGGATGCAGCCTGGCCTTTGACTTTGTCTTAGACACGGTAAAGGACGCGGGAGGAAAAATTTGCTGCCTTATGGACAACAGCAAGCTCGCCTCAATAGACTGGAGCTTCAAACTGCTTTTTTTAAAGTTTCCCCTGGCAAACGAGTGCTTCGACAAAATCGCGACCGTCGGCGACAACCTATATGTTAAATCGTTTGCCAGGATTTACCAATATACATTCAGCAGAAAATTTAAAATAAGATCTTTTCAGGACAAAGCCATGGCCCTTGACTGGCTGGAAAGACCGTAATTACTTTTTACCGAGCAGTAGAATATTGATTAAAAACAAAAGTTGGTTCTGTTTTAGAAGGGTGATCTCCCGGGCGTAATCAACGTCAAGCAGCGTGCTTTGAAAGCCTTGGGCGCTTTCGCTTTCTTTCATCTGGGCTTTGCGCTTTTCTTCCAGCATATTTATCCTGGCGCCGTATACGGCACGCAGGCCGATGACCGTGTCAAGCATACTGTCCACGTTATCCAGCCGGTAGTAGGCTTTCCGTTTAAACCTATCCGCAAAGAGTTCGTCGTCAAGCAGGGATTTAAAGATGGTTTTGCGGTTAAACTCAGATGATTCCAGCACAAAGCGTATGTGATCGTATTGGTTCGCTATTTCGGAATCAATAAAGTCAAGATCCTCCGGCCCATAGATTGAGTTGCTTTTCTGTATAATAAGCTCACGAATTCTCTGTAAGGAATCGGTAATGGTACCAAGCAGCGCCTCCGCGTAGTTGTAATAAGAGATAACCTGGGTATCGTTCTCTATCTCTTTATTTAATCCGCGGATGTGAGCCTCAAGCCGCTGGTAGATGGCGTAGTTTGCCGGATCATCGGTAAGCAGGCGCAGTCCTCCGGAAAGTCGCTTCATGTTTTTATCTATCTTATATTCTGCGCCTTTCAGGATGTTGTTCAGGAATACAAGCGAATCCGAATTGGCCCACGCGGAATAAACCGGCGCGCATAATAACAGTCCCACCACTATAACCGAAATACCGATTATTCTAGGTCCCATACTTTAAAGATAATGGATTTGTGGGTTGTTGTCAAAAAAACGGACCGCTTCATTGGTAATTTGGTATTCCAAAAATTATAATTAAAGTACGGGTATGGCGGCGTTTAGGCTTATTCACGCAGACAATCTTACTCTCATGTTCAGGGAGTACGCGGATATAAGGTACATCCAGGTAGACAGGCTGCACAGCCTGCCGCGGCGATCTGCGGGCATGGCGGGGGTGGCGCTGGTAGAGGGAAAGACCGTAAGCCTTGCAGACCTGGCTCTGCTGTTGGGACGGCCCCCGCTTAAAAAAGAGCGAAATCTTCACGCGCTTGTATTCGGTTCCCATAACAGCCGTTTGGGGCTGGTATGGTCCGGAGACCAGGAAACGGTAGAATCGGAATGGTGCCGTGAATTCGCGCTGCCGGCCTGTTTGCGAAACACGATTACGGAAGCCTGTGTCTACTATAAAAAACTGCCTATACCGCTTATTAATCTCAAAGCCCTTCAGAAGTGGGTGAAAAAGGGAGAGTCCCAACCGCAGAATCCGGAACTCGTGTTTCTGGAGTACACACAAAAGCCGCCGGCATATAGACAGGTGAGAATATTCGGTTGTCGCGGGCAAAGGTTTGCCCTGGATGCGTCCGATGTGGCCAAGATTACAGGGGTCCCGCGGCAGGTGATTACGCTGCCGTGCACACCCGATTATGTAACCGGGGTAACCCTGCATAACGGGCAGCTTATACCTGTACTTGATATCGGGGATCTGCTCAAGCTGCCCAACCCGGGAAAGCCGGGGTCGTTGATTATTTTGCGTATGCAAGAAAGCATAATCGGTCTGCTGGCCGGATCACCGCCCGGAGGGCGCACAACCAAGCCCAGCCGCATATATCCGCTTCCGCCGCTGGCCGGGGCCGCCTACATGCACTCCATTATAAGGCAGGGGCAGAAGCTTGTTCCCTGCCTGGAAGTGGCCGGATTATTCCAAAAGAGCAGCACGCCCAAGCATACGGATTCCTACACCGTTTCCTCGGAGTTTCCCGCACAGTTTCTCAAGCAGAATATTGAGGTCGTGGAGTTTTCCCTTTTCGGGGTAAAACATGCCGTTCCCAAGTCCGAGGTAGAGGAGACCATTCCATATACGCCGGGCACAAGTCTTCCCCTGAAGCTTCCCATATTAACCGGGGTAAAGGCCCGGGGCCACCTGATCGTGCCGGTAATCGATATCGCCCGCTGTTTTGATGTGGTTTCATTCGCCGATAAAACCTGGAAACTGTTGTATATCAAAAACGGGGATTTCAGGGCAATGGTACTTACGGAGCGTGTGTTCGGTTCAAAAACACTTCCCGTCTCCGAGCAGAGGGAACTTCCCCTCAGCCTGCCCTTACCGCTGGTGTACGGCTGCTATACGACCGGACAAGGGGTGGTGTTGATCTTAAATATCCGGACCCTGGCCGTTAATTTTCAGGAACAGCAGGCGCAAGATTTTTATAAGGCCCTGTTTGAGGAGTTTTTCCGCGTCTATGTACACGATCTCCGGCAGCAGCATGTTAAAGAAGCGGGCCCAGTACCCGTATATACGGAGGAGGAACCGGAAGACCAACCCGCAGAATTTCCGGCCCAAGACCGGAATAAAACCTCAGTTACAAAGGCGGACGCGGATGATCGAACCGCCGGTGCATCCGCATCAGCCGGGGGGGCGGAGGAGTCCGGAGCCGTGATGGCCGAAGCCGGGGACCTGCAGACCCCGGACAACACTGATCAGACGGTCCGCACCTTCGACACATCCGTGAAGCGCGGCGTCCGTACCGAGACGCCGAAGGCCGATACATCGTCCGCCGACCGTGACGCACACCATACACTTCACCTCCCTGCCGGAAAGGGCGTGCCGTCGAATGTACCTTCGGCCCCCGGCGGAAACAACAAACAAAAAAAAAGATTATTACTGGCCGCGGGACTTTTCGGCGCGCTTATGCTGGCCGGGGCTGTGTTTTTCCTGGTACCGAAATACAACCCGATTTACCCGCCGGGGAAATCCCGGATCGCGTCAACACCGACATCGGATGACGCAGTTTCCGGCCCCCCCTCTGCTTCCGGGCGGCAGGAGGAAAATACGGCGGGCGCGGAGCAGGATGCGCATTTCCCGGCCGCGGAACAGGACGGGCAGCCCCCGGCGGAGAGGAAAAATGCGCAGGACACGGCTGAGGCGACCCGGTCCGGACTGGATGATACGGCACCCTCTTCCCGGATCAAACCGCGTCAAGAGAACACAGCCGCAAAGACCGTTACTCAAGATCATGCCGTCGAGTATAGAATACAATGGGGGGACACCCTGGCCCGCATCGCGCAGCGCTTTACAGGCAACCCTTACGATTATAAACGCATTGCCAAGGATAATAAAATAAAGGATCCGGATTTTATTCTGGCCGGGGATGAAATAAAGATTATTATTCGTAAGTAAACAACAGCTTGGGCGCGATTTTCAGACGCAGAAGACTAAACTCCCTCAAGCGGGCGGCAAAATCCGCCATTACTCTGTCGCAGTACTCCCGGAAGGTGTTGCCCCGGGGAATAAGCGGCAGGAGCAGGAATTCGAGCTTCCCGGACAGAGACGTTTCGCCGGAATAAAACCTCCACAATATTTTTTTTAATTAAATTAATTTTGTTTTTTTTAATTTTAATTGATAATATTAATTTATGTAGTTATATTATTAAAGATTCGGTTAATTTTATTATTATAGGGGCAGGGGAGATATCATGCTTTATGCCAAGTTGATACGCCGGGGTGTACTTCGCCACAATAAAAAGGGGAAACGGCTGTTTATCCTGCTTGCCCTCTGTACCACGGCCATTATCTTTGCCCTTTCCTTTAATGAAAGCTTTTATTCGCGTTATACCGATCTTGGTATCGACACCAAGACCGCCCATCTCCAGGTGGTGTCCCCGGATTCCAACTGGCTGAAAAAAACCTTCTGGGGCGCGCGGCGTGAAGAACTTCCCCTGATCAGGATCGACGCGGATTTTGCCGGGTTTGTCGGCGGCCTGGAGGAAGTGGAGAAAACCTCACCCATCATTGAGACCGAAGGGATGTTCTATACCATCGAGGGAGAACAGCAGAGGGGGTATGGTATTACCGGCATACACCCCGCCGACCTGAAACAAATCCTCCCCGGTATACAAATCATGGAAGGTACGGCCGATTTCACGTACAGGAAGGGCATGAAGGACATCCCCTTCCTGCGCTGGAACATTCAGGCATGGGAAAAAATTGAGAACACCGATGTTTTCCTGCGTAAGGACTTCCGGTTTTCCGGTAAGGAGTTCGAAGATTTCACGGCCGTAATAAAACATGATTTTCCCGTCCTGCTGGCGCGGCCTGATTACCAAGGGGATAAGGGCACGGAAAACTTCCTGGCCGATCTGAACAAGGCCCTGGCCCTGCACGATCTCTATACCCTTATACCGGATTCATATTTTAAAACCTACGATTACCGCCTTGATGATATTATCGCCCGCCTGAAGACCCTGACCGGGGCGGATCCCAAAATACTGGCCCAGTGGAACAAGCGGCTTTTTCAGGCACTCTATAGTGAGGCGATCACACCCGTTCCCGAACAGATAAATCTGAATACTCCCATGACCTTGATGGTCCCGCCTGCCAGAAGCACGAACGCAATAAGCCCGCCGAAAATAATTCCCATTACGTTTGTAGGCTTTGCGGAAGGGCTGCCGCTGTATTACGCCTATAATTTTATCGATATCTCGGTTCTGCGGGAATACCTTGAGCTTTCCCCGGATGAGTGCACCGGGTACCTTATCCGGCTTAAGGACAAGGCATACACGGAAGAGGTGAAGGCCGAAATCACCGCCTATATACAAAGCAGGGGACTGGATTACAAGGTCATCGATTATAAATATATAGGCGAAAAAATGCACATGCCCACGGCCACGGCATTCAGCCTGATTCTCAATTATCTGATCATCCTTTTTATCGTCATTGTCATCTTCTTCATAGTCAACTCCGTCATGCTGTCGATCATAAAAAGAAGAAAAGAAGTGGGCACAACCATCACCTTGGGCATGAGTAAGAATGAGAATGTTTTGATTTTTGTGGGTGAGATGATCGTGCTGGTGACCCTGTCCTGGCTGGCCGGATCGCTCTTGGGAAGCCTCTTGGTGCTGCTTTTCGCCCGGATCGGCGTTCCCGGTATCGTGTTCATGCAGGGCGGAAGACTGTTTCTTTTGTTCAAGGTTGAATACCTGCTGCTGGCCTATGCCATCCTGCTTCCCACCTCTGTGGTCGCCTCACTCATTCCCGCGTTGAGTCTGCGCAGGGCGCGGGTGGTGGAGCTGCTTAAGGGCGAGCTTTCCAAAAAGACGGAAAGCGCCATATTCTTGCGCGGGTCCGGGCTTTTAACCTTAAAACTGGCGTTAAGAAACATCTTTTCCCATAAACTGCGCAGCCTGGTGGTCTTTGCGGTGATTGCCTTTGTTTCCATGCTGCTGTTTTTCTTTCTGGCATTTTCCGACGGTGAGATCGCCAATTTCCGCAACGGCCTGCTTGCCCTGCTCAATCCACCTTCGGATATTATTGTAATGAAAAAGGGACTCCTGGAGGCAAGCGAGCAGCATGAAAAGGACGAGGACCTGGTGAAAATGACGATCACCGGCTACCGGGAGCTGCGTGAGGAACTGCTGCGATTTGATTTCATCAAAAACATCTATTACAGTCCGTTCAACCTGTACCTGGACCTGTATGTAAACGGGCAAAAGTATAAATGGATGCGGTTCCGCGGTACCGATGTGCGCTATGACGATTCCGTGACCTCACGCATCACCATGGTGGAGGGAAGCATGTTTACCCCCGGCCAGCGGAACCGGGTGGTCCTTAATATCATAAAGAAAGAGGAGTTCAAGGCAGAACCCGGGCAGACCGTGACCCTGGTAGGCAGGGACCTCTTCGGCCAGGCGGTGGCCGAGGATTTTACGCTTTCCGGGTATTTCAGGCCCAATATAGACAGCCCCAACCTGAGCAATACGGCGTTCACGGATATGGACGGCTACCGGCTGGTCTCCGGCTATTTCGATGATGAGGCCGGCACCCTGCGCATCGACCTGAAAAATGGGTACCCGCTGTCACGCACCCTGGAAACACTCAACGGGTGGGTCGCCGAGAACGACAGGGATCTTGAATTTCATGATTATTACCGGGTGTTTAAATACGACAACGACGTATACGGCATGGTGAGAATCATTCTGATCGTTACCTGTTTCATCGTCATTTTTATTGTTATGTTCGGGATCATGAACATCGTTTCCGTGAACCTGTTCGACCGCAGAAAGGAGATAGGCACCTTTTACTGCCTGGGCGCCGAAAAACCCTTTTTGATCTTTGTGTATTCCCTGGAAATACTTCTGGTCAACCTCTTCGCCGCCGCCATAGGCATAGGGGCCGGCCTGGGCGTAAGCGCCGTAATCAACAGCCTGAAGCTCACCTCTACAAATCCCGGCATGCAGCTCGTATTCGGAGGCAGTACCTTCTGCCTTGGGTTCAGCCTTTCCACCGTGATCTGGCTGTTGGCGGGAATCGTGCTTGTGACCTTTCTGACGGCCCTGACCACCCTGGGATCTTCCCTCAGAGTGCGCCCGATTGAAGCGGTACGGGAGACCCAGCAATGAGTATAACTATTATCAATAATAAGGAGTCAATATGAAAACAATAGTAACCGCCGGGCTTTTGACCCTCTGTTTCATGCTCTCCGCGCAAACGGCCTTCGAGCAGACCGCCGCGGAAATAGTGAAACGCATGGATATGCTGATGAATCCCGATTGCGCGGCGGTGTTTGTGCTGGAGTTCCGGGAAAAGGACAAACTCACGGAAGATTACAAAATGATCGTAAAGGCCAAGGACAACAACCAGAAGGTGATCGTGCGTTTTGTAAGCCCGGCCCGGCAGGTGGGCAACGACCTGATCATGCTTGACCGGAACGTCTGGAGCTACGACAAGAAAAGCGGGAGAATAATCAAAATACCCTCCAACCAGGCCTTCGGGGCCACGGATTTTTCCTACGGAGACGTAGTACGACTTAACATGACGGACAATTACCGGGGAGAGATAGTGAAAGAGGACGGGAAGACATGGACCCTGAAGTTGTCCGCCATCCAGCGAGACACTCCCTACGCCGCGATCGCGGTCATGGTGGACAAGGAGGGGAACTACCCGCTGGAGGTAACATGTTACGCCAAAAACGACAAACTGATTAAAACCATCCGCTATGAAGATGTAAGGCGAATAAACGGTAAAAGCAAACCCACAAAGCTTACGGTTGTTTCCGCCTACGAGCCGGACAACACCTCGGTGATGAAACTGCTGCAGGAGACCCCGAAGGAATACCCGGACCATATATTCAATAAACGTGTCCTGGAAACTCGCCAGGATGAAAATTTTTAAGCCCAAGGAGCAGGTATGTCTTTTATTATTACCGATAAACTGACAAAGGATTACGAACTGGGGAAAACCCTGGTGAGGGCCTTACAGGGCGTTTCCCTGGAAATTAAAAAAGGAGAGTACGTATGTATCGCCGGACCTTCCGGCGCGGGCAAATCCACCCTGCTTAACCTGATCGGGCTGCTGGATACGCCCTCTTCGGGCAGCATCCTCTTCGATAATTATAATACCGGCGGCATGAAGGAAAAGGAGCTGCACCGCTTTCGCAAAAAGCGCATCACCTTTATCTTCCAGAACTTCAACCTGATCCCGGTGCTGACCGCGTATGAAAACATAGAGTTCCCGCTGCTTCTGCAGCGCGTGGATAAAAACAAGCGGCGGCAGCGCATAGAACGGCTCACGGAAGAGGTGGGAATCAGGGAATACCTGGACCATCGTCCGGATGAGCTTTCGGGTGGGCAGCGCCAGCGTGTGGCCATCGCCCGCGCCCTGGTCACCAATCCCGAGGTGGTGCTGGCCGACGAGCCCACGGCCAACCTGGACTCGGTAACCGGTTATAATATCCTTTCGCTTTTAAAGCGCCTGAATAAGGAAGAATACACCACATTTCTCATCGCCACCCACGATCAAAAGATCCTGGAGCAGGCCGATAGGGTGATTAATATGATGGACGGAAAGATCGCGGTATGAAAAAAATCGCGAGGTTGTTCCTGCCGGCCCTGTTCCTGCTGTTGATTCCGCTTTCGGGCGGCAATCTGTACGCGGAAATTTCACAACAACTGTGGGGCGAGATCGGATACATTCTGGACCTGGACAGGGTTAAAGAGGGCGGCGAGTCCGCCATTGCCGGCAGGAACGACGGCGACCAAGTAGACGAGATCGACCGGTGGCTGGCCGCCCAGACCGCGTATGTGAGCATGTATTTCAGCTATCACAACCTGCTGGAGCTGGGAAGCGATTTCACCCTTGATCTGAACGACCTTACTTCCACTTCCCTGTCCGACCTCGTTAAAGTATTGTATGTCAGCGCCTCACCCGCCAGTTGGTGCAATTTTACCTTCGGCAAGCAGCGGCTGAAATGGGGCACGGCCAGGGTGTTCAACGCCATCGACAAATTGGAAACCATAATCGACCCCTTCGGCCTGCGCTCGCTGCGGGAAGGGGTAAGCGGCATAAAAGCCGTGCTTACGCCGGTTGACTGGATGAGTGTTTCCCTGCTGGCCCTGCCGGACAGCGAGTTCCGCTGGTCGCGCTTTGCCGGGCGCCTGGACATCCTGTTTCTGGATATAGACGCGGGCTTCGGGGTCATAAAATACAATTACAAAGATCTTTTGGGTATCGATACGTCGGCAGGCCCGGCCGCGGCCCAAACCGCCGATCTTGACCGCTTTGCCTTGTTTTTTGACGCCATCCGCTATTTCGACAGCCTGGGACTATACACCGAGTTCGAATACCGCTTTTCCAGGGAGAACGAGTACGCCTTTGAGGACATTGCCGCCCAATATCAGCCTCATAACGGCAGTGGATTTACGGATGTGCCCGTGTGCCGCCTTACCTGCGGTGTAACCTATACAATGGAAGAAAGCCCGTACTTGACGCTCATGGCCGAATACTTTTACAACAGCGAGGGATTTTCCAATGCCGAGGCCAGGGAGTTTTACCGGAGCTTCGGGATTCACCGCAGCCTGTATCCGAACGACCCGGTTTTTCTGCCCCAGACCTTCGGCACCTTCGGCAGTTTCCGCCGTCACTACGTATGCCTGGGGGTTACCGGGCTCCAGGCAACCGGGTTCATGTCGGTGGGCCTGCTGGTACTTTCCAATCCCGAGACCCTGGCCTTTGATTTTGCGCCGCAGGCGACCCTGGATATAAACAAATCCGTGTTCTTTAACCTGAGATTCGAATATCTGCACCAGTTCCTGGACAAGGACGAGTATCCGTCCGAGCTGAGCTTCCTCGATTATAGCTTCAGGATCACCTTTTGCGTGACCACGAATTTCTTGATGATCGATTACGGGCAGGATGAAGGCAGCGGCCAAGGCCCGGGGGAATGAGGCGCGGGCGAATAAAGTGGTGGCAAAAATACGGGTGAATAAG
>CAZWYY010000027.1:0-17758 GCA_964638895.1 uncultured Spirochaetaceae bacterium | reverse complement strand
GAATAAGCTGTGGTGCTGAGGCGGGCCAGGCCGAGCCGGCGCGTTACATACGGCATACGCCGTGTTTAATACACCTCCATCTCATACAATGAATAGCCGTACCGGCCGCCGCGCTGTAATCCATTCATCTTCACGTACCGGGCTTCCACCGGGTTGTTAAAAACCACTTCCGACAGGCCGCCGTTTTCCCTGAACTCCGGCGGGGTCATATTCCCTTCGGCGACCTCCGTCCATGTTTTGGCGTCGTCGGACACCTCAATGCCAAACCGCTTGGCAAAGGCCGCTTCCCAATAGATATGTACGCTATGGATCTGTTTTTTCGCCCCCAGGTCCACATAAATCCAGGCCGTGTTCGGGTCCGCGTCATTATTGAAATCGGAACCCCACCTTGTCAGTGTATCACCGTCACAGGCCGCCTCCGGAACCAAATCCTTTCCGCCATTGTGGTGGGTGCCCTTTTCAAATGATGAGGCGACCACGGGTTTATTCAGCGCCAGGTTGACCTGAGGCCCGGAACCGCCGCAGTTCGTCAATAATAATCCTGCCGTCAATAATAATGCAAAGCCTGCAAAAAATGTTTTGAACATAGACAACTCCTTTCTGATGAGATTCACCGACTAAAGGCAGCGGCCGGGTGGTCCGGCCTGCCCATAAGCGGGAAATCCCGGTTTTATATAACACCAACCTTATAAAACCCCGGCCCGAAAACAAAGAGACAATAGATAACAAAATTCATACAATATGCAATGGGGGCGCTGAGATTGATTGGTATTGACTGACAATTGGGGAAATGGCCCGCCATAGTTTTTAAAATCAAGCCACATAGATGCGGCCGGGGGGTGGAAACCTCCATAGAAAGCCAATTAAATTTTTAAAACCGTGCAATTTAATATTTCAGCTTAGGTGAGTCTATATTTTTCATAAATTTCCGGAGATACTATATAACAAAATAAACCATCCGTAGGATTTTCTACTTGTTCTTTATTAGCAGTAAATTTAGTCTTATATTCTTTTATAAATCCTTTTGGGACAAATTGTCTGCGTTAAAGATGTGACATATTTCCCGTGAACTGACTCATCATCCAACCCAAACTCTATAAGTGGGTACACTCGCCGGGAAGCAAAAAATCCTCTGCCGCCGCCTCACCCCGGCTATGTAAGCGCAAACCGCAGAATTTCTTCGGCCATGGCTGCGTCAAGCTCCCCGGCTTCCGGGTTGAGGGCAGCGCTTCGGGCCAGCTCCTCAATCCGTTCTTCCTTTATACCGAGCTCGTCCAGGGTAACCGGGCAGCCGATGGATCCCAGCCAGCGTTTGAAGGCGTTAACACCACGCAGGGCGACCTCTTCATCGGAATCGTGCCAGTAACGGGTTTCACCAAACACACGCGCCGCCAGTTGGGCCAGTTTGGCCGCGTTGTTTCTGATGTGAAAACGCATTACCGCGGGCAGCACCACGGCCAGGCCCGCGCCGTGCGCGCAGTCAGTGGCCGCGCTCAACTCGTGTTCTATGGTGTGGGCGTGGAAGGTGGTGGGACCCCAGCCGTTCCAGGTCCAGCCGCCCAGGGCCACGGTGGAGCACCAGAGCAGGTTGCCCCGGGCCTCTGTGTCGGTAAGATCGGCCAGCACCCGTTCGGCCCAGATCATGGTTTCTTTCATGGCCGCCTCGGCTATGCGATCGGAAAGCGGCGCCTTGCCGGGCGCGGTCTGGTACCCTTCAATAATGTGCGACAGAATATCCACGGCCCCATACGCGCTCTGGTCCGCGGGCAGGCTGACATGCAAGAGTGGATCAAGAATGGAGACCCGGGGAAAGATATGCTCGCTGTGGATGGCGTACTTCTGCCCGGTGTTCTCATTGTTTATCACCGCGTTGGTGTTAAACTCACTGCCCGTGGCCGCCATGGTAACCAGAGTGACAAGGGGAAGCGCCTTTTCAATCCGGCGCTTACAAAGGAAGAAATCCCAGACATCACCAGTGTCCGGGGCCGCCACGGCCACTGTCTTGCCAGTATCCAGCACGCTGCCTCCGCCCACGGCGGCGATTACCTGAATCCCTTTCTGCGTGCATAACTCGGCCCCCTGCAGGCAAAGCCCCAAGCGGGGATTTGGTTTGACGCCTTCCAATACAAACACCTCGCAGTCTGCCTCCTTCAGCAGCGATATTATAGTATCAAAATACCCGCTGTTCCTGAGGCTGCCCTGTCCCGTCACAAGGAGAACTTTATTACCGTACCGGGCAACCTCAGCGCCCAGAAGGCGATGTTTGCCCTCACCATAGATAATGCGTGTGGGATTATGATACTCAAATGTCTGCATGATACCTCCAAACGTTCGCGCCCCGGAGGGCGGATAAAAACACACAAGTGTTACATTATTAATAAAAAATAAAGGGCTGTCTGAAAAATCAATTTTCAGTCAGCCCCACAGTCCGGGCTCTACTCCCGTGTCTATATTTCCTGTACGCTATTCGTTGCTTGTTCCCTTGATCTGGCTGATCGGTGTGTATTTTTTATCGGGCGAATAGGTCCCTTCCCGTTTTTCACCCTTTATGCTGGGTATCTCAATAACCGCGCCCACCAGAATCAGGTGAGGATTATTGGGATCGGGTATCTTATCTTTGTTGGCCTCGTATAATATTCTCCATTTATATTCATCACCGTAGACAAAATCATATCCTGAAATCTTCGAGAAGCAATCGCGGCGCGGCGACAGCAGCCTTACCTTGTAGTACTTGGGCAGTACCTCACCCCCGCCCATGGATGCGCTGAACACCATCAGGGTGTCGATAACCCTTTGGGACTTGTCCATACTCGGCTGGTAATCGCCGTTTTCCAGGTCCACATTGGCGGCCGCCAAGAGATCGGTGGCGCTTGCGAACTCATCGGGATGGCTTTCGGCCAGCCCCTCACTGTCCGCCTGGTTCAGCGCCTTTTCCGCCTTGTCGTACAACTCACGCGCCTGACCCCGCTGCATCAGATCGTCTATTTTAGTTTTGGCTTGACTCAGATAGTCCTTGGCGTCCGTGTAGTTTTTGGCGTCGTAAGCCTCCTGACCCGAGTCCATGAGTGAGGTAAGGGCGGCGTCATCATCATCCCCCTGTTCCATATATCCTTTTGCCAGGAGGACCTGCCGTCCCTCTTTGGTATCCTGCATAAGCTTATCGATAACCGCGATATCCTGGATGGCGGCTATGGCGTTCTTGGAATGCCCGGTGCTGCTTTGAAAACTGTCAATCGCCTGGCTAAGCATCGGTTGGGCTTCGTCTATGCCAAGGTTGCCCTCGGCCGCCTTGTCAAGCTGTGCCTTCCCTTCATCATATTCGGTCGATGCCAGGCTGAACAACTCCTGTGTATCCGGATTGGTTTCCGCGCCCAGGTCCCTGGCCTTGTTCAAATATGCTTCGGCCTCCGCTCTGCTGGCGCTGGCCTTGTATTTGATAAGCATCTTATTGCCTTCATCTTCCGCCTTCTGGGCGTATTCATCGGCCTGCTGCGCGTACTCGTTCCCCTTGTCATAATCACCCTGGGCAAAGGCCTCCTGGGCCATGGCCAGGTATTCCTTTGATTTCAGGTACCATTCGTTCTCCGCCAGCGACTGGGCGCTGATGATCTGAAAAAGGCAAAAGGCCAACAGGGCGGAAACTAATAATGTAACAGTTTTTTTCGTTCTCATTGGTCCTCTCCTTCCAGTTCATTAATCATCTGATCGACCTTATTGATCCGCTCCTGCGCGGAGTCTATGGAACTCTGGGCCTTGTCGTGTTTTTCCTTGGCCGCGCTGTAGGCGGTTTCAAACAGGGTCTTGGCCTGGTCCAGGTGCGTAAGAGCCTCTTCATACTTGCCCTCCTTGCTCAGGCTGATAGCCGTCTGATACTCTTCATCCGCCTTGGCAAAATCGTCCTTTACCGCCACATCAGCCTTGATATCTACGGCCTTCTCGCGCTCCGAGTCCACATTCGTCTTTTCAGAGTCCATATACAAGGGGTAGGCGTCATGAATAATCTGCTGGTAGAGAGCATTGGCCGAATCAAAGGCCTTTTTCGCTTTGGCGTTGTCCTTATCGTAATTCTGTTCTCCCTGGGAAAAATCAGACTCCGCCTTGGTGTACTCATCCGGGAAATACGTATTGAGTTCACGCTTGGCGATAATTTCACGGTTCTCTTTCGCCTGATCGTATTCCTGCTCGGGCAGGGATGCGCAGGCCGCCAGAAAAAGAACACATACCAATGTATACAAGATTTTTTTCACCATAATGACTTCCTTTCATATTTTTTTATAAAATATCATTATCCATAAAATATTATTTATTTGACGGTTACTCAAGCCCTAAGTGAAATTTCTGTAAAAAAATACCCTGTTTTTGCCCTGGCAAACCCAATCCCGAATACCTATACTATGAATATAATCACCGGGAATATGTGTCATGCGTTTAAAGACCAATATCCAACTGAAAATATTTTTTGCCAATCTGGGCATCCCCCTGCTTTTAGGCGGGCTGTTACGGGAACAGGTTGTGGGTATTTTTAACCCCAACCTGGTGATGAGTTTCGCAGAGCGCGTGATGTTTTCGGTTCGGATCATCAATATTATCGCCGTTTCCGCCTTTGCCGTTGTTGCGTATCTGATTCTTCTCCTGATTTTAAAGCCCCTTTTCCATTTCATCGAAAACCAAACGCATGAAGACCGGGCCCGCAGGGCGTCTCTGTTCGTGCCCTGGTTCCTGCTCCTTATCCACTTTGTATGCTGGCTTATAGGCGCGTTTATCGTCTATGCCCTGATCTTTAAATGGAACCCGGTGGGCGGTTACCCATTTTATGTCTCGGTACTTAACACCATGGCTGCGGGATTGCTTTCCGGTTTGCTTACCGCCCTTTTGGTGAACAACGTGCTGCTTAAGGCTAAAAAAATACTGGCCATGACCACCATAAAACCCGGCGAAAACGATGTTTTTATTAAAATAAAGGATTACCTTATCCTGCTGGTAGTGGTTATGAATCTCAGCGTTTTTTTCTATCATGTGGTCAATTTTTACGCCGGGGCCACACGGATTCCCGCGGGCTATCCCTCCGCCGGAGGAGCGGTGGCGCTGGTGACCCTATTGTTTTTTCTATTGTTCATCCTGCTGGAGTATCTCTCTAAAAAGGAGGACTCGTATCAAAAAATCGAGATAATCCGAAAACTGAAGACCATGAACACGTCCGGCGGAGACCTGAACGACATGATCACCTTGGTAAATTTCGACGGAGTAGGCGTCATCGCCAAGGAGTTCAACCAGCTTACCGCGCGGCTTAAGGATACGGTTGTCCGCATTCTGCAGAGCACGGAGAGCCTCACGGAAACCGGAACACGTCTTTCCGGGTTCATAAACACATACATACGCTCGTCCCAGGCCAACATTTCCGAGCTCTATACGATCGATACACGGGTGAAGGAACAGAAAGTAACGACTCATGGGGCTTTTACGGCGGTAAGCGACATTACCGAAAAAATCTCTTCGCTCGACCGGGCCATCCGGGAGCAGGCGGCCAATGTCAACCAGTCCTCAGCCGCCACCCAACAGATGATCAAAAATTTCGCACTTATCTCCCAGGCAAGCGAAGGTGTCAGGCAGAATTTTCTCAACTTGGTTGAGATCTCGGACAAGGGAAAGAATAAAATCTCCGAGGTTGCCGCGAAAATCATGAATCTGCTAAACCGGGCCCAGAAGCTGGATGAGGCCAACCAGCTTATCTCCGCACTCGCCTCCCAGACCGACCTGCTGGCCATGAACGCGGCCATTGAGGCGGCGCACGCCGGTGAGGCCGGAAAGGGCTTTGCCGTGGTGGCCGACGAAATTCGAAAACTAGCGGAGGATTCAACCGAACAATCAAACGAGATTACGGGTCTGCTTAAAGAAATATCCACTACCATCGACAGCGTGGCGGTGGAGGTGCAAACCACGGAACGAACCTTTAACGACGTCAGCCAGTTTATCCGGGAAACGGATGAGCTTGAGCGGCACGTTCACCTGTCAATAACAGAATTAAAAAGCGGAAGTTCCGAGGTGTTGACCGGGCTTGAGGAAATAAATACCCTTACCTCCCAGGTAAAAGCCGATGCCGGTCAAATTCTGACGGATGCGGAGCAGGTCAAGGATTCACTCCAAACCATGCAGAACCTGGCCGAAAAACTGGAGGCGCATATGAGGCAGGTTACGGAAGGCACCAGGACCATGGAGAACCAGGTGCGGCAGATCGAGGAAATTAATACCACCAATGTAGAGAATATTCAGAATATTAAAGATACCAGCCGGCGGTTTAAGGTATAAAAATCTGCCCCGCGCTCAGGCAAACTCCGTAAACTTGTCTTTCCGGGCCTTGCACAACGGGCACACATCCGGGGCCTGGCCCTCAAGCGTGTATCCGCAGACCTCACACACCTGCACCGGACCCAATCCCACATCAGAGCCTTGTTCGATAACGGGCAGGGCCTGCTCGAACATCTGTTTATGCAACTTTTCTGTGGCAAAGGCCCACTCGAAACTCTTCTTGGCGCCGATATCGTTCTGCAGCTTTGCTGTTTCAATGTACACCGGGTACATTTCTTCGATCTCGAAAGTCTCACCGTCAATCGAGAGTTTCAGGTTCTTTACGGTATCACCGGGGCCGAACGCGGCCATGCTGTTGGCCGTAAACCCTCCGTCAAGGTGCTTTAACTCCCGGTAATGGTCACCGGCGTGCACATATTCGGCATGGGCGATGGCCCGCCATAGGCGCGCCATATTCGGATACCCCTCGCGTTCCGCCGTAACGGCAAAATGCAGGTACCGCATATGCGCCTGGCTTTCTCCGCCGAAGGCGTTTATCAGGTTTTGTTGCGTGATTTGTTTCATTGTGTTGTTCCTTTCATCAGGTGATTATAGGTTTATTCGCCGTACTGTTTAAAAATCAGAATTCCGTTATGGCCGCCGAACCCCAACGAGTTGGACATCACCGCCCGTATTCTGCCGTGGTACCCCTTGTTGGGAACATAGTCCAGATCACATTCGGGATCGGGGTTGTCGTGATTCAGTGTGGGCGGAAAAAACTGGTCCTTCAGCGCCATAATCGATACGACCGCCTCAACCCCCCCGGCCCCTCCGATCATATGGCCGGTCATGGATTTTGTGGAGGAAACCTTGATATTTTTTACCTGGTCGCCGAACACCGACTTGATGGCCTTGGTTTCTATGGGATCGTTAAGCGGGGTTGAGGTGCCGTGCGCGTTTATGTAATCAATGTCCGCGGGCCGCATGCCCGCGACCTCCAGGGCCATGCGCATGGCCTGGATGGCGCCGCGCCCGTCCGGATGCGGCGCGGTGAGGTGATTTGCGTCACAGGAAAGACCGTAGCCTACCAGCTCCGCAAGGATGGGGGCGCCGCGTTTTTTTGCGTGTTCCAGTTCTTCCAGAATCAAAATACCGGCCCCCTCGGCCAGCACAAACCCGTCCCGGTCCACGTCAAAGGGCCGGCTGGCTTTTTCCGGTGTATCGTTGAATCCGCGGGACAAGGTCTGGATGGCACAAAACCCGCCCATGGCGATCTCGGTGACCGGGGCTTCGGTTCCCCCGGTGATCATAACGTCCGCCACATTATTTTTGATTATCTGGAAGGCATTGCCGATGGCATCCGTTCCGGAAGCGCAGGCCGTAACCACCGCGTAACACGGCCCCTGGGCGTTGAATTTGATGGCCACATTACCGGGGCCGATGTTGCAGATCATCTTGGGGATGGTCAGGGGATGAATGCGCATGGGTCCTTTATAAAACAATGAGTGATATGCATCGGTAAGCGTAGCCAGACCGCCTATGCCGTTGCCGATAATTACCCCGAACCGTTCCGGGTCAAGGCCGTCGGCTGATCCCCCAAGTCCCGTCGCCTGCATGGCTTCCATACTGGCGATAACGGCAAGAATGGTGAATCGATCATATTTTCTGGCCTCTTTTTTATCAAGGTAGCGGTCCACATCAAGGTCTTTAACCACGCCGCACACCTTGCTGGGAAACGGACCCGGGTCAAAACGATCCAGCGCGGTGATTCCGTTTTTCGCCTGCTTTACGGCTTGCCAGGAATCCTCAACATTATTGGCAAGAGGATTTACGGTGCCCATTCCCGTAACGACAACTCTTCTTTCCATATAATCCTCCTCAATTATATGGCCATACCGTTATATGGCCATACCGCCGTCAACCTGGATTACCCGTGCGGTGACATACGACGCCAGATCAGAAGCCAGAAACAGCACGACCTTGGCCACCTCTTCCGGTGTGCCGCCCCTTCCCATAGGGACAACCCCAAGCATGGCCTGTTTGGCTTCCGGGCTGAGTTTTTCAGTCATCTCAGTGATAATATACCCGGGCGCTACCGCATTCACCCGCACGCCGCGGGAGGCCACCTCCTTGGCCAGGCTTTTGGTAAAGGCGATCAGGCCGCCCTTGGAGGCGGAGTAATTGGTCTGGCCCACGTTCCCGCCGACCCCCACAATCGATGCCATATTGATAATAGAGCCCGAGCGCTGTTTCATCATGGCCATGGCAATATGCTTGGAGGCCAAAAAAGCCGAGGTAAGATTAACCTGAAGCACCTTTTCCCAGTTCTCCAGGGGCATGCGGAAAACCAGCCCGTCCCGGGTGATTCCGGCATTGTTCACCAGTATGTCGATCTGTTCATTCTCTTTCAGGATCTCTTTGATGATGGTGGTTATCTGCTCTTCATTCGCCACATCAGCCTGTTTAAAAAAGACCTTCACGCCCGCTTCCCGGGCGACCGACTCCATCTCCCCCAGGTGCTCGCTTTCCATCAGGTCGATAAAATATACAGTGGCGCCGTGCGTAAGAAATAACATGACAATCTCTTTGCCGATACCGCGCGATCCGCCGGTTACTATTGCTGTTTTTCCTTTTAATAACATGTATTACTCCTTACTTTCTGATTGTACTGTTTGCAGGTCATCCAGTTTGCCCGCCGCAAGGCAAGGGTATTGGGTGGAAAACGCCTTCCACAAGCCGCGTAGAACAGAGCCCGGTCCGGCCTCGTAAAACCCGGTATACCCCTCGCGCAGTAATGTTGCCTCCTCATCCACCCAGCGTACGGTGGAAACAATCTGTTTCACGCACAATTCGCGGGCCTCATCCCCGCTGCCGATTTTAGCGGCGGTCACGTTTGAATAGACCGGCGCCTGCGGATCATGAAACGTATAGTCTTTTAAAAACGAGGCAAACTCCTCGGCGGCCCGGCTTATAAGCGGCGAATGAAACGGCCCTGAAACCCGCAGGCGGATCACCCGCCTGGCCCCGGCCTGCTTAAATACCTGTTCGGCCTGTTCCAGTCCGGCCTGGGTGCCGGAGAGCACAACCTGGGTGGGGCTGTTATGATTGGCAAGAAACACCTGTGCGCCCGTCATGTCCGAAAGCAGCTTCTCTGCGTCCGGTTTGGAAAGCCCGATTACGGCGGCCATTTCGGCCCGGCCTTCGGCCCCGTCGGCGTCACGACTGGCGCGTTCCATGATCTCGCCCCGGGCTTTCACAATCGGAAACAGGTCCGCAAGTGACAGTATACCGGCCTCGTACAGGGCTGCGTATTCTCCCAGGCTGAAGCCCGCGTATCCCTCTGCGGAAATACCGTGCTCCCGCAAGGCCGCGGCGGCCGCCAGATTGGCCAGGGTCACCGCCACCTGGGTTTTGTCCGTCTCTTTCAGTTCCTCCTCGTCGGCCTCAAACAACAGCCGTTTCAGGTCCATATCAGCGTAATCCGAGGCCGCCTGAAAGAGCAGTTTGACCTTCTCACTGGCCTGCCAAAAATCCTTGCCCATACCGGGGTATTGGGCACCCTGGCCGGGAAATAAAAAACAGGTCTTCATTTTATCTTTCGTACCTCTCGAAAGGGAAAATAGCATACATACGCTTAAGCTGTCAAGCTTTTATAAAGAGGTGCGGCTTTCATGGTATTTATAGCTTTATTCCGTTCCGCTAACGGAAAACATTGTTAATCTTGGGAGCCGTAGGAGAATAAAAATGCCGCTTTTTACGGCATTTTTTATTGAAAAATGCCGAAATCAATGGTAAAATGTAAGCATGGAATATGTCGGGCGTTACTTTAAACCGCCTCAAAGCAGTTACTTCCTGTTCGGCCCCAGGGGAACCGGCAAATCAACATGGGTAAAAAAGAAATACGATAATGCTCTCTACCTGGATCTGCTGGACGGACGGTTGTATAGGGAACTGCTTTCCAGGCCGGAACGGTTAAAAAATATTGTTTCAGCGGATACTCACCGGAAGATCTGCATCATCGACGAAGTGCAGCGTGTTCCCGGACTGCTGCCTGTCGTACATCAGATTATAGAAAACTACAGGGATATTCAGTTCATTCTCACAGGTTCCAGCGCCCGGAAGCTGAGGCGCAGCGGGACGGACCTGCTGGCGGGGAGGGCCGTATTGCGCACTTTCCATCCGTTTATGGCGGGTGAAATAGGAGAAGACTTTCAACTGCGGCGTGCCCTGTCAATCGGCATGATCCCCCTCGTGCTGTCCGCATTGGAGCCCGCTGATATTTTAAACGGATATGCTTCCCTCTACCTGGAAAGGGAGGTACAGGCGGAAAGCCTGGTCAGGAATATCGATTCATTCGCCCGCTTTCTGGAGGTTATCAGTTTTTCGCACGGTTCTTTGCTCAATACCACGGAAATCGCCCGGGAAAGCGAAATAAAACGCACAACCGTTCAGGGATATCTGTCAATATTGGAGGATTTGTTGCTCGCGGATTTTATCCCCATTTTTTCCAGAAAGGCGAAAAGATCACTGATTACCCATAATAAATTCTATTATTTCGACTGCGGGGTATTTTCCGCCCTGCGCCCTTTCGGTCCCCTGGATAAACGGGATGAAATCTCGGGACCCGCGCTGGAAGGACTTGTGTATCAGCATCTAAAGGCCTGGCTTGCGTACAGCAACTATAACGCCGGGATCTTCTTCTGGCGCACCAGGACGGGCTTGGAAGTTGATTTCGTTATCTATGGTGACTGCGGGTTTTACGCTTTTGAAGTAAAAAATACGGATAAAATTCATAATAATGATCTAAAGTCCCTTAAAGCTTTTCGGGAGGATTATCCTCAATGCACGGTCTGCTTTTTGTACAGGGGTGAGCAAAAAACAAGCGAAAATGGTATCCCCTGCCTGCCTATAACGGACTTTTTATTGAATCTCAAGCCTAAACAAACAATTGAACTGTTTTAGCGGTACCCTATGCAATCAATTCAAAGTCCCGCTGCAATAAGGGATTTTCGAGCGGATTCTTCCGGAAAAAGAAAAAATGGGAAGGGCAGACACAGTCCGAACAGCCGAACGCGGGTACGGCCCCATCCGCGAGGGGGTGAACCGCGCGGGCCAGCCGGCATTCGAGGTCTGCGGACGTCTGAAACATGATGATTCCGGCTATGTCCGCGTACTCCCGAAAATAGTCAATATGCCAGAATAATTTTTTATGCACCCGCCGGTGCCGTTCTATTCTCGGCTTAAGGCCACGCTTTGCGGAGCCTACATACACATAGAACCCGGGCTGAAAACGGATGCGCCCGAGTTTTCCGACGCGTATGCTTCGCTTTGCGGAGAGTCTGAGTACCAGAAGATAGCACCCGCCGGCCTCAGCCTTCCCGTTTATTTTTTGCTTCATAACCGTACCGCAGGCAAGTATACCGCAAAATTTACGGGTTGAATACGATACTGTTCTGAAAGCAGGCAGACAGCGGCTATTCTCATTTGACTCTTTCCCCTATGTGAATGTATTATTACAAATAAAAAGCCATCAGCAAAGGTATCGCTGACGCTTCCAAAGAGTGGCTTTTTCATAAGTCTACAGGAGGGGGAGATGAAGGTAGTTTTGGTAAGCCATACCCACAATCCGGAATACGTGTGCGCCCAGGCGGGAAAGGTATGTTACTCGCCTCACGGATTGGAAGAAATACAAAAGCGCCTCGCCCGGGGAGACCACGGCGCCTTTTTGGAGAATATCATCAAGATGGGCCATCTCTCTGTAATCGAGCATGCCTGTTTTTCCTTTATGATTGAGGGTGTGTCACGCGCGTGCACCCACCAGTTGGTGCGCCACCGGCTTGCCTCCTATTCGCAGAAAAGCCAGCGCTATGTAACCGAGAACCGGTTTGAGTATATCACCCCTCCTGCCGTCGGCGCCGACGCCGGGCTGAAGCGGGCCTACGACCGCTTTATGGAACAGACCCGGGATTTTTATGCCTCGCTGCTTAAAAGCGGAATCACCGCTGAGGATGCCCGTTTTGTGCTGCCCAATGCCGCGGAGACTAAAATATTCGTATCCATGAACGGACGGGAACTGCTTCATTTTTTTGAGAAGCGCCTCTGCCAAAGGGCTCAGTGGGAAATACGCGGCGCTGCCGAACAGATGCTTAAGCTGGTACTCGGGGTGGCCCCGCATATGTTTAAAACCGCGGGTCCGGGCTGTGTACACGGCGTCTGCCCGGAGGGCAAACTCACCTGCGGAAAAGCCACCCAAATGCGCCAAAAATATAATCAAGCCGCAGGGAACCCGGCCGCCGGTTCATGAGGAACGACCGTAGGGCGCCGGGTGGGAGTAGTTTCCATGAATGACTGGTACCGGACGGACTGTCCGCATACGTTGCACGCCTTACAGGTTGATCCGCAGCAGGGGCTGGGACATGAGGCCATTGCCGAACGGCTGCAAACATACGGCTATAACGAGCTTGCAGCAAAACATAAAAGGAATGCCCTGCGCATTTTGGGAGACCAACTGAGGCAGGTTCTTGTTATAATTCTGCTGGCGGCGGCCGCCATTAATGGGCTGCTGCTTCATGAATACCTTGACACCGCGGTTATCCTCGTGATTGTGGTTTTAAACACCCTGCTGGGTTTCTGGCAGGAGTACAAGGCCGATAAGGCCCTGGCCGCCTTAAAAAAACTTGCCGAACCCGCGGTAAAGGTCAGGCGCGGCGGCGTTACCCGTGAAATACCGGCCAAAGAACTGGTGCCCGGCGACATCCTCCTGATTCAGGCCGGGAACATCATTCCCGCGGACGCGCGGCTTATCGCTTCCTTCGGTTTGCGTGTCCGGGAGTCGACCCTGACGGGGGAATCCGTTCCGGTGGAAAAGGACCACGCCTTTACCGCGCCCGGTGAGTTGATTCTCGCGGATCGCGCCAATATGGTGTTCAGGGGAACGACGGCCGTACTTGGCAGGGGAGAGGCCGTGGTAACGGTTACGGGCATGCACACCGAGCTGGGGAAAATCGCCTCCATGCTGGAACAGGTCAAAGAGGAGCCCACACCCCTGCAGAAGCGGCTTGGACAACTGGGATATGTGCTGGCGCTTTCCGCGGTGGTTTTGATTCTGCTGGTGGCGGCCGTATCCTTTTTAAACAGGCAGGACGTGATTATTACCGTCAAAACGGCCATCAGCATGGCCGTGGCGGCCATTCCGGAAGGCCTGCCCGCGGTGGTAACCATATCACTCGCCCTTGGCGCGCGTAAGCTTTTCCGCCGGAACTCCCTGATCAGAAATCTACCCTCGGTGGAAACCCTGGGCTCGGTAACGGTAATCTGCTCGGATAAAACCGGGACCCTCACCCAAAATAAAATGACCGTTACCGCCTTAGTAACCGGAGACAGGGAGGTTGCCCTCGAGGGGTTAAGGCCGGGGAATATCATCAAATCCAATCCGCACCTAGCCCTGCTGCTTATGGGAGGCGCTCTGTGCAACGACGCGGAGATTCATACGGACAGCGCCGAACCGGATGCGGACGGAGACCCCACGGAGACGGCCCTGGCCTTTGCGGCGCATAAAGCCGGGTTGGATAAGGCGGAATTGGAGCGGCTTTTCCCCCGCAGGGATGAACTGGCCTTTTCTTCCGAAAGAAAGCGCATGACAACCGTGCATGACATACCGCCGGCCTCGACTTGGGACGCTGTTTTCCGGACCGTGTTCCCGGACGGGCATCCGGTACGATTCGCCCTGACCAAGGGCGCGGTGGACGAATTACTGGATGTCTGCACATACATCTTGAGCAGGGGCAAGCTTCTGCCGCTTACGGATGCCGACAAATGGAAGCTGCTTACCCATAACCGGAGCCTGGCCGACCGGGGCATGAGGATTATCGGCATGGCCGTAAAACCCCTGAAAACAAGGCGCGGCCGCATTTCCGTACGCACGGAACGGGATCTCATATTTATCGGCATGAGTGCCATGATCGATCCGGTACGCCGCGAAGTAAAAACGGCTGTACAGACCTGCAGGAAGGCCGGGATACGGCCGGTCATGATCACCGGCGACCATCCCGCTACGGCGCTGGCTGTTGCCAAACAACTCGGCATAACCCGGGACAACACATACGTAAGCGGTCGTGACCTGGAACGGCTGAACGCGGAAGAGCTGGCGGACACGGCGCAGACCGTATCGGTATACGCCAGGGTAAACCCGGAACATAAAACCAGGCTGGTGGACGCCCTGCAAAGCCGGGGCCAGGTGGTGGCCATGACCGGGGACGGGGTAAACGACGCCCCGGCCCTGAAGGCCGCGGATATAGGCGTTGCCATGGGCATCACGGGTACGGACGTCTCAAAACAGGCCGCGGACATGGTGCTTCTGGACGATAACTTCGCCACAATCGTGAACGCAGTGCGGGAGGGGAGGACCATCTATGACAACATCAAGCGGTTTATCAGGTATATTCTATCGGGCAACCTGGGAGAAATCCTGGTCATGCTTTTCGGTCCGCTTCTGGGGTTGGCCCTGCCCCTGCTTCCCCTGCAGATCCTGTGGATAAATCTGGTAACCGACGGGGCGCCTGCCGTGGCCATGGGGTATGAGCCCGCGGAACAGGGCGTCATGCAAAGACCGCCCTTTCGCCGCGGGGAAAGCATGTTCACCCGCGGTACGGGCAGGCAGATCATCTGGACAGGCATATTTATGGCCGTGGCCTGTCTGGGCCTGGGGCTGTTTTTCGCCCTGTCCGGCGCGGCCGAGGAAAAGTGGAGAACCGTGATATTTACCACGGTTACCCTCTGCCAACTCCAGCTTGCCTTGGGCGTGCGTTCGTCGCATACGTCGATTTTTAAACTGAGTCCCTCCTCCAACATTCCCCTTGCGGTATCCGTGGCCGCCACGTTCGTCCTTCAGCTCCTGCTGATTTACCTGCCCTTTTTTCAACTGATATTCAAGACAGTTCCCCTCTCCCCGGCGGAATTGGGCCTGTGCCTGACCGCGAGCCTGTTAATCCTGTTGGGGGTGGAGGTTGAAAAGACCGTGCTGCGGAAAAAAAAGTTGCTTGATTTTTCACTCAAATAACCGGATAATGGCCTAAAGACACTTTGCAGATGGTTGAAGACACCGGTAAACGCAGATTCAGCATGGGACTCATCCCGCTTATCATTATTCCGGCGGTATTTCTGGCACTGATCTCGTATTTCGGATACCTGGAGAATATACAATTATATTCACGGCTTTTAAATGAAAGAATCGCCGTCCTGGGCCGGGACGCTGCGGATACGATTAATGACGGGCTGACCGGAGACTCGGACCTTAGCGGGTACAGAGGCTTCGCGGCTGCGGCCGACAGCCTGCTTAAGGCCGAACCGGCGGTCAGGCTTGTAGAGATCACGGACACTGACAACCGGTCCATCTATGAGCAGGAACAGGCCGCTACCGCAGAGGATATGCCCTTCAGCCAAACCTTCAACCAGGCCGGGTTCCAGCTGGATGACAGCGGCTACACCCAGGCCCAAAATCCAACCGCCTTTATGCTGGCGTTTCCACTGAATAATCAGAACCGCGTAGTGGGGAATTTACAGCTTATCATTCCCAGGGGCGTGGGCTCCCGGGCCGTAATGGATTCTTCCTGGTACGCATGGCCGGCATGCGGCGCGGCCGTACTGCTGTTCGCTCTGCTGCTCCTGCTTTTCCTACGCCGCGTTTCGCCGGGAACCAAGCTGGCTATCGGTCTTATCTGGTGTATATTCCTGGGCGGCTTGTCCGCCTACCTGGGGTACACCATGTACGATCTGACGGCCGCCCAGCTCCAGGCCAAGACCAAAACCTTAAACACCGCCCTTGTGCACAGCGTACAAAGGGAGTTTTCGGGCAATGCGGATGCCGGGTTCTTAAGAACCGCCCTGAATATCTTCACCCGCTATAAAAAAATGGACAGTGATATCGCCTTCATCAGCCTGGTGGGCGGCGACACGGAGTTGGTGCACACAGCGGATGAGGCATCCGGCGGACCGCTTACCGCGTCACCGGACAGCGGTTTTGAAGTAAGGTCCGCTCCTATTTCTCCGGAGCTCACAATCAAAGTAGGGGTGAAACCAGGCCTTTTGGCTGAAAAACTGTTCCCGAATTTCAAGAATTTGAGTATAGCGCTTATAACTTCCATTATACTCTCCCTCTGCCTGTTGAATCTCGGCTGGGCCGCGCGCAAAAAAACGGCCATAACCGATACAGGTTCGGAGTCCGGTGAGTCCGGCGGCCTCCTCTTCCTGCGCCCGGAGCTGGTATATCCTCTTTCCCTTCTGATAATATTTACCGAGGCACTGATTGTCTGGATACTGCCCTCTTACATTCAAGATGCCGTCAGGGGCGCGGAGCTGAACCAGTACCTGACCGCCGCCGTCTTTTCGACATATTTTGCGGGGTTATGGATAAGCATCCTGCCCGCCCGGTTTATCGCCAAGCGCACGAACCTGAAGGGCCTGCTGACGGCCGGCGCCCTGGCCATAACCGCGGGATACCTTGTGCTGGGTTTTCTGCATGAGTATTATTATATTATTCTTTCGCGCGCGCTTACGGGCCTTGGTCAGGGCATGATCTTTGCCGCCCTTATTACCGTGTATGAACGAGCGGGTGCGGAAGGCAGCCGGTCCGGTCATTCTTCCTTTTCCTTTTTTGCCTACACGGGGGGAATGGCGATCGGCATGGGCTGTGGGTCTCTGCTGAGTTCCTTATTGGCTTTGAATGTCCTGTTTATAACAGCGGGGGGACTGGCCGCATTCGTGTTTATCTACAGTCTGCTGTTCTTCAGCGGCGTGCCTGCAGCCGGCCGGGAGGCCGACGAGCAGGGACAGGGAGAACCCGTAATCAAAAAAATCTTTTTAACGATTACGGACGGCGCCTTTTTCAAGTCCTTTTTCCTCCTTGGTATGATTATCAGAATAATAATCACGGGAATCGTTATCTTTATGCTGCCGTTGCTGTTACAGGAAACTTTTTCGCTGCAGCAGATCGGTCAGCTTATCGGGATGTATTTCTTATGCCTTTTTCTGTCCGGGCTTGTTTTTTCCAAAGGAATCCTAAAAAGCGGTCATATCAGGTTTTTCCTGTTCCTGGGCACGCAGGTGGCGGGGTTGGCCCTGTTCTCGCTTGGCTTCATGAACTGGCCTCCCTTGGCTCGTATTCTGCCCTTTCCCGTCAACACCACCGTGTTTATACTCGCCGGGCTCGGTTCCCTGGGGCTGGCCCATGGCCTGTTGGCAGTGCCGGTTTCCGGATACGTTTCCGCGGGTAAAAGCGCAGCATTCTGGAGCCCTTCCTCCCTGGATTCGGGTTTTTCCTTTGCCCAGCAGATCGGCAGCCTGGCCGGTCCCCTGCTGGCGGTCCAGCTTATGATCTTTCTGGACTACAATATGCTTGCCTTAAGCTGGATAGGGGTGGCCTCGATTCTGGGGGGTATTCTCTTCGCTATAGGCAGGTCCGCGGTATCCGGCCCGC
>CAZWYY010000026.1:17469-48816 GCA_964638895.1 uncultured Spirochaetaceae bacterium | reverse complement strand
GGGACTACGCCCGGGCCGCGCTGGAGTGCGGCATTACGGTGCTGGGAATAACCGATCATACGCCCCTGCCTGACAACCGCTGGCTCAGCGTGCGCATGCGTATGGACGAGCTGGACGGCTACCTGGACGCGATTAAAGCCGCACGAAAAGAGTATCCGGCGCTTACAATTCTTGCCGGCCTGGAATGCGATTACTTTAAACAGTACCACAATTTCTACAAAGAGGAACTATTGGGCAGGCGCGACCTGGATTACCTGATCGCCGGAACTCATTTCTTTAAGGTAGACGGCGGTTTTAAGGGCGCCCACGGCGGTATAATGGGCAAACGGGAACTAAGGGCGTACACGGCCGCCTGCATCAAGGCCATAGAATCCGGATTTTTTACTTTTATCTCCCATCCCGACATTTTCGGCATGTTTTACGTGGAATGGGACAAAGAGGCGCGCGCCGCGGCCGGCGACATACTCGCGGCGGCAGCCGGAAAACGAGTGGCCCTTGAGATAAACAGTTTCGGCCTGCGCAAGCCGCCGCATGCCGCCGGTGAGGAGCAGCGGCCCATGTATCCGCTACCCGCATTCTGGGAACTGGCCGCGGAATATGATATTCGGGTGGTGATCAATTCCGATGCCCATCAGCCGTCCGACGTGGCCGCGGGTATCACGGAATGCGGTCTTTTAGCCCAAAAGCTGGGATTGCGCCGGGCCGATTTATCATATCTGGAGCATTAAGCTGAATGATTATCTAAACAGTTCTATTAATCTGCTTGACAACATAGAATATGTTATTATACTAGTAAATAGAGGACAATAATGGACAATAAAGTACAGGAATACTTTAAAGATGAAATTATGACTCTGAGCCAGGTTGCGGCATATTTAAAAATCGCCGAAAAAACCGTTCTGCGCATGGCCCACAGGGAAGAGATACCCTGCGCCAAAATAGGCAGCCAGTGGCGCTTTGTGAAACCCATGATCGACAACTGGCTGATCTCCAAAATGAAATACTTCAATCCCGACAACGAACACGGCACCCTGGTAATCGATGAGGAACGGGCCGTAATTCCCGTCACCAGGCTGCTGCATCGCGCGTTTATCATCATGAATTTGAAACCGGGGACTATTGAACAAGTGTTGGCCCAGCTTGTGGAGCCGCTTTCCCAAGGCGGCATTATCCCGGACAAACAGGCCTATGTGAAGAAACTCCTGGCCAGGGAGCAGCTTCTGACCACGGCCCTGGGCAAGGGGGTGGCGATTCCGCATATCCGCAGTCCCAGGGAAAATCCCCGCGGCATCACGCTGCTCGTGGTGGGTATCTGCAGGGCGGGCACGGATTTTGGGGCCCTGGATAATGAGAACACCACGCTTTTTTTCCTGCTTTGCACGGACAGTGAGAAGCTTCACCTGCGCATCCTGGCGCAGTTAAACAGAATTATCAATGATCTTGCCCTGATCAGGGCGGTACTGCAGGCTCCCGACGAGCAGGCGGTTATTGAGTTGTTCGCCGACAAGGAAAAGGAGCTGTTTCATAATTCCGGCACAAAGGGGGGAATATGACGTTAAAGGATATGATAAACGAGGAGCGAATTATTATCCTGTCGGAGCAGGATAAAAAAGGGGTTCTGTTGACTCTGATAAAATGCGCGGTTGATCAGGGAGCCGTGCACAAGCAGGACGCGAAAACCCTGGAAGAGCGCATTTTCCACAGGGAGAAGCTTATGAGCACGGGCATGGGCATCGGCATCGCCATCCCGCACGTTCGCTATGAGGGGGTTAAAAAACCTCTGGTTGTCATGGGCATACAACCCCGGGGGATTTCCGATTACGCCTCGATCGACGACAGCCGGGTCCAACTGGTGGTGATGATCGTCATGGGGCAGAACCAGCAGCGGGAGTATATCGATCTGCTCTCCCACGTTGTGGCGTTTTTAAAATCCGACGACATAAAGGCCAAACTGCTGGCCGCGCCCACCCCGGCCGAGGCGTACAGGCTTATAAAGGAAGGATAATATGCTTGAGTTCATCGATTCCATTCTTAAAGGTATCTCTCTTTCTCATTTGAATACACTGCTTTTATTGGGCCTCGCGCTTTTCGGCGGCACCATCGGCGGCAGGCTGTTTCAGAAGATCAGGGTGCCCCAGGTGGTGGGGTATATCATCATCGGTATCATCATCGGGCAGAGCGGGCTTCATCTCATACCGCTTGACGTGGTAAAGAAATTCGAACCGTTCAACTATTTTGCGCTGGGCCTGATTAGTTTCATGATCGGCGGCGAGCTCAAACTCAGTACGCTGAAGAAATACGGAAAGCAGTTTATCTCCATTTTATTTTTTGAGGCCCTGGGCGCTTTTTTCTTCGTGGGCATTCTGGTCTTCATCATCGGCATGTTCCTGCTGCAGAATGTGGTGGTGGCCATGGCCATGGCCCTGCTGCTGGGATCCATGTCCGCGGCCACGGCCGCGGCCGGTACGACCGACGTGCTCTGGGAGTATAAAACCAGGGGGCCGCTCACCAGCATGCTCCTGGGCGTCGTGGCCCTGGATGACATCCTGGCCCTGTTTCTATTCGCGGTGTTTTCCAGCTTAAGCACCATATTCCTGGGAATGAAGGGCGGAAACGTCCTGGGCGAGCTTTCCGGGCTTGGATATGAAGTGGGCGCCGCCGTGGTGGTGGGCGCGGGCAGCGGCTACGTGTTGGCCCGTCTGCTGCGTACCTTTCTGGATGAAAATAAAATCCTTACCTTCAGTATCGGCGCCATCCTGCTGGTATTGGGGCTGTCGGTTGCCCTGAACATCGATATGCTGCTTTCTTCCATGATCATGGGTATTTTAATCACCAATATCGCGCCCATCCGCAGCAAGGAATTGTTTACCATGCTTGAGCGAATAGCAACCCCCATATATGTTCTCTTCTTTGTGCTGGTGGGCACCTCGCTTAATGTGGGCGGGATAAACGTCATAATCGGCCTCCTGATTGTCGTGTATCTGATCGGCAGAACGGCGGGCAAGATGATCGGAGCGCGCCTGGGCGGCCTGCTCTCCAAGGCCATACCCTCGGTCAGTAAATACCTGCCCCTGTGCCTGTTCAGCCAGTCCGGCGTGGCCATCGGTCTGGCCATCCTGGCCCAGCAGCGGTTCCCGGATTATATCGGCGGGGTGATCGTGGTTATCATCACCGCGACCACCTTTGTGGTACAGTTGATCGGGCCGCCGTTCATCAGGCACGCGGTGGTAAAGGCAGGTGAGGTTGGTCTGAATATCACGCAGGAGGACCTGATAAAGACTATCAAAACAGCCGACGTGGTGCCTAAAAAACTGCCCTTTATTGCCGAAAATACCAACCTTAAAAAAATCCTCTCCGTATTCAGCAGACACGATGAGCTGTATTATCCCGTGGTGGATGAAAAAAAACACCTGATGGGAATAATCTCCATCGACAGCATCAAAGAGACGTTGATGGCCCAGGAGCTGTCCGATTTCCTGCTTGCCCATGATATCATGGAAAAGCCGGTTACCACCTGCACGCCCGAGACACCCCTGACCGAGGCTGAGGAGATGATGGACCATTTTCACCTGGATTACATGCCGGTGATCAGGGAGGATAACGTAACGGCGGGCGTCGTCGAGCGCCGGGGCATTCAGCGCTACATTGCCACGCGGCTGTTGGACGTGGAACATAAAACTAAACTATTGGGGTAGGGTAAAGGCGTAAGTCGCAGCCGGGACCCGGGTCAAGGGCTTGCATGGCTGTTCATAAGTCACAATTTGTTGGTGAAAACCAAACCAAGGCTTCTGGAAAAGATTAATTCTTTGTGCCGCGTTCTGAAAAATTGAGGGAAAATTTTTCCGGATCAGCCTGGTATACCCGTACATAATCAATAATCATCTGTGTGGGGAAAATGGAATCGTCGATGCCCTGGGCCCCGCCCCATGAACCGCCGATGGCCAGATTAAGAATCAGATAGAAATCCTTGTAAAATGGCCAGGTTTTCCAGCCGTTCATTTCGTTCCGGAAGGTAAAGTACTTGTTCTTATCCACAAAGAAATCCAGCCGGTCCGGATACCATTCCACGGCGTAGACATGAAATTCATTAAAGGGATCTTCTATATAAAATGTGCCGAATTTCTGAGTTCCCTGGAGGTGGTTATACTCGCTGCAGTGCACGCTGGCCTGTACTGTGCCGGGATTATGACCCACATGCTCCATGATGTCTATTTCGCCGGAGGAAGGCCAGCCATACACGCTGTTTATATTTTCCGTAGGCAGCATAAAAATAGCCGGCCATGTTCCCCTGCCTGCGGGAAGCTTTGCCCGAACCTCTATGCGCCCGTACGTCCACTTCCCGTTGAGAAACGTGTCAAGGCGCGCGGAGGTATAACCTTTATCATGACTGCCGCGTGCCTGGATTATGAGATGTCCGTTTTCCACCCTTAAATTATCTTTTCGGTCCACATAGGCCTGAGCCTCCTGATTAACCCAGCGCGGTGGTTTTACGACCACAGACCATTTCCCCGCATCAGGTTCGCCCTGATAATTGAACTCGTCCTGCCAGACCAGTTTCCATTGTCCGTTTTGGGCGCAGGAAAAAAAACCGCAACATGCAAGATATAATAAAAATATTTTCAGAACAAGCTTTGATCTCATATCTTCTCCCGTACACACTTTTATGCTTTATTCATAATCAATACAACTGCGTATTGTTATAATCATATTAACAATTTATACGGCATTTCAATATTAGTGATTGTGAAATCGATTCCAGTCTCAATAAAAATAAGTGGAGTGGGGGCGCTGTTTGTTGCGGATCGAGGATCAAACTCAAACCATATAAAATCCGGATTACCCATATTCCCTGCTGGAACCGGTTACATCAGACCCGGAATCGGTTTCAGGTTGCAACAGATTACACATTACTTCTAGAATTTACAGCATGTTACAAAGTACCTTGCCGTTGGCAGGTGCATAATGTTACTCATGACGAAGAAGGAGGTATTTATGAGTAATCTCAAAATATTGTGTTTCGTATTTATTGTTACCGCGGGTTTTATATTCCTGTTCGGTTGTTCGCTCTCCGGCGTGGATGCCGGTGGAGAAAATACAACAGGCGCGAGAACCATCAGTAGCGCAAAAAGCGATTCACTAACCAATTTTAACAGTGGTATGTGGAGTAAGGCCGACTGGAACAACGGGTCGCCGTTCGGCTGCGCATGGAATCCCAATAATATTTCGTTCAGCGGAAACGGCATGGCGATTACTTTAAACAATACCGCGCGTAACGGGAGGTCATATTCGGGGGGAGAGTATCGGTCAAATGATACTTTTACCTACGGTACGTTTTCCGTCAGTATGTCCACATTCAGCCAAAGCGGCACCGTTCAATCATTCTTTCTTTACACCGGTAGTCCCTGGGATGAGATAGATGTTGAAAAAATCGGTACCAAGGGCTGGCAGTACAACTATTACAAGAACGGCCAGGGCGGACACGAGTTTATCGGAAACGGTTCGACTACAATTACGTGGGCACCCAATTATATTACCTACGGCGGCAGAACAATCAACGGCAGCAGTTCCACATTGCCTTCCCATAACATGCAGGTGATGATGAATGTGTGGAATCATGACGGGAGTGCCAATGACTGGCTGGGAAGCTGGAATTATTCCGGTGCCCGTACCACCACCTACAGAAATTTCAACTACTCGCCTCTTAGCGGCGGCGGCGGCGGTGGTGGTGGCGGCGGCGGCGGCGGAGGCACAGCCGGAAATTTCCAGTTAAACGCCTGGCAATGCAGCAGTTCCAGCGGAGTTACGATCTGGAACGGCGGAGTGGGAAGTTTTGATCCCGGTGACTGGATCAGGTTTGATAACGTTAACCTTTCCAGCGGATATAACAATTTCAGCATCGAATACGCGACCACCTTAAACGGCAGCATGGAGGTAAGACTGGACAGCGCGTGGGGCACGGTTATCGGAACCGTCAACTATTCTTCCACCGGCGGTTGGGGTACGTATAAATGGACCGGGTGTGGTTTGAACCCGGGTGTTGCCAACGGAACGCACACTATTTACATCAAGAGTACCAATGGGGCCGCAAACCTGGCACGCATCACCTTCAACAATTATTAAGCCGTAAATCACAAAAAAAGGGGGGAGAAGTTCATCTTTTTTTCCCCCCCCCTTTTAAGAGGTTTTGCATGTTGGTACGATCATTGACATTTTGCCTGCTGATTTTAATTACGCTGACCGGTATCTTAAACTCTTGTTCCCATGACGGAACGTGGCTGGTAAAATTCAAATATCAAAACAGGGAATATAATGTCAGGATTGGAGAAGTAAAAAAGGATTTACTTCTCATGGCGCGTCGGCAGCGTCGTATCAGTACCGACCCGGAATGGCACAAGAATTACCTGTTTTCCAAATATCTTTCTGCGGAAATCGCGGTATTGGAAGAGTTAAACAGGGCTGCCGGAACAGCAACGGCTGCCCCCAAAGCGCCCGATGACAATGAAAAGCAAAAGGCACTGATACAATTTCGCACATATTTAAGGTCAAGATTTGCGGAAAATGTTCTGCCCACAATAACCGATCGGGTATTGCGGACATATTATGAAAACAACAAGGCGGCCGCGGTCCGAAAACAAAACGGCAAAACAGTTCAGTTGACATTCGCGCAGGTAAAACAGGAAATTTATGATGTAGTGTGTGAGGATTACTGGCATGATTTTGTTAAAACCTGGAATGAAGACATGAAAAAAAAGTACGGGGTGGAATATAATGAGGACGGCATCCGTTTGCTGATGGACATGGAAAGGGAATACCTCGATAAAATTATGCAGGCGCAGGGACCGAACCTGGCCCTGCATAAACAGGCAAGCGCGTCTTCCGTATTAACCAATGAGAATAACGCCGGCATGGCGTTTGACGGGAAGCAGGAAACCTCGTGGATTCCGGCTGCGGACGGCGGCCCGCAATGGATACTGGTTGACCTGGGGGAAAAAAAACAGGTCAAAAAGGTTGTCCTTGACTGGGGAAAAGAATTCCCTGCGGCTTTTACGATTCAGGCATCGGACGACGCGCGCCTCTGGAGTGATGTATACCTGGTAAATAAAACAACCGGAGGCGGTAATGAGGTCAATGAGATCCTGTTTGAACCTACCACAAAGAGATTCTTCAGAATATTAATCAACCAATATACGAATTTTTGCTTGAGGGAATTACAGGTGTACAATTAATTTTTTCAGCGCACAAGCGATCGTGCGCCGGGGAGAGTTGCGGATGATTCCCTTACCACCAGTTCGGCGTCTATGCTGACCTCACGCTCCACATCCTTGCCCGCGATGTAATCCGCAATGGTTTGGACGGCCGCAGAGGCAAGAAGGGAATAGTTCTGCCGTATGGTCGTCAAGGCCGGGACGAACTCGGCGGCCATAACAATATCGTCGAATCCCGTAATACTGAAATTCCGCGGTATAGTATACCCCTTGAACAAGGCGGCACGCATGGCCCCGATAGCCAGAATATCGTTTGTGCAGGCAACCGCGGTGGGCAGTTCTTTCAGTGAAAGAATCCGGTTCATGCATTGCTCACCGCTTGCCATGGTATATTCCCCGGATACGATCCATTCATCGCGAAAGCCAAGCCTTTGCTTTTTCAGGTTTTTCTTATAAACCCGGATTTTCTCATCCGTTGTCCAGAGATTTTGTTGCCCGGTTATCAACGCAATTTTACGGTGTCCGCATGAGAGCAAATACCGTATCATTTTAGCAAAGGCGCCGCCTTCATCGGTTTTTACGCTGAAGCAATTACGAAATCCCACCCCGCCGTTAATGAAAATGATCGGTACCTGGTCGGATATAAGATCCATTTCAGCTATCAAATCCGCGGACGGATGGTATTCATTGGCCCTTCCACCGAGTAGAATGAATCCGTCGACCTGTTTTTTTAAAAAGGTATTGAGTAATTTGCTCTCTTTTTGAAAATTATTATTGGTAATACCGATCAACAGCGTATATCCGATCTTCTCGCAGGCCTCCTCCGCCTCGTTGCATATCCGCGCAAAAAACTGGTTGTTCAGCGACTGCACCAGGAGGCCGATCGTATTTGAATACCGGTTGTGAAGCATACGCGCTATCTCATTCGGTTCATAATGTTGTTCGGCGATGACTTTTTCAACCTTTTGCCGTGTCGCGATACTGACGTTGGCGCGGTTGTTCAACACCCTGGATACGGTTGCCGCGGAGACACCCGCCCGTCTGGCGATATCATAAATAGTAATATGATCCTTATACAGACTCATAATCGTTACAACATTAACATAGAAAATAATTCCTTGCCGTTTATTTTTATTTTACGACAAAACAGCACGGTGGGCAATAAAAAATATATGATTATCCGCGGCAATAAATTTCCCGGAGAATCCTGTAAAAAAAATTATTTCATATTTATTAACAGAAACAACCGGTTGGAATCGATTTCATACATAAATAATTTGACAAAAATATTTGATAATCATTAAAATCGAAAAATGTACAGGAATATGACTAATCAGAATAATATTATATTTCAATATTGCCTGCAATAAAAACCGGGAGAATACAAGATGAAAATAAAAAACCTGTTATTTGTTTTTATTATTTTATTAATTCTCATTAATAATATCTATTCGCAGGATAAGGCCAAAGACTATAAAAGCGGAGAAGTCTATTCGCATGAAGCGGTGCTTTTTGGGAAATTTGAGGTACGAGCAAAATTGGTATCTGAAAAAGGAATTGTATCGAGCTTTTTTCTCTATGATAATTTGTCATGGAAGGGGAAACCATATCCATGGAGGGAAATCGACATCGAAGCGATTGGAAAAGAAAAAGATCTCTTCCAAACCAATATAATAACGGGATTCGCTGATAAGAGAATAACAAGCGAAAATGTAGTGAAGGTAAAAAACATAGACAGCGTATTTCATACGTTTACCATTGAATGGACTCCTGATTATATTGCATGGTATGTTGATGATGAATTAATCAGAAAGGATACCGCAAAAAACAGCCGGCAGGTGATAGATTTACGCGATACACCGCAAACTTATAGAATGAATCTCTGGATTGCGGTAATTGAAGATTGGGTGGGAAAATTTGAAGAAGATACATTACCTTTGTATCAATACATAAACTGGATTAAATATTATGAATATACGCCGGGGAAAGGGGAAAACGGCACCGATTTTACCCATAAATGGACGGATAATTTTGATAAATTCGACAGCAAAAGATGGGGAAAAGGAAACTGGACATTTGATGGAAATCTTGTGGATTTCTCACAAAGCAACGTTGTTATTAAGGACGGATATCTCATAATATGCTTAACCAAAAAGGATGAATCAGGATTTCATGGTAAATTACAAAGGGATAACCGGTAGAAAGATCAAGAGGATCAATCCTGATTTTAAATACATACTTAATAAATCATAGGGAGAAAAATATCAGAATGGGGCATAAAAAACGATCTTATATGCATCCTTGATTTTCATATTACTCCCTGGCACCATTTTTTGGACAAAAACATTGCTTTTTTTAAAAATCAAAAAAATATTGATCACCATATATCAATACTGGAACATATTCTGGCGAATATCAACCAATCCAAAAATACATACGTGGAACTATTAAACGAACCGCAATGTGAAAATGTTGAGTTATTAAACCAATTCTATAAACATGCAATTAACCGAATCAGGGAAAAAGGTTATAAAAATAATCTGGTTATAGAGTCAAATTTAGCGGGCGCAGCGGATACATTTTATCACCTTGAAGAGTTTTTTGATTATGATGACATTACTTTTTCCTTTCATTTCTATGGTCCGATTAAATTTACGCACCAAAAGGCATACTGGACGGATGAAGGTTCTGAAAACATCCTTTATTTTCCATACATGGATAATGATACAACGTTTAATGAACTTTTTTTGTTGGAAAAATTAAAACCGGTGATTGATTTCGCCGGGAAAACAGATAAACATGTTTTTTGCGGAGAATTTGGGGTATGCGCTGGAAGCGCCGCACGATTCAAGATTGAAGTGGATTGAGAGCGTGTTGAATATTTTTAAGGAATATAATATCGGTTTTCTATACTGGGCGTATAAAAATCTTGATTTCGGTATAATCAATAATCAAGAGCGGTATAAATCCCTGGATGAATATAATAACAAAGAAAATACAGATTTAATATTATTGAAATTATTAAAAAAATATTTCTAATGATTCAACCCGGTGTGTTGGTTGTCCTCCTGCGCCGCGGTTTTATCAGACACGCGGGGCCGAACCCGATCAGGTCCTTTCTCCCTGCCCTGACCAGCGCGTCATACACCAGGCGGTAATTTTGCGGTTGGTTAAACTGCATCAGGGCGCGCTGCATTGCTTTCTCGTGCGGGCTGCGCGCCACGAACACGGCCCGTCCGCTTCTCGGATCCGTGCCCGTATAATACATACAGGTGGAAATCGTGCCCGGCGTGGGGTAAAAATCCTGTACCTGTTCCGGAATGTAATGTTTGCCGTGAAAATAACAGGCCAGGGCAATGGCGTCCCGCAGGGTAGAGCCGGGGTGGGCGGAGATATAATAGGGAACCAGGTACTGTTTTTTTTGCAGCTCGGCCGTAAGCTTGTAGAACAGCGCGCTGAACCGTTCGTAAAGGGCGTGGGGCGGCTTGTTCATCAGACGCAGCACATGGTCGGCCACGTGTTCGGGCGCCACCTTCAGTTGTCCGCTGATATGGTCCTTCACCAGGCTCCGCAAAAAACGCGGGTCGGGATCGGCCAGAATGTAGTCGAAACGCAGCCCGGAACGGATAAAGACCTTTTTTACGCCGGGAATTTTTTTCAGCGCCTCCAGAAGGCTGAGCAGATCGTTGTGATCGACCTCCAGGTTTTTACAGGGCGAGGGAACCAGGCATTCCCTGTTCCTGCAGCCTCCGCCGGTACGCTGGGCCTCGCAGGCCGGATTTCTGAAATTGGCCGTGGGTCCGCCCACGTCATGGATGTAGCCTTTGAAGCCGGAGAGGAGTGTCAGGCCTTGGGCCTCGCGTACCAGTGAGGCATGGCTGCGCGAGCTTACCAGCCTGCCCTGGTGAAAGGTCAGCGAGCAAAAATGGCAGTTGCCGAAACAACCGCGGCTCGCGGTAAGACTGAACCTTACCTCTTCCAGGGCCGGAACCCCCCCGGCCTGTTCATAAGCCGGGTGATAATTTTTTACGTAGGGCAACTCGTATACCCCGTCAAGCTCCTCACGGGAAAGGGGGGCGGCGGGAGGGTTCTGTGCCACCATCCCCCCATCATACGCCTCAACCAGTGTTTTGCCCCTGATATGGCAATTGTTTTCGTATTGGAGTGTGAAACTGCGCGTAAAAGACGGTTTGTCGCTTTTAATTTCGTTAAATGACGGCAGCATTACATATTCGCCGCCCTCCGGCAGGCCCGCGGTTTTGTAGACCGTGCCGGGGACCGAACGGATCTCATGTACCGGCACCCCTTTGTCCAGCAGCTCCGCTACCTCCAGTATCGCGCGCTCACCCATGCCGTAGACCACGAGGTCCGCGCCGGAGTCCATGAGTACCGAACGCCTTACCTTGTCGCTCCAATAATCATAGTGTGCCAGGCGCCGCAGTGACGCTTCCAGGCCCCCAAGGATGATCGGAACCTGTCCGAAGGCCTCCCGCACGCGGATGGAGTAGGCGATTGACGCGCGGTCGGGGCGCAGGCCCGCGCGGGCGCCCGGGGAGTAGACATCCTTTGTCCGTTTTCTTTTGGCGGCCGTGTAATTATTCACCATGGAATCGATATTTCCGGCCGTAACCAGGAATCCCAGCCGGGGCCTGCCCAACACACGGAAGTTTTTGGCGCTTTCCGGCCCGGGCTGGCTCAGCACCGCGACCTTATAGCCCCTGCTTTGCAGCAGGCGGGAGATGATCGCGGCGCCGAACGAGGGATGGTCCACATAGGCGTCGCCGGTTATTAATATGAAATCGGCTTCTTGCCAGCCCCGCTCCCGCATCTCGGCGGACGTGGCGGGAAGAAACCGTTGCACGGCTTCTTGCATTACTGGAACTCTTGCCTGTAATATACTAAAAATAAACGGAAAGTTGAACAGGATGAATCCCCAGGTATCGATAATTATACCTACCTACAACCGGCTGCCTTTGCTTAAGCAGGCCCTGGCTTCGGTACGGACACAGGACTATACTGATTACGAGGTGATCGTGGTTGATGACGGCTCCACCGACGGCACAGCCCAATGGCTTGAGGGGCAGGGTGTACGCCTCATCCTTCTCAGCCATACGGGCTTTCCCGGTTTAGTGCGAAACAGGGGGGCGGAAGCGGCCGGGGGCGGGTACCTGTGTTTTCTGGACTCCGACGACCTGTGGCGTGCGGGCAAGCTTACGCGCCAGGTTGGATTCTTTGCCCGGAATCCCGGCTGTGTGATCTGCCATACCAGGGAGGTCTGGAAGAGAGGCTGCAGAATCATTTCCCAAGCCGGCCAACAACACGCGCGGACGGGGTATATATTCGCCGATGCCCTGAAAAAATGCGTGATCGGTCCTTCCACCGTGATGATGGAGCGCGCGGTGTTCTTTGATCTCGGCGCCTTCAAAGAAAACCTGGAAATCGCCGAGGACTATGAGCTGTGGCTGCGCCTGACCGCGCAGTATAAGGTGGGTTATATCGATGAGCCGCTTGTGGAAAAGCGGGCCGGTCACGGCGGGCAGCTTTCGGAGAAATACGGGCATATTGAGCTGTTTCGGATCTGGGCGCTGCTGCTGAATATATGCGGGGGTGCCTTCACGGAGGAACAGCTGCGTGCGGCCTGTATGGAGTTGGAATACAAGTGCCGGGTCTTCGCCTACGGCTGCAAGAAGCGCGGTCGATACGAGGAGGCAGTCTTTTATTTGGAAATGGCGCGCCAGGCCAGGGCTTTTTAAGGCGCGGGGTGTAATTAGTCCCGGCAAATTTAGAATTGCTGAATTAGTCCAAAAGACGATTGCTTTGGTTTATTTTTTACGGTTATACTACTATTTCGATGAAAAAACAGTTTTTACTGTTCTGTTTGGTTATGATCAGCGCCACCCTTTTTTCCCAGGAGAATCTGGTATATAACGGTGATTTCGAGCTGACGGAAAACGGTCTGCCCCGGGGCTGGACCGCCGACACCTATAATAATAATCCGCATGGTGTTCTGTTCGGGATCGGGCATCGGGATCCCTATTCCGGACGGAATTACGCCGTTATCGAGAACCTTATAAGCGACGATTCAAAGCTGATTCAGGAGGTAGAGGTGGTGCCTGATACGGTCTACCGGATATCCTGTGAGGCCAAGGCCTTTGACATGGGACCGGAGGGGCTGGGGGCGAATATCAGCCTGGTTGATATTCAGGAAACCTCGGCGGATGTAAGGCAGAGTCCGGACGCCTGGCGGCGCCTTGAACTGTACGGCAGGACCGGACCGGACCAGCACGCGGTCGCCCTCACTCTGCGTTTGGGCGGGTACGGATTGATGAGCACCGGCACGGCCTATTTTGATAACGTGCGAATGGAAAAGGTCAGCCATGTTCCGCAAGGGGTGCGTGTCGTCAATTTTTCCGCCCCGTCCCCGGAGCCGAATCGCCAAAGCCGGGATCAGGGCGGCAGTCGGGCCTACACCGTTCCGGTGACCGTACTTATCGCGTTGCTATTCCTGCTTGTGGTGTATTATGTGTACCGCAGGGCTCTGCGGCATAAGCCGGTTGGGCTGACCGCCTCAGAGATCAGGCGGACCGACCTGTTACTCATGGTTACCCTGGCCGCCGGATTTTTTGTCAGGCTGATTCCGGCAGTCGGCGTACAGGGGTTCCCCACGGATATCGCCTGTTTTAAAACCTGGGCCGTTACCGCCTTCGACAAGGGCCTTCCGAACTTTTACCAACAGAACATGTTTGTGGATTATCCGCCCGGCTACATATATATTCTGTACATTCTTGGGTTTCTGCGCAGTATACTGGGGCTGCCCTATGATTCGCCGGCATTTCTTTTGCTGATCAAGCTTCCCTCAATTATTACCGATCTGCTACTGGCGCTTCTGATTTACCGCTTTGCCCGAAAAAGGCTGGGCGCCTCATCCGTTTCGAGGGCCCGCGTCCTTTCGGGTGATCTGGGCGCCTCGGCTGCTTCTGGTTCCCGGGCCGCGCCGGGCGCCCTGGGGGCCCCGAATGCCCACGCCGCATATTTTTTGGCACTATTATTTATTATCAACCCGGTGGTCATTCATAATTCCGCGCTTTTCGGCCAGATCGATTCCTTTTTCAGCTTTTTTCTGGTCTTAAGCCTGTACCTGCTCTACCGGAAGAAAATCGAGCCCGCCGCCGTGTTGTATGCGGCGGCCGTGCTCATCAAGCCCCAGGCCCTGATTTTCGCTCCCGCGGGTATATACGCGCTGGTAAAGCTCTTTTCCGGAAAACCCGATTACCGGCGGATCGGCGTTACCATCGCCTGTATGATCCTTACATTCACGCTGCCGGTGCTCCCCTTTTGCCTGAACGGGAACGGGATAGCCCGATTTTTCACGTTGTACGGTAATACGCTGGCCTCCTATCCGTACGCCACCGTAAACGCCTTCAACCTGTACGCCCTGCTGGGGGCCAACTGGCAGGGCCTGGAAAGTCCGCTGTTATTTTTTTCTTTCGGTACCTGGGGCCTGATATTTATCCTGGGTATCACCGGCGCCGTGCTGGTGTTGTGCGTGCGTGATTATAAGACGCACCGGAACCCGGCTTTTTATTTCTTTGTGGCGCTATTCCTGATTACCGCTGTTTTTGTGCTGGGTACAAGAATGCATGAGCGCTACCTGTACCCGGCCCTGCCGCTTTCCCTGCTTTGCTTTATTGCCTTTAAAGACAAACGCTTTCTGTTTTTATTCGCCGGATTCAGCGCCACTCTGCTTTTAAACCAGGAGATGGTACTCAACTTTTTTCTCTCCACGGGCGGCACACTCATACCCCGGGACGACATCCTGGTCAGGATTGCGAGTCTTGTGAACCTGGCGTTACTCTGTTACCTGGGGAAGATCGGAATCGATCTGTTTTTCAGGAATCGGCCGGCTGTGAAGCTGCGGCAAAGGCGTTCCCAACCCATACTCCCGGCCCGGATGAGGGTCGGATACGTATCTTCTTTCGGCTGGGGATTCCGTTCGAAGGGTTACGGCGGCGGACAATACCCTTTCGACCCGGAATACGAGCCGCCCCTTGCCCTGCCCTACGAACGCGCGTGTTATGTCAAACGGGAATATCTTGCGGTATTTATCCTGACCCTGGTCTACGCATGTGTGGCCTTCATCAATTTAGGTTCATGTAAAGCGCCGCAGACCTACTGGAGGCCGGCCCGCGCCGGGGAAGGGTTTTACGCGGACTTGGGGCGGGAGGAACGGATAGGCAGGGTGTATTATTTTTTTGGGCTGGGGGCTGGCAGTTATTCAATAGAGTTTTCACGGGATAACAATCATTGGTCCCGGCCGCTTGTCATCTCTCAACCCACCGTTTATGATTTCATCCAATGGCGTTACACTGTTGTAGATAGAGAGACACGCTACCTCAAGGTAACGGCCAAGCAACCGGGGGTGATGTTGGATGAACTGGGACTGTTCCCTAAGGACAGCACGGTTCCCCTTACGATTAAAAGCGTCACGCCCTTTAAGACAGACCAGGCCCGGGGCCCCGGGCCCGCGCCGGACCTGGGAAAACCGGCCGCAAACTCCGGGCCCGCGCCTGGCCATGGAAGACCGGAGGCCGTGTTCGACGAGCAGAATACCATCGTCTACAATCCCGGATACCTGGACGGGTTTGTTTTCGATGAGGTGTATTTTGCCAGAACGGCCTATGAAAACCTCTTGGGCATCCCTCCCTCGGAAACAACCCATCCGCCGCTGGGCAAACTGATCATCAGCCTGGGCATAATGCTTTTCGGCATGGTGCCCCTGGGTTGGCGGTTCGCCGGCACACTCTGCGGCGTACTCATGGTGCCGCTAATGTATGCTTTCGGGAAAAAACTATTCAAGGACGGCCGGCCGGCGTTTGTAACGGCCTTTCTGTTCACCTTTGATTTTATGCACTTTGTGCAGACCAGGATCGCCACTATAGACGTGTACGCGGTGTTTTTTATCATTCTTATGTACTATTTTATGTATGATTATTACCGCATGAGTTTTTTCAAGCAAAGCCTGTGGCGGACCTTCAGGCCCCTGCTTTTCGCGGGCGTGTGCCTGGGACTGGGCGCGGCCTGTAAATGGACCGCTTTGTACGGCGCCCTGGGCCTGGCGGTGATTTTTTTCATCACGATCTTTAGGCGCCTTCGGGAGTATGTGCGCGCCCGGCGCGTGCTGCAAAAGGCCGGAACTGTCACGTTATTCGGGCAGGAAAGGCAGGCGCTGGTCTATAAGGGACGAGAGGTGCCGCAACGGCAAACCCTGGAGTACCGGTACCGGAGGAGGCATTTTTTACCGAACCTGGGGAAAACACTGCTTTGGTGCGTCGCGGTATTTGTCATAATCCCCACGCTTATTTATTATCTATCCTACCTGCCCATTCTGACAGCGGAAAAACCCGTAAACCCGGTAGGCTTTGTTATTAACGACCAGGTCAATATGTATGATTACCACAGCCGGCTTACTGCCGGCCATCCGTTCTCCTCAAGCTGGTGGCAGTGGCCCTTTATGGAGAGGCCCATGTGGTATTACAGCGGGCACGAACAACTCCCGGCCAACCTGGTCTCAAGCATTGTCGCTTTCGGCAACCCGGCGGTTTGGTGGGTGGGCGGCATCTGCCTGCTGGCCGCGGCGTTCATCGCCGTTTATAGAAGAGACGGGCGCGTGCTTTTCATTATAACGGCGTTTTTGTCCCAGTACCTGCCCTGGATCATAATTCCCAGGGACCTTACCTTCATTTATCATTTTTTTACGGCCGTGCCCTTTCTGGTGTTTTGTATTGTATATGTCCTGATTTTTATGGTAAACAGAATACCGTGGCTGAAATACGCGGCGTATGCCTATCTGGTGAGTGTGCCCGCGCTGTTTGTCCTGTTTTACCCTGTTTTATCCGGCCTGGCGGTGCCCAAGGCATACATGGCCTCGGTACTGCGCTGGTTTACATCGTGGGTATTCTATATTTGAAAGGAGCGTGCAGTGAAACAAAATCCCGTCTATTCGGTTGTGGTTCCTGTGTATAACGAAGAGGAGGTGGTCGGGGAATGCGTGTCCCGCTTGAAAAAGGTCATGGACCGGACCGCGGAAAGCTATGAACTGGTGTTCGTAAATGACGGCAGCCGGGACAAGACAAAGCCCCTGTTGATGAAAATCGCAAAAAGCAACCCGGCCCTGAAGATAATCGATTTTTCCAGGAACTTCGGCCACCAGATCGCCATCACCGCCGGCATGGACTATGCAAGCGGTGACGCAGTCCTGATTATCGACGCTGATCTGCAGGACCCGCCGGAGGTCATGCTTCAGATGATCGAAAAGTGGAAACAGGGCTTTGACGTGGTGTACGGAAAACGCATAAAACGCAAAGGCGAGACCGTGTTCAAACTGATGACCGCAAAAATATTCTACCGGTTTCTTTCCGGCATGACCCAGGTAAAAATTCCAAAAGACGTGGGCGATTTTCGCCTGCTGGACAGGAAGGTGTGTAATGCCATGTGCAGTATTCACGAACGCAACCGGTTTGTGCGGGGGCTTATAAGCTGGGCCGGGTACCGGCAGGCCGAGGTCCCGTATGTCCGTGAAAAGCGTTTCGCGGGAAAGACCAAGTATCCCTTCTTCAAAATGCTCCGTTTTGCGCTCAACGCCATTGTTTCGTTTTCCTACAAGCCGTTGCGTCTGGCCTCGTTTTTGGGCGTGCTGGTATCCCTCGGAGGATTCGGGTATTTGATTTACGTATTAATCCAGTTCGTCAGCGGGCAGACCTTACAGGGCTGGACATCTCTCATATCGTTAAGCCTGATCTTCAATGGGGTAATTCTCATCATCCTCGGCATTATCGGTGAATACATCGGTCGTATATACGACGAATCAAAGGCCCGGCCGTTGTACTTGGTCAACGAGCTGATCGGGTTTGAAGAAGAAGCCGTCCGCCGCCGCAGCGCAAAGAAGGCCGGCCGTACCCGCAGAAATGTACAAAACCGGGCCGGCCGCAGTAGTCCCGCAAAGGGGGCCGTCCGCCGCCACGCAATGGAGACCGACGGCCATAATACAGCCGATCGTCCTGATTAACGCTTAATAACTCCCCTCATCAGAATGATTTCCACTCTCCGGTCTTTCCGGCGGTTATACAGATCCGCAAAGGGTACGATAGGTTCCAAGGCGCCGTGCCCTTCAGTGCTTATCCGCTTTCCCGCCTTTATTGTTATTGTCAGATAATTTATTGCACGTTATGGGACGGTTCAATCATACTTTAGTATGAATCTAATACCTCTCCTTCCTTGCGTTGACTTTTTTGCTGCGAGCTATTATGGTGACAGTTCTTATGCCGCATAAACGCAGGTGTACCGGGGTACGCCTAATTCTCCTCTTCTGGTTCAGCTATATGGGCTTGAGTGCCATTAATCCGTTTTTCAGCCTGTACCTAAAAAAAGTGCTGGTCCTCCCCAACGGAAAGCCAATGGATCTGATTATCGGAATTCTTCTTTTCTGCCAGTCTTTCTTATTCCTATTCTCCGCTCCGGCGGCCGGGTATATAGCGGACAGGTTTAAAATAGAAAACAGGGTGCTTTTATTCTGTACGATCTTCGTAATAATCGGCGCCGTGTTTTTAAGTATTCCCGGTTTTTCGGATTCAGCCGGCATGTCGCTCGACGCCAAAATATTTTTTATGGCCATAGGCGTCCTGCTTACCGGCTTATTTTTAAACCCCGTCTACCCGCTCATTTCCACGGAAACACTGGAGTACCTGCATGAACACAAGCTTCCCGCGACCCTGTTCGGGCGCTACAGAATCAACGCTACCCTCTCCTGGGTGGTGAATACCGCGCTGGTAGGCGTGTTTCTCTGGCTGGTTCACAGCATCGCCGTTATCATGGTGTATTTTTGCCTGGGTTTTGTACTGCTGGCGATTGTGGCCTTATCGGGTATAAAGGCCAGGATATCCAGAATTAAGGTCCCCTGGGATCATCTTAAACGCGATAAAGCCTTCAGACGGCTGCTTATTTTTTGTTTCCTGCTTTCGTTCGGATTTTTCGGTGCGTTCAGTTTTACGGCCTATTTTTTTGACGATTACCATTTGAGTTTCCTGTTTATCGGACTGGCCTTCGCTGTTGCTTCAATACCCGAGTTGCCCGTCATGTTTTTTTCCAAGGTGATCGCCCAAAAACTCGGCACCTACCGTATGGTGCTTTTCGGTGCCGTGCTGATGGTCTTGAAAAATTTATCACTGGCGTTTATTACACCCCTTGGACTCACCGGACTGGTTCTTGCCGTAAATTTACTGCACGGCCTGGGTTTCGGCCTCTGGTATCTCGGCGTAATAAACCTGATAGACGCCTGGGCGCATAAGAACATGCGCGCGATCTATATGAACCTGTATACACTGGTGGGAAACAAGCTCCCCATCGCGGCCGGTGTGCTACTCAGCGCCTTGGTGATTCACTTCCTGAACAGTACCTGGATGATGTTTATTAATATTTTTGTGTCCGTTTTCGCTGTTTTTTATCTTATTGCCCGGGTACGACGGGATGCGCTCAAGGTATAAACCGGATCATCAAATTAATATTGTTGTTTTGCAATTGATCCGCACATCATTTATACTTTATTGCGTAATTTATGAAAAAAAAAGAATCCAAAGAAGATAAAATTCGAAGGCCGCCCCTCCCCTATCTGTATTATTTTGCGATTGTGCTCTCAAGTCTGATGATTTTTATTTCTATCTCATATGTGTTTATGTTTTCTTTCAATATCATTCAGGTCTATGCGCCGGCCAGGGACGCCGTAATGCAGATCAGAATAAACCTGCTGGAGTTTGAATCAATCCAGGGGAATGCCGAATATCAAACATGGGCTGTTAAATACCTCAGGCAAACCGCCGCATTGATTGATACGCTTTTAAGCGGGGGAATAATGGGCGGGAGCATTTTTCGTCCCATTCCCACAACCGAAATATCGTCCCTGCTGCGGCAGATGAAAAGCAAGCTTGCGGTTGTGGAGCAGGCGTTTGCCGGGCGGACGCCGAATGAGTTCGTATCGCAAATCATACCACTCAACCTGCGGCAGTTGAATAACATGTCGATTGATATAGAAAATAAGGTAAATATTATGATGCGGCGCGAGCACAAATCCCTGCATATCCTCCAGATCCTGCTTTTTTCTTTTTCCTCCGCTTTGACGCTTTTTACCGCGCTGGTTATTTACACCTATGAACGCAGAAAAGCGCAGCAGTTGATGCTGATAAAATCCGTTAACAGTAATTTGGAACAATCGGAGGCGCGCTATAAAACCTTGTTTGAGGAAAGCGCAGACGGTATATTAATCGGCGAGGTTGAAAGTAAAAAATTCAGGTACGCCAACCCCGCGATCTGTTCCATGTTGGGGTATACCGAGAAAGAGCTTCTTGGTATGACGGTGTACGATATTCACCCCAAAGCCGATCTGCCGGTGATCTTACGTAATTTCCGTAGACAGGCCAAAGGAGAAATTTTCCACACACACCACATCCCGTGTGTCACCAGAAGCGGAAGTGTTGTTTTCATGGACATCAGCGCCAAGGCGACCATGATGGACGGGGTGGTCTGCAATGTCGGTTTTTTTCGGGACGTGACGGAACGAAAAAAAATAACCGAGGAATTGAACAAGGCGCAGAAACTGGAGTCCCTGGGTATTCTTGCCGGGGGGATCGCCCATGATTTCAATAATCTTTTAAACGGAATATTCGGGTACCTGGACCTGATCAAAGAAAGCGCAGGACAAAACGGGGATATAACGGATTACTGCAAAAAAGCCCTCTCGGCCTTTTACCGGGCAAAAGATCTTACCAGGCAGTTGCTGACCTTTTCCAAGGGCGGACTGCCCAGGAAAACCGTCATCGATATTGAAAAGGTAATTAAAGAGGCCATGCTTATTTCGTTAAGCGGTTCGCCGATCCACACCGAATACCGTTTCAACGGGGGTCTTTGGAAAATAGAGGCTGATGAGGGACAGATTTCCCAGGTCATCAGCAACGTGGCCATCAACGCGCGTCAGGCCATGCGCGGCGGCGGGACCGTCACGGTAACCGCCGAAAACATCAGGTTGGATGGGACTTCCAAACTGCCGCTTTCTCCCGGTGCGTATTTAAAAATATCGTTCAGTGATGAGGGGGGCGGCATACAGGAAGAGCTTTGCCATAAGATATTTGATCCGTTTTTTACCACCAAGCAGGAAGGCACCGGTCTTGGACTGGCCACGGTCTATTCGATTATTAAAAAACACGAAGGCTACATCGACGTGGCATCCGAACTCGGCAAGGGCACGACCTTTGTCATGTATCTTCCGGCCATAACCGGAGAGGTTGATATTTCACGACAAAAAGAGATTTCTCCTGAAAAAGGCTCCGGCAGGGTGTTAGTGATGGATGATGAGGACCTTGTCCTGGAATTTGTGAAGGTCGGCCTCGTCAGGCTGGGGTATGCGGTAACTACCGCCCGGGAAGGCGGGGAGGCGGTCGAGCTTTACCGGGAGGCACAGGAATCAGGGAATCCGTACGGGGTCGTAATTCTGGATCTCACCGTGCCCGCGGGTATGGGAGGGGAAAGGGCTTTGGCGGAACTGCGCAAGCTCAATCCGGATATCAAGGCCATCGTTTCCAGCGGGTACGCGGACAATGAAATCATGTCCAGGTACACCGAATACGGTTTTAAGGCCGCCGTATCAAAGCCGTACAGAATAAATGAATTAAGTAATGTGCTGAAGCTCGTGCTGAACGAACAGTAGTATTTTTTTCTATGGAAAAATTTATTGTGGTTTCGGCCTCTCCGGCCTATACTTCTGTTTAAAGGAGGAGTCCATGTTTAGAAAGAAAAACAGGAGTATCATAGTTTCATATATCGCCCTGCGCCGACTCATCGGTATCCTGGGAATGCTTTTACCCTTTATCTGCATACTCGGCGGTTTTGTTTTTGCCGCGCTTTGCGTGGAGCCGTCCATAAGTTTTTATTACCATACCAACATGAGGGATTTTTTTGTGGGATTGTTGTTCGGCGTTTCTCTGTTTCTCATCACTTATAAAGGATACGAATTAATAGACAATATAGTCACCACGGCAAGCGCGTTGGCCGGTTTTGGGGTCGCCGTTTTCCCCTGCCTGTACAGCAGCACATCGACCCGGCCCGTGGGCATATTCCAGGTAAGCCCGCAGGCGTCCAATACGGTACACATTGCCTGCGCGGCCGCGTTTTTCTTTCTGCTTGCCGTTAACTCCATTTTTCTTTTTACATTAAGCAAAAAGAAAAACGCCGTGTCCACAAAAAACAAGCGGATACGTAATTGGATTTACAGGATCTGCGGTATTATTATATTGGCTTCCATAGCAGCGTTGGTTGCGCTTTTTTTGTTGATGCCTCCGGAACAAATAGATGAATATAGGCTGGTATTGGTATTCGAGACAATCATGCTTTTGGCTTTCGGCGTTTCCTGGCTGGTCAAGGGTGAGACCCTGTTCAGGGACAAACCTCGGGTATCATGACCGCGCCGCCGGCCGGCACATATCAATCAGTGACCATGCCGATGGTAAAACGAAAACGGTCGCTTGAATAATCCACGGCAATGATCGTATCGCGCGGCCTGAAATTGTAATACACATACGATATACCGACAGTGGGTCTGAACCCGAAAACGGTGAAGGAAACCGACCCCAGAACCTCATACTCATCGGTTTCAAAGGGGAATTCCTCCGAGGAAGCAAATCCGGCGGCCGCGCCCGCGGCGGTGCCGCTGTACCATGTATAATTGAATCCCAGTTTGATTCCCAATTCTTTTAGCGGAGTGAACAACAACTCACCGCCACAATTTAACTCGTAGCTCGCCGCATTGATGGAATACTCCACCTTGTTGCCCACCATGGAAAAGAAAAACTCGCCGTCAGTATTGGTGGTGATGGGAAAAGGAGACACACTGGCGTATCCCTGCATACTGAAAATGCCAAGGGCGATGTCCAACTCACCCCGTACCACCGGTTTGACTGAAAAGATATCCTGCTTGGAATAATAGGCGAATACACCGAATACCGGTAGGTCGCCGTGCCCGTATTTTTCCTGGTTGAGCCATGATACGGAGGTGGAGACAGCCGCGTTAAAACCGATATAGGAATTTTCCGCCCAAGAAAGCCTGAGGAGATTGTCCCTTGTTTTCAAAATATCGATGGTAAGCACTTTGTTTGAATCGATCGAGGTGGTGCTGCCGCCGTACTCATCGTACACAGATGTAAAGTTTGTCACCGTGAAGTCGACCCCGCTGGAAAGGTAATCCCACCACAGAAGGTCTATCCGGGCAAAACCCTCCAGTGCGCCCTGGCTGGTGGGGGCCAACCTGAAGTCAAACCGGATAAATGATTCGGGCTGCTGCTTTTCTCCAGGTTCCTGTTGGGGAGGTTCCTGAGCCCTAAGCGGGAGCATACTTAAACACAGAAAGGCGGATATGATAATGATTTTCATAATATTAGTTATACTATATACCCGTACGTGTATCCATTACTTTTTTTACGTTTTTTTACCGTGCTTCCGCCGGCGGCACGGTAAAAATTACGGCTCGCGGTTAGATGTTGATTTCCGGCGGCTTCGGTATTGCATTATACGCCCGGTTTAATTATACTGAGCCGGAATTTTGCAATACAGGGGGCCCCGGCAATGCTGACGCACAGGTATTTTGAATATAACGGTCGTAAACTCCATTATGTGGAAAGTCCGGGAAACGGTCTCCCGCTGCTGCTGCTGCACGGGCTTTCCGACTGCTGGCGGACCTTTCTGCAGCTTATACCGTCCCTTTATCCGTATTATACCATCTACGCCCCGGACCTGCGCGGACATGGGTTGTCCTCCGCTGCAGGTGAATACAAAATTAAGGATTACGCCGCGGACATCAGGGAGTTTCTTGTTCACCTTGGGAGGGAACCCGTTTCAATCATCGGCCACTCCCTGGGCGCCGCAATTGCCTTGTGTTTGGCCGCGGAATCGCCCGAAAAGTGTAAAAGCATCACCCTGATTGACCCCTTCGTATTCGAGGATATTGTTTATGACGACGCGTTTCGCAGTTATTTCTTAGGGTGTTTTGAGGTGCTGACTAAAGACCTGGATCTGTCGGGCATCTCCCGCTGCCTGAAAGAAAAAGGCGCCCTGGCCAAGAAAAGGGCGCTCGACCTTTTCCGGCTGGATAAAAAAACCATCACCGTGGTGCTGGATAAGCTTGTATTCTCCGGTTTCAACCTGAACGAGCTGCTGCCCAAAGTGAACTGCCCGGTGCTGCTGCTGCGGGGCAACCCGGAGCGGGAGGGACACATTACCGAGGAAAAGGCCTCCTATCTGCAAAACGGATTGAAGGACTGCTCCGTGGAGTACCTTGATATGGCCAGCCACGTCGTACACCTGGATGAGCCGGTTAAAACCGCGCAGTTTATCCTGTTTTTCCTGGCCTCATTGTAGGTGGAGGTTTAAAGCCGCAAAGCATGAATTTAAAAACTCATCGGCATCTGCATATTATTTTTATGTATATTTATATTATGTATGACTTTCTCTTTACCGCCAAGGAGCAATACCATGAATTATAATGTTAACGGCGACTGGCGGCTTGTGTTCTCGGACGAATTTGAAGGCCGGGTATTGGATACCTCTAAATGGACCGCTATTGTTCGCGGCTCAAGCTGGAACAATGAGGTCCAGGCGTATACTTCGGAGAACGTGACGGTGGAGGACGGGATTCTGGCGCTGACAAGCAGAAAGCAGGACTGGACCGGACCCTCCAACCTGCCCTATCATCCGGAGTATCCGGGAACCGTAACGAAACATTACACCTCGGGCCTGGTAAACACAAGCGGAAAACATTTCTGGACATACGGACGATTCACCATCAGGGCGAAGGCATGTAAAACAAAGGGCATGCTTATCGCGATATGGATGATCCCGGAAAGCGGGCAGTGGCCCCCTGAGATCGATATCGCCGAAGTAATGGGTCATGAAACAAAAACACTTTACACGACCAACCACTACGGAACGCAGGACAATCACCAGTACAAACAGGGGACCTATACCGCTGATGCGGACCTGGCGGATGACTTCCATATCTATGTGGTGGAATGGGAGCCGGGGGTTCTGCGCTGGTACTTGGACAACAGGCTTTGTTTTGCCTCAAAAACAGCGGTTCCCGCTATTCCCATGCACCTGATCCTCTGCCCGGCCGTCGGCCCGGACTGGACCGGAAAACCGGACGGAACGAGCATATTTCCCCAGCGCTTTGAGATTGACTGGGTGCGTGTGTACCAGAAAAAATAGCCGCGGGCAAAGCCGCCGCCGGGAAACCGGTGAGTAAGGCGCGGAACATGATATCAGCGGCGCCGGATTACTTCTGTACGCCTTTGATACCGAATAAAAAGCGCAGGCCCGGCCCCTCATAAAGAGCGAAGGCGGCCGGATATGACAGGAGGACGGTTAACCCGAACCTCAGGTAAAAATGCAGCGGCAGGCCAAGCAGCAGATACCCCAACACCGTGACCGGGAGAAAATGAAACATATAAACACCGAACGAGGAGCCCTGAAGGTATTGCAGGGGTACAAAATCACGGTTCAGGTACCGATAGGCGAGCCCGATAATACCGGCCACAAGGAAAAATCCCGCCAGTGTCTTGCCCGCCGTGGCGGCGATTGTTCCCGTATTTTTTCAATTTTTCCATCAGTCCCGGCGCGGCCGTGAGCAGGTACCCCCCCATGAAAAACAGGAGGTAGGTAAAAAAATTCGCCCAGTCATTGTACAGGTTCAGGGACCCGGGCCAACCCGGGCGCAGCAGGCATTCCAGAATCAACATGGGCGCGAGCGGCAGCAGCAAAAACCAACCGCCCGAAATCCGATCGAGTGTCCGGGGGCAGAAGCAGTTTGTTGGTGCGTTCACCGGTAAAAAGGCCCGGCGTGCGCCGCCGCAGCGAAAAAAAGGCCGCGATTCCCGAGACCACGAAGAGGAGACGCATAAAAAAATTATCCAGAAGGTCTATAAACAGGTCCAGCGGCACGGAGGTAATGCTCGGAGTAACGGCCCGGTTAAGGTAGTGGGAGACAACCGCGGGATCATAGACGTAAACATCCCCATGCCCCGTATAGGTAATGGCCGCGTGAAAGGGAATAAGACTTAAGATCACCAGGACGCGTAAGATGTCCGCAAAATAAAGCCGTTTGACTTTACTCATATGTTTTTTATCCTAAAATTGCTGTTCCCGGAACATTTCGCGCACCCGTTCGATAATCCGGCTGCCCGTGCTGTGATCAAAGCAGTCCTTGTCATAAATGCAGGTGAAGAACATGCGGCCCCCATAGGTGTTGACGCCGATGACCCGCTCGCCCCTGATGGCGCTGAAAACCGGTCCGTAGAGCTTTTCCACAACGTAGTCTCCATAGACTTCCCGCATGGTAACCCTGCCCAGGTTGGAAAGGGAAACGTCATAGTCCATTGGAGAAGGCGGGCGGTTGGCGTAATAAAGCTCCGGGTCCTCGATTCCTTCCAGGAAATAGGTGTTGAAGAAATAGTAGCCGTCCAGCGGAGTATGGTTCGCTATTTTATCCCTTAAGCGGCGGTAGATGTCCTCGGCGATTTCCCGCACAGACCTCCCGGGTGAACAGTCGAACTCTTCGGTCAACAGGCCGTTGAACAGGCCGAAATACTCCTGCGCCTCGTCCCGCAAAAATGGTTTGAAGCTTAAGGGGCTTTGCAGTTTGCGTGTATACCCTTGGGTCTCGCCGAACTCTCCGGCGAAAGCCTTGAGCACAACCGCGCCCATCAGGGCGTGTACGGAGATGCCCCACTCTTTGGCCCGGGCGATAAGCTTCCGGGTCTGTTCCCGGTTAAGAAACCAGTGGTGGAGGGCAAAATCCGGCCGCGGAAAAGGTTCCTCCTTCGGCGGTTTCAGCTCTATCTTCAAATACTCCTTGTTTTTCAGCCAGGGAGGAAGCTCACGGCCGCCTATCACATCCATTATTTCTTTTTTAATGAGACGCGTAAATACCGGCGCGTCGGCGTAAGGTTTTAGACCGGCGCCCTCGCCTGATAGAAACAACAGCATCTCATGCAGGAACTGCACTGCGGACAGTCCGTCGCACAGGGCATGGTGGAACACGGCCACGATGTCGGTACCGGTTTCATTACGGATGAGGTTTATCCGGATCATGGGCCCGCGGTAGATATCAAACGGGGTCAGTAGTTCCTGTTTAAGCAGGGACTTCCAGTCGATCCCGCCGCCGTCAAACTCCTTTACCGGGATGGGGCCCGTGTTTTCATCGGTCACATACTGTTTTTTATCCGCGGTCATCTCCACCCTGGCCCGCGCCAGGGGATGGCGCCGCTGCAGTTCGGCCAGCGCCTCTTTCAGCCCCGCCTCCGGAACATCTCCTTTTAGCTTGATGCGGAAGGCAAAATACATGGGTGAGACGTTCCCGATATAATATAATACGCGTTCGTATGATATGGTTTCCCTTTTCATATTTCCACCTTTCATTGTCGGTTAGTTCGCCCGCGCCGGCTGTTTCACCAGGTTATGAATCCATTTGTTGGAAAAAAAGCGGAAGTAGGCGACCGCCATTTTTACAAACTCCTCGGTGGCGGCCAATGCCATTACGTAATAGACCGGCAGCCCCAGTAAGAATGCGGCAATGGCGGCGATCGGCACGCCGATCAGCCAGATGCCGCCCATATCCACGGCCATGCTGAAATAGGTGTCCCCGCCCGCTTTGAGAATTCCGGAGTGGAAGGTGATATTGGTCACCCTGGCCAGGAGGATACAGGCCATGACAAGCAGCAGGTAATATAGGTACTCCGTGCTTTTTTCAGACAGGTTGTAAATTCCCACAATTCCGCCCCTTAAAATTATCAGGAGCGCGCCGAAGATCACTGAGATGCCCAGCGACAACATCAGGAAGTTTTTGGCGTAATCCCTGGCTTTGTGTTCTTCTCCCGCTCCGATTCTGTTGCCTACCATGATGGAACAGGCCGCGCCCAGACCCAGGAACAGGGTGAGACAGACGCGTTCCACGGAGCAGGCGATGTTATAAGCGGCCAGCGGCTCCTTACCCATGTTCCCATAGATGATGCTGTACATGTTGTATCCCAGGGCCCAGCCCATGCCCTGTCCCATCACCGGCAGCCAGCGGTTGATGAATCTTTTCAGCAGGTCCCGGGAAAAACTAAAAAGCTCTTTGAACCCCGCGGCCGTGGGATGTTTGCGGATATAAGAGAACCCCAATAGGATACTGAAAGAAAGCGTCTGCGCGATCACCGTGGCGATGGCCGCGCCCCTGACCCCGAGTTGGGGAAAACCGAAGTTTCCGAAGATCAGCAGGTAGTTCAGGAAGGTATTGGTTGACAACCCGATTATACTCACGACCATGGGGAATACCACCCGTTCGGTACTGCGCAAAATCATGGAATAGACTATGGAGAGGGAGGTAAAAAAGAAACTCCATACCACTATTCCCAAGTATTCCGTACCAAGTTGTACTACCTCCGGATCACTGTTATAGATCATGATCATCTGGCGCGGGAAAAAAAGGATTACCAGGGTAATGATCAGGGCCGATATCCCGGCAAAGCCGAAGGCGATGCCCAGGGAGGAGCGTATGTGATGCATGTCCTTTTTTCCCCAGTACTGGGCGGTAAAGATGGCGGCGCCGCTGGCGATGCTGAAGATAAACATGATGAACAGGAAGTAGATATAGTTGGCGATACCCACCCCTGCCACGGCGCTGTCGCCCAGCTGTCCTACCATAAAGACATCCACGAAATTCAAAGAGGCCTGAAGCAAATTTTGGAGTATTATGGGCAGAGCTATGGTAAAAAGCTTGGGGAGAAACTCCTTATGTGTTGTGAACGACCTGAACATGGCTTTGGGTTATAACTCCTTGTGCGATAAATTGCACTAAACAAATTGAAGTAAGTTGTAATTTACAATGGAAAAAATGTCAAGCGTAAATAATAAAATAGCAGCAGAAATCATATGCTTCTTTCTCTGTCGCCGCCGTGTGCTACCCGCGGCCGTAATCCAGTTTGAACATTCTCCGGAAAACCGTATCAAGCAGGCCGGCGGGCAGGGACCTGATAAGCCGCTCGCGCAGGTTGTTTTTGGCGATAATCCGGCGCGGTTTTGGATTTTTGGCCTTCATTATCCTGAATATCTTGAGGGCCGCCTGCTCGACGGTCAGGCCTTTCTTTACCTGGATAAATCTTCTTTTAAAAGTATCCATACTCTTTCGGTATTTGGGAGAGACAAAAGAGATATCCTGTTTCAAGGCCTTTTCCCAGATGGGGGTCTCAACGCCGCCGGTCTCCAGCAGCACGGTGTGGACGCCGTAGGGCAGAAGCTCGCGCCGCAGGCAGTCGGTAAAGCCTTCCAGCGCGAATTTGGTACTCACATAGGGTGAGAGCATGGGCACGGCCACCCTACCCGCGGCCGAACCATGGATTATGATAATGCCTTTGCTTTGGATCAGATAAGGGAGCAGGCGTTTGGTCAGGCGGACCAGTCCGAAGAAGTTCACCTCAAAAACCTTTCTGAAAATATCCATGGGAACATCCTCGATGGGGCCGCCCAGGGCAATGCCGGCGTTGTTGACCAAACAGGACAGTCTTTTTCCCGCGGCCGTAAGCTCCTTAACCTTTTTTTCCAGTTTGGCGATATCCCCGCTCCTGTTCAGGTCCACCTGGATATTGACGGCCTTTTTCACGCCCGGTTTTTCCAGAAACGTGGCCAGAACCGTGTACCCGTTTTCCAGAAAAAGCCCGGCCAGGCTTTTCCCGATGCCCGAATCGGTTCCCGTAATTACAACTAATGAGTTCGCGTTTTCCATGATTTTTTCCCCCTCTGCCAGAATATGGTTAAGGTGGGCGTTTGTCAATGACAAAAAAACGGGACCGTGCCGCATCCTTTCTTACGGCGGCTTTTGACCGCAGGCACGAAAACCGTCATCGAAAACTGTCATTTTGCCTTGATAATGCCGTCCATGCACCTTATATTTCAATACCATGAAACACATTTTTTTATTCACACTCTTTGGTTTGGGGCTGCTGTTCCCACCGGCGGCCCGGGCCCTGGATCAACATACCTATAAAGTAACAACCGGAGACAACCAGGGATTCGAGACACAGACCTGGGACCGCACACGATCGGGATACCTGTTCATCACCCCTCAAAGCCGCAACAGTTATGACAACTACCGCAACCTGTTGGTGTGGGAGTTCAGGCAGGAATCCGACGGCGACAGCTTTAAAGCCATGCGCCTGGGAAATAAAATCAGGCTTGTCGGAACCTTCCATCACAACCGGGTGCAAAAGGAGTATACCGTGGATTCCCGTCCCTGGTGTCAGTACCCTGAGTACAGCCTGCGCGATTTTGTGATTTCCGCTGAAAAAAGACGGGAGTTCTGGATAATCTCTCCCGATGACCTGTCCATCTTCGAGTTCGAGGCCTGCAAAATCGGCACGGAGAGTGTGGCGATTGCGGGCCATACCATAAAAACGGTGTGTGTTCGGATAAAGCCCATGGGATTTTACGGCAACTTCTGGCATGCGGACTATTGGTTCTCATTGCAAGACGGCGCTTATATTCGCTACCAGGCGGTGCACGGCGGCCCCGGAACGCCCCCAACCATAAAGCTGCTTGTCCCCGGCGGCGTCCGGTAGCCGCTGTCCATATATTTCAGGATTGTAACACGGCGGACATCACCTCACGCGCGCGGCCGGCCAGACGGCTGATGATCTCGGCTTTTCCGCCGCCGGCACGGCCGAAGCGACGCGGATAAATCGGCTTGCATACCACGGCCTCAACCCGGATAAACAGCGGCGGGAGCGTGATCCCCAGAAATTTCTTAGGGATTGTGTTGATGACCACGGGGATAATGGGTTTGTCGTGAAGCCAGGCCAGGTAGAACACCCCGGCTTTGAACGGGGCCATGCTGTGGCTCCTGGGGGTAAGGTCTCCCTCGGGGAAAAAGTGAATACACCCATTATTCTTAAGGATATCCCTTGTGACCCGTACCAGGCTGGAGAAGGGCAGGCGCTCGGATACGGGAAACGCCCCCAGCAGGCGGATATAATATCCCACAAAAGGCATATCGAAGGTCTGTTCCATGGCCGTAAAG
>CAZWYY010000026.1:0-17369 GCA_964638895.1 uncultured Spirochaetaceae bacterium | reverse complement strand
CCCCTTAAAAATCCGGTTTTCACCGTAGAGGTCACGGCCATAATCATCACTATCAAGAACAGGATGGGGTAGGAGAGGGCGATGGAGGGTGAGATTTTTCTGTCCCGTAGGACAATAAACCAGAGGCCGCCGAACATGCTCACCGGGACAAGGGAGAGTAGAATATTTCCGTCTTTCTCATAAAACTGGCGGATGAGGTTGAGCACGGGGATCTCGATAACCGCGGCCACCACGATAAAAAGCGCGGCCAGAAATAAGATACTCTGGTGCAGGGCTCCGAACATGCTTTTTACAAAGCCATTGAACGCCCCACGGAAGGACCGATACATTCTGCAGTTGATATAGTCTTTGCCGTCGAGAAAAATGGTTTTATACCCATGCGCCTTCATGGCGCGGGCCAGGGAGATATCCTCAACCACGGAATCTTTGAACGAGGCATACCCGCCGATGGCAAGTATGGCCCGGCGGCGGCAGACCATGAGCTGACCGATGGCAAACGAGAAGAACGCGCTGTTTTTCTGGGGGATCTTCCACAGGGGCATGAGGATGGTAGTCATGATATAGATGGCCGGTACGATCAATGCCTCGCCCAGGGAGCCGATCAGGTGATGCAGGTAAGCGGACATGAAATCCGCATTATGCCGGAGCATATTAGTTACGGCCCAGGAAATGCTTGCCCGGGAATGCACCGTGTCCGCGTCGGTGAACATGATAAATTCGCCGCGGGCCTTTTCGATCAACTGCTGGCAGGCGTACTGCTTGCCCACCCATTCCCGCGGCAGGGCCTTTCCCTTATAGATTTTCAGCCTTTTGGATTTTTTGGCGTATCCCGAGAGGATCATCCAAGTGTGATCATCCGAATTATCATCCAGAGCCAGTACCTCATAGTTGGGATAGTCCTGATCCAGCAGTGATTCCAGGCAGGCCGCGATATTGTCCTCCTCATCACGCGCCGGAACAAGCACGGACACCGATGGTGTTTGTGTGTGCTCAGGGGAATAGGTCAGACTCTTCAATGTTTCCTTGTTTTTCAGGGAGAGCAGCAGAAAATACAGGCACATTAATGTGGCTAGGCCAAGATATGTACTCAGCATACCCGCCTTTCCTCCTCCCTGCAGGCAAAAAGCAATGGTTGTTGCCTTAAAGATAAAGAAAAAGACTTGGATTTGTCAACATTATTGGTTATTTTAACAATAGATCATAACTTATGCGAATTCTTTTGGTTGAAGATGACCTGAAAATAGCTTCCTTCATCATAAACGGGTTAAAACAAGCCGGGTACGCGGTCGATCACATGGCGGACGGCCGCCAGGGATTGGCCCAGGCCGGAAACGCCCAGTATGACGCGTTCATTATTGATATAATGCTCCCCCAGTTGGACGGTTTCAGTCTGATTGAGCAGTTACGGGCCAAAAAAAACTTTACCCCATGCCTGATTTTAAGCGCAAAAAGCGGGCTTGACGATAAACTGCGGGGGTTTAAGGCCGGAACGGATGATTACCTGACAAAACCCTTCGCGTTCTCCGAGCTTCTGGCCAGAATCCAGGCGCTGCTACGCCGTGCCTCACAGGGCCAGCAGGCCACGGTGCTTACGGCCGGCGATCTCAACATGGATCTTTTTACGCGCATGGTTGAGAGGGGAGGGAAGGTCATAGACCTGCAGCCGCGTGAGTATTCACTGCTGGAATACCTGATGCGCAACCACGGTAATGTGGTTTCCAAGACCATGATCATGGAGCATGTATGGGACTACCATTTTGATCCTGAAACCAATGTGGTGGACGTGCTTGTCCACCGCCTGCGCAACAAGATAGACAAGGGCTTCGGCAACAAGTTGCTGCATACGGTAAGGGGTGTGGGATATGTACTTAAGGTCGTTTAAATTCCGGATCACCCTGCTGTTGACGGTTATATTTTTATGCTGCTCCGTAATTCTTTATGTCGCGTCGTATATCATCGTTTCTTCCTCCCTCAGCAATGAAGAGTACTCCTTCCTGGAAGAAAAGCTGCTTGAGTTCTGGGCCATCTATCAAAACGGAAACCTTGACCTGCTTGCCAAAGAGATTTCAGCCCAGCGTTTCGTCAAAGAAGAAAAATTATACATGGTGCGTATCGCGGGTAAGTACAACAACACGCTTTTTCTCTACGTTCCCGACAACTGGAAGGGATTTGATTTTTATGAACTGGAAAACTACCGCGCCATCCATGAGGGTGAGATCATCAAACTGGCTTCATACCAATCTTCCCAGGAACTGGAGATATCGTCGGTGGTTCTCCCTGACCAGAATATCCTGCAGATCGGGATCTCCAATCTGCCGCGGCAGCACACTATGGCTTGGTTCCGGCAGGCCTTTTTCATGATCATCATTCCCCTGGTTGTAATCGGGTTTTTCGGCAGCCTGTTTTTTTCCTCGCGCTTCCTGGCGCCCGTAAACCGCCTGGTAACCGCGATCCGCGCCATCATCAAAACCGGCCGCATGGACACCAAGATCCCGGCGCGAAAGAACAGGGATGAGTTGGACGAGCTGATCGTGCTTTTCAACCAGATGCTTTCGCGTATAGACACCCTGATGAAAAGCCTGCGCCAGACCCTGGACAACGTGGCCCATGAGATACGCACGCCGCTTACCCGCCTGCGGGCGCTCGCCGACATGGCCCTGCATCCGCCCTATGACAAAAAAATCATGAAAAAAGCCTTGTCCAACGGGATCACGGAAACCGAGCATATCCTGGTGCTGCTTAACACCCTGCTGGATATCTCGGAGGCGGAGTCGTGTATTATCAAACTCAATAAGGAAAAAATCGATGTCCACGCCCTGATCACTGATATGATTGATTTTTACCAATATCCGGCCGAAGAAAAAAACATCGCGCTGGAGAAATCCCTTACCCCCGATCTTTTTATCCGGGCCGATGTAAACCGCATGCGCCAGATTATGTCCAACCTGCTGGAAAACGCCTTTAAATACACCCCTGCCGGAGGCGCGATACAGGTGAACACGCGCGTAAACAGGCAGAAGGTATGTATTGAGGTGAAAAATACGGGCAAGGGCATCGCCCGGGACGAGCTTAAGCATATATGGGACCGCTTTTACCGCAGCCGGGACGTACAGGCACTGAGGGGCTCGGGCCTGGGCCTCAGCCTGGCCAAGGCCGTGGTGGAGGCGCACGGCGGCAGGATTTCCGTAAAAAGCACACCGGGGGAATATACCATTTTTACGGTAAGCCTGCCTCGGGACAACATTTCAAAACTGTAATTCTCCGGTCATGGTTCTGTAAAATTTACTCCGTACATTCTAGGTATCACAATAGCAAGGAGGTTGCTATGAAAAAGTTATTGGTATTAGGGGTTGGGATCGTGATAGTAAGCATCATCATGGCCTGCAGCGGCGCGACTCAGCTGCCCGTATCCAATTCAATGCGGGATTTCCTGGATACGAGTATCAGAGACAGGTCTTTTGTAACCGCGTCTGAGAAGTACGGTTTTCCGGCGGAGAATATCCCGCCGGGGATCAACGAGCTGAAAAGCGCCATCGTCGAAAAGGTGGAGCAGCATGATCAGCAGACGGTGTATATCGTGAACGTCACACACGATGAGCAGAAGGATGATTACGTAATCACCTGGGACGGCGATACGATTGTAGGGTTTGAACCATACGTCCCAACCGAGTAACCACGGATCTATAGCATCCGTCAAAACCCCCAAAACGATCTTTTGGGGGTTTTTTTATGTGACCATGGTTTGGACCATGGTGTTAAGATTTCAAAACTGTAATATTGCCGTCATACTTGTGTAAATTTGTCTTGCTATATTTGTATTGTGATCTTGAAAAACAGGAGGTTATTATGACAATAAAACAGGCATTTCATAACAGGATTATTCAGTTGGCGGCGGCGGCAATCGTGTTTTTTGCGCTCGGACTTTTGACGTCGCCCGCTATTTTGCCCGGTAACTCCTACGGGCTTGTTACCGGAAGCTCGTTCAATCTGGACCTTTCGAGCAATGCCGTCCAGGGGTTCAATTCCATGTCCGATATTCAAACCGCGCTGCAGGACATCTCCAACAAGGTGCTGCCTTCGGTTGTCGAGGTATCGGTAGTGGATGTGGTCAAGCAGACCGCGCCCCAGCTCTCACCATTTGATTTCTTCTTTGGTCCGGGCCAGGGCGACAGCGCTCCCCGGCAGCGGGAATTCCGCCGGGAAGGACTGGGATCGGGCATCATCGTGCGCCAGGTGGACAACAATGTGTACGTGTTGACCAATAATCACGTAACGAGCGGGGCCCAGGAGATAACAGTCAAGTTCGCCAGCGGCAAACAGTATCAGGCCGCGCTGGTGGGAAGCGACGATAAGAGAGATCTGGCCCTGATCAGATTTGAGACCGCGGACCGTGTTCCCATCGCCGCCCTGGGCGATTCGTCCACGGTTCAGGTGGGTGACTGGGTGCTGGCCGTGGGCAATCCCCTGGGATTCGATTCCACGGTAACCGAGGGCATTATCAGCGCCATCGGCCGGAAGTCATTACCCAACTCGGATATCGCCGGGTACACCGATTACTTCCAGACCGACGCGGCCATCAACCAGGGGAACTCCGGCGGCGCGCTGGTGAACATTCGTGGAGAGGTCATCGGCATTAACAGCTGGATAGCCTCACCGTCCGGCGGCAACGTGGGTATAGGGTTTGCCATTCCCATCAATAACGCCAAGAACGCTATCGAGGATTTCATCACCAAGGGCAAGGTCTCATACGGCTGGCTCGGGGTGAACAGCGGGGATCTGCCCGACGCATCCAAGACCGATCTCGGCCTGGCGGGCAAGAGCGGATCATTCGTCTACGGCGTATATAAAAACTCGCCCGCCGACAACGCGGGGGTTCTGCCCGGGGACTTTATCACCAAAGTCAACGGCAAGGCCATCACCGACATGATGCAGCTTATCCTGACCGCGGGAAGCCTGAAACCCGGGGATCAGACGAACGTGGAGCTGATCCGTTACGGAAAAACCATGGACCTTACCCTGCAGATACAGGAACGTCCGGCGCAGGATTCGGAGAGCGCCCAGGCCTCACGGTTATGGCCCGGGCTGTTCGTGGTAAAGATTACCGATGATATCCGCAACCGGCTTCATATTCCGGCTTCCGTGGGCAGCCTGATCATCAGCCGGGTTGAGCCGCACAGCGCGGCCGACATAGCCGGTATGCAGGCGGGAGATATCCTCCGCTCCATTAACAATAAGCAGCTTGTGGGCCTGATGGATTTTTATAAGGCCCTGAACGCGTCAGGACAGTCTCAGATAATGTTCGGGCTCAGCCGCAACAGCAAGGATCTGCTGCTGGGTCTGGTGAAATAACCTAAGGAGGTTGATTATGAAAAAAGATGTGAGATTCGGCAAAAGGCCGCTGGGTATCACGATATTCCTCTCCGTGCTTGTGCTTTTTTCCGCCCTGCTTATGGGTGCGAACGATCCCTCAAACTCGGAGAAGGTGAGCCAGGGTATAGCCACATTGGAAGAGATCCAGGACGCCTTCCACCTGGTGGCCCAGAAGGTCATTCCCACGGTAGTGGAGGTGAAAGTGGTGGATGTGGTAAAGGGACCGGCCATCCAGTCCCCGTTTGATTTCTTTTTCGGCAATCCGCAGGACAAAAACGCTCCGCAACAGGAGTATAAGCAATACGGGCTTGGTTCCGGGATAATTATAGAAAGAAACGGCAACAAGGTATACGTGCTGACCAACTATCACGTGGCCGGGGAAGCGCAGGAAATCAGCATTACCCTTTCCGATAACAGGGAGTACAAGGGCAAGCTGGTAGGTTCGGATGACAAAAAAGACCTGGCCTTGGTGGTCTTCGAAACCCCGGACCCGGTGCCCGTGGCCGAGCTCGGCGATTCGGACAGTATCCGCGTCGGCGACTGGGTGCTGGCCATCGGGAATCCTTTCGGGTTTTCTTCCAGCATCACCTCGGGAATCATCAGCGCCATCGGGCGCGAGAGTTCGTTTAATTCGGCCAGGGGTAGTTTTACGGAATATATTCAAACCGACGCGGCCATCAACCAGGGTAATTCCGGCGGCGCGTTGGTAAATATCAAAGGCCAGGTCATCGGCATCAACACCTGGATCGCCTCCCCCACGGGTGGAAGCGTGGGTCTGGGCTTTGCCATTCCCATCAACGACGCCAAGAAGGACATCAGGCAGCTGCTTACCAAGGGCAAGGTTGAGTACGGCTGGCTTGGTATTACCATGGGCGGGACCACGCCCGAACTGGCCAAGGATCTGGGCATAGAAGGCAAAGGCGGCGCCCTTGTATACGGGCTGTTCAAGGATTCTCCTGCCTTTAAGGCGGGGGTGCTTCCGGGAGACTTCATTACGGCGGTGAACGGCACCCAGGTGAGGAACTCCGGTCAGCTTCTGCACATAATCGGCGGTCTGGCCCCGGGCGCCACCGCGCGGCTTGACCTCATCCGTGACGGCGGAAGCAGGGAGATCAGCGTCACCCTTGTCTCGCGCAGCAGTGAGAAGGAGATCGCCAATCTGGCGTCAAATATCTGGCCCGGATTTTCGGTCCTGCCGCTCACCCCGGATATAGCGCAGCAGCTTAAGCTTGCCAAGAACACGCACGGGGTGGTGGTGTTCCAGCTTGACCAGGGAAGCGCCGCTCTCACCGCGGGTTTGAAGCAGGGTGACGTAATTACCAGAATCAACGACAAAAAAATAGAAAGTGTGCGTGATTTTTACCGTGTAATGGGTCAGGAAAAAAATCAGGAGATTCATTTCCGCCTTATTCGGGAGAATACGGAACTTATTATCGGCTTAGTCCGGTAATATTTATATACACTCCTCCTATTCTACGGAGCCGGCGCCCCTTTGGGGGTGCCGGCGTTTTTTTTTGTGGCCCGGCCCGCGACGCCGGGCCACATTCCAAATATTACAATTTTGTAATGCGACGGTAAGCATCATGCAAGAAAACCTGCGTATGTTTTAATCAGGTAAAAAAACAATGAAGGAGAAATGTATATGGCAACGGCTACAATAACAAAACAAAAACCCGGCCTCACCTCACACGAGGTTGAGGAAAAAAGAAAGGAGTTCGGGTATAATGAAATCCCTGAAAAAAAAGTAAATCCTATTCTGCGCCTGCTGTCTTTTTTCTGGGGGCCCATCCCCTGGATGATAGAGATCGCGGCCGTGCTCTCTGCCGTGGTAAACCACTGGGAAGATTTCGGCATCATCCTGGCCCTGCTGGTGGTGAACGCCATGGTGGGATTCTGGGAAGAGTTCCAGGCCAACAACACCATTCGGGCCCTCAGGGCAAACCTGGCCGTTAAGGCCAGGGTGCTGCGGGACAATACGTGGCAGGCCATTAACGCGCGGGAGCTTGTTCCGGGTGATTACATCCGTATCCGCATAGGCGACATTATTCCCGCGGACGCGAAGCTTGAAGAGGGAGACCCGGTGCAGATAGACCAGTCCGCGCTTACGGGGGAATCGCTTCCCGCGGAAAAAAAGACGGGCGACACGGTATATTCGGGGTCCATCCTGAAACAGGGAGAAAGCAACGCCCTTGTCACGGCCACGGGCATGCATACCTATTTCGGGCGCACGGCCGAGCTTGTGGCCAAAAGCAAAAACAAGAGTCATTTCCAGAGGGCGATCTTAAAGATAGGCGATTACCTCATTATAATTGCCCTATTTCTGGTGATTCTGATCCTGGCCATAACCCTGTTCCGGGGAGATGAGATTCTGACCGCGCTGCAGTTCGCGCTTATCCTGACCATTGCGGCGATCCCGGTGGCCATGCCCACGGTGCTTTCGGTTACCATGGCCATCGGCGCGCGGATCCTGGGCAGGGAACGGGCCGTGGTAAGCCGACTGCCCAGTATTGAGGAGGTGGCGGGCATGGACATCCTCTGTTCGGACAAGACCGGAACACTCACCAAGAACCAGTTGAAAACAGGCGAGCCCTTTCCGCTTGCGGGCGTTGAAGCGGATGACATGATGATGTTTGCGGCCCTGGCCTCCAGGGAAGAGGACGCCGACGCAATTGACAGCGCCGTAATTGCCGGCAGCCGCGTAAAGACGGACGGGTATGCGATAAAACATTTTATGCCCTTTGATTCCGTAAAAAAGCGTACGGAGGCCATGGTGGAATCACCGGACGGAAAGAGTTTCCGTGTGTCCAAGGGCGCCCCCCAGGTGATTACCGCGCTGTGCGAGAATGCCGCAGGCGTGGAACAGATGCTGAGCGAGAAGATTGAGCAGTTTGCGAAAAAGGGCTACCGCTCGCTGGGGGTGGCGTACGCCGATGAAAAAGGACCATGGGTGTTTCAGGGTATTATTCCGCTGTATGACCCTCCGCGGGATGATTCGCTGGAAACCGTGGCCGCGGCTAAAAACATGGGAGTGGCCCTTAAAATGGTAACCGGCGACCAGGTTCCCATCGCCAGGGAGATTGCCAGGCAGCTGCACATGGGGACACACATCCTGAAGGCTGAAGCCCTGGAAGAAACCGCGCATCACCGGCATTCCCAACTGGTGGATGAGATTGAAAAGGCCGACGGGTTTGCCCAGGTCTTTCCCGAACACAAGTACCATATCGTGGAGGTCTTGCAGCGCAAGGGCCATATTGTGGGCATGACCGGTGACGGGGTAAATGACGCCCCGGCGCTGAAAAAAGCCGATGTCGGTATTGCCGTATCGGGCGCCACGGACGCGGCGCGAGCGGCGGCCGATATTGTGTTTCTAAACCCCGGTTTAAAGGTGATTATAAACGCCATCAAGGAAAGCCGGAAAATATTTCAGCGCATGCTCAGCTATGCCACCTATCGGATTACCGAAACCATCAGGGTGCTTATCTTCATGGCCCTTTCTATTATTATCTTCAACTTCTACCCGGTCACGGCGGTGATGATTGTGCTGCTGGCCCTGCTTAACGACGGGGCCATTCTCTCCATAGCCTATGACAGGGTGAAGTATTCATTAAAACCGGAAAAGTGGGAAATGCCGCAGGTCCTGACCATGGCAACCATCCTGGGCATCACCGGTGTGTTTGCCTCATTCGGAATGTTCTACCTGGGTGAAAGCGTGTTTCACCTGTCGCGTGATGTTATTCAGACCCTTATCTATTTAAAGCTCTCGGTTGCCGGGCACCTGACCATTTTTGTTACCAGGACCAGGGGGCCGTTCTGGTCGTACCGGCCTTCGTTTATCCTGCTCGGCGCCGTACTGCTTACCCAGCTTATTGCCACACTTATCTCGATATTCGGACTGTTTATGACCCCGATCGGGCTGACCTGGGCCCTCTTCGTCTGGGGTTATGCCTTGGTGTGGTTTATAATAGCGGATGCGGTAAAGCTTCTGGCGCATAGAATATTAGATCATACAGCCCCGCCCATACTTCATTAGTGTAACGTTAGGGCCGCCCGCTAAGGCGGCCCCTTTTTCATGAATAGGTTTCCACCCTGTTCCGCCCGGCGTTCTTGGCCTTGTACTGCGCGGCGTCCGCCCTACGGAATAACTCATCCACTCCCTCGCCCTGGCTCAGTTCCGCCACACCGAAACTCAAGGTAACGGGGCAATCATCCTGGTACTTCAGCTCGGCAACGGTTTGCCTTATTTTTTCAGCCAGAACCACGGCATGCTCCACGCTGGTGTTGGCCGCGATAATGGCGAACTCTTCACCCCCGATGCGAAACAAAAAATCGCTTTTTCGTATGCAGGAGTTGACTGTCTCGGCCACGAACTTCAGGACCTGGTCGCCGGTATCATGTCCGTGTGTGTCGTTTATATGCTTGAAATGGTCGATATCGAAAAGAATCAGGGTGAGACTGCTGCGGTTGCGTACCGCCTGCGCTATTTCCTTTTCCAGAATATCACGGTACGCGTACCTGTTGAAAAGTACCGTGAGCTGGTCGTAGGTTGCCATGTACTCCAGTTTGCCTTTTATGTACCAGTTTACAATCAACGCTATAAGCCCGATCAGAAAGAGGTTGATGCCGATAAAAATCAGCATGGTGGTAAGGAGAATCTGTTCCTGCGTATCCATCGCCCCCTGGGTGCCGGAGAATAAATTATCGATTAAAACCTCGCAGCTTTCGGTCAGATCGATTATGTTTGCGTGGAGGGAATCGGACTTCCTGATCCGGTATGCTTCCAAGGCGTCACGCAGCTGCTTCCAGGTCTGACTAAGCTCATCAAGCTGCAGGGCCGTATCTTCATTCTGGTTGAGCGGTGAGATCCCGTCCAGCGTGGACTCAAGTGTATCGAAAAGTCCGTTGACACGGACTATTACCGCGTCCGCGTTTGCATCCAGCAGTTCCATGGAACCCGCCTTTTCGATACTTACCCTGAGCTGGGAGAACAGGTCGGTGATGATGGTGTTGATTTTGGTGTCATTGTATACAAGATAGATATAAAATCCGTTGAATACAAAAAACAGCAGAACAACGAGGAGGATCAGAAACAGTATTCTTGACGGTCTGTATAAATGATATTTTGCCATTTTACCAATACCTGATTATATTCTAAAATCCATTATGATGCTATGGGTACGGTTGTCTTTGAAAAGCGGGAATATATTATTCTCATTTTTTTTACCGTCCAGTGTAATTACAGGCTTTTGATCCTTATAACGGCAAAACCCCTTTGGCTTTTTTATGCTTATTGTATATGTGGCTTCCTTTGTTTTTAATTCGTATTCAGCCAGCTCCTCCTCCTGCTTGAGGATGGGATCACAGACCAGTCCGTTTTGGCCGAACTCAATACCAAGGGTTTCAAACACGGAAAGCGCCAGCCAGGTGGCGGTGCCGCTGAGTAAAGGACCGATGTGCTCGCCGGTTCGGCTGTTGATGTACTGGGTACAGAAACGGGGATTGCCCTTTAGTTCATAGGGGTCGGACATGGTGTGATAGGGCAGCACTTTTTCCAGCATCCAGTACCCGTCTGCCGCCAAACGGCCGGCCAGTTTTGTATCCCCAACCTGTTTGGCCGCCTTAAACATGGCGCTTACAGCCATCATGGAGGCGTGCTTGAAAATACCCGCGTTTTCCCTGTCTCCGTGAAAATAGTGGCCTGCTGCCGTACGCGGTGAAATTTTGTTTAAATCCACCTCCGTACAGAGTTTATAGCCATAGGGGGTTTTCAGATGGGTATCAACACAGTTAAGCATTGTTTCTATCTGACGATCGCCGGCGCAGCCGGATAATACCGACCAGGTGAACGAGTTAAGATAATAAGAACCGTCTATGTTTTGGTCCAGGGACAGGCCGTCACCCGCCGCACCCAGGAATAAAAAACTACGGTCCTGATAGCGGTTAAAGAGCAGCCTGGCGAAAAAATCCTTTTTCCAGGCGTGTTCCTGGATTTTAGCGGATAACTCCAAGGATTGAGAAGCATACAGCTCCGCGTCCTCCCGTATTCCCTGCTGCGCGGCCAGGCACTTAAGCTCGTCAATAGCTGTTTTTAAGAGAAAGGCGTTCATCACGCTCTCGGTGTATGTGGACAGGGTTTCCCTCAGGCGCGCGGGATCTTCAATGTATAGTTTTTCTTTTTCCCGGCCGCTTAGGTAATCGCTGTCAACCTTAAGGCAGTCGTTCCAGTCCGCGTAATCGATAAGCGGCAAACCATGTTTACCCACGGAAATTTCGTATGAATAGCGAATAATTTGTTTCAGGGTCTGGTAGACCGGGCGTACAGCGTCCGTTCCGGCCATGATACAGTGAGTTTGCAGAAAGTCCGTATTACCGCAGAGTTCGGTATAGCGGTACACGGCCTGCACGAGCCAAAGACCGTCATCGCTCCAGCGTCCCGGTTCCTTGCCTTTCCAAAAAAAGTTGTGATTTGTATACCCGAACTTATACACATTCTCGCACCAGGTAAGTAAAACCTGGCGGACAAACTGCTCCCTGCCCATGGCAAAAAAATAATACATGGAGGCAAATACGTCCTGGATCTCGCGAAATCCCAGTTCCCTGTAACCCTTTTGGGTAAGGGAAAAAGACCGGGAAACAAAGGTCTGATACAACACCTGGAAGGGCAGATTGTGGTTTACATACGACTCATAGGCCTTGTCGGGCGAGATAACGCGTAAAAATCCCCGGTATGCCGTTAAAAAACGCCGGTTTTTCGCAAAGTGCTCGTCAAAAACTGCGGGCCTCCGGAACTCCCGCAACAGCGCATTGATTTCAGCAGGCAGTGAATCCTCGGTAAACCCTGGATTATCCACGGCGGAGACCAGTCCGGTAAAGTTGTCGATGTATTGGGTCTGGCCGGCCTCGACCGTACACGGCAGGGCCAGGGCAAAAAATCCGGGTCCCTTGCGTGCCAGGCCGCAGGCAAGGCGGTTGAGATGAGCGGGATGGTAGAGAGAGCCGTTTCCCACAAAATCATTATAGTCCGTACAGAACTCCATGGGGAAACGGGCGCCGGCTTCAGCGTAGGTGAGCGTGCTGTGGAAAAGCAGATCGGACCGCAGGTTTTGGGGATAGTAATCGGGTGTTACGGCTAAGACCGCACCGTCCGTGTTTTTTATTATTCCGCCCTGCATAATAATATTGGAGTAAACTACGTCTTCCCATAAGGCATGCGGCGCAAGGGTGGCGAACATACCTGTATACACCAGGCGCAGGTTTCTGCTTTTTGTACCGTGATTTTTTACGGCAATTCGCTGGACCTCGGTTGCAATCGGCAGTCCCGGGGTTTGGGCCAGGAGCATGATGGTACGGGTTACCTCCAAACCGCAGTGTGTTTTATAGGTTATCTGGGTGTAATTTTGCGCGTGCCGGCACCAGGCCGACTCCACGGCGGGTGCCTGCGGTTGCCGGGAATAAAAAATAAGTTCACCGTCCTCAAGCAGATAAAACTGCCTGTTGGCAGGAAAACCGTTTTCTTCCTGCCGCATGTCCCAGCGCATGGCCAATACCTGGGTAAAGGCGTGTGATCTGAAACTCCCCCCGCCCAGTTTGTCCACCACGCTTTTGGGTGTGGTGTGAATGGGTTGTTTAAAATCCAGGCGGTTTCCCAATAGTAAATTTACTCCGAAATGGGGTCCCGGGTCCGGCGCCGTAAGATCCATACAGTGCTCCCCCCGCTCGTTTACATATCCTGCCCCGTTGGTCAGAAAATGAATGGATTTCAGTATCGACTGCCGCAGAGAGTCGCTTACGGGCACCTGGGTTAATGTCCCCTGCCGGCCTGTTTTATACAGGAAGAACGTATGGTCTTCCTGTATAAGCAGCAGCGAACTCCGGTCCCGGATAAGCGCGGACAGGAGCATCCCGGCTTCCCGCTCCCGAAAAAGATCGTTTACGCAGGGGATGCGCATGCCAAGGCCCGCAAGCGCAATCACGCTTGTAAACGTCGCATCGGTAAAAAGCGCGTCATTCACCGTGTGCCGCTTCAACACCTGGCTGAATAGTACGGTTGCCGTTTGGAACGGATCAGCGGTAATTTTCCGGGCTGTGATTTTTTGCATATCCATATACTCTACATCATAGGGATAATAATCCGATCTGTCAATTAATTATCAGTTGTAAGCGGGTTTTAGCTTGACTTTTTACCGGTTTGCCGGGATCATGGTGCGCGGCAAACGGATGATGACGGATAAACGTCTTGTCAGGCATAACATCATTTTTCAATCCCTTGACAGCGGTATTTTCATGATGGCCATGGTGTTTTTTCATCAATTAACCATCATGGTTGCCTTCATAAAACAACTCTACAATTCCCCGTTTATCGTAAGCCTCATTCCCGCCCTGTTACTTATCGGTTTTAACCTACCCGGGCTGGTGACAACCCGTATGGCCGAAAGACATATCTTGCGCAAAAAATTTGTGGGGATATTCGGGTTTTTCCAGCGTATATGTATCCTGTTCATGGCCCTCTGCACCTTTTTGCTGGAACCATGCGGCCCGTATGTCACCGTGGCCCTGGTCTTATTTTTTTATTTCGGTTTTGCATTTTTCGGAGGGGTGGGTACGCCCGCCTGGCTGGACTTCAGCGCCAAAACCATTCCCGTCACTTTCCGCGCCAGAACAAACGCCCTGCGCGCCCTCATCGCCGGAACCGGGGGCATTTTTTTCCCCCTGTTGATCGATTATTTTCTGAGCTCGTATGATTTCCCCGGAAATTACCGCTTAAGCTTTTTTTCCGGTTTCTTTTTCCTTTCGGTTTCTTTTGTCTGTTTTCTGCTTATCAGGGAAACAACGGTTTCACCGGTTGTTCCCAGGAAACCCTTTACGCATTATTTTTCCTCTCTGCTGGTGATTCTAAGAAGGGATAAAAACTTTGTACGCTTTCTTGGCACCCAGATCGTACTAAGTATTTCGGAGTGTGGTGCCGCCTTCTTTACCTATTACGCGCTTGAGCGCCTGGGTATAAATGACAGTACGGTTGTATTTTATACTTTTTTACTGAATCTCAGTTTCTTGGGCTCCGGTTTATTATTGGGCTTTATAGGAGACAAGGCGGGGAATTTGAGGGTTCTGCAGATAGGAGCCGCGACCACACTCCTATCCGTGGCCCTGGCGCTGTTCTGGCCGACGAACTTTACATTCTTTATTATCTTCCTGCTCGTAGGAGTCACAACCAATGCGCGTTTGAACGCCTCGCAGGTATTTATCACCGAATTCGGGGATGAGAAGGACCGCATACGATATTCGGCCATTTCCACAACCGTGTCTGCCACGCTTTTCGGTGTGATGCCCCTGGCGGGCGGGATAATTCTTTCCGCCGGGCTCTTGGACTACAACGGACTTTTTGCCATTGGGATTTTAAGTGCCGTGGTCTCGCTCTGCGGATTTTTGTTCATGGTAAAAGATCCGCGTTTTGCCCCGGAACACGGTGGTGGGAAATAGGGCCGCGGCGAGGGGAAAAGGAACGCGCCGGCGGGAAGTAGGGACGCGCGGCCTTGGATCACGGCCGACCGCGGCGGGCGGACCGTTAGCTTTCGCCCAGGCGCTGCCGGAGCTCATCCAGTATGTCTTGTGTGCGGCTGGCGCCGATTCTTGTGGCTCCTGCGTCCCGCATTTCCAACAGACGGTCCAGTGTGCGAATGCCCCCCGCGGCCTTAATCCGGACCTGGGGGAGTGAGTGTTTACGCATCAGGCTTACATCATGCAGGGTGGCCCCGCCCTGACCGTAACCGGTAGAAGTTTTTATCCAGTCCGTGCCCAACTCCCCGCATATACGGCACAAGGCTATCTTCTGTTCATCGTTCAAATAACAGTTTTCAAAGATAACCTTGAGTTTACCGCCGGCGCCGTGGGCGGTATCGAGTACGGCCTCAATTTCCCGCCGTATATAGTCCCAATCCGCGCTTAAGACCTTGCTGATATTTACCACCATATCCAGTTCATGGACACCCTGCAGCAGGGCCTGTTCGGCTTCCTGTACCTTCACGGCGGTTGTCTGCACACCATGGGGAAAGCCCACCGTAGTGCCGGGTATGACCGTTGTTCCCTCAAGAATCCGGCAGGCCTGTTTCACAAAGAACGGCATCACGCATACACCGGCCACATTATATCGAACGGCGAGATTACACCCCTCCTCAAGCGCCCTATCCGTCAGGCCCGGGTCAAGCAGTGAGTGGTCGATCATCCGGGCAATCTCCTGGTAGTTTAGTTCCATGGATCGCTCCTCTGAATAAAAAAAAGGGCGGCCCTTTTTTTCGGACAGCCCTTTTTGGTTCAAAAGCTCATATTAATAATTGTTATAGCTGTTTTGTCTGGGCTTTTTGGCCTGGGCCTCACTTACCCGCAGCTCACGACCGTCCAGCTCTTTGTTGTTCAGAGCGGTAATGGCCGCCTGTGCGGCATCAGCCTCTTCCATTTCAACAAAGGCAAAGCCTTTCGGCCTGTTGGTGTAACGATCTCTTACGATATTCACACTCACAACGGTGCCGTGCTGGGCAAACAGATCCTGAAGCTGGGTTTCGGTAGTATTGTAGTTCATATTACCGACATAGATTTTCTTTGACATACATTTCTTTCCTTAAAAATTGTAATAAAAAGTTTATCAACGATAAAACTTGGGTATCATTTTTAACCTTCTGTTCTTGAAGAATCATCATTCGCTTCGCAGTGTTTTTAGGAAGTGCAGTTTAATAGCGGTAATCGTAAAACACGGTGCTAAAGATTAAAAAGACCAACCTGTATTTATTATACAGTACTTGAAGTATATCATACATATATCACTGTGTCAATTAAACATTGAATTTTTTTCGGGGTGCCCGGGGTCTCTCTTTGAATCCGGCCAGCACAATCCCTAGGCTTAGGGCCGCGGCCATACTCATGCCCAAGATAAGCGGGAAAGTAATATGAGTGGCGGGTGTAAGTAACCGGCCTATTATCCAGGCAAAAAACGCGCCTCCCAACACCATACCCACCTGCAGGAAACCGGTGATTTTACCAGTAAGCCCGGATTTTATGCCGATAAGCCCCAGGGTAAGCGGAACCACGGGCGCCAGGAAGAATCCCGTGAAGGCTGTGGCGCCGAAAATCAGCCAGGGCAGGTCCGGTGAGCACAAAAGCATAAGAAATGTTAATAGAGCCCCGCCTTGGAACACGAGCAACAGTTTTTTAATGTCGATTTTCGCCGCAAAAGGGATTACCGCAAAGCGGGTCGCCGTATACACTCCATAAAAAAGCGAGGTAAGATACGCGGCCGACTCCTCATCCGCAACCCCTCGAAAAAGGGCGTAATTATATATCCAGGCTCCAAACGCGATCTCCACGCCTACAAAGAAGAAAAAGAAAAGAACCCCCACCGCTAGAAAAGACCAAGGGGTATGCCGGTGAATATGGGTTACATGGCCTTTCCCCGTAGGAGGGGCGGGCAGTATGCCTATGAACAGGGCTACAAGCAGCGCGACGGCGGCTATGAACCAGTAGGCATAGACGGCCGTGCCGGTGCTTAGGCGGATCCGGGCGATGATAAGCGGAATAAGAGAGGCGCCGATTCCGAAAGAAAAATGAAGGCCGCTTAAAAAAGGAGCGGAGCCCGGTCCGTGAACACGGGTGATTATGATGTTTCCGCCGGCATTAAGCACGCTGTAAGAGAATCCCAAAATCAGGAAAATACCGGCGGTTATCAGGAATTGTGAAAACAGCGGAATACCGATAAAAAATAGAACACACGACGCCAGCATACTTATAAGAAGGGCCTTAGCCGAGATACGGTCAAAAAAGCGGGCGCCGAACAGGGAACCGGCAAGCGCTCCGAGGGTGCGGATAATATAGATGTAACTGAAATATTCCACATCAACCCCATTTTGGGCCGAAAGGTCATTTATGGTTGGTCCCATGGAAGCCAGGTACATGCCCAATAAAACATACACCAGGTAAAGTGCTCCCGTGTGCAGCCAGGCTGTCAGTGTTCG
>CAZWYY010000025.1:46925-49943 GCA_964638895.1 uncultured Spirochaetaceae bacterium | reverse complement strand
ATTCAGAAAAAATGGAGGCCATCGGCCAACTGGCGGGCGGCATAGCCCATGATTTTAACAATCAACTCTCAAGTATCGTGGGATATATAGAACTGCTTCAGGAGGCGGTGAAAGATCAGCCCGAGTTGAAAAGATATACGGAGAACATCATGACCGCCACAACGCGGGCGTCCGATCTTACCACACAACTTTTGGCCTTCGCCCGCAAGGGCAAATACCAGGCGATTCCGGTAAACGTGCATATGACGATTCATGAAGTGATTCAGTTGTTGAAGCACAGTATCGACAAACGAATTCGACTGAATACATCGCTACGTGCGGAGGCCCCGGTAATCCGCGGTGATCCCACGCAACTGCAGAATGCCCTGCTGAATTTAGCCCTTAATGCCAGGGACGCCATGCCCACGGGGGGTGAGTTGTGTTTTACCACGCGCGTGTTGAATCTGGACAAGCGGTATTGCACGGGCAGCCCGTTTGAGCTGCAGCCGGGCAGCTATATCCGCATCAGTGTGATCGATAAAGGCGCGGGCATGGACGCGGAAACCCAAAAACACATTTTTGAGCCTTTTTTTACCACAAAACCCAACGGCAAAGGCACTGGCATGGGTATGGCGGCCGTATATGGGACGGTGAAAAATCATAAGGGGGCGATCGAGGTATCCAGCCACATGGGCAAGGGCACCACCGTTCACCTGTTCCTGCCGCAGCTTGAAGAGGAGGTTGCCGCCAGAACGCCGCCCATGGAAAAATCGGCCTTTTTATACGGACCACTGCATGTTCTGCTTGTCGACGACGAGGAGATGATCCGGGACGTGGGGCGGGCCATGCTTGAAAGCCTGGGATACAGGGCCAGTCTCTGTGCCGATGGTGAAGAGGCGGTTTCCCTGTATAAAAAGCGATGGAAGGAAATCAATCTGGTGATTCTGGACATGGTAATGCCCGGAATGGGTGGAATGCAAACCTTTGTGGAACTAAAAAGGATAAACCCCGGCATAAAGGCTATTCTTTCATCCGGGTACGGTGTGGACAGTCAGGTCAGGGAGATACTCAACGCCGGGGTGCAGGGTTTTATCCAAAAACCCTTTCGCAGAAAAGAGCTGGCGGAAAAAATATTACAGGTATTGGGCTCACCCTAAAACGGTCAATAACGTGAAAACGCGTCCCTGATCTCATCCAGGTGAAGGTCCTGTGCCCAGACCGCCTCGAATCCAAACCGGTTATCCTGCCAGAAAATGCTGTAATGTTCACTATAATATTCAGGGATAGGGATTAACCTGTCCTCGAGCCGTGCCCTCTCCTCCTCATATCTCTTGATTTTCGGCTTATCGGCCTCGCTTTCCGGAAAAAAGGAGTTCTGTTTATTGGGTGTCAGGTGGGTAAGCCCGAGTTTCTCCGGAAGCGCAGCGATTGCCGCCCATATTTGGTCGTTGTTTTTCTCCGCCCGGTCCAGTTTCTCTTTACTCCAGCGGGGAACAAAAAGCAGGGTAATCCGATAGAACTCCTTTCGTCCGCTTTCTTCAATATACCTGGTTAATTCCCGCTCATCCATGACCGGCAGACTCACCGCGTTATAAAACCAACAGCGGGTTTTGGTTTCAAGGACGATTTTATCCCCGAGGTCTGTTATCGTCCATTGATCGCCTGCGGCGCTTTGCAGCCGCTCCCATTCGCCGCTTGTCAACAAAGCCGGTGAAGTGTGAACGCAGGAAAAGATGAAAGCCGCACCAAGAATCAGAATAGATTTCATATATTCCTCCCAAAACTTCCGCATAATACTACCAATATATCATCATCACCCGGAATCCGCCATTATTTATCTCAAATACTCTATTAATCTCCATGACCTAATAATACTCGGCCAATATGATAATGGCCAAAATCTTTAAAACATAGCGTTTGGTTTCCGCCGGGATTAAATTGTGGGTATATAAATACCAGAAATTACGGTCCTTTACCGGGTCCTCAATCTGCTTCAGTCCGTATAACACCGTGTTGTCTCCCGCGTTGTACGCGGCAAGCACCAAAAGAAAGGAGTCCTTGCCCAGCACCGAAATCAGGTCCTTAAAATACAGGGCCGCGGCCCTGGTTGATTTCTCCGGGTCCAAGCGTTCATCCACGCGGCCGTCCACGCGCAGCCCGTACTGCCGTGCCGTGGCCGGCATAAGCTGCCACATACCCCGCGCACCGGACCGTTGGTTATAGGCATTGGGGTTATAGCGTGATTCGACCCAGGCAATATAGGAAAAATCGGGCTGTATGTTCTGTTCCTTAAAAATGCGCTCGATAAGGTCCTTATAATAGTTTCTCCTGGCCAGGGTTTCCCCGAACGAATCATCGGCCTTTACCTCCTCGATCTCCCGCTTCAGGGCGTCAAGAAACTCGAGGTCGTCATGGAGGATATTCTCCCCATATGATGTTTCCAGGATTGAAAGGACCTTTTTTAGATCGACCTTGCCCCAGTCTTTGAAAATAAAAAAATAAGCCAGGGCGCCCAGGACAAGAACCAGCCCGATAAGAGAGAGTGCAAGATTGAGCGGCCTGCCTACGAACTCCTTTGCACTTTTCAGAATACCCGAATACAACCGGAACTGGTAGGCCACGGCCTTCTGCCCCAGGGAAATGGTATCATTATTATGCAATTTCATAATACGTAAGATTTTAACGCCGTTGACATAGGTCCCGTTGGAGGAGTTCATATCCTCGATGAAATAGGTCGCGCCCTTTCTGGAAAGCGCGCAGTGAGTGCCGCTTACATAGCTGTGGTCGGAGATAATGTCGTTTTTTTTATGCCTGCCGATTAAAATCAGTTCCCTGTCAATTGGTATGGGTTTGCCGGAGGGCAGAGAGACCAGCATTGCCTTCATAGTATGTAATATACCAGCAAATCAGAATTTGTGCATTGATTATTTTAAAAGAAGCACACATGGGGAAAGTGTGGTATATTAATAACAAGGAGGAGACCCGTATGCACAACTTATGTGTAATCATGTTACTTTTTACCTCATTCACCTTGTTTCC